>ONDH01000061.1 GCA_900316505.1 uncultured Prevotellaceae bacterium
ACCTCGATGCTGATGGTGTTGGAGTTTGTTGCCTTGCCGTAGAGCTGACCGCCTCCGCTGTATGCGTTCTTTTTGTCGCCCACCGCCCAGCACCTGTAGTTCAGCGGGTCGGGGTTGAACTGCACCATGTCCCTGTCGTCCACACCGAAGTCCGCGCTGGCGCGCTTGGTGGATTCCCATGCCGCCTTCATCCTCACTGCTGTTCCAGGTGCGGAGCTGGCTCCAGCGGTGTAGTGGATGGCGAGGTACTTTATGGTGCGTCCGGGTGTCTTGGTGATGCATGAGGACAGCGGGGCATAGATGACGGACGGGTCAACACACTTGGTGTCCTCCCTTATTCCGAGTGACTGCCATGTGAGGCTGCCCACGATGCCGTCTGGGTCGAGACCATGCGAGGACTGCCACGCCTTGACCGCCTCCTCGGTCTGAACTCCGAACACGCCGTCAGCCTTGATGCCGAGCGCCTGCTGGATGAGGGTGACGTTCTTTCCCTTGCTTCCTTTCTTGAATGTAGCCATAATTGTTTCTGATTTTATTGATAAAATGAAAATAATTCACTACCTTTGCGCTAAGGACGAATCGTGAGATACTTATGACAAATTCGGAGTCCCGTGCCAGTGATGGTGCGGGATTTCTTTATTCGTGCGTGAGCTCAGCAAGCAAGTCCTTCTCCAGAAGCTCACGGATTTTCTCCGCCTTTCGGGGGTGGACCCCGTTGTCCTCCATTATCCGCTTGGCACGGGCAGATGCCGTGTAGGCGATGGAATCAGCCGACTCGTGGGAGTGTGCGCCAACGAGAAAGAGGGTGATGGACGCACCTACCACCGCTCCAAGTATTATGAGTAATATCGTTGCCATAATTGCCTCCTTTCTTTTTAATGGGTGGTCAGGCGACCCTCACGGGCGGTCTGACCGAATAAAAAAATCGTAGTCATGAAAACACTTCTAACTAACTAAACTAACTAAAAACTACTGACGGAGGGAACGCTATCCCTCTTCTTTCCATTTCTCGTTCTTGTTGATTGTTGACACCAGCTCGGCGATGGTCTTGATGACCCTTGACGCATCATCGAGGTTGTCAGCCTTCACAATCTGCTTCGCCACCTCTGAGGAGGACACACAGGGCGATGAGCACCGAGGCGTAGGGAGAGGAATACCAGTCGAAGGTGAAGCACACCATGTCGAACATCCAAGCGAATGCGCATACTTTCCAATAATCGAAGAACTTCGTGATGGTCTTCTTCAACCCGTGCGAATAGACCTTCTGCTGAACCGCCTTGGCAGTCGAGACCCCGCTCCACAAATCCACAAGACAGGCGGCGAGCACCACAATCCATGTGATGAGAATCAGCACCATCCTCGGAGCGAGATAAGTGAGGATGAGCTCTATATCCAATACGTCCCTCATAGAATCCATAGAGTAAGAATTAGTACCTGTATCACGCTCCCCACACTTGCCGTGATGGAGTAGCGGATAATGTCATCGCATTCAACGTCAAAGTCGTACTTGTAGGCTTGCATCAGTTCCCTCGCCACCATTGTGATTGTGCCCAGACCACCGAGAAGGAGTCCAAGGATGAAAGCCACGATAGTGCCTTGTATGTTCCTTTTCTTCGCATCATTCATTGCCCACCTCGCTTTCTTCTTGTGGGGTTTCAAACGGAGCAAACCCATCCATCTCTTGCTCATGGATGGCATCAATCTGCTCCTTGAAATCCAAGTATTCCTTGTGGGTTATCTGCTTCCAGTTGCTCTTTGAATCGTTGACCCCCAATGCAACCTCCTTGGCGAACACCCTCTCCATGAGTGGGGTGTCCTTGGCTTGCGTAAGCCAATAGTTGTCTTTCGCCTGTAATTTTTCCATTTATATTTGTTTTTTAAATTGAAAATCCGTAAATTTGTACTATCATACAATCTGAAATGTTTTACAACAAATGTTCAAGCCATCCCACTTGTGAAAGTCGGGTGGCTTTTTGTTTTATGGATGTGTCAATGTGTAGCCTTTTGCGGTTATTTGCTCAATCTCTGATGCCGTGAGTTGGGCATAGGAATTGGCAGAGAGAGTAATTGTGCAGGTAGTGCCAGCAGTTCCGAGGTTGTCGTGGTCATTAACCCTGTCGTAGGAGTAGGTCAGCAATGAATCAACCAATGATTGTCTGGCATCGGGATGCTTGTCATTAGGGATGCCCCAATTAGCCCAATTGTAAGACATATTCCAAGATGTGATATTCCTTCCAAAATCAGTGATGAGGACATAGCGGAGATTAGGGCAAAGAAAGAACAAATCCAACCTTGTCGCATTGAGAAATGGCAATCTTTCTATCCTCTCCAAAGATTCACAACCACTAATTACTTGTGTAGAATAACTTGTGATGGAGTCAGGCAAAGCACCAATATATTCAAGCGAATGGCAGTTTCGCCAAGTTGCCGTCAACGTTTTTGGCTGGTATTCATCCATGTCGAACTCAAATCTCTTCAAACTATAGCAAGCATCAAAGAGTGAGTGCATTGATTTGGTGTTTGCGGTGGTCTCTGGAATTTTCATCGGTGGAACACATATCAGATTGTGGCAACCGCTGAACTGCTGACTAAGATTTGATGATACATTGTCAGCAAAATGGAGCATTGGCAGATACACCAACTTTTCATCATTCTTAAATAATTGTTCCCAACTGCTTATAGGTGTGTCCTTATACCTCTCGTAAATCTCCTTTGCATACTTGTACCCTTCCTCATCAATAGGCAATGTTGCACCATAATCAAGGATGTTATAGCCAAGGTCAGAGATTGATTGCAAGCCAATGGCATTCTTCACAAAGTCAACCTCCTTCTCCTTAACCCCATAGAAATTGTCAACCTCTACCTCGCCATTGGTTATCTTCTGTGCAAGTTTGTAGAGTTCGGCAAAGTCGGATGATGTGTGGACGAATACCTTGTCAATAGTCATCTTCAATGAACCGCCTGTCGTGCAATTGAAATAAACTCCAAATCCAGCCTGTGCATACGATGTTGCGTGTTTGATGACCACAGTCCAGGCACTTTTATCCCCATCAGTAAACGTGCCCACAACCTCACCATAATGCACCCTTAAAGTTGATGTGGTTGAGGGGTAGTACACGTCATTCAAACTTCCTTTAGCCGTAGTTCCATCCTCATGAATCACCGCATGGACAGCCACCAACTTGTATTGCATCTTTCCTGTGTTGAGAGCATTGTAGTAAGTGAGGAACGCAGAGTTATAGTTGGTGCTTATTCCATTAGTTACCACATAGTATTGTGGACCTCCAGCGG
>ONDH01000060.1 GCA_900316505.1 uncultured Prevotellaceae bacterium
TGAGGCGAAGAGAGATGGTTGCACACTCAGTGTTGACGCTGTGAGCGAGCAGATGCTTGCCACCCTCCAATGCAGCGACGTCATCTGTGGCAGCATGCTCGGCTATGTCATCATGCACAATGGGAACATCTACCGCTGTGACACGCTCACCGCCTCCCCCCTGATGGAGATAGAGCTGGACAGGCAGGCAATGCCCGATGGGGTGAACCAGATGACGGTGTTCGACAGCAGGGGTGCCATCATGGCGGAGAGGCTCTTCTTCATTTGCCCCAAGCCGGACAAGTCAGACAGCATACAGGTCACCGCCATCACACAGAGGCTGAAGCCCTGCGGCAAGGTGGAATTGGAACTGCAAACGAAACCTAACGCCAACCTGTCCTTCTCAGCGATAGATGCAAAGACGATGACGAACGGCAAGCAGGGGAACATGAAGACTTGGATGCTGCTAAGCTCCGAAGTGAGGGGATACATCCGCGATGTGGATTACTACTTCGAGTCGGACGACAAGGAACACAGGCAGAATGCCGACTTGCTGATGCTGACGCAGGGCTGGCGACGTTATGACTGGAGGCTGATGTCAGAACGGTATACCTTCCGAAAGGCGCAGCCGATAGAGGACCAATTCTATCTGAACGGCCAGCTGAAAGCGTACCGCAAACACAACCCCGTTTCAAATGTCCGCATGTATGTGAGCCTCTACAACGAGAAGGGGCAGAGCCTCATCGGAAATGCAGTGACGGACTCTGTGGGGAACTATGCCTTCAAAATGCCTTTTGTGGATGGAGAATGGAAGATGTCCATCTACACGACGAGGGATGGAAAGAAGAAGGAAAAGACGAAGACCTACTATGTGGGCATTGATCGTCAGTTCTCGCCAGAGGCACAATACATCACACCCTTTGAAACAACCATCCTTCATCCGCTTGCACCCAACGCCTTCGTAAAGAATCACTTCGAGGAGTTGGAAGAGGAAGAAGATGAATTCATTCCTATCACACAGAAAGACCATGTGCTGCAGAACGTGACGGTAAAGGCAAAGAAACGGTACTTCACCAATGATGATTGGAAATATAAAAATGAAGCGTATGGGAAACAGTATGCAACATTACATTATGACATAGACAAGGAACTAGAAAAGATTCTTGACAAAGGAGAGCCCGAGCCATACATCTTCGAATTCCTTGCCCAAAATAACAAAATGTTTATCTGCTCGGATTTGCCCCAAGACTCCACATCTGGAAGAATGTCTTATGGAGGTCGTCCCATCAAATGGATTGTGGATAATGGAGACAGGCTGATTGATCTCTATGAGGGAATTGACAAATTGGAAATGAGCATAAAGCGAACAATAGATGATGAAGTGGATAGAATTTTAGGAACTCCTTTAGATAGAGTTGAGAATGCCAGTGGAGAACCCTTGGGAGGAGTCTCCAGTAACTCAGGAGCTCGTTTCCATAGATTTTTTCCCTTCTGGATGAGTGACATAAAAAGTCTATACATTGTCCCAGACAGCCCTAAGGAAACGAATAACGCTGTCAGAGTGTATCTCTATACCCATGCCAGGTACAACACCGAGAGCAACAAAGGCCTCCGCCGCACCTACTTCCAGGGCTTCAACCAGGCCTCCACATTCAAGACGGAGGACTATAGCGTGATACCTCCCATGGCGGACTTCCGCCGCACCATTTGGTGGCAGCCCGACATCACCACCGATGATGAGGGCAAAGCCAAGGTGGAGTTCTTCAACAATTCCACCTGCGAGGAGATGTACATCAGTGTGGAGGGAATGACGCCGGACGGGAAAGTGCTGGTGAATGAATGAAAAAGAAATAGTTAAAGAAAAATTTGGAGAAAAAGAAGAAAAGTGTGTATCTTTGCAGCGGAATAGAATAAAGAAAGGAAACGAATTATGACAAACAGTGCAACTATTCAAGGAGTATATGTGAACGTTCCAACCGTTGACTGGTCGCTGTTTCGCGAACTCATTCGCAAGTTTGGCTGGCAGGCCGAGACTCGTGAGCAGCTTCTCGACCGCTTCATCAGCAGTCGTCCTGTCACTCCCATCCTCAGCGAAGAGGAAATCATGGACGAGGTCAAAGCCATACGATACACCAAGTAACGTATGAAGGTTATCCGCGATGTAGTCAGTCGTGACAAAATCCGCAAGCGTGTCAATCCCTCCGACGTAGAAAATCTGTTTGCCATCATCAATGCTTTCTGTCGGTTTACCGTTATAGAGACGGAGGTGCCCCCATCTGCTGTCCGTGATCCCAAAGACCTCTACCTGCTTTCATTAGCCGACACTATAGGTGCTGACTATATCATCAGTGGTGATGCCGACTTAACCGACCTCGGTCAGCACAATCAGACAAAAATCATCAAGCTTGCAGACTTCAAGGCAATGATGTTATATCTCTAACAATCCCCCTTCCGCCTCCTACCATCACTTCATGGTTGGGGGCGTTTTTATTCCTTTCCCACACTTCATTCATTGCCACATCGTCAAAACACGCTATAATTTG
>ONDH01000057.1 GCA_900316505.1 uncultured Prevotellaceae bacterium
CAAGCACCTTCGGCGGTTTGCCGCAATAAAGCATTTTCTTTTATACCGAACTGACGTTGTTTTATAAAGACATATCCCTTCGGGATGATTAAGCAGATTCAGCAGATTTATGGGATTTATCCAAATCCACACACAGGGTTTTACTGGTAAGCCGTTTTTTTGGTTCATTTTTTTTGTTGATTCAAATAAATATCGCATCTTTGTAGCCGAAATGACAATTGAAAGAAACTAATCACATAATACCAATACGACTATGAAAGGAATTCAAAGTATTATCATGACCCTCGTCCTGCTGATGGTGGCAGGGACGGCAGGAGCACAGAGTGAATTCAAGAGAACCATCACCCGTCAGGGACAGACCATTGAATACTCTATCAGTGGGGTGAAGGTGACGAAAGAGGAACAGCCTCTCTACACGGGAAATACACCAGAGCAGGGTAATTATATGCAGAATTATCAGGGAACGGTGGAGTCAGGAAAGACCATCACAGTCAAATGCCGACAGGTGAAGGGCAATAAAGTCCCCATCATCTACTTTGACATCAGATACTACGATAAGCCCAGCATGAGTGGCGTTCCACTTACGGATGAGTCCATGCGTAAAGACAAAGAGAAGGCGATCAGCAGCCGTGTCCCCAAAAGGAAATATGGCGAAGTGAACATCTACTATCTAGGTGATACGGGTGACTGGATTACGGTGACGTTTTTCCTTGACATTGATGCGACACCTGTGCCTGTGTCTGTGCCTACACCTGTAGTACGTACACCTGAGCCGGAAAAGGGACCTTGTGAAAAGATAGACAGCCATATTCGATTTAATGATTTCTATGGGGAGGTGAAGATACGTTGTAATTTTGAGGAGGATGATTCTTACGAGTTTGTGGATTTGGATACCGAGGTTTACGAACACGACAGAATCAAGACGGAGGAGGAGTCTGGTGCCATCTTGGGACTGGAGGACATGAGCACCTATGTCATCAAACCTGAGAGTATCATCATCATCGAAACGGATACTGGTGAGCAGTCCAAAATTGTAATGCTCCTGGGCAGCATGTGGGCTAACATCAAGAAGATGGCTGCGGGGAAATCTCTGGACGTGGAGATGTCTCAATGTGTTTGTGGCATCAATGGCACGATTGTGGCATTTGAGGAGAGGGGCGGAAAGTCGAACATCTACCTGTTTGCTGGTGCGGTGACGGTGACGAGCAAGAAGGGTTCGAACAGGGTGAGGCTGACGCCAGGACAGACATCGTCAGTGGGCAGCAACGGCAAGGTGGCTGTGCAGGAGTTCGACATTGAGAAGGGTGCCAAGAAGTTCGGTATTTCCATGGACGACATCCGTAATCACTATTCGAACGCTGGCACGACTGGCAATGTAGGTCTTGTCTTCACAGAGGACAAACTGAACTACAAGATTCTGAGTGGTAACACCGTTGAACTGACGAGCGAACTGAAAGGCAACTACAGCGGTCACGTAAAGATTCCAAGTGTGGTGAAGCACAGTGGCGTGACGTATCAGGTGGTGGGCATCGGCAAACGGGCTTTCGCTGACCAGACGAAGATGAAGTCGGTAGACATTCCTGCCAGCGTGCGCAGTATCGAGGAGGATGCCTTCTACAACACAGGGCTTGCATCGGTAGCTGTGCCGGGCAACAATGCCAACATACAGCGACACGCCTTCCGCAACTGCCGCGTTCTCACCACAGCCATCATTAGCGGTAAGAATGCGTATTGCCATCCCGAAGCCTTCGCAGACTGTAACTACCTGCAGGATTTGCGTATAGAGTCTCCCACGTCAACACCAACAACGAACCGTTCCACGCAGACGACCACCACAACACCACAAGGTGGAGTGAAAGTATCATCGCCCGGCAAGTATTCATTCACCCTCCCCACTAACAACCGTTGACGCAAAGGCAAGTTTATGAGTGACATTGAATAGTGAACGAACCCCATGCGCACCATGCGCATCAGAATTGCCTAACGGCGAAAGGTTCGCACACCCAACGCCTACCATGACGGGCACCCAGCACAAATGATGGAATGCTGAGTGCCCGTATTTGTTTTTTTAGATTTCTTGCATCTTCAGTCTTAAGTGTTGCTGTCAAATCAGAGAAACGTTCCCTGATTTTCATCCCCTGATTTGAGAGAATTAGGGTGACAAGGTGGGGCTCTCTGTGACACACGCAAGGCATTAAATCTCCATTCTCACGGTTTAGGGGTTGACGTGTTAGTGTCAATTAGGAAAACCTTTGGTTGATGGCTAATATGGTAAAAATCATCGAGAATGGCACCATTGGAGTAGAAGTATAGATAGTTGCGACAAGGATTGATGTCTTCCCTCTTGATTTCTGATAATTCTTCTTAATTCATATTTATTTGCGAAGATAGGCAAAATTCCCGTAATTTTCGTATCTTTGCAGCGAATATTAAAAAAGTGAGTATCGTTCTATCCATATTCCTGCTGAGCATCGGCGCGAGTTTCATCCAGCGCACCACGGGCTTTGGCTTCGGCATCTTCATCATGACGATGCTGCCGTTCCTCCTGCCAAGCTATGGCGAGGCCACAACCCTCTCAGGACTGTTGGCAATCACGACCTCTGCTGCTATCGTATGGCGGTTGCGTGGCTACGTCACGTGGAACAGACTTTGGCCGATTCTGGTGACATTTATCATCGTCTCGACCATCGCCATATTCGCTCTGACTCGTATCGAAGACCATATCTTGCGGGGCATCCTTGGTGTGGCACTTATCCTGATTAGCATTTACTTCATGCTGTTTAGCCAGCGCATAAAGCTGCCGACTACAAAGAAGGTGCAGGTAGGTGCAGGAACATTGAGTGGGCTGATGGGCGGTTTCTTCGGCATGCAAGGCCCGCCTGCCGTGCTATACTTCATCCAGAGTGAGCCGACTAAGGAACACTATATGGCAATGGCGCAGACCTATTTTCTGATTGGCAACGTGATGATGACAGGCGTTCGAGCCTACAACGGTTTCCTGACCTCGACTGTCCTGACAGATTATTGTTTCGGCATTGGTGGAGTCGTTATAGGCACGTGTTTGGGAGCCTATGTGTTCAAGCACATCCCCAACCGCATCTTCCGCTACATAGTTTATGCCTATATAGCCGCCAGTGGTGTGTTCATACTTTTATCGTAGCTCCATACCCGGTTTGAAGTTCCATTTGTGGGGATGTCTATTTGTTTATGAATGTCCCGTCTGGATGCTCATCCTGCCATCGGTGTTCGACCTCAGAACCTGGCTCAAACAAAAATTTTACCATTTTACCATTTTACCTTTTGCGAGGGAATGAAAAAATGAAGGGGCGCATCACTGCGACCCCTTCATCCATCAATATGAACAGTATCCAACAAATAGAAAACAGGTATTGATAATTGAGAATTGATAATTGAGAATTGATAATTGAGAATTATGAATTGTGAATTGTGAATTATGAATTAAAATCCACTTTTCACTTTTCACTCCTCTTAAGGATTTTCTCCAGCCTGCTGTCCACTCCCAAGAGTGTGGCTGCGAAGACGAGGAACTGGGCGATGGTGATGAGGATGCTCTGGTCAACCTCGCCCTGCGGTGGGAGCAACATC
>ONDH01000055.1 GCA_900316505.1 uncultured Prevotellaceae bacterium
TTTGATAAATTATTTAACGTAAATTTTCTTGGTTTTACCGTCCATGAATCGGATGATGTTGACTCCCTTGACAGGCTCATCCACCTTCATACCGTTAACAGTATAGATGCCTTCAATCTCGTTGTCTTCACTGATAGTGTAGTTCATGATCTGGTTAGTATCATCACCTTCGACGAAGGAGAAGCTGATATTACTGTAATCAGTGTTTTCGTCTCTTGGAGTCACTTTCAGCGCCCAGACATAAGACTGAAGTTTTGCAGCTTCAGTTGCATTGGGAGAAATTGCGCCGTTCTTGTTCAGTGCGTACCAATCTCTTGGTTTTGTTGCCCCAAACTCTCTGTAGGTTCCATAGAAGTCATAGTTGAACTGTGTTGTTTCCACACGCATGCGACTTCCATTCTCTTCTGCATACACTTTGTCAATGTTCTCAGCGGTGAACACGTGGTCGGTGAGTGCTTCCAGAGGAACAATTACATAGGGCCTATTGGTTGTAAGCTTTGTTCCGGCCGCTACCTTAGTGATGAAGATGTTGATATTTGTCACATCGCTCACCTCACCGGCTTGATCCGAACCTGCAATCATGTGAATCTTGTAGAATTTGAATTTCTCCAAGTCTTCTTCACTAACTGTGTAATCGAAGGGTACATACCATGATCTGTAGTGGTTCACTTCTGCTGATGCAAAGCTACGGATGTACCTTATTTTCTTACATGCTTTTCCTTGAGGATAGGGATAAGGTTCACCATGAATCAAATCTACGGTGTTGTATTCCTCTTCATTCACAACAGTCCAAGGATATTCATCCTTCGTCTCAGAATCGGTGTTATCCACCACAATATATCCTTCAGCCAGCGATTTGGTCGCGTCGCACCACGAACAGTTGGTCGTTCCAGTGATATGCTCATAAGTTTTTGTCTTGAATACACCGCCCTTTACAAATTTCTTAGTGACTGAAAAATCACCTTGCTTTGTTGTGAAGATATCCAGTGCGAACTTACCGCCCGTCACTTCCATCGGGGCTTTCCAGTTGAGAAGGTTGAGTACATGGCCGTTGAAGGTTCCGCCAGTGATGGTCATGGGGCTGTCGTATCCTTCCACATTACCGTTAAAGGTTCCTCCGGAAATCACGTAAGAAAGTTTGCTGTTATCGCCATTTGCTACCGCCTGAATAGCATCCTCTTCACCTGTAATCGTACCTCCGGAAATATTGATGACACCTACGGGTTTTGAACCAGCGGTAGTTCCAAGAGTGATGCCACTCTTTCCTGCCGACGTAATCTCACCGCCGGTCATGGTGAAGTTCAGACCATTGCTGCTTTCTCCTAAGAGATCAACCACAAATGTTTTTGCAGTGAATTTACCGCCGTTGATGGTCAGCGACGAAGCATTGGAGGCGTTGGTGCTCTTCACGGCATAGTTGAAATTGTTGAATTCAGATTCGCCAGGAGCGTTGTTCTCATAGATACCGGCATCGATGGTCAGTGTGCCCTTGTTCGTGATAATCTGGGCGGAATATGTCCAATCCTCAGCCACGCTGTTGGTCAGCTTGCCGTTCTTCTCGTCACTGCTGTCCACAATCTTCAGGGTGCCTTCGTTGGTGAGAACCTGCGAGGCGGCATTCTCTGTCGGATTCAGCGTGATGGTCTTGCCGACCAGGTCGAGCACCACATTCTTCTCTGCGGGGATGGTGGCCACATTGTTACCTGCGAAGTCAACGTCTTTCAGCATGGTGATGGTGGTCTCTGTTCCGTCTTCAGGAACAGCATCCACAGCCTCTGCTACCGAAAAATACTTTGTGTCACCAATGGCGCACACTGCATAGTAATCCACCGTGTTCACCACCATCCATTGGTATCCTAAATTCTGTGTGCCAGGATCGGTGTTCTCTATCACGGAGTAGCCTTCTGCCAGCGATTTGGCAGGATCGCACCATTCACAGTTGGTCGTATATCCATAGGCTTCATAAGTCTTTGACTTAAATAAGCCGCCCTTTACAAAATGCTTAGTGACAGAACCACTTTCCCCTAATGTATACACGTCCTTTGCAAACATACCACCTGTCACTTCTACAGGGGTAGATCCATTGAGGTGGTCCATAACATGGCCGTTGAAGATTCCATCGCTGATGGTCAGCGGGGCACCTATGAGTTCTACATCACCGTTGAACTCGCCACCGGAAATATTAACCTTGAAATTAGTCAAATTACCCACTCCGCTAGCAAAGATAGCATCTTCTTTACCCGTGATGGTTCCGCCGCTGATGTTCATACCGCTGCCAACAGCGGTTCCATGTTCATTGTATACACTGATGCCGCCATGGGCATCGTTGTCCTCTATTACACCGCCTGTCATGTTGAAGACGTTGATGTAACTGCTGTTCTCTAACTGCACGTTCACAGCAAAGCTGCCATATTGCGTATGCAGCACACCTTGCTTAATGGTAAAGCTGGCGTTCCTTTCACTGTTGATGCTTTCTGCGACGTAGGAGTAGCCATACATGGGTTGATGAACGAGGGTGACCAACTGTCCAGACTCAAGTGTAAATGTTCCTTCATTTTTGATAATCGTGGATATGCGGCTCTCACTTAAAGTTATTGTACTTCCCATAGAAATTCCACCACCTAACCCCGTACTCTCCTTCATAGTCAGGGTGCCTTTGTTGAGAATGACATAGGAGTCTTCGTCTTGGTTAACTAAGAAAGTTATAGCATTTCCATTCAGGTCTAACACGACATTCTTTCCTTCATCAAGAGTGGCCAAATGGGTACCTTCACCTTCAATAGAGGCCAACAACTTCACAGGAGTTTCTACACCATTGGCGGGCACTGATGCAAAAGCCTCCTCCAGCGTCTTGAATTTGACAGCAAACGTTCCTTCGCCTCTTTGTACCACATACTCATCTGTTGAGGTGTTCGTTTTGGTGTTGGTCTCAGAAAGAGAACCTGTTACTGCGCTTACAGACACCATGTCGGCAGACTCCTCAAGCCAGTCGTTTGGACCTGTACCACCAGGCTTACGATAATATTTCTTCAGAGTACTGGAGACAATGTCATTGTCAGTAAGGGTGCAATTGGCGGCTTCGCCGGCAATGCCGCCCACTCTTGACTCACCACGAATGATGGTGTTGTAAACAGTGCAGCCGTCTATCACAGAATTCGTGGCATAACCGACAATGCCACCTACGGGATAACCCATACTCCATGAGCTGTTGATTCGCATTTGCTCGGCGGTGATGTTGCTGTCGAACACCTTGCAATTCTCAAATCTTGTGTTGCCAGCGTCCCAACCTGCTACACCACCCACCTTATCGTGGCCCGTCACAGTCGCATTCTTCAAAATCACGTTCTTGATAGTGGCGTTTTGAGTGATGCCAAAAAAACCGGTGGCATATAAGTCACTACCATGAGGTTGCGCTACAAAGTTGGCGATGACACATCCGCTGCCGTCAAAGGTTCCCTCAAACTTGTTGCTATTGGCAACATTTGTACCTTCCTGGCCAATAGGAATCCATGTCTCGCCATTCAGATCAAGGTCTGCCGTCAACTTGACGGTCTGGCCTGCATAGTTGTTTCCTGCGTTCACAGCGTCGCGGAACTGTTTGAGCTGCTGAACAGTGGAAATCTCTGTCACATTCTGGGCAGATACCATACTTGCCGCTATAGCAAATAGGGGCAAGCACAACAATCTAATCCAATGTTTCATAAAGTTAAAATAAAAAAATAATATGGTTTAAAAAAAATCGATTAATCTATATCCTAAAACATATCACACACTTCAAATCAGTGCATAATTCCGAATTTCGATGCAAAATTATTATTTTTTTCTTAATATCAGTAATCTTTTCTAACCTTATTTTAATACTTTTCCAAAAAAAAAGAGGAGAGAAAAACAAATTTTCTCTCCTCTCTTTTATATTAAGGTGGTCATTCTTCTACAGAATGGTCCACGTCTTCACCAAAAGTCTCTTCCGATAAGTCTTTGAAGAAATCGTGTTGCAGCACCACGCTGATGCGTTGCAGGAGTGCGCAGTCGATGTCTTTTCTTTTCAGAATCTTATAGGCGTTGGTGCGCTCGCACGGTATTTGCTCCGATAGCCATCGGGCATTCTTTTTTTGCTTTGTAAGTTCGGCTTTGATTCTCTCTCCAATATTCATGATGGTTGTTGTGGTTGCTCACCCCGTGGGGTGATAGGTTAGTTGCCGTTATAGGCAGAATTGATTATTATTAACCCAAATCGGTTATTAGGATTGATGCCAGTTCTGTATTTGTTTTAGGCAGTTTGTGCACATCGATATCGAAGGCGTAGCGGGCTACGTCGAGATATTGATGTGTGCAAGGTCATAAAGATTGTCGACCTAATGACCGATTGGGGTTTAAAGCACCCCTCCCCTCAGGCATGTAGGGGAGGGGTGCCTGCGTTAGAGATTACTCACCTGTTGAGGTGTCCCAGATGGGGGAGAGGTTGGTATCACCTTCTTCTTCCGAGTCGAAGGAGCTATTCTTATTGGTGAAATCATCAGTAGGTCCACTCTCATGGATAACTTCATCACCTTGTAGAAATTTTCCTATTTCAACAACAGAAACCTCTGGTTCAATATATACCTTTTTCATTTTGATAAATTATTTAACGTAAATTTTCTTGGTTTTACCGTCCATGAATCGGATGATGTTGACTCCCTTGATTCGACGAAGGAGAAACTGATGTTGCTGTAGTCTTCTCCATCATTTCTTGGAGTCACTTTCAGCGCCCAGACATAAGACTGAAGTTTTGCAGCTTCAGTTGCATTGGGAGAAATTGCGCCGTTCTTGTTCAGTGCATACCAGTCAAGTGGTTTCGAAGCTCCATACTCTCTGTAGGTTCCATAGAAATCATAGTTGAACTCTGCTGTTTCCACATGCAGACGGCTTCCGTTCTCTTCTGCATACACTTTGTCAACGTTCTCTGCTGTGAACACATGGTCGGTAAGTGCTTCCTTAGGAACAATTACATAAGGCTTATTGTGGACGAGTTTTGTGCCGGCCTCTACCTTAGTTATATAGATGTTGATGTTTGTCACATCGCTCACCTCACCGGCTTGGTCAGAACCAGCAATCATGTGAATCTTGTAGAATTTGAATTTCTCCAAGTCTTCTTCACTAACTGTGTAATCGAAGGGAACATACCATGATCTGTAATGGTCAACCTCGCCACTAGCGAATGTACGCTTATATGTAACCTTTGTGCATTCCTTGCCTTCGGGATAAGGATAGGGAACACCATGAATCAGCTCAACGAGCACTTCTTCAGCCTTCTCCTTGATGATAATCTCATCGTCGGTCTCTTCTCTTACGAAGCCTTCACCTGCGGTCACATTGTCGGCGGTGAAGCCGTTCTTGGTGATAACCAGCGGTTTTTGCTCACCTCAACAGCCTCGGTAGTGGTCTGATGCAGCTTGATGCTCCAGCCTTCCTCAACCTGAGCGATGGTTCTGCTCAGCGCGTCGGTGCCCTTGTAGTAGCCCCAACGCTGCTCGCCCTTCATCAGGCAGACCACATAGTCGGATTCTTTCTTCTCCGGCACGACATTGGCACCTGTCACAGTCAACTTATAGAATTCTTCAGCCTTGTCTTCGTCCACCCAGATGGGGTTCACCGTGTCGGCGGCAGCATGCTCAATGTTGATGCCTTCTCCGGCATTGATGGTGGTCTCACCATTGTTCTTCACCAGAATAGCAGACTTCTTGGTGGTGTTGAAGGTGGCATTGGCAATGTTCAGCGTGGCATCGTAAGGAGTTTTGGAATACTCGTCGTCAATCTTGATGCCGCGACCGCAATTGATGGTAAGTCCGTCGATGTCGACTTTCTGGCCGCGAGGA
>ONDH01000054.1 GCA_900316505.1 uncultured Prevotellaceae bacterium
ACGGCGCAACTTCTTATACCGAACTCACGTTAAAACAAGTTCCTGCGGAACGATTGAGCGGATTGAGCGGAGATTTTAATTTTTAACCACAGATTGAGCGGCTCCAACGGCGCCACCTCTTATATCGAACTGACGTGTTCTTTAGAATCTGACGTACAGTTCCGCCCAGAGTTCGTTGTAGTCTTTGTGTTCGAGGTTGCGGTTGTGGACGTGGTTGTACTGCAACTGCATCATGAGGTTCTTGTGAATCTGGAAGTTGGGGATGATGCTGTAGATGGTCTTGGTGCTGTCCCATGTCTTGTCGGCACGGTAGGCATCGTATTTGCCATAGATTTTGAGCCAAGGAGTGCAAGGAACGCCCACGGTGGCATACCAACCGTCTGCCTTTCCTTCGCCCTGATAGTTGGCGAGCAAGCCTTGTGCATGGGCATATTCGAAACGTGCTGTCCAGTCGTTGTGCTCATACTTCACAGAGGCTGCCCAGCGGTTGCGATCCACTTCGGTGCCATCGGCGAGCACATAGTCGCCTGTCCATCCGAAGATGCCGATGAAGAGGTCTTTGACTGGTTGCACCTGCAGGGAACCGATGAAATCCTTGCGTCCATTCTTGTCGCCGGTGTTGATGCCCTGTCCGTTCATCACCTGAAGCTGGTAGTGGATGAAGCGGTGACCGTCGTTCTTGGCGGGGAAGAGGTCGCCCTGCAACTGCAAACCCTGATCGCGACCACCATTGCCGACATTGCCGTCCTTGTCGCTGATGCCTGCCAGCTGGTTGGAAATCTGCGAGTAGTCACCAGCACCGACATCCCAAGGGTTGTAGGGGTTTTCGAAGAGGAAGGCACGCTTGTACTGACCTACCTTGACGGCGAGTTCCTTCCAATGCGACCACTCCACGAAGTAGTCTTTCATGTGGAAGGTGGAGTTGTTCACCTGTGCCTGCAGACGATACTTGAAATCGCCGAGAATGGTGCCGTCCACATACAGACGGATGAGTCGCTGGCTGAACCCTGCACCACCTTTCGCTCCGTCTTGGTCGCTATAGGCGTATTTGCCAATGAAGTAGCCACCGAACTTGGGTGCAGAGGCAAAGTCGGTCAACTTTCTGCTCAACTGAGGCTTTGCATCAGCAGGAGCAGCGCCCTGAAAAGCATCGGAAAGGCTGTTGTTCACAAGGTCGGTGATGAAGCCAGCACCAGGGGTGCCGTTGGGTTCAAACTCACTCACCTCAATTCTCTCTTCGGCAGGCACGCTGAGTTCCTGCGCTTCGTCATTTTCTGCCCACATAGGCATTGTGGCAAGCGTTGCCACAAAAACAGTAGATAAAAACTTTTGCATATATTTATATTATTAAATATTTAAGTTTCGCAAGCTTAACTTAGTTGACAATTGATAGTTGACAGTTGACAGTTTAGGGTTTAGAGTTTAGAGTTTAGAGATTCAATTCCTCATTCCTCATTCCTCATTCCTAATTGTGAAAGGTCCATCGTCCATCGTTCATCGTCCATCATCCATCTTACATCATCCATCGTCCATCGTTCATTCCTACTTCAGAAACTTGAGTTAATAAAATACAGCTGTAATGATTGACCCCACGATGGTGCTGACGATGACGCTGACGAGCCCTGGCATCATAAACGAGTGGTTGAGCAGGTACTTGCCTATCACCGTGGTGCCAGAACGGTCGAAGTTCACGGTTGCAATGTCAGAGGGGTAACATGGGATGAAGAAATAACCATAGACGGAGGGGAGCACACCGAGCAATACAGGGCCAGGAATGCCCAGCGAGTAAGCCAAAGGCAACATCGCCACCACCACTGCACCTTGGCTGTTGATGAGCATTGACACGGCGAAGAAGGCTATGGAAATTGCCCAAGGATAGTGTGACACAATGCCTGCCAATCCATCCTCCATCTCGGGGAGATAGTTGCTGAAATAGGTGTCGGCAAGCCATGCGATGCCGTAGATAGCCACAACAGCCACCATACCCGACTGCCACACAGGTCCTGCCACCGCTTTCTTCGGATTTGCTTTGGCAAAGATAATCATGATGGCGGCTGCAGTAATCATGACAATCTGAATGATGATGTTCATACCGAGGGGCTTCATCACAGGATTGCCCGCATCATCCCAAACACCTGAATCAACCATAGGACGAATGTCACAACCCATCATCTGGAAAACCGAAAACAACACGATGACCACCAAAGCACCGAGGAAGATGAACACGGAACGCTTGGCGTTTTTATCCATCTCCTGATTGAGCAGCGAAGCAGTTTCTCCATACATGTATTCCTTCATCTTAGGGTCAGCCAGACGTGCCTGAAACACAGGGTCTTTGTCAAGGTCTTTGCCACGCTTGTAAGAGCAAAGAGCAGCAGCAAGAAGCCCGCACAAAGAGGCAGGAATGGTCACGGCAATCACTTGCACATTGTTGACCTCAAAACCTGCTTCGTTGCTGATAATCACAAACGAAGCAACGGCGGCAGCGATGGGTGAGCAAGTGATGCCCAACTGCGAAGCGACGGAAGCAACACCACATGGACGTTCAGGACGAACGCCTTCCTTCAAGGCTATGTCACAAATGATAGGCATGAACGTGTAAACCACGTGTCCTGTTCCCACAAGCACCGTGAGGAAGAACGTACACAACGGAGCCAGAAAGGTGATTTGTGCCGGATGTTTCCGTAGCTGTTTCTCCGCCAACTGGATGAGCCAATCCATACCACCTGCTGCCTGCATAATGCCTGCGCAGGTCACAGCGGCAATAATGATGTAAATCACATCGGTGGGAGGGTTACCCGGCTGCATACCGAAACCCAACACCAAAATGGCAAGACCGATGCCCGAAATGGCACCCAATGCCAAACTGCCGTAGCGTGTGCCCACATAGAGAGAACCAAACACGACGAGCAGCTGCAAAATCATGACAAAGTCCACAAGAATTAGTTTTTTATGTTGAAAACAATGGGCAAAGGTACAAAATAATTGAGAATTGACAATTGAGAATTGATAATTTTACCATTCAGTTGCTTTTCCCGTCACAAAAAAATGCACCCAAACCATTAATTCTCAATTGTCAATTATCAATTATCAATTAAAAAAATCTTATCTTTGCAAGCAAAATAGAACAGAAATGTCACAACCCAGCCAACAAGTGTGTGTGAAACTGACGGGGGTGAGTGCGCTGATGCATTTCCTCGTCGATGGCCTGTGCATCTGTTGCCTGCACCTCACGACAACAGGCACCACAAACATCGTGATGACCTACGTGACTTACAATGTGTTGGCATTCCTCACACAGCCTCTCACTGGCTGGTGGGCAGACAGGATGAAGCAGCGGCACTGGCTGCTGATAGGGTCGGTGGTGGTGCTGACAGTTGCGGTGCTGGCGGCTTCTGCAACGACAGACAACGGATTGCAGGCTATGGGTTACGGACTCCCCATCACCTCTGTTCTGCTCGGAATGGGCAACTCGCTCTTTCACGTATGGGGTGGCAAGCAAGTGGCTGTCCACACGGGGAACGACATCCGTTCGTTGGGTGTGTTTGTTTCCACAGGCGCTTTCGGATTGGCTGTCGGAGCGGTGTTTGCCTCGTGGCTGCTGCTGTATGTGTTCCTGTTGGCGATGGGTGTGTTGGCAATGAAGGCTCTCCCCATTCCCTCTTTGGAGGGAGAAGGTGGAATCTCCACTCATGAGGACACGAACAAGCAGGGCAACGACTCCTTCCTTTCAGGGAAGGTGACGGGCGTGTTCCTTCTCCTTCTCATCATGCTGATGGTGGCAGGACGCTCCTTTGCAGGAGAGGCATTCACGACGGGTGTCACAAAAGGCGCTATGCTCATCTTGGTGTTGGGAGGCGTGTCGATGTTGGGAAAGATGGCTGGTGGATGGATTGCCCAAAGCATGGGAATATGGAAAGCATTGCTATTCTTGGTGGCGGGCACCGTTCTCTGCTTCTTCGGCAAAGACCTACACATCGCCGTAATGCTCACGGGGCTTTTCCTCATCAACTGCACGATGCCTATCACGCTCTATTGGGCAAACGCACTGCTAAAAGAATATGAGGGATTGGCATTCGGACTTTTGGCGGCAGCATTGATACCCGGGTATCTGCTCGCCACATTCTAACAAAAAAAGACGGTAACATGTTCCATCTCTTAGACATAGCCCGCCCCTTGTCGTTCCCTCTGGAAGCAGACAACGAAATGGTGATGCAACTGCTCGCCGCACTCATCCTCACCATCCTCATCGAATATGGGGTGTTGTGGATGTTGCTGGAGAGACGGAAGAAGGTGCTGCTCTCGTCCATTGCCGTCAACGTGTTGACCAACGTGCCGCTGAACCTTTATGTCATGCTGGTGAATGACAGCATGGGTGACATCCTCATTGGCGAGGCAGTGGTATTCCTTGTGGAAGCCCTGTGGTATTGGTTCTTCACTCGAAACCTCAAACTGGCAGCCATCTACAGCTTCCTGTGCAATGCCATCAGCTTCCTCATCGGATTGCTCCTGTCGTACGCCTATGTTTTCATGGCAGATTATTTTTAATTATATATACTCGACTTTCTGAAGTAGTTAAGTAGTCAGTAGTTAAGTAGTTAAGCCGATACCAAGTCAACTGTTGAAGTGAAAAGTGAAGAGTGAAAAGTGAAAAATCTAAGT
>ONDH01000053.1 GCA_900316505.1 uncultured Prevotellaceae bacterium
TTTGTTTTTATCTATTTTTCTTTCGGCGCCAACGGCGCAACTTCTTATACCGAACTCACGTTAAAACAAGTTCCTGCGGAACGATTGAGCGGATTAAACGGAGATTTTAATTTTTAACCACGGATTGCGGATTTTTTGACCACGAATTACACGAATTACACGAATTTTTGGCTTTCTTGGCGAAAGCCCCGTCCGGATGGTTTCCCAAGAGCCGCCAAGGCTCTCCTAATTCGTGAAATTCGTGTAATTCGTGGTTGAAAATTATAAATCTGTGGTTTTATTAGTTGCGAGTGTTTTTTAACTACGAATTTGACGAATTAAACTCTACGTTCTGTTTTTCTTTTTTTTCAAATCCACACACAGGATTTTGCAGGTGAGCCAAAAAATCACTATCTTTGTGGCATCAAATGAAAAGTTGATGTGGTGACTATGAAGTTGCGATTCTTTTTATTGGTGATTGTGGCGTTGGTTATGCTGACGGGTTGCGAGCGTGATGCTACTGCGCTGCTGGAGCGTGCGGAGGCTTGTCTGCCCGCCAGGCTGGATAGTGCCGAGGTGTATCTGGACAGTGTCAAACAGATTGAGAGACTGAACGATGTTTCAAGGGCATGGTATGGTTTGCTGCGCACCTATGTGGACAATCGGCAGGACAAGGGAGTGGACAGCGACTCGCTGATTCGGAATAGTTATGAATATTACCATGAAGCCTCCCATGCAGGGTTGACCTCTGACATGACGTTACTATGTCGCTATGCCCAGAGTTGTTACTATATGGCACTCTTTTATTCCTCTTGCGACAGCACCAAACAATGTGAGGATATGCTACACCAAGCTATCAAATACAGTGAGAAGTGTGAGGACTGGCACACCTGCTATCTGGCATATACGCAACTTGGTAACAGTACGGTTTGGAGCAATCCAGAATATGCAGTCCAACAGTCATTAAAGGCATTGGATATCTACCATAAGATTAACGATGATGTTAATAATGAAGTGCTGATATTGGCGCATATTGCTGCAAATTACCTCACTCTTATAGAACTAGATAGTGCCCTGAAATACTATATGAAGGGCTATACATTGGCAGAGAAGAACCATTTAACGAAATCAAAAAATGAAATGTGCATGGGAATAGCACATGTTTATATAGAAAAGGAAGAATATGAGAAAGCCTTAAGATATGCAAAAGAGGGAGCCGACATGAATGACAGCACAGCATTTTTCTTGAAACAGATGACATTGGCACAATCTTATCAGGCATGTGATTCTTTAGAAAAAGCGAAAGAGATAATTGAAAGCATCTGTAGTGACGCGGATCCCATGAACAAGTACTTTATCTATCGTGACTTGTCGAAGGTTGCTATTCAGCAACAAGGTCTTGATTCCTTGTCAGCTTATATGGATTCTGCCTATGATTATTTGGAAGACAGATTTTTGCATTCCCAAAGCGTGAAAGACGAATATTACCAAGCCAATCTTGCGAAGGAATTGGAGAAAGAACAGTTACAGCATGAGGCGGAGCGCAATGTGTGGATATTAGTTTTTTCCATCGTACTCCTTGTCTTGCTCGCCTTATTTATATATAATGTATTGAAAAATAAGATAGCTGTTGAGCGCCATAAACGTCTGAACCATCTTTTGTCACAGCGTGTTGAACACACAAAACATCTTCAGGAGCAGCAAGAAAAAGAGCATGTGATTATGGAAAATGAGAAGGAAATCCAACATCAAAGGGATATTATCCGCCAAAAGGCCATGACGCTTTCCATTCTTCAGAAACTTCTTCTGGAAAAACTGCACCACATGTCCCAAACCTTGTCCGAAGCGGAAAAAATCCAAATGACAAGGGAAACCTGGACAGAAATGGAGCAACTTCTCAATGCCACAGATAATGGCTTTGTAGCAAGACTTCGCCAGCAGCACAAGGATTTCAAGGAGGAAGACATCCATCTCTGTATGTTAATCCGTTTGAAGATGAACAATACGGTCGTCTCCAATATTTACAGCATCGGTGTGGATGCTGTAAAGAAACGAAAACTCAACCTTAAAAAAAATGGTTTCAAGGTTTCAGATTCCTCTATTCGTTTAGAGGATGTCATAGACAATTTGTAGAAAAAAATAGCAATTCGAAGTGTCGCGAATGTGAAAAGGCGCAAACGGACATTAACTTTTCCACACTTCATTTTTTCGCTCATGTAACATTTTTGTTGTTAATGCATTTGTATTCAGTGATTTACATGTAACATCGTTCGAAAAAACTTTTCCACACCTTTTTCTTTTTTACCTCCATAATTCCCCTTACCTTTGCCCCCAAAAATCAAATAATGCCCTTGGAGGCAAATGTTTAACGATACTCACACAATGATTTATGAAAACAATTAATGGAATGTTGGTGGTGGTAATCACAGCCTTATTGGGCGTCCTTTGCGGATGCAGCCAAGAAGATGATGGCTATGACAATGCTGAAATGTACACTTTGGCTGAAATGGGAACAAGATTGGGAGGAAAAGGTGACCCAGGTAGTGGCAAAAAAAAGAGGAAAATTGTGCTCAGTCCTGTCCCTACAAACCATACAAATCCCAAAAGTCTTCCCTCAAAAACGGAATCTGTCTTATATGGTGAATACGACACGGAAACTCTAACCATTTCCATCAGCAATTATAATGGTAATGCCGAGATTTCCATCCTTACTGTTGAAAGTGGCTATTTGATGAGTTCTGCAACAATGGCAGTTTCGTCAGAGTCCTCTATTGACTTCTCGCTCTTAGATTACCCCACAAGTGCATATTATCAAATTTTTGTCACCTTGGGTAGCGACACCTATTACGGAGTCTTTGACCTCTAAAAAAGTAGAATCATGAAGAAAAGCACGATTCATATCATAATGACAGGTGTCCTTCTATGGACAGGGTGCCTGTTGTCTTGTGACCGTATCCCCGAACAAGCACTCCAGCAGGCGGGTGAGAACCGTGCGGAGATGGAGAAAGTGCTGGCGCACTTCAAGGACGACCCTGACCCCTTGAAGTATCGTGCCGCCAAGTTCCTGATTGAGAACATGCCCTACCACTACACTTATGAGGGCGATGCCGTCGAGGCATACGACAGTGCTTATCTTCAGATGGCGGACGAGCCGCTGCCCGACCGCAATCAATTCTTCAAGGAACGGACAGACAGCATCCGCTTCACAGACAAGCGTTTCGCCATCGACATCCAGTCCGTCAAGGCAGATTACCTGATCCGCGCCATTGACGAGGCGTGTGACACATGGCGAAGCTCCTCGTGGCAGGACGACTACGATGAAGACCTTTTCTTCAATTACGTCCTTCCTTACCGCATCCTCAACGAGCCTCTCAGCGACTGGCGCGCAGCCATCGCCAAGGAGCATCCCTATCTGACCGAACCTGTCGTTTGGAGCAAGCGGGGTGAGCAATTGGAGGCGGAAGATGCTGAGGTTGCAGGCAAGGTCGCGGAAACAGAAAGCGCATCGGAGGGCAAGATGGTCATGCTCGACCATGAGGGCGCGAAGGTCACCTACACCTACACCGTCCCCACCGTAACCCGGAAGGTACTTTATCTTCGCTACACGGCTACTGCCCGTCGGGCACGTGTTGCCCTGACCCTCAACGGCAAGCCTGTCACGACTGCACCCCTGCATCCTGCCAACTCGCTCAAGAATTTCCTGACCAGCCGCAGTGCCACTCTGGTCACCCTGCAAAAGGGCACCAACACCCTCACCTTCGCCTATGCCGGCGACACCATCGGACTCGATTACCTGCAGGTGACGGCAAGCGAACCCTTTGACCCGACGCAGGCAGAAGACTATTCCAATGACTATTGCCAGATCAGCAACAAGCATACGGGACGTTACCTGACCATCGGACTTCACCCCGACACCCTTCCCTGTGTCGCCGCCCTCAAACGTCAGATTCAAGGTGACAGCACCCAACTCCTGCGCCTCGACTACAAGGGCTATGCCTGCTGGGGCATCTCCGTGTTCGAGCCAGACTCTGACTTCTGCGTGGAAACAGAGTATTGCAGTATCGAGCACAATGCGTCCGTCGGACTGTACCACACCCTCAATGGCAGTAACCAGAAGTGGGCGTTCCTTCCAGCGGGCGACGGGTATTACCGCCTCATGAACAAGGACAGCGGACTCTTCCTCGAAGCCAGACCCTGTGGTGCCGCCGACACCCTTGCCCAGAATCCTTATACGGGCAAGGACACCCAATTGTGGAAGATTGAGCGGAAAGGAAAGAACCCTGCCGCCAACACCCTCTTCCGGAAAGGGAGCGCCCTCTCCGAAGCACTGCGCCTGTTCGACATCACAGGGCAGTATGAATGGATCGGTTACGAGAGCCCTCTGCCGCCCCGTGCCACCTCTCTGCTCAGCGGCAAGACGGGCAACTGCCGTGACGAGGCGGACTACACCGTGTATCTCTGCCGCAGCCTCGGCATCCCTGCCGCAGTCGATTTCACGCCTCATTGGGGCAACCGCAGCAATTCCCACGCATGGAGCGTCGTCGTCCTGCCCGATGGCAAGGCGACTCCCTTCTACATGGGTTGCGCCCCTGCCGACACGGTGCATTACTACCACAGCTACAAGAAACCCAAGGTGTTCCGTCACCGCTTCCAGCTGAACGAGCGGTATGCCAGAGACCTCAAAAATGAGGACGAAGTGCCAGACCTCTTCAATGCGCCCAAGTTCACCGATGTGACCGACGAATACTATGAGACCACCGACGTGACCCGTGACGTGCCTGCCGAATATGCTGACAAGCGGATTGCCTACATCTGCGTGTTTGATAACCGCAACTGGGTGCCCGTCTTCTACGGCAACATCCGTGACGGGAAAGTGACCTTCACCTCCATGGGACGCAACATCGTCTATATGGCAGCGTTCTATGAGCATGGGCGGATTGTGCCCTTCGGAGAGCCGTTCCTTATCAAGGGTGACGGCACGGTCCAGACCATCCAACGCAATGAAAAGAAACGCACGACGCTCAAGTTGTTGCGCAAATATCCCTTCATGGGCAAGGAGGACTTCTTCAATGCCCGTATGTCAGGCGGACGCTTTCAGGGGGCGAACCTTCCCGACTTCTCTGATGCGAAGACCTTCTACAAGTTCGAGGGCTTGACCAATGGTAATTGGTATGAGATTCCTGTCACTGACGAGGGCAAGTACCGTTTCCTCCGCTACATCGGTCCGATGGGCTCCCATTGCAACATCAACGAACTGGAGTTTTACGGCACCGACGGAAAGAAACTCTCGGGTGCCATCATCGGCACCGAGGGCGACCCTTGGGCAAGCAAGGAGAAAGTCTTTGACGGTGACATCCTCACAGGCTTCAGCGGTGTCAGTCCCGACGGTCATTGGGTGGGGTTGAAACTCCCTGCTCCTCAAAAAATCAGGAAGTTCAAGTTCATTCCTCGCAACGATGGCAACGGGGTGGAGATAGGTGATGAGTACGAACTCGTCTATTGGAAGGACGGGAACTGGTCACTCTTGGGCACGCAGGTGGCAACAAGCAACGTGCTCACCTTCAAGAACGTGCCCAGTGGGGGCTTGTATGTGCTCCGTGACAAGACCAAAGGGCATGAGCAGAGAATCTTCACCTACGAGAAAGGTGAACAAGTGTGGTGGTAAGTCTTTGTGAAGTTGACAGTTGAGAATTGACAGTTGAGGGCAACTTTTCATTCCTTCATTCTTTCATTCTTTCATTTTTTTCGAGCATCGGCTTTTAACTCCTAAGCGTAGCGATAACTCCTTTAACTCCTTAACTCCTAAAGAAGTTGAGCACTTGCGAACCTTTAGCTCGACGAAGTCAAACTTGAAACATTAATAACTTAAAAACAACAATTCATTATGAGAAAAATTTCAAATTTTTGTGGCATCTTCGCCACGTTATTCGTAACAACCACGATGGTCCTGCTTGCCTCTTGCAGTCAGGATGACGATAACTATGACAGTGACATGTACACACTGGCAGAAATGGGAACAAGATTAAGTGGGGGTGACCCTGGGGGCGGGGGGCCTGCGCCTGTAATTACGCACGTGGATTCTATAACAATATTGGAGGAAA
>ONDH01000059.1:0-2774 GCA_900316505.1 uncultured Prevotellaceae bacterium
ACGAATTGGACCATTCTCGTAAATCATTAAATGACTAAATCGTAAAATAAATAGTAAATAGTAAATTGTAAAATTGTAAATGAAACAGATTCTATACCTCCGCCAAGCCCTCCACATGATGAAGGAGGAGCGGCTGTTCTCCGGCATCTATATTGCAGGAACAGCGTTGGCGGTGGCATTCACGATGGTGATTGTGATGGCCTACAACTTCAAGATAGCACCTGTCTATCCTGAGGTGAACAGGACTAACACCTATTATTGGAACAGCCTCAGAGCGTTCAATCATGATGGAGATAACGAAGACGCCTTCGAACATGGAGTAGGGTATGCGATGGTGGAACGGCTGAAGAAGATGAAGAGCGTGGAGAAGGTGGGTGTTACACACTTGACATCGGGTGACCAGCTTTGCTTGATACAGAAACCGGGTGGCGACAGCAAGAAAGGATTCAAGAAATATGTGGACGACGGCTTCTTTCAGGTATATGAATTCGAGTTCTTGGAGGGCAGGCCTTTTACACATACGGAATGGGTGAGCAGCCAGAAGTTGGCGGTGATTACTGACAGACTGGCTCATAGAATATTTGGAACAAAAGAGAATCTGGTGGGCAAGGAACTGAGAGCGGCATCGGACGTGGCATCGGACACTCTGACCATCTGTGGCGTAGTGAGGGCTGGCAGCATCGTTTCTTCGATGAGTTATGCCGACCTCTACACTTGTTGCTATTCCAAGGATGACCTTTTTGACTATTGGGGATTCTCTTCCACTCAAGGAGTCATCATTGTCAGTCATGATGAGAAGCAGTTGCGGGCAGACATCAACGAGATGCTGAACCGTCTGAATGCAGAACTGAAAGCGAGCGGCGAGGACTGGAAGTATCTTCCCCCTGAGACAGCACTCTTCCCCCATTGGCAATTGGGGTTGAGCGACAACACGTTCAATGTGCATTATCAGCCGGGCGACTGGGTTTATATACTGCTTCTCGTCTTCATGCTCCTGTTGGTCCCCACCGTCAATCTGAGCGGCATCATCTCGGGCAGGATGGAGGCACGCCTCGCTGAGATGGGTGTCAGGAAAGCCTTTGGTGCCAAGAAGCGTGAATTGCTCTTCCAAATTATGGCTGAAAACATTGTGCTGACGTTCATCGGCTCAGTGGCTGGCTTGCTGATTGCTTGGGGCATTGTGAGCTGGGGCGGCATCTGGATGCTTGATGCGTTAGGTTTCTCCTACAACACAGCTTATTTCGTTGACATGAACGATTTCGTTGCCACAGGCGAAATGCTCTTCGCTCCTATCGTGTTCGGCATCGCCCTGTTTGTGTGTCTGTTCATCAACACCCTTGCCGCCATCGTGCCGGCTTGGTTGAGTTTAAGAAAACCGATTGTGGAATCTATGATGGAAAAGAGATAGAATCATGATACTCACATTAAAGAATCTTTGGACAAGACGCAGGCAGCACGTATGGCTCTGCGTGGAATTGGTGCTCATCAGTGTGGTCAGCTGGTTTGTGATAGACCCGCTGTTTGTGGAAGTTTACGATATCTTTGTCGAACCAGATGGTTTCGATACCTCGTCCCTTTGTTGCCTCCGACCGATGAATGACTACGATGATGTTTGTGGGGAGGACTCCGAGGCATTGGAAAAGGACTTGAATGTTATCAAGAACAAGATTCAAGCGATGGATGAGGTGGAGAGCCTATGTTTTGAAACCTCTTGGTTTCTGTACCTTGGCGGAAACATACAATCTTATGTGAGTATTCCTGGCGACACCACAAAGTCGTGTTTTGCATCGATTGAGTGGAAGTTAGATGGTGCAGGCGATTTCTTTAAGACTTACGGCTACAAAGTGATAGCAGGCAATCCCAATGAAGATGTGAAGGGCGCTGTCATTACTCGGAGCGTCGCTGAGAAACTTTACGGAAAAACAGACGTTTGTGGTGCCACCATCAGCATTTGGCAATCGGCGGACAGGAGAGAAGAGAAATATGTTGATGACAGGAAAGTAATTGCTGTGATAGAAGACGTGAAGTTGGCGAAAAGCGTCAACTGCCGACATTCGATTTTCTGTAAGGCTACTAGGTTTTCTGCACCATTGATAGAATGCATACTGGTGAGGTTGAAGGCTGGTGTAGATGCCGATGCCTTTTGCGAGCGGTTGCGCCCGACGATGCAGAAGGAACTCAGTAGTGGCAAGACGTATGTGTGTGAGGCAGAGACGTTCGACAATCAGGTGAAACGGTCGCTCCGTTTTAATGGATACACGGGTTTTCTTCGCCGATACATTTCGCTCGCCGTCTTCTTCATGTTCTGCCTCTGTCTGGGCACCATCGGCACTTTCTGGTTGCAGACCCGCAAGCGGCAGGAGGAGATAGGCATCCGCAGGAGTTTTGGAGCTTCCAGACTTCGCATTATGGGCGAGTTCCTGACTGAAGGTTTCGTGCTCACCACTATCTGTCACATTGTGGGTTGCTTCCTATTCCTCCAATACGCCATTTCCTTCGGTCTGTCGCGAGGCCTCATGAGAACAGATATGCCACTTTCCCACATCAACGACAGTTGGCTCAACCACTTCGCCCCCCACTTTCTCGCTGTTGGCACTTTCATTTATCTCATCATCCTCCTAACCGTTTCCATCGGCATCCTCATCCCTGCTTGGAACATCGTCAGGGCAAAACCTGTGGAGGCGCTGAGGGAAGAATAATACAATGTACAATTTATGGGACAATGGAACGAATTGGACCATTCTCGTAAATCATTAAATGACTAAATCGTAAAA
>ONDH01000059.1:2790-5109 GCA_900316505.1 uncultured Prevotellaceae bacterium
CATTGGCGATTGCCTTCACGATGGTGATAGCTGTGGTGTATTACGCCAAGTTGGCGGACATCGAGCCGGAAGTGAATCGGAGCAGGACGGTGTATGTGACAATGAGAGCCTACCTAAAGGAAGAGTTTATGTACCTTGACAAGGAATTTGGTGGAAATTATCGAGATAAAACTTTCTCGGACACCCTGATTCGTAAGTGGTTTTACGAGATGCCGTGTGCTGAGATAGCGGGTTGCTTGACCCGTATGGAGGACATGGGTGCTCGGAAGTTATATCTGCGGATGGAGGACGGCAAGAAAATTCTGCCTGTGGCGATGAGGAACGTGGATGCCAATTTCTTCAAGGTTTATCATCACAAGTTCGTCTATGGTCGTCCCTTCACGGATGCTGAGGGCTTGCTGACAGGAGAGGATGCCGCTCCAGATGTCAGCATTGCCATTATCAGTCTGGATGTGGCAGAAAAGCTCTTCGGCAAGGGCGTAAATCCTGTGGGCAAAATACTGAACTACTATGACAACGCCTGCCTTCGGATTGTGGGCGTGATAGAACCCACCTCGTCCATCGCCTCTGAAAGCTATGGACAGCTATTTCTCCCTTGCGAATATGGTGATTCCGAAAGGATGGTAGTGGTGCTGAAGGATGGTTGCACCATTGATGATGTGCGTAACTTCTTGGAGGGGAAAGTGCATCGGTTGAATATGAGTGATAAGGAATGGGAATACCACCTTCAGGTCTGCTCTCATGCCCAACTCATGATGTCGAGAGGACAGGATCTCTCCTCTTGGAAGGACATCTTCCTCACGCTCTTGCCCAAGGTGTTTGTCCTCTTGCTGGTGCCCGCCCTCAATCTGAGTGGCTTGGTGGCGGCTCGCATGAAACGGCGTCTGCCCGAGATGGGTGTGAGAAAGGCGTTTGGTGCCCATCGTCGCGAACTCTTGGGGCAGATAATCGTTGAGAATATGGTGCTCACCTTGTGTGGTGGTTTGGTTGGACTCATCATCACTTGGCTTTTGCTTTATGTGTTCCGTTCGTGGGTGTTTTTTGCCATCGGCAATCTACCCGGTCAGACGATCGAACCGCTGGTGCAGGGCGAAATGCTCTTCTCGCCTCTTATCTTCCTCATCGCCTTCTTGGTTTGTGCGGTGGTGAACCTGATGGCAACTCTTGTCCCTGCTTGGCTGAGTTTGCGTAACCCGATTGTTGAATCCATGAATCAGAAGAAGTGATATGAAACAGATACTGAAGAATCTTTGGAGTCAACGGGCACAGAACGTGTGGCTCTTTGCAGAACTGGTGGTCGTGTGCTTTGTGGCTTGGACGCAGATAGACCCCATTGCCGTGAGGCTCTTCTACCATAATCAGCCCACAGGCTTCGACATCGACCGACTGGTGGTGGCTGAAGCGCAACTTTGCAAAACGATGTGGCAGGATCCTCGTGGACCTATAGAAGAAGAAACCTACTATGACCAGATGGGTGAAAAGTTCACTCAGGAGATGAAGCAACTGAAGCAACACCTCTTGGAACTGGATGAGGTGGCCTACGTGAGTTTCCTCGATGGCATAGAGGGTTATCCGTGCATGAATAAGCACTATTGGGAAATACCGCTCCCCAACGACACGATTGGTATTGATGTTCCTTGGTGTTTTTACAACATCGAAGAGGATTTCTTCGAGACTTTTGGCATTCAGCCCATACCTGGAAGTCCATCGCAGCATGAACTCTCCATGAACTCTGGGGGCGGGCAGAACCTCATCATCACTCGTTCGCTGGCAGAACGGATTTATGGGTCGGCTGAGGCGGCAATAGGCAAGAATTTAGACTCGGGCTCTACCTATGGAGATGGGACAGGTAACAAATATCCTATCATTTACACCATTCGGGGTGTGGTGGAAGATGTTGGTGCCCGAACAGACGAATACAGCACTTGGATGGCGTTCTGCCCCAATGGACACCTCTCTTATTACCAGTCGAAGGCTCGGCTCGCCATCCGACTGAAGCCCGGAGTTAACATGACACGCTTTGTTGAGGAACAGACCTACCGTACGGGAGAACTGGCATCGGAACATTTTGTCATTTGCTCGTTCGTACCCTATGTCGATGCACCCAAGAACATGGACTTCTCTGACACTCCGGATTTCAATGCACAAAGCGACTACGACTTCCACCTCTCTGTCGCCACCGCCATCTTCTTCCTCATCAACCTCTGCTTGGGTGTGATAGGCACGTTCTGGATGCAGACCAAGCGACGCACGGAAGAGTCGGGCATCATGCGAGCATTCGGAGCTACGAAGCGACGCATCATGGGCTTGTTCCTCGCA
>ONDH01000051.1 GCA_900316505.1 uncultured Prevotellaceae bacterium
AATATAAAAAAACATGATCTTTTTATCTATTTTTATTTGTTTTTATCTATTTTTCTTTCGGCGCCAACGGCGCAACTTCTTATACCGAACTCACGTTAAGACAAGTTCCTGCGGAACGATTGAGCGGATTGAACGGAATTGAACGGAGATATTGTTTTAACCACGGATTTATGTTTTCTTTAATTTTCCAATTGCCAACTAAATTGTACATTGTAAATGGTCAAATTGTACATGCTTTAATCCTCCTCTTCTATCCCCGCATTTTGTCTTTTGAGCCACTCTTCTTTTGTGCGGCTCCAACGCTTGTGAGTCCATAGCCACATCTCTGGATGCTCCTTGATGTCGGCTTCGAGCAGTTCGAAGTAGCGGTCGGTGAGGGTGTTTTCAGGCACGGAGGCTGGATGGTCTTCCATCGGAATGATGTCCAAGTGGTAGTAGCCTCGTTTGGGGCGGCTCATGCGTCCGTAGGTCATGAAGGCATCCACTTTGCGTGCGATGTGTTCGGCACCGATGAAGACTGCCGTGTCGTGGTTGAGGAAGGGCACAAAATGGTGGATGCTCGCCCATTTGGGTTGTTGGTCACTGATGAATCCGATGGTGTAGTTGACACCTTCCTTGCGCAGTTGGAGGATGCGGCGGAAGGTTTCCTTCATCTTGATGTTGACACCACCATATTGTCCTCGCAGTTCGATGAAAAGTTGATCCATCAGGTCATTGCGTAGGGGGTGGTAAATTTGTCCGGAGCGTCCCCACGACTCAAATTTGTAGTTGATGGAGGCTATCCACTCCCAATTGCCAAAATGGCTCAGATATAAGAAATGAATTTTTTGTCCTGCATCGTGGCGTTTCTTGATTTCATCCAACCCGCCAAATGTCATGCGGCGCATGATTTCCTCCTTCGACATGGTGAGCATCTTGATGTCTTCGAAGAAGTTGTCGCACAATTGGTGGTAGAATTTCCGTTCGATGTCTTTCCGTTCTGCCTCACTCTTTTCGGGGAAAGCGGTACGTAAGTTCTCACGCACCACCTTCGTGCGGTAGCACCTCCTCACGAAGAAACAGATGAAGTCGGAGAAGACGTAAAGAACGGGGAGTGGCCAGATACTGATGGTCCATAGCCATCCTTTGAAAATCTTATATAAAAACATGATTACTTGTGTAGCAATTTAAGTGCCCTTGATGCTATCGTGTCAGGGGCGATGTTCATGCAGCGCATATCACCGAATTTGCAGGGTTTCTTTCCGTAGATGGAGCATGGTCGGCAAGGCAAGTCGATTTGCAGTTCGTTGTCTGCCTTTTGTCCATAACCTGAAAAGCCTGCTTTGGGGTGTGTGGCTCCCCAGATGGAGAGGGTGGTGATGCCGAAGATGGAGGCGATGTGCATATTGGCAGAATCCATCGAAATCATCAGGTCCAACTGCGACATGAGCAGCATCTCGTTTTTCAGTCCCCCCATTTTTCCACATACGTTTAGGACGGTTGAGGGTTGGGTGTTCTCCCATGTCTGGAGTATGTCGCCCTCTTTCTTGCCGGCTCCGAAAAGCAGCACTTTGCACCCCTCTTTTGCCAGTGTGTTCACCACTTGCTGCATCTTGTCCAATGGATAGATTTTCTGCTGGTGTGCAGCGAAAGGTGCCACACCCACCCATTTCTCCTCAGGCATCTTCTTGCCCACCAATTTCCTGATGGGTGCAAAGTCCTCTTTTTTCAAGTCAATCTTGAGTGGCTGAGTCAAGTCGATGGGGAATCCCAGTGAGCGGAACACCTCCGCATAGCGTTCTGTCATGGGTGTCAAGGCTGCGTGTGTCTGTCCGTTGCCGATCAGCGCCTTCTTCTCAGAGCGCCCCTTGTTCACTTTCGCCACTTTGATGCCTGCCATGGCAAAGCATGTGCGGATATACTTGGAACGCAGCACATCGTGAAGGTCAGCCACGGCATCGAAGTTTCCTTCCTTCAGCTTGTTGTAAATCTTTGTCAAGCCGATGATGCCATCCTGCTTTTCAAAGTCAATGCCTTTCACCTGCACATTGGCGGGCAGCCACTCAAACATCGGCACAAAACGTGTGCGCGTCAGCATGGTTATACGCAAGTCGGGATGCTGGGTGGCAAGGGCATGGAGCACAGGCACTGTCATGGCAGCATCGCCCATCGCACTGAAACGCATGACGAGCAACCGCTTAATGACTTTGTTGTGTGGAGAACTGAACATGGGGGCAAAGGTAGTGAAAACCGAGCGAAGAACAAAATAAAATGAAATATATTTGTTATTCAGCGGTGCATCCAACCTTGAGCGAAGCCAAAGTGCCGCTATCCGAACTTGCGTTGGTATGTGTTCCCCACTCGCACATGCAAGTGTATTCCACAAACGAGTGTAAGTCTTGCCCGTAAACGAACGTAAGTCTTGCCCACAAACGAGTTGCAAACTTCGGAATAGTGCAAGGTTTGGCGACAATGTTCGCACTTTTGCAAGGATTTCATTTTTTCTTGCATTTTATTGATAACTTTTTCTTACCTTTGCCCCCAGTTTATGAACGAACCTAAATTAATGTTTATGAAAAGAATTACTATTTACGGAATCCTGCTGCTGATGGCTTTGACCATGCAGGCTCAGACTTCTGCCAAGGCGAAGGAGCGTGTGGCTGAGGTGAGAAAACTTTATGCTGCGGCAAAGGAACGCATGGCACAGAATGACCGCGAGGAGAATCCTGCACGGAGCGGCATGGAGACGACGTTCTACTACATGGTGCCAGGTGCTGGTCCTACAAAACACCACATCCATTATTATTTTGGTGAGGAGGAGAGTGATGAGGGCGAAACGACTGGTTTTACCCCTTACTTCATCACTGTGTCGTACAACGTGGCTGCACGCAATTTCTATGAGGAGTATCTGATTGACGAAAAGACAGAGAAACTGATTTTTGCTTATTACCATGCTCCAGAGTTTGATGGTTCGAAGAGTGAGACACGTTACTATTATTATAAGGACGGAGAGGTGGCTCATCAGGATGTGAAGGGGGAGAACTATCATGATGCAGTGTTCTCCACACGTCTCGTTCACGACTTTCTGGAGGCTTTTCACCATATTTTACATGTAGATTATTGATGCTGTTAAGTTAAAAGTGAAGAGTGAAAGATGCGGTTGAGCGAGTGCAGAGTCAAACTTGTTTGAACTATGCCGAGCGTGAGCATCTTCGGCGAAGCCAAAAGTGAAAAATCTAAGTAACCGAAATGAAAAATAAAAGTAACTCTATTGATATGAAAAAGACTTTGTTCATGATGCTTTGCTCGATGTTGGTATGGACATCGTGTAAAGATGGCAAGCAGGGTGGGGAGGCTGCTGATGTGGTTGCTGACTCGCTTTCAACAACCACCGAGCGTGCTGAAGCCGCTGAAGAGGAAACTGAGGTGTCAGACAATGTGTCCACCATTGATGTGGAGAAGTATTGGCAAAGGTTCCAAGAGCTGTATAAAGAGGGAGATTTGGATGATATTCACTACCCCTTGACGAAGTATGCCTTCATCGACATTGATGGGGATGGCAAGGATGAGGTGTGGGTGCGCACTGAAAATGACGAGGATGGCGCCCTCTTCTTTTTTGACGATGAGGAGGAACCTCAGTTGATTATCACGGAGACTGAAGGTAAACGCCTCTCTGTTGCCAAGGGATGGGTGGGCAATGGCTACCCTGCTGGTGGTCCTTCCTACATCAATCATTATGTCGTGCTGAAAGACAGCCGTGTGGAGTATGACTTCACGGATTTCCAAGTGTATGAGAACCACGAATACTATTTGCGTGACACGGAAATCACAGAAGCTGAGGCAAAGAAAATCGAGGATGAAATCAAGCGCATGGGTGAAGGCAATGCCGTGACACCTGAATGGCAACAAAGAGCAAGTAAATAAAAACAGAAGATAGATATGAAAAAGTTATTGATACTGTTGGCTTTCTGTGGTTCGGTTGCTGTGGCTTTGGCACAGAAGAACTATACCACTGACGAGATTCGTGCTGGATGGGCGAAGAAGACCATCACAGGTGTGAAGAGTGGCAACATCCTTCCATTGCTCACCGCTTTCAACAAAACATGGCGAACAGCTCCTGCCACGGCATTGCTGGCAAGCCCCGTCACGAACGAAAATCATGAAGACTCTTATGCCATTGTGGTGGACACTCCTAATGGCTATGTGAGCGCCGCTGAGTTGGGCGATGATGGCGAGGACATCGAGGCTTGCGTATGGAAACGCTCCAATGGTCACAAACTCTTTGCTGTGGTCTATACCCGCTATCATGGCTTGACTCCTCATCCCATCTCCCTCTTCTACGACTACGATGCCACGAAGGGCACACTCACCCCTGAGTTTGATGTGCAGTTGGTGCAGTTCATGCCTTCCTTTGCCGACCCCAGCGTGGACTTTGTGCACATCTCCCTGCCTCAGAAGGGTAAGGATGTTGTGGTGACAGAATACATCATGCCTTGGGGCTTCTCCATCAAGCAGACCTACAAGTGGGACGGCATGGCACCTGTGTGGGCTTCCACCACTGTCGAGAACTTCGCCAAGATGAAGAAGATGTACGATGCCCAGTACGAGATACCTGACGTCAAGTTCAGCAAACTGGCCCTCTATGACTTCGACGAGGACAACAACCCCGAACTGTGGGTATCTACGGAAGATGATGGCAACCAAGCCATCTTTGCCATTCATAGTGAGAATAACATCCAGATGATTGCCTCCACCTATTACAAGACACACCTTCTCTTCCACGAGAATAACGTGGTGGGCTCGGCAGGTGGTTGCGGCACAGGCTGTTTCCGTGCTGACTACACCAAACTGGAGAACAGCGTACCCGTCTATCGTTTTGCTGACCAGCAGGACTATAACTACCAGAAGGAGGACATGATCAGCACCTACTACAAGGATGACAAGAAAGTCTCAGATGCTGAAGGCAAACGCATCCTCGACAGTTTCGGTGAGGTGAAAGACATCATCCCGCTGATGCACGAGTTTGAGGCAAGCAAATAAGTGAGAACAGGATAAAAAGAATGGGGCACCGCAGTGTCCCATTCTTTTTTATTCGTCTTCCTTGATGAGTGCCTTTATTGTACCACCATTCTTCGTGTAACTTCCGCATCGGATGCCGTTCTTGGTGGTGACTCCATCCTTGGTCACTGTCAAGGTGCCTGCATTCATGGTGAGTTCACCATCTATCTTGATGCCCCAGCATTTGTGTGGGTCTTCGCTATCTTCAGGCACTGTGCATTTCTTGCCCGTTGCAGCGATGGTGATGGTGGTGGTGCCACTCTCCTCACCGATGGTCATATTGCCGTCTGCCTGAATGCCACGTGAACCATTGCTCTTTGCCTCGATGTTGATGGTGCCGCCACTGATGGTGACGTCACCTTCAGCCTTCACGCCCTTTGCATCTTCAGCGCTGTTCACAGTGATGTTGATGGTGCCAGCCTTGATGATGACACTGCCCGTGTTCTCCTCGTCTGCCACAATCTGGTCATTGTCGTCAGTCTCGTATTCCACTTGGATGCCGTCGTTCAAGGTGTTCTCGTCGATGGTCACTTCACCACCATTCATCTGGAAGAACTGTCCCACATGGATGGCGTCATTGGCAGCCTTTTTGATGTTGATTGCCTTCACCGACTTCTTAATCTGGAGGTATTCCTTCGATGCGATGGCATGGTTGGCATTGCCCGTCACGTTCAGCGTTCCGTTACCTTCAATCTCGAAGTGTCCCTTCGTGTAGAGGCATGCCTTCTGTTCACCTGCGGCATAGTCAGCCAGCGTGTTCGTTGAACCGTCCTTCATGATGAGGTTGATGCGCTTACCGCATTGGATATTGATGGCAGCACCCTGGTTGGAGGTGAGGTTCACACCGTTCAGCATCACAGAGAGTTTGTAGGTGCCGTTGATGGTGAGGGAACCATTCGTGCTGCTGCCCTCGATGGCATAGTAGAGTTCCTTCGCGGTGTTGGTGCTGGTCAGTACCACGTGGGCACTGGTGCCGCTCTCGCAAGTCACACCTTCCATCTCCTCGGGGATGTTCACGGTGGCAGTGGAGCCGCTGTACGTGATGACCACCAATGAGTCATTCACCTCGACAGGTTCTTCAGGTTTCGTTGTGTCAGGCTTCTCTTCCTGTTCTTCCTGTCCTCCCTTGTCTGGAGCGGCAGGTTCGTCGTCGCTGCCACATGCTGAGAAGAGCACGCTTCCCATCATGAGGGCGCAACAAAGATAAATCAGTTTCTTCATAATTATATCATTAGAATTTCAATTTGTATCCGATGCCAATCAGATGCCCGTTGGGGTCATCATCGTCATCCTCTGTCTGATAGCGGTAGAACACATCCAGTTGATGCTGCTTGGTCAGATTGATGTCCGTACCAGCCGTGAACTTCCACTTGTTCGTGGTGTAGTTCAGTCCGCAACCGTAATCCACAGAGGCGTAGGGGTTGACAGGGCAATGACGTATGTTGTACTGCACCGTAGCCTTCGAGCGCAGCACCGAGCGGTCTTTCGACTCATATTGCTTCTCATCCACGCCCTTGAGGTATGTGCCCCCGTCAGGGTCATCCTCGTCTATCAGGCGATACTTCGCCACCATCGTGTTTGCCTTGCGTGAATAGGTGTATTGGAACGTCTCCTTCAGCGAGAACTCCCAGCGCTTCGAGGGCTTGTAGGATGCAGACAAACTTGCGCTGAGGCGGTGGCTGCCACGCCAATAACCTTCCTTGTCGTTATAGCCATCATATACAGGCACGGCATTCCCATCCCCGTCCAGGCTATAACTGTACTTCGTGTTCACCTCGGGCAAGAAGTAGCGCCACATGTACTTCCATCCCAACGATGCCTTCAGGTTGACCTTCTTCGAAGGGCTCTGATACAGTCGCATGTCAAACACGCCCCCCACTGTCCAACGCTCAATCTTCCGCGTGTTGTCCTGTGTCCGTGCTTCACCCTCCACGCTGAAACTCATCCCCGGACGTATCTTCTTCTCCACATCAAGCGAGAAGTCCATGCCGAAGTCATCACTTTGGGCAAAGGTCACCAGGAAAGTGAAAAGTGAAAAGATAAAAGTGAAAAGTCTAAGTTTCATAAGTCTTCTGTGTTTACGTTGCGTTAGCCCCAATTGTACATTGTACATGGTAAATGGTACATGCTCAGGCGTATTCCTTCGGCATTTTCTGAGCCGACTCATCCTCCTCGTCCGTGTTGTAGTAGATTTTGATGAGTGCCATGTCCTTCAGGAAGTCGATGGATCCGATGGATACATTTGTAATGTCCAGACCTGTGCGATTCTTCAAGTCCTCGATAAGCTCCTTGCGCATGCTGGGTTTGATGAGGTCAATCTTGTCATACTTGATGTATTTCGACGACAGACTCTTCACCAACTTGTTAGCTTCAGCAATCCATACGCCCAGCACAAACACAGCGTCCGTCAGAATCAGTTCACCCATGCTCGTCATCAGAGGACCTGCAAACTCAGGGTGTTTCGGACTAATGTCTGCAGCCCAAGCTAAACCATTGATTGCAGCCAGCGAGATGATGAGGAAGAGGTACGTCATCTCACGGATGGGTACTGACTCTGTGCGGTAACGCATGATGCAGAAGATGGCGAACAGACCCATTGCAATACCCGTCTTGATTTTCGCGTCGCCCATCAAGTGAATCAGCATGAAGATACAGAAACCCACCAGAATGTAGGTGAAGAAGAAATCGCGACGGCGTGCCTTCGGAAAATAGAAGGCACGGGCAATGATGATGGTGAAAACCGTGTTGATAATCAGTCGCAGGAACAAGTCAAGGATTCTGCATGTATCGCTTGACAGCACTGCAAAAAAGTCGTTAAGAGCATCCATTATTTTTTAATTGATAATTGATAATTGACAATTGATAATTAGAGTTCATGATCTATAAACCTTCTCCCGTTGATTTTCTCCAGATTACGTAGCTTGGGCTTGAAATTGTTTTGTTTCAATCCAGGGTCAGTCAGTGCCATGCCGATGCAGCACTTTGAGAAGCCTGTGGGGTGCACGTGGATGTCTCTCAATAGGTTGCACACCGGCGAGAACACGTTGCCGTCACGTTTCAGTTCGATGATGACCAACTGGTCAGTCCCGTGGTCATGTCCCGTCTCGAAGTTGTGGAACCCGATGTTGAAGTCAATCGTCAGGCGCTCCGTCTTCCCCTTGTTCACCAATGTCACGCGTTCGAACTGATTCCTCACCACCGCATTCAGCTTGTCGAGGTCAAGCCCCGTCTTTCGTTGCACCAGCTCATGTGCCCCTTCCACACCTCGGAAATCATCCTGGCTCGGCACCTCAATCCTCTTCTTCTTCGTGCGCGCATGGTTGTTCTTGTTCTTCACCTCCAGAAATGTCAGATGGCTTGCCACATACGTCCTTACCCTCACCTTCATGCGTCGTGCCCGTTTGTTGTGATGCATGATGTACATGAGGTGGTCGTCAGTGTCATAGTAAGTGGTCAGATAGGGGATGATGCGCCTTTCGAGCGTCTCCTGCACAAAATACTTGTCCTGCACCAGTCCGAGCAACTGCACCAACTGCTCCTTCGACGCCACATATTTGGTGTCGAGGCGATTCATCAGACGGATGTCCGACATTTCCTCCAGTGTGATGGGAGTCATCGAGTCAAGTAGTCCCTTGATGGCGCTATCCTCATTGCCCATTTTTTTTGTTTTGGTGTAGGTTTTGGGTTTGTAAAGTTTAGGTTTAGTCAAATTGCGCTACAAAGGTAAGTAAAAGTTAGGAGTTAGGAGTTAGGAGTTAGGAGTTTTTTTGCCGTTCGCCCACGTTTTTGTCGAAAATTAACGCTTTTCGGGTGAAAACACCTTTTTCGGACTAAATTCGGCTCACCAGTATATTCCTGTGTTTGCCTTAAACAAAAAACACTCGCAAGAAATAAAACCACAGATTGCAGATTTAGCTGATTTTCGCTTTCTTGACGAAAGCCCATCCGGATGGTTACAAGAGCCGTGCGAGGCTCTAATCCGAGTAATCAGAATGAATCCAAGTAATGGCTTATCCATAAGCGAAAATCCGTTAAATCAGCTCAATCCGCTCAATCGTTCCGCAGGAACTTGTTTTAACGTGAGTTCGGTATAAGAAGTTGCGCCGTTGGCGCCGAAATAAAAATAGATAAAAACAAATAAAAATAGATAAAAAGATCATGTTTTTTTATATTTTCACCTGTTTTTTTATATTTTTCTTTTTAATGAAGTTCTTGGGA
>ONDH01000049.1 GCA_900316505.1 uncultured Prevotellaceae bacterium
CACTTTTCACTTCAACAGTTGACTTGGTATCGGCTTAACTACTTAACTACTGACTACTTAACTACTTCAGAACCTTTAGCTCGACGAAGTCAAACTTGAATAGGATTATATATGGATTGTCTTGTCTGAAAATATATTTGAATGATTTTAAAAGATTTGTTTGATTTCCACTCGTAGAGTGCTCCTTCCTATACGCTGCGCAAGGCGTTCTTTCGCTTTCATTCTTTCATTTTTTCATTCTTTCATTTTTAAAACATTTCCGTTTCAAAAAGTGTCTTTCTGGCATGAAATGAACTTTTTTTGAAAAAAGATGCATTTTTTTGTTTAACTTTGCCATGTTCATTCGTTATATAGGTGAGATGACACCAAAAGAGTTCGAACATAAGGTGAAGGAAATGCGCACACAAGCATTGCGTGTGGCACATGTATTCGGCTTCTCCGAAGAAGAGGCTAAAGACGTGGCACAAGACGTGATGTTGCGGCTGTGGGCTATCCATGAACGCATCGGAGGAGATGACCCCGTGGAACGGTTGGCAAGCATTGCGGCACGTCACGCCTGCATAGACAACATCCGATTGCACCACAAGCAAGAAGACATCGAGCAGGTGGAAGTCATCGCCAAGGATCAGAATCAGCATGATGCACTCGAATACAAGGAACTGGAGCATTGGCTCTTCCGACAAATCGAGCAGTTGCCCGACACCTGCGGAATCATCCTGAAGATGCGGCAACTGGAACATCGGGAACTGAGCGAGATAGCCACCCTGCTCGGCATCACACAATCATCAGTGTCAACCCTACTGACAAGAGCGCGACACCAACTATTGGAACAACTAAAAAGGAGGAACCAACAATGAAAAGACATACACAAATGACAACACAAGAAGTGGAGCGACTGCTCCAACGTTTCATGGACGGCACTTCCACATTGGAGGAAGAGGCACAATTGGCAGAGTTCTTCCGCACCCATGAGGTGGCAGGTGAATGGGCAACCTACAAGGATATGTTCGCCCTGTTCGATGAGGGGAAGGTGGAAGTGGAAGAGAAGCAGAAAAGCATAGCTTGGTGGAAGTATGCAGGCATAGCAGCCGCTATCGCCCTGCTGTTGGGATTAGGCTTCTATTTCAACAGCCGGAACGATGAAAAGCCTCATCTCATCGCACAAGCAGACACCATCAAGACTGCCCCACAGACAGAAACAAAAAAAGTGGAGGAACAGCCCCTGAAACCAGTGGAACAGGATGAGAGCGCAGACACGGTAACAAAAGTGAAGGAGATACAAAGAATAACAAGACCTCAGAAGACGTATATGGCGAAGCTTTCACCTATGAAAGAAGAGAAGGCTCAACCTAAGCAAAAGAACGCCCATCCTGACACCATCATCTTCACAGAACCGCCCTACTATATTGCGTCAGAAGAAGAGTCAGAGCCCACCATCATAGACACGAGAAAACCGTTGGAAGGTGAGGTGGCAATAGAATATGCAGGCTATTCTATATGGATAGCCGATGAACAAAGGTTTCATTCCACTTATGAAGAAGTGGAACGTGAAATCCGAGAACGTGGAGAGCGGATGACCAAGTCGATGGAATTAGCGATGGGTGACGAACTTTACTAATTAAACCCTAACGACATGAAAAGAGTTATCTACATATTTACAACTTTATGGCTGGCGTTAGGTCTGCAGGCACAGACCAACCCTAAAATAGCCAGTTTGGTGGACAAGGCGTATTCCATAGAAGGGAGTCATGTGACATTTGTCTGTGCCTACAACGGCACCTATTACGAAAGTGTCACCATCTTCCTTGAATCCAACCCCGATGCCTATTCCTTCAAATATGCCAACGATTCCATCACCCAACTGACTGACAGTCTCAAACGTCTTAACAATCAAGCAGCCCGACCTGTTTATGATGCCATCCGAAAGACTTGCCGTTCACTCGCGCAAGATGCGGAAGAGAGCAACCTGTGGGAATACCATCACGACGGGACAGACAGCATCAAATATGCCATTATGCTAAAAAATGGGAAAAGCCTATATAGTCTCAACAAGGGCAATCGGAGGTTGATTGTTGACACATTTCAGCAGCTACTATTCCCCACGTTGGCTGGTCAGGAAGCCCTCAAATATGAGTACAATCCAATGTCCAGAAGTAATCCGCAGCACTATGAGCACGAAGGTTGGCCGCTAAAGGGGCAAGGACAATTCGATTATCGCTATGATGTCGATACGGTGAGAGGAGAGATTGAACCCTTTGACAAGAAGGACTACAGTAAGAGGATTGACAGATTGCTCAGCAATGCTGCCAATGTAACCAGCCGTTCCATCCACCTCAGCCACGACTCCATTGTGTCCTTCAGTCCCACCCTCAACAATATGGCATTTTATGTTCATGCACCCTACCAGAGAGGAGATTATGACGAGCAGACTCATCGGTGGGTAACAAGAAGGCTCAGACCCACATCGGAAAGCAAGGGAATGATTTACACGACACACTCGAAGGAACAGGCTGATTACCTGCTACAGCAAATCGTGCTCACCACAAAGGCGTACCTCAAGGAGCATCCCCATATCAGATACAAGTTTTATCCCAAGGTGAGATACGAGGAGAAACTATGTCCTGTCTTCTCTGGCGAGAACGGAGCGGGTGCCGTTGAGGATTATCGCATCTTCGTGCATCGAGACCAAAACAACGAGTACCATATCCTCACTTTCGACACGAAGGGAGAGTTGTGGATACCTTTGGAGTGGCCTGAACTGAAAACATGGAAGAATGGAGAAGCCACCTACTACTCTCGTAAGATGAGCGAGATAGAATTCTCCATCTACACCCGCAGTCGGGAAAAGGAAGAAAGAACATGGGAGAGTCCCCGATAGTCAGTCATCAACAAAAAAGAAAGAATATGAAAAAGACCATCATTTTACTTTGGGCAATGCTCTTCTCTCTCTGCACTTGGGCACAGGCCAATGGAAGTGCATCGTCCGATATGGTGAGAACCATTGAGCATCCAGAATTCAGCGCTCTCTTTACATTTGGCATAGAAATCTCCAAAGTGGAGTTCGGCAAGGAACAGACCACGCTGTATTTCGATTTCAGCCATTACACGGGCACCTCCTTCAGTTTCCGCTCTTCCACCTATCTGGTGGATGAGGAGGGGCGACGCTATCCCATCAAGAGTTGCAAGGGCTTCCAGTTGGACAAAGGGTACAACGTGAAAGAAGATGGAGTGAAAGAAATATCCATCTCCTTCGAGCCTCTGCCAGAGGGAACCCGTGTGTTCGATTGCATTGAAGGACCTGATCTGCAATGGTCTTTCCAGTTCTACGGCATTCGTGAGAAAGGGCAGGACTGGAATGTCTTTCCCAAGAAGGAAGTGGCAGACAATCCCTTCCCAGAGAGTTTCTTCTGTGTGGATACTGTCTATGTGACAGGACGCATCACCCAAAGCCAATATGACCAGTGGGGCAATATTCACCGTGAAGGCTACTCCTATGCCGAGAAAGCTTTACGGAAGCAGCTCAGGCTTGGAGGAGGTGCTTTCGACCGCTTTTATGTGGCAAAGGACGGCACATTTTCTTTCAAGACCATGGTGGCTAAACCCACGATGGACGAATTGTTCATCCCCGGCGGTCGTATTCCCGTCCTCCTGATTCCTGGCGACCATCTTCAGGTGGATATCAGCCATTGGGGTGAATACAACCAGCAGGTGACCATCCGAAGTGAAAAGGGAGACTACAGCCGCCTGCTCACCAACTACCCCTTCCTTTACGAAAAAGAAATTGCCGACCCAAGGGGCACTCTCAGCTGGTCAGAGACAGGCAAATTGGCAGCCGACACATGGCAACCGCTGCACGACGAACTTGAGACACGGATGGAGGTTTGCCGCTATCTGGCAGCCAAGCACCATTTCACCCCCACAGAACAGAAGCTGATCCAGATGAATGTACAAATCGACCATGCCTTTATTGCCTACATGCGAATGCTGTCGCCTCTCATGATCAAATACAGGAAGGTGGTTGACCTCTATAATAAAGACACCTCCAATAATAAAAAATACCCCAAAAGGCGCTTCTCAATGCAGGAGTTAGAGGCTGACAGCATTTCTCTCGACCTCTCCTTCATCACGGAATGTCATTGGGATGACCCCACCATCTCCGCCACAAAAGACTATGAGTTTCTTCTCAGTAAGCTCCCCGGCCTTTTCACTTTCATCCTGTTCCAACCAGGGACAGAAGCGCAAACACACGAGAATGACAGCATCAACACCTTTGCCGCAGCTGAACGGTTGGGGATTGGGGAGACGCTGATTGGCGAATACTTGACTACAAATATGTATGACAGGCTGCAGCGGAACCCAGAACTGCGACAAAAGGTCAGAGGAATTGTGGAGAATTTCAAGTCGCCACACACACGGATATTGTCAAAAGCTGCATTAGATTATGACCTACATGATTATGAGGCCAGAAGCTATCCAGCCGACCAATCCATTGCGGCTGATGTCATCAAGAAGTTGTATGCTCCCTACAAGGGCAAGAAAGTGCTGCTCCTGCCACTTAGCTGCTACAGACCTGATGGCCTGCAAAAAATCGACAGCCTTTATCAAGCAAGGCGTGCCGAGATAGACAAGGAAGCTGTCTTCCTGCCTGTCGCCACACCTAAATTCACCAGCAAGCAGGAACTGAAAGAACTGCAGCAAAAGTATCCAACGCTGAAGAATACCGTCTATCTGGGAGAAGAGGAACTTCTGCGACTCTACATAGCCTTCCAGCGTGGGAACGGTCCCCAAACCGATCCAGAGATGCTCATCCTGCAAGACGGCACCTTTGGCATCCCCGGATACCTATTCTTGGACAATTATCGGAAGAAAAAATAGGAATCATGATGAGTTGGGTGAACGGCAAGGTTTTGTATTATAAGAAATAAATCATCAGGAGGAACAAGATATGAAAAGAATCATTATCATACTTTGGGCAATGCTCATTTGCTGCTTTGCCTATGGACAAGAAAGTCTGCAAGAAAGACTGAAAAGCAATCCTATCGTGGATAGCCTATTTGCGCATGCACGGACAATAGGGATTGAACCAGAGGGAATGTATGAATATGACGGGGAATACATGAACACAATGAAATTCAGTTTTGGCTATACAACGTATCCAAAGAAGCCCAAGACTGGAGAAGAGATATATTCTCACTCAGTATGGAATGCCAATAGAAGACAGATGGCGGATTCCATCCGTCAGACTTTCATGACACTATCAGATGTAAGCAATGAAGTGTATATGAAGGAGATTCATAACGACAGGATGGATACGCTCGTCTATGTAGCCACATTTGGAGATAATGATTGTTCGAAAGGGGACAGGCAATTACAAAACACTGTACAATATCATAGCCCAAGATCATTGAGCTATCATTATCCTCAAGTGCCAGAAGCCATGGTGTTTGAACTTCATCCATCCACTGCAGAGATGAAGGTGGAAGAAACAGACCCCGTGTCTTTGTCTGGCTATATGTGTTATTACAAAATAATTGGAGGAGATGAGACATTAACACCAAAATATGTAGATAAGAAGTCGTATGGAAAAGTGTTGAACAAGATATTCAAGGAAAAAGGTATCAAGAAACAGCACTGCTACGTTCGTAAGGATAGAGAGTGTCAGGACTTGGGGAAGTGGTTTATCGGGGGTGTCAGGAAGGGCTATGAATGGAGCACTGAAATGAATGCAACCACCTATCAGTTCCCATCAAAAGAGATGATACGGGATGTTTATAAAGTTTTTTGTGAAGAAACTTGGAAGTACATAGAACAACATCCCGACACGCGTTGTAAGTTCTGCTATGAAACTAAAATGAATTCTTTTCCACTACTCATCTTTAGCTCGGAAAAAGAATTGAAAGACAAGCAGAAAGAGACGTTTAGAATTTACATCACTCCTAGCCATGCTGGGCACGGCGGCTATACCTTTATTATACTCAACACGAAGATGAGCGAGTTCGGAACAGAATTACTTCCTCAAGAGTGGGAGACATTGAAAAGTTGGAAGAACGGCAAGAAAGTCTATTACAGGAAATAGGAAAACTTTGCCGCACGAAATGTTAAAAATGCGACATTGATGTAAAAAAGTTGCTCCTTTGATTATACATTTTTAGTAAAACGGGTAATATAGAAGTAGAAACAACTAATAAAATTTACAATCATGAAAAAGTTCACTCTTTTCTTAATGACAATCTCCTTTCTGGTGGCAACGACAGCATTAGCCCAGAATGGCAAGTCAAAAACTATTACTTTGACTGAGGCAGAACGTGCATTGGTGGAACAAAATAGTGATTTCGCATTTAACCTGTTCCGTAAAACCCGAGATACAGAAAACCACGTCATATCCCCATTGAGCATCACCTATGCGTTGGGAATGCTGAATAATGGTGCTGACGGCATCACGCGCGAGGAGATTTCCCAAGTGCTATCGGGCGGGCGCCAGACGGGTTATGCCGATGTGGCCACGATGAATGCCTTCTGTCGCAAGATGCTCACGGAAAGTGCCTTGCTTGACGAGGACACCCGGGTGGCTATTGCCAACACCATCTATTTCAATGATGACAGGAAGGACATCTCGCTGAAAACTGCTTTCAAGGACGCCGCTGCGACTTACTACGACGCAACGCCCTCTGTGGTCAGCTTCAGCAACGAGGCAACGTTGGGTGTCATCAACCAGTGGGCAACAGACCATACAGACGGAATGATTCGTGACTTGCTGAAGCCAGAGGATTTGCAAGACCCCAATTTGGTGAGTTTCCTCCTGAATGCCATATGCTTCAAAGGTGCATGGGGAAAACCATTCGACGAGAAGAACACCCAAAACATGTATTTTGACGACGAGCAGAGAACAGCCATGATGATGAGCCAGACGAATGAGTTTCGTTATGCAGAAAACGACCTCTACCAATCTGTCATCCTTCCTTATGGCAACGGCTCCTATCAGATGACACTCTTCCTGCCTTGCTATGGGAAGACTTTAGATGACGTGCTGGCTGCCTTGAATGGAACAAACTGGAATGCTGCCGAATACCAATACTATGAGGTGTGGCTGAACATGCCCCGCATAGAAACCGACACGAACCAGGATTTGAAAGACATCATGAAATCGCTGGGCATGGGAAACTCCTTTGATAATGGTCACGGCTTCATGAACTTCTGCCACCTTGGCAACGACGAAGAGAATTCAGACCAATGTTGGATCAGCATGATGAGACAGAAAGCGCATCTGAAGCTTGATGAGATGGGGACGGAAGCTGCTGCAGCCACAGTCGTCTCGCTGGTTGACGAAGCAATGCAGCGATATGTGGAATTCATCGCTGACAGGCCATTCCTGTACATCATCAGCGAGCGCTCCACAGGCAGCATCTTCTTCATCGGTCAGTATATGGGTGAACCGTTGGAGAATCCCAGAAAGGACATCAAGTTGACAACAGAAGAAAAGCAATTGGTGGAGAACAACAACAGCTTTGCTTTCGACCTCTTCCGCAGAGCACGTGGCAATGAGGACTGCATCATGTCTCCGTTGAGCGTCACCTATGCATTGGGCATGGTGAACAACGGAGCTGCCGGCAAGACGCAGCAGGAGATTTGTGATGTGTTGGGCTTTGGCGGGATGGGGGCTGATGGCATCAACCAGTTCTGCCGTAAGATGCTCACTGAGACCTCTTTGCTTGACAAGGAAACATCAACGGAAATGGCGAACACCATTTATGTAAACAAGGGAAAGAATTATGAGTTGCAACAAGGTTTTGTGGATATTGCCAACAAATACTATGACGCCACTCCTGCGTCACTCAACTTTTATGATGACGCGACGATAGATGTCATCAATCAGTGGGGAAATGACAAGACACACGGGATGATTCCCAAGTTTTTTAACAAGGAATCATTCAACTGCGGAGCTGTCAGCTATCTGCTTAACGCCCTCTACTTCAAGGGCGTCTGGACAAAGAAGTTCAACAAGGTAAACACTCGCGAAGAGGCTTTCAATGGAGGTGAGCAGGTGCCGATGATGAGTCAAGAAGAGGTGTTCCAGTATATAGAGAACGAGCTTTGTCAAGCAGTGCGTCTGCCTTATGGAAATGGGGCATACTTGATGACCCTCTTCCTTCCACGCGAGGGAAAGAGCATTCCCGACGTGCTTGCAACGATGGATGGCCATAACTGGCAGTTCCAAGGATATGGAGATTGCATGGTGGACCTTAAAATGCCACGCATCAAGACCGAAAGCAGTACAAAGTTAGAGCAAGTGCTGAAAGAAATGGGTATGCAGTCAGCTTTTTCAGAAGAAGCCGAATTCCCCAATTTCGGATCTGAGAACCGGCTTGTTTTCATCAGCGACATATTCCAGAAAGCCTCAATCGACCTCGACGAGGAGGGAACAAAGGCTGCAGCCATCACTCATGTTGGATTATCAGAGAGCGGTGAGCCTCGTAGGGTCGCCTTTCATGCCAGCCGTCCGTTCTTCTACACGATCAGCGAGCGCTCCACAGGCAGCATCTTCTTCATTGGTCAGTATGTTGGCGACATTGCCACTGGTATTTCTCAGGTGGAACAAGGTGACGAGAAAGATGACATCCCTGTCATATACGACCTGCAAGGCCGTCAGGTGGATGCCTCCAATCTAAAAACGGGACTTTACATCCAGAATGGCAAGAAAGTCTATTATAGGAAATAGGAAAACTTTGCCGTACGAAATGTTAAAAATGCGACATTGATGTAAAAAAGTTGCGCCTTTGATTATACATTTTGACACAAATGGGTAATATAGAGGTAGAAGACAATTAAAAAACAATAACAATATGAAAAAGCTAACCCTTTTTCTAATAGCAAATAGTAAAATTAATAAAAGATTTAGAAAAGGTGAAGACTTCATCATGGGATGTGCAGGGCTGGGAAGTTCTGCACTCCCACAACTGTAAAACTTGAAAAATGAAGAAATAATGACTTTTTTTGTATAACTTTGCCTCTCTTATTCGTTATATAAGTAGTAACAACCCATGAAGCGTCTGATATACATATTATTTCTTGTGCTTCTCGCCCTGCCTCTCCATGCGCAGAGCGAGGAGACGTCACGCATCCTGTCGTACATCCAGAAGGCGATGAACTTCAACAAGGTGGTGCCGCAGGAGAAGGTGTACCTGCATTTCGACAACATGGGCTACTTCGAGAACGAGACACTCTGGTTCAAGGCATACGTGACCAGGACGTATGATGGACACGCTTCTGATTTGAGCAAGGTGCTGTACGTGGAGCTGCTCAACCCGACTGGCGACGTGTTGCAGACCTTGAAATATCCCATTGACTCGCTGGGGCAGTCGCACGGGGAGATGAAGCTCGATACGATTCTGGGTTCTGGTCTTTATGAGGTGCGTGCCTACACGCGCTACATGACGAACTGGGGTACGAACGCTGTCTTCTCCCGTGTCATCCCCATCTTCAAGACACCGAAGACAGAGGGTGACTACTCTGACCTGACCATCGCCCATATCCCTTACCACAACAGGTTGCCCAACCGCCGGGAGCCACTGGACTCCCTCTATGTGCGGGCTGCCGGTGAAGGTATCTATACGGATGATTTGATGAAGACCATCAGCGTGCAGTTCTATCCAGAGGGGGGCGATCCGTCAAGACCGACACATTGGGCAGGGGGCTCTTCGAGGTGGTTCCCGATACAGGAAGACTCTCCTTGCAGATGCGGAATCTCCGGAAGAAGGAGAAAAATCAGGTGCAGTTCTTCAACTTGCCAGAGGCAAAAAGAGACGGATGTGCCCTCCATGTGGATGCCGTCAATGAGAATATGCTCGCCACCCTCCAATGCAGCGACGGCATCTGTGGGAGCATGCTTGGCTATGTCATCATGCACGACGGGAACATCTATCGCTGTGACACGCTCACCGCTTCTCCCCTGATGGAGATAGAGTTGGACAGGCAGGCAATGCCTGAGGGGGTGAACCAGATGACGGTGTTCGACAGCAGGGGTGCCATCATGGCGGAAAGGCTGTTTTTCATTTGTCCGAAACCTGACAAATCAGACAGCATACAGGTCACCGCCATCACCAAGAGGCTGAAGCCCTGCGGCAAGGTGGAGATGGAACTGAAGACACGTCCCAACGCCAACCTGTCCTTCTCAGCGATAGATGCAAAGACGATGACGAACGGCAAGCAGGGGAACATGAAGACATGGATGCTGCTAAGCTCAGAAGTGAGGGGATACATCCGCAATGTGGATTACTACTTCGAGGCAGACGACAAGGAACACAGGCAGAATGCCGACCTGCTGATGCTGACGCAGGGCTGGCGCAGATATGACTGGCGGCTGATGTCAGAGAAGTACACCTTCCGCAAGGCACAGCCCATTGAGGACCAGTTCTATCTGAACGGCCAGCTGAAAGCGTACCGCAAACACAATCCTGTTTCAAATGTGCGCATGTATGTGAGCCTCTACAACGAGAAGGGGCAGAGCCTCATCGGAAATGCCGTGACGGACGCTGAGGGCAACTATGCCTTCAAGATGCCTTTCCTGGACGGTGAATGGAAAATGTGCATCTACACGACAAGAGACATCAAGAAGAAGGACAAGGAAAAGGAGAAGAGGAAGACCTATTATGTGGGCATCGACAGGCAGTTCTCGCCAAATCCGAGGTATCTCACACCTTCAGAGACAACCATCCTTCATCCGCTTGCACCTAACGCCTTTGTGAAGAAGCCCTTCGAGGAACTGGAGGAAGAGGATGAATTCATCCCCATCACGGAAAAAGACCATGTGCTGCAGAACGTGACGGTGAAGGCGAAGAGGCGGTACTTCACCAATGACAACTGGAGATGGAAGAATGAGGCGTACGGAAAACAATACGCGACAATCTACTATAACGCAGACAGGGAACTGGACAACATCCTCGACAGGGGAGAGCCTGTGCCAAGGACTATTGATTTTATCAGAGACAAATTGAATGCGGAGCTGGACAAGTATGGACTTGAAGAACATAAAATAAGTGGCAGAGGCATCGCAATGGTTGTCGACAACAACGATGGTGGCGGGTATTCCGAATGGCTTAATTATGTAAAATCCATCTATATTGTATTTAATGAAATGATGTCTCCCACCTTAGGGAAGTGGGACATTATCGACAGTCCCATACATAACATTATCGTATACCTCTACACCCATCGCCTTTTCTCCACCGAGAGCCGAAAGGGACTCCGCCGCACCTACTTCCAGGGCTTCAACCAAGCCTCCACGTTCAGGACGGAGGACTACAGCGTGATACCTCCCATGGCGGACTTCCGCCGCACCATTTGGTGGCAGCCCGACATCACCACCGATGCACAGGGCAAAGCCAAGGTGGAGTTCTTCAACAACTCCACGTGCGAGGAGATGTACATCAGCGTGGAGGGAATGACGCCGGACGGAAAGGTGCTGGTGAATGAATGAAAAAGAAATAGTTAAGGAAAAATTTGGAGAAAAAGAAGAAAAGTGTGTATCTTTGCAGCGGAATAGAATAAAGAAAGGAAACGAATTATGGCAACAGCAATCAAAGCTATACCTACACTCTATGGTGATGAAGCTCGTCGTTTTCGTGAAATGGCGGACGAGGCTGAACGTCGATATGAGGCTGTAGGTCATACGAACAGAGACAGTAACCCCTTTGTGATCTCCATGCGTGAGATGTTGAAACGTTCTGGCATCTAACAAACAATGGTTGAATCATTCCTTCTGTCAAATTGCAACCTCTCGCAGAACGCTTGCAACATCCTCGCAAGCTCAGAACCCGTCTGATGTTCTGTGACTTGCTGGAAGAATAATTGTCTCATTTCAAAAGAGACCCCCCTTCCGCCTCCTACCATCACTTCATGGTTGGGGGCGTTTTTATTCCTTTCCCACACTTCATTCATTGCCACATCGTCAAAACACGCTATAATTTG
>ONDH01000048.1 GCA_900316505.1 uncultured Prevotellaceae bacterium
TGAAGACGGCTGCACCTTGGAATCTCTCAAGGTCACCACGACAGGAGGGAAAACTGTAGAACTCACGGGCAACAGTTTCATCATGCCAGCATCAGCCGTGACTGTAACTGCCACCTATAAAGCACCGGAACAGCCTAAACTTGCTGGTGATGCCAATGGTGATGGAACAGTGAATGTCTTCGATGTGACAGCGATGGTGAATTACATCCTTGGCTCACCTAACGATGGATTTGTGTTTGCAGCTGCTGACGTGAATGGTGACGGCATCGTGAATGTCTTTGACGTGACCAAAGTGGTGAATATCATCCTTGGCGTGGATAATTCTGAAGCCAAGACACGTAAAGCAGAAGGACTGTCAGGAACGGACAAGCTGTATTTCGAGGACTTCGAGATAGAGCCAGGCGAAGAACTGGAAGTGGAAGTCCTTCTGGACAATCCTGGTGCTGAGTACCGTGACTTGCAGTTTGACCTCTACCTGCCCGAAGGCATCACGGTGGTGCAGGATGAGGACGAGGAGTTCATGGTGGATAAAGGTGACAGATGCACCAAGAAGCACACCATTGGCTTCTCCTACACGGATGGTCACTATGTATGCATGCTCTACAGCACCGCAAAGAACCCGCTCTCTGGCAATAGTGGTGATATTCTGACCATCACATTGAAGGCAGATGACAATGTTGCACCTGGAGCGAAGACTGGTTCCTTCCGCAATGTCAGCCTCTCGAAGACGGATGCGACAGGTCCTACCTATGATGAGTTCTCCTTCGGATTCACCGTGAAGGGTGCTGATGGCATAGAGGATGTCATTGCCGATGATGGAGAATTCCAAATCTACACATTGGATGGCAAACTTGTTGAAACTCTTCAGCAGGGCGTGAACATTCTTCGCTATTCTAACGGCACAACGAAGAGCGTGTATGTGAAATAATCTAGCGAACGATTCACTCAGGGGTGTCAACCTTCGATTTGATGCCCCTGAGTTATTTAGGGCAATGGTATTATTATCAATCTTTATTAATCATTCAAAACTTAAAGCGTATGAAAAAGAACTTTACTCTTTTGATGGCAATGCTGTTCGCGGTTGCAAGCAGCGCATTCGCTGATGATAAGCTGTATTTTGCTGACTTCGAAATCGAGCCAGGCGAAGAACTGGAAGTGGAAGTCCTTCTGGACAACCCTGATGCAGAGTACCGTGACTTGCAGTTTGACCTCTACCTGCCAGAAGGCATCACAGTGGTGCAGGATGAGGACGAAGAGTTTCTGGTGGACACTGGCAGCAGATGCACTAAAAAACACACCATTGGTTTCTCCTACACAGACGGACACTATGTTTGTATGCTCTACAGCACCGCAAAGAACCCTCTCACAGGTAATAGTGGTGATATTCTGACTATCACGCTGAAGGCAGACGACAATGTTGCGCCCGGAGTGAAGACAGGTTCCTTCCGCAATGTCAGCCTCTCGAAGACAGATGCGACAGGACCTACTTATGATGAGTTCTCCTTCGAATTCAAGGTGAAGGGTGAAGTGGATGCCATTGAGGATGTTGATGCCGAGGCTGCACCAGCAAACAAAAAGATCTTCCGCAATGGAGAGGTCATCATCATTCGTGATGGCAGGGAGTATGACACGAATGGTAAGCCAGCCCAATAAGGTGGAATAACTTTCAGAAACACTTCAAACAGACACGTACCCACACAGTTGTGCACGGCAAAAGAATTCCGTGGCAGCACCATCAACGGAGCTTTCACGGTCGAACTCGGCGATTACATTGCCGACTCTGGTATTGAATACTGGATATACGGTCACTCGCATCGCAACATTGATGCAGAGAAAGAATATCAGATGGGAGATGTGGATGCTGAACAGCTCCGCGATTTCTTGGAAAGTATTCAGTAAGGCTATCTGGAAAAAAGAAGAAAGAGTCCTGTGGAAAACAACAGGGCTCTTTCTTTTTGCGCTTCAGGATGGGCTTGAACCAACGACCCCATGATTAACAGTCATGTGCTCTAACCAACTGAGCTACTGAAGCAAGTCTAACTGAAAGACACTGCAAAGGTAGCACAAATGATGGAAAGTACAAAACAAATGGGGCTTTTTTTCTGAAAATTGTCTTTTAGCGTGTGATATTATAGTTCCATGCTGGGTTTCATCACATCATGACACTTCACCGAATACTGTTTGGCGAGGCTGTAAGGAGCAGTGGCACGGATATCCTCCACATTGGCACCAAAGCCGATGGTGTATTTGCCAGGAGCTGATTCCCAACTCTGCGTGGCTTCGTTGTAAGAAGCGAGGTCGTAGAGTGAAACTTTCATGGTGAGTGTCTCACTCTGCTTGGGTTGCAGTTCCTTTGTCTTGGCAAAAGCCTTCAGCTCACGAGCTGGCTTGTCAAGACCTCCTGCAGGGGCACTGACATAGAGTTGCACTACTTCCTTACCTGCCACGTTACCTGTATTGGTCACGGTGATGGAAGCTGTAAGCCCGTCCTTGGTTGCCTTCACCACAGGCTTGCTATAAGAGAAAGTGGTGTAGCTGAGTCCAAACCCGAAGGGGTAGGAGACAGACTTGTCATTCGTGGTGAAATAACGATACCCCACATTGATTCCCTCCATGTGTTTGGTGTAGTCTTGGAACTCTACCTTGTTATTGCCACCGCGCATCCGCATGTTGTTGTTGACAGGACGCACGTTGGGAAAGTTGGCACTGGAAGGAAGGTCGAGAAGCGTGTTTGGCCAAGTCATGGTGAGCTTACCAGAAGGATTTGCCTTGCCGGTCAGCACGTCAGCCACCGAATAGCCACCTTCTTGTCCTGGTTGCCAAGCCAAAAGGATGGCATCAGGCTTTCCTTTCCACGATGCTGTTTCAAGCACGTTACCCATGTTGAGCACCACCACCACAGGCTTTTTGGCAAGGTGGAAAGCGTTGCACACATCTGCTATGAGCTGCTGCTCTATATCGGTGAGGGTGAAGTCACCTTCTTCCTTGCGGTCAGAACCTTCACCAGCTTGTCTTCCGATTGTGATGATGGCGAGGTCTGATTCTTGTGCCTGAACGTCAACAATAGTGCGGCTTACTGCCATCTCTGGAAGCACAGCCTTTCCCCAGAACCAGCCGCCACGTGCAGGACCTGCTGCCGTAATGCTCTGCTGATAGGTCTGATAGCTCTTATAGAGATTTGCCAGTTTGGTGTTCACTTGTAATCCTGCTTCTGTAAGACCTTGCATAAGGTCAATGGTGTGTGCCTTGTTCACATCGCCCGATCCACTGCCACCAGCAATGAAGTCGTAGGAGGTGACGCCAAATACAGACACCGTCTTGGCATTCTTCATGGGGAGTGCTCCACCTTCGTTCTTGAGCAGCACCATACCCTCTGTCGCACTGCTGCGGGTGACTGCTGCATGTGCCAGCAGGTCTGGTTTGTTGGAGTACTTGTAAGCTCGGAAGGCTGGGGTTTTGACGAGATACTGAAGGATGCGCTTCACACAGATGTCAAGGTCTTTCTCTGCCAATGCACCGCTCTTCACTTTGTCCATGATGTCCTTGATTTGCGATTCAGCTCCTGGTTCCATCAAATCATTGCCTGCTTGAATTTGGGCAGCTGTGTTGCGTAGTCCTGTCCAGTCAGTCATCACAATGCCGTCGAAGCCCCACTCGTCACGCAGAATGGTGGTGAGCAGTTCGCCGTTCTCTTGAGTGAAGGGACCATTCAGACGGTTGTAAGAAGACATGATGGTCCAAGGTGCAGCTTCTCGCACAGCGATTTCAAAACCTTTCAGATAGATTTCACGGAGGGCACGTTGTGCCATCACTTCATCCACTCCCATACGGTTGGTTTCCTGAGAGTTGCCGGCAAAATGCTTGACCGAAGTGCCCACTCCCTGACTCTGCACGCCTCTCACGTAAGCGGCGGCAATCTTGCCCGTCACGATGGGGTCTTCTGAATAGTATTCAAAGTTACGTCCGCAGAGAGGAGAACGGTGAATGTTCATGCCTGGTGCCAACAGAACGTCGCAGCCATATTCAAGCACTTCGTTACCGATGCATTGACCCACTTCCTCAACGAGTTGGGTGTTCCATGTGCAGGCGAGTGCAGTGCCTACAGGGAATCCTGTACAGAAATAGGTGTTGGTGTCGTTGTCACGTCGTGGATTGATTCTGACTCCGGCAGGACCATCGGTGAGGACAGAAGAAGGGATGCCGAGACGTGGAATCGCTTGTGTCATGCCAGCTGCTCCTGGCACACGTTGAGCGTGACCACCAATCATGCCATTGTTCGTCGATGACTCAATCTGACGGTTGCCACCCACTACCAGCATGGCTTTCTCTTCAAGCGTCATGGCCTTGAGGACTTCGTCGATGTTGTTGGTTTGCAATTTCACTTGGGCAGTGAGTGTGCTGATACTCCCAAGAAGGATTGCGAAGGCAGTAAAGATTGTTTTCTTCATAAGGAAAAAATTTGTTGTGTTGGTTGTGTTTGTTATTGTATCATGCTCAAAGAAGCATATTGATGTATGTCCTTTCGGTTACTTGCATTGTTTGAGTTCCTCTTTCAACTGCCCTTGTGGAACACCAAGTTGGATGGCACGCTGAAAGTCTTGTTTAGCAAGATGCTTATTGCCCTCTTTCAGATGAAGGTAAGCACGGGTGAGAATCATGTTCTTATTCTCTGGTTCCAGCGAGATTGCTTTATCCAAATCCATGATGGCAAGTTCGGATTGTTTGGCTTCTGCTTCAATCTCGGCACGTACAGAATACAGCTCTGCCTTCTCAGGGTGTTGGTCAATGAGGAGTGTGAGCCGTCTGATAGCTTCCTGTGGCTTGTTGGTGTTTTGGAAAAGAATGGCGACACCCAGCAAGGCGGCATAGTGGTCTGGTTGGATTGTCAGGAGCCGGTCATAGTCAGTCTTGGCATTTGAGTAGTCACGTTGCTGTTGGTAGATGTAGGCACGTGCGAGCAAAGCATCGGTATTGTTCGGTGCGACTTCTATGATCTTGGAGTAGTCAAGCAGTGCCTTGCTTTGGTTGCCCAATGTCATGTAGAGGTCGCCTTGTGCCTTGAGAATGGGAACATTGAGCGGAGCGATGCTCAGTGCCATGTCGTAGCTGTCAATTGCCTTCATCTGTTCTCCCTTGAGTTCTTGTATGTGAGCGATGTTGGCATATGCGAGGGCATTGCGGATGTCATCAGGATATGTCTTGAGTGCCTGACGGAAACTCTCGATGGCTTCATCGTAGCGCTGTTCCTTTGCAGCAGAGAGCCCTTCCTCAATGAACGACTCGTAAGTCTGCGCATGGGACACCCAAAACGAAAACCCCAAAACGATCAGTACAATAATCCTTTTCATTTTAACTCCTCTTTAACTCCCAATTTTACTTCCCTTTATCTTCAATATGCTGGTCGGTATTTGTCTTCTTTTTCATCTTCGAGCATGGAAAGATAGGAGTTGTAGCGGCTTTCGGCGATATCGTGACGTTCCACAGCCTCTCTCACGGCACAATGAGGCTCGTGCGTGTGGGTGCAGTTGTTGAAACGGCAGTCAGCAGAGAAACGGAATATTTCCTTGAAATAGTGGCTCACCTCCTCCTTTTTCATGTTGAAGGTGCCGAAACCTTTAATGCCGGGCGTGTCGATGACGTATCCGTCCCCTTCCGTTTCATACATCTCGGAAAAGGTAGTGGTGTGTTTGCCCGTGTTGTAGGCATCGCTGATTTCGCTGGTGCGGAGGTTGAGGTGGGGTAGAAGTGCATTGATGAGGGTTGATTTTCCCACACCACTATTGCCTGAGAAGAGCGTGATTTTCCCCTTCAGTTCTGAACGCAGCGCCTCTATGCCTTCACCTGTCTTGGCGGAGATGCAACGGCACGGATAACCCACCGTCTCATAGAGGTTCACCACTCCGTCGAGGTAGTCCTTCCACTCATCGTCGATAAGGTCAATTTTGTTGAAGACAAGGGTGACAGGCACACTGTATGCTTCAGCACTAGCCAGGAATCTGTCAATGAATTGCAGCGGAGTCTCTGGCTGTTGAATCGTCACGATGAGGAAACACATGTCCACATTGGCGGCGATGATATGTGACTGTTTGGAGAGGTTGGTCGATTTGCGGATGATGTAGTTCTTACGGTCATCCAGTTCTGTGATAAGGCCTTGCTTGGCTTGCTCAATATCGCCATCCACCTCTTGAGGTGTGAATGCCACCTTGTCACCTATTGCCACAGGATTGGTGGTGCGAATACCACGAATGCGGAAGTTGCCCTTGACCTTGCAGTCAAAGACCTCTCCCGCATCTGATTTGACGGTATAGCTATACCCAGTGTTCCTGATGACGAGTCCGTGCACTTTCCTTAATTCATAATTTATAATTCATAATTCATAGTTGGCATGCGGCTTGTTTCCCCAAACGGAAGTGCATCGCGTCAGCCCAATTATGCATTATGAATTAAGCATTATGCATTGATTATACCGTCATGATCTCTTTGTTCTTTGCATCGAGCATGCCATCAAGCTTCTTGATGTACTTGTCATGCGACTTCTGCACCTTGTCCTCATAGTCCTTCTCCATATCCTCTGGAGTGCCGGTCTTGATGGACTTCTTCAGCTTCTCGATGGCATCACGGCGTGCATTGCGCACACTCACCTTGGCAGTTTCAGCCTCTTTCGAACATTGCTTGGTCAGTTCCTTACGACGTTCCTCTGTCAGTGCAGGGATACCGAGACGGATGATCTCACCATTGTTCTCTGGCATGATGCCCACCGATGAATCGATGATGGCCTTCTCAATCACCTTGAGCATAGATTTCTCCCATGGCTTGATGGCGATGCTGCGTGCATCAGGCGTGTTGAGCGATGCCACATTGCTGAGTGGCACCATGCTTCCGTACGATTCCACGCGTATTTCGTCAAGGATGTGCACGTTGGCGCGTCCTGCGCGGATACGACTGAGGGCTTCTTCGAGATGCATAGCTGCAAACTCCATTTTCTCCTCAGCTTCTTCTAAATACTTCTTTACGTCTTCCATTATTATAGGGGTTTTAAGTTAATTGAACATTAAAATTCCAGTGTCATCTGCGATTCTTCCGTCAGGCATTTCTTGTCGAGGAAGAAATGTCCACGCTTACCGCTTACGTATTTGTAAGGCGAATCAGATTTCTTGTTCTCTGCGCGGAGAAAGTGGTAAATCTCTTTCCAAGCCTCCTCGTAGGTATGACCTTCGCCAAACAGCTGCGGTTCCATGTTGCAGATGTTGCGCACGATATGATTGATGCGCAGACCATCCTTGCCTGCTTCAGTCAACAGCTTTTGTAAGTTAGGTTCAAACCAGCGCATGTCTCATTTACAATTTGACGATTTACAATTTACAATTCATTGAGCAATTTGGCGATTGTACAAATTCCTTTCTGTCCGCATGGCAAAATTGTAAATTGTAAATCGTCAAATTGTAAATTACAAGATGGTGCATCCCTCGCAGGGCTTCAACTGCTTGAAGAAGTCGTTGCCCTTGTCGTCCACAAGGATGAAGGCTGGGAAGTCCTCCACCTCAATCTTCCAGATGGCTTCCATGCCCAATTCTGGATACTCCACACACTCGATGCTCTTGATGCTTGATTGTGACAACACAGCAGCCACACCACCGATAGTGCCGAGATAGAAGCCGCCATGCTTCTTGCAGGCATCTGTCACCTGTTGCGTGCGGTTACCCTTGGCTATCATCACCAACGATGCACCGTTCTCTTGGAACTCATCCACGTATGGATCCATGCGGTTGGCAGTGGTGGGACCCATCGAACCACAAGGATAACCTTCTGGTGTCTTGGCAGGTCCTGCATACAGCACAGGATAGTCCTTGAAATACTGAGGCATACCCTCTCCAGCATCGAGACGCGCCTTCAGTTTTGCATGGGCGATGTCACGAGCCACGATGATGGTGCCCTTCAGGTTCACACGGGTTGACACAGGATATTTGGTCAGTTCAGCACGTACAGCATCAATGCCCTTGTTCAGGTCAATCTCAATGCCCTTCGTGCCTTCTCCAGGACGACGGTATTCCTCAGGAATCAGTTCAGTTGGATTGCTGTCCATCACCTCCAGCCATACACCGTCCTTGTTGATCTTCGCTTTGATGTTGCGGTCAGCAGAGCAGCTGACACCCATACCGATAGGACAGCTGGCACCATGACGAGGCAGACGGATCACGCGGATGTCGTGAGCCAGATATTTACCGCCAAACTGTGCGCCAAGACCAATCTTGTAGGCTTCCTTCAGCAACTTCTGTTCCAAATCCACATCACGGAAGGCACGACCTGTCTCGTCACCCGTTGTGGGCAGTGAATCATAATATTTGATGCTTGCCAGCTTCACGGTCAGCAAGTTCTTCTCTGCCGATGTGCCGCCAATCACGAAAGCGATGTGATAAGGAGGACAGGCAGCCGTACCCAGATGCTTCATCTCTTCAACCAGGAATGGGAGCAATGTGCCCTCATTCTGGATGGTAGCCTTCGTCATGGGGTAGAAGTAGGTCTTGTTGGCAGAGCCACCACCCTTTGCCACCATCACAAAACGATATTCAGCACCTTCCGTAGCCTCAATGTCAATCTGGGCAGGCAAGTTGCACTTCGTGTTCACCTCGTCATACATGTTCAATGGAGCGTTCTGTGAATAGCGGAGATTGTCCTGCGTGTAAGTGTTGAACACACCGCGGGAGAGTGCCTCCTCATCCTCAAAACCAGTCCATATCTGCTGTCCCTTTTCACCGTGAATGATGGCAGTGCCAGTGTCCTGACAGAAAGGAAGAACACCCTTGGCAGCCGTCTCTGCATTGCGCAGGAACTGCAGTGCCACATACTTGTCGTTCTCGCTTGCTTCTGGATCGCGCAGTATTTTTGCCACCTGCTCATTGTGCTCGCGGCGAAGCATGAACTCCACGTCGTGGAACGCCTGTTGAGCCAACAGCGTCAGTGCCTCTGGTGACACCTTCACGATTTCCTTGCCTTCAAACTCGCTGACAGAGATGCCCTCTTTCGTGAGCAATCGATATTCTGTCTTGTCCTTGCCCATCTGGAACATAGGAGCATACTTAAATTCTGGTGATTGAGCCATAAATGTTAGATTAAAATAGTTCTGTTATCGAAGTTCCGCCCCATTGGGGCTGATAGTTTATGAATAGTGGATGCAAAGATACACCAAATTATCGAAAACGAAAACTTTTTTTCATTTGTTTTTGTTTTTTCTTCTAAAACAATAGGTACATAAGGAAAAAGGTTGTACATTTGTGGACATAAACTCAAAATCAAACATTATGACAAAGAAAATCCTTACCCTCGTTTGTTGTTGCGCAGCTGTTTTCAATACCTTTGCTCAACCTTACAAAGACCCCAATCTTTCTGCTGAAGCAAGAGCCAAAGACCTGTTGAGTCGCCTCTCTCTCCAAGAGAAGGCACAACTGATGGAACACACCTCTCCAGCCATCGACCGCCTCGGCATCCCTGCCTTCAACTGGTGGAACGAAGCCCTGCACGGCATTGGTCGTAGCGGCACAGCGACGGTCTATCCCATCACTATGGGACTCGCTGCCACTTGGGATGACGCATTGGTCGAACGAGCCTTTTCTGCTGCCAGCGATGAAGCACGTGCCAAGAACAACATAGCCCGTCAGAACGGGCGCATCAGGCAGTATCAGTGCCTCTCCTTCTGGACACCCAACATCAACATCTTCCGTGACCCTCGTTGGGGGCGTGGACAGGAAACCTATGGTGAAGACCCTTATCTCACCACCAAGATGGGACTTGCCGTTGTGCGTGGATTGCAAGGAGCACAAGGTGACGAGGGCATCGAATATGGCAGCAAGGGACAGTATCGTAAGTTGCTCGCATGTGCCAAGCACTTTGCGGTGCACAGTGGTCCCGAATACAACCGTCACAGCTTCAACCTTGAAATGCTTCCCGAGCGCGACTTGTGGGAGACCTACATGCCTGCCTTCAAGGCATTGGTGCAGGAGGGTGATGTGCAGGAAGTGATGTGCGCCTATCACCGTTTTGATGGCGAACCCTGTTGCGGCAATTCCCGTCTGCTTAACGACATCCTGCGCAAGGAGTGGGGGTTTAAGGGACTCGTCACCAGCGACTGCTGGGCAATCAACGACTTCTTCAACAAGAACAACCACGGCACATCCGACTCCAAGGAGTCAGCCGTGGCGACTGCTGTTCTTGCAGGCACCGACGTGGAGTGCGGCAGCACCTACCGAAGCCTCACCGATGCAGTGGCACAAGGTAAGATTACCGAAGAGAAGATAAACGAGAGTCTGCTCCGTCTGCTGAAAGCACGTTTCGAATTGGGCGATTTCGACAGCGAAGACCTCGTGCCTTGGAAAAAGATAGGTCCTGAAGTCATTGCCAACGATGAGCACCATCAGATTACCCTTGATGCAGCTCGCAAGAGCATCGTCCTCTTGCAGAACAAGCAGAACATCCTGCCTCTCTCCAAAACAGCCAAGGTGGCAGTCATAGGTCCTAATGCCAACGACTCCGTGATGATGTGGGGTAACTACAATGGTTTCCCTCGCCACACCGTCACCATCCTCGAAGGCATGAAGCAGAAGGGCAATGTGATTGGCTACATGAAAGCCTGCGAATTGGTGCAGAACTCTTCGCGCCCTCAACGGAGAAACGATGAAGGTCCTGCCAGAGATTATGGTCACGATGAGGCTTTGCAGATCAAGACAGACGATGCCACCAAGACCACCGACAAGGATGTGCTCGACTGTGTGAAGGATGCCGATGTTGTCGTGTTTGTGGGAGGCATCTCACCCCGTGTGGAAGGCGAGGAGATGCGCGTCACCCTGCCAGGTTTCCGTGGTGGTGACCGCACCAGCATCGAACTGCCGCAGATTCAGCGCGACATGCTGAAGATGCTGCACGATGCAGGCAAGAAACTCGTGTTTGTCAATTGTTCAGGCAGTGCGATGGCATTGGTGCCCGAAACCACCACTTGCGATGCCATCGTGCAGGCATGGTATGGTGGTGAAGCAGGAGGCGAAGCACTTGCCGACGTGCTTTATGGCGATGTCAACCCCACAGGAAAACTCCCCATCACCTTCTATCGCAGCACCGACCAGCTGCCCGACTATGAAAGCTATGCCATGAAAGGGCGCACCTATCGCTACATGACAGAAGCCCCCCTGTGGTATTTCGGTTATGGGCTTAGCTACACCGACGTCCGTTATGGCGCACCCACCTACAAGAACAACACCGTCAGCGTCAGCCTCACCAACACGGGCAAAGTCGCCACAGAAGAACTGGTGCAAGTCTATCTCAACAAACAAGGCGACACCGATGGTCCCCGCGCCACTCTCCGTGCCTATAAGCGATTTGTCGTGCCAGCAGGCAAGACCGTGAAGGCAGATATCCCTCTTCCTCGCAACAGCTTTGAATGGTGGAACCCCAACACCAACACCATGAACGTGAGTGCAGGCACCTTCAACGTGATGGTAGGACCATCCAGCAACCCTGCCGACCTCAAATCAGTGGCTGTCACCATCAAATAATCAAAAATCATCTTAAACCGACCATAACAATGAAAAAGATTGACTTCTTTGAGCTAAAAGTTCTTTTTGCAGCGACTGTGCTGCTCGCCATAATGGCATGCACCAACAACAAGCCCGCAGAGGCAGTGGAAAACCCCGAAACATCTGTTGAAACGACAGATACGTTAAGTGAGGAAACCAAGCAACAGAATATGGAAGAGGTGCAAGCCTTTCTGAAGGAGTGCAACGCTTTCTTCATCGCCACAGTTGATGGTGACCAGCCTCACGTGCGTCCTTTCGGTGTATCCGAAATCATTGATGGCCGCCTCTACATCATCACTGGTAAAGTCAAGAATGTGTATAAGCAGATGGCAGCCAATGGCAAGTTCGAAATCTGTGCCCTCAAGCCTTCAGGCAGTGAGTGGATACGTGTCAATGGCACCTTGGTGAACGATGATGCCCTGTCTGTAAAGACAGAGATGCTGGAGCGCAATCCCAACCTCAAGTCCATGTATCAAGCAGACGACGACAACATCGCCGTGCTCTACATCACCGACGGCTCAGCCCGCTTCTGCTCATTCTCAGGTCCTGAACGGAAAGTGAAGTTCTGAAGTTATTGCTGCGCTCGAAGTAATCAGTAAGTCAAAGAACGATTGCTTAGTTCAGAGTTTCGGAGCCTTTGCGGTGCGCGCTTCCGCTTGCCTGTCTCTCCCGTTTGGGTGAGTTGGAGGGGGCTCCTTCAACTGAATCCGATGCAAAGTTACGGCGATATGAGGGGGTGGCAATATTATTCTCAAAAAATCGGGAAAAACGAGAATATTCTCGATTTCTGGCATAAAACAGAGAATATTCTCTATCTTGCAACTCGTTTG
>ONDH01000047.1 GCA_900316505.1 uncultured Prevotellaceae bacterium
TTGTCTGGAAATAAATTTGAATGATTTTGAAAAGATTTGTACGATTTCGCCCGCAGGGCACTCCCCCACACGCCGCGCGAGGCGTGATTTCCGTTCAATCCGTGGTGAAATATATTTCCGTGTTCTCCGTGTGACAGTCTTTATCGTTTATCATGTTCATCTCATGAATTAGCGAGGCACTCTCGCATGTGTCACAGAGGTGAACTCGCACGACTTTGCCCTGATAACACACGAGAGAGTGTTCCAGTCATCTTTCCAAGAGTATCCCCCTAAAAATGGGGATTGCACGGAATTTGTCATTTTGTCATTTTGTCATTTTTTCGATTTTTCGAGGACGGCTAATATATAATATATAATATATATAATAATATAATATATAAATATATAAAACTTACTCCTACTCCCCCTATATAACCCCCCAACGCAACATGAAAAATGACGAAATGACAAAATGACAAAATGACGTTTTTTGAGGGTTTGTATATTATGTTGAATCATAGCACCTTATGAATTTTGAGCCCTAAAAAGTACACACCCATTTATTCGCTCATTTCCTCATTTTCCTTTTCTGAATCCCCATCATTCAGCCAGACGTCCAGTTCGTCCTCATCGGATGAGGAATCTTCCATGGTGAGGTTTATCTATTATATGCCTGTTGATATTTTTCATCAACAATCTGCATTTTAGATAATGCAGCTGCATAGCCCAATTGAAATGCATTATTATAAGCAGCTTTAGCACGAAGCAAAATCGTAAGTTTAGCTTGTTTGATTTCTTTCATGTTTCCATGTCCTTTAACATCTGGCAATAAATCTGCTGTACTTGTCAACTCATCGCCCATAGACATCCAACTCTCCATCTCTGCTTTCTTCATTTTATCCAATGCTTGTCGCAATTGTTCATTGGTTTCTGAAAGTTCATTGTCAAGAGCTGATATCATCTGGTTCTTATCCTCAATGACATTGTTAAGTCTGCTAATCTCCTGCTCATTCAAGGCTATAGTTTGCTGAAGGTTTTTAACAAGTGCCAAGGTCTGTTTATCTGCATTCTGTGTCGGTACTGCATTTAGGCGTTTTTTTATTTCGACTATAGATGCAGAAATTTGTTCGGCAGTGGAACGGTTATTACCACTTGCGCCATTCTCTATACTCTTTTGCAAACTGATCGTCCTGCCCGAGATTGTATTTAGTTCCACCATAATACGATTCAATTCCATTTGTGTTTCTTCGTTCGCAGACAATGTACCTTCAACAGATTCTTTAAGCATGTCATACTTTTGTTGAAGTTCATCGTATACTTCACGAGAAACAGAAGCTGTTTCATCATCTTTACTATCACAAGAAGTACAAGAACACAGCATTATTGCTGCAATAATGCCAATAAAGCCTATTAGTTTGTTAGAATCCATAAATCTGAAAAATTAATTGTTATTGTTTTTGTTTGTTTGTCATAAATTATATATCCATCACCAAGATCATTACTATGAAACATACCCAATTCTCTGTCAATAGACAGATTGAAACTACGTATAGGCTTATCGCTATAAACTATCAAGACATAATTGTCCTCATCGCTCTTATTCAATCGGGCTGTAACCCCTTTAACTTTTTCCCCATTAACGATTGATACAAAATATAATCCTTCATAATCATTTGGTAAAGCAGTTTGAACCTCTGTGAGTTTTTCTGTTGACTTGGGTACATATGATGGTGCTAAAATAAAGGCAAGCACTATCATCACCACGCTAAATATAACATCCGTTTTCCATACAAGCTTTAACAGTCTTAAAGGATTGAATTCAGTAAGACACTTTTTCCACATTTTACGGGCATTGATATATTCAACCACTATTCTATACACCAATTGAACTGTCCAAAGTATTAAAAAATATACTGCATATGTGTAAGAAAGAACTGTTGTCGCAGCCAAGCCAACAAAAAACGTTATATAGAGAGCTTCCCTATGAGTATTCACTTGCACAGCAAGGCCTGGTGACGTTTTATATAAAAAATCACTTGAATCAAGGAAGAAATAATCAATAAGACGTTTCTTGGGTTTACCATTATCATCTGTATCATTAGTATTATTATCAATTGTAAATACGTCTATTTCATAGGAATTGTGATGCACAAAACCAACAATCAATGTCTCAAAAACAGTTTTAAAGATCTTTTGTACAATTAGACGATTATACCCAATATTAATGATGTCATCAAGAGCCTGTCGAAAAATCGGATTATTTTGGTAGCAATATTGCTGTGTCTTATCCGACAGATGTCCATAAGTAAAGATTCCTTTAGCACATAAAAGAAATTTAATGTAATATACAAGCATCAATGACATTACTATCCATAAACTTGATGTGTTGTTTGTCCATTGGGTAACATTTTCCATTACATTAATTGATGGTATATGGGTACTCTGTAGTGCTAAGATATCTTCCATTCTTGATGTTGACAAAATAGAGATTGCAGCTAATGTGGGGATAGTAATTATAAGTTTCAACAGAAAAACCACCCCCATCTTAATAAGGATATATGAGCGCAATTTGACATAATAATCCTCTGTTGATGAACTATCCTTGGTCGCTTGTCGTTCTACAAACGCATTAAGTTTTTCCCCCACCCAACTCTTAATGATTATATACATAATTGCCATAAAAAGAAACGAAAAAGTCCAATTTCCAAAAACGCTTTTAATGGCTCCTACAACAAAAAGGAAAGGTCGAAAATAAAACTGGTTAAAAAAGCTTTCCGAAGGTGTAGCCATATCATCCATAATCATTTCAATATGAACGTACGACAATTTCAAAGCAATTTTCTTATACCATGGTAATTTACGACAATCATTTATATCATTAAACGTATTGTTAAGAGCAATGGGGCACATCTCGTCCACTCCACGAGTCAATGTTTCCTTTTGCATAGTCATATAGTCCGCCCCTGCGGCTGACCCTCTCATTCTACAATATATAGCATAAGATTTTCCTACTCGAACTTGAACAAGTTTTGGTTTTTTAGACACTACGACTAAAACTCCACGCTGACGGAATGTATTACCGCTATATTGTTTTTCACAATATTCGTCAAAGAGATCGTCTGCAAAAGTACCAATATCAGATTCTCCTATTTGCTCTACAGCAACCACAACTGGTTTCACTCCCAAAGGGGGCTTAGTATTGTGTAAAAAGCTGTAGGTCTTTGGTGATAAAATATGGCTACTATCACATATCTCTGTCGCAAATTGTGTATCCAACAAAAAATTGGGGTTGTCTTTTGCACTACAAGACATCAGTATCATGACAATACTTATTTGTAGAAAGGCTAAGAATCCATCTTGTTTCATTATTGTAACATATAGATTGTAATAAATAAATTGTTTTCGTGATTTATTCTTCTTTCTTTTCCCAATCTCATTCGTCTTAGTCCTCATCGTATGATGAATCTTCCATAGCGAGGTATTCATCCTCGAATTGTTTCATCTCTTCTTCTGAGAAATTTTCCATGTCTGCACGTAGGTTGTCCAAGGCTTCCCGGGTTTGTTCCACGAAAAAGGCCTTGGCTTCTGAATCATCGGATTCGTGCCGTTGCCAGATGTCGAGGGCTTCGAGGTAGAGATGCTCGGATTTCTTGTACAGCTTGTTGATGTTGTAGTGTACCCCTAAAAGATACAAGACCTGTGCCACGTCCGGCTCGTAGGTTTCGGGATTCCTTTGAGCACATCGAAGATAGTTTTCCAAGGCTTCCAGTATGTATTGTTCACTTAGGCCATAATACACGCCCAAGTTTCTGGTGATTTCAGCTACTGTGGGTTCGTATTGCTCTGGGGCTTTGTCCCTAAGCCGACGGCGGATTTCCAATGCTTCGAGGAACATCTGTTCGCATTGCTTATCGGCACAGTCATCATACTCCATGGCCAGACTTTGCAGGAGTTCTGCCACCTTGGGGTCGTAGGTGTGTGGATCATTACTTGCCAAATCACTATAGAATGCCAATGATTTCCGTGTCTCTTCTTCCGAGCGTTCTTTTTGCTCTTGTTCCATCCGATATGATTGGTCATTAACGATTTTCATATTCGTTTGTTTTTACAAGGCTAATAAATGATTGATTGGTTAAGAAAGATTATTCTGTTTGCAAATATATGACAAATAATCACCATGCACAAAGAAAATGGTGAAATTTTCGTTTTTTAAAATCGATAATCACTCAGAAATCACACATTATCATTATATTTGCAACTGAAATCTAACCTGAAACAGATTTAACACATCAGCCCCATGACAGAAAGAGAACGATACGTCACCGACAAGAAAATCCTCGTGCTCGATGACTTCACCCCCTTCAACCGTATCGCCACCAAGCTGATGTCCTTCCTAATAAGCGCAGAATTCAGAACCGACCCCTGCCATGGCAATCCCAGATGACAATGGGGACAGATACTGTCACCTCTCTCTTGCATTACAAGATTCATAATGTGCGACTGTGTTGTTTAAGAAATGACAAAATGATTGTACTTGTATCATCAAATACGGGCACTCAGCGCGAAATAACATGCACTGAGTGCCCGTAATATTATGTGCAGGGTGAGCAAAATGTGATGCGCACGGTGCGCACGTAGTTCATCAACAAAAGATTTCTATCCTTCCCCAATATTAATCTTTTTTATCCCACAGGCATAAGCTTTATTGTTACGCTTAATTTGTTTCAAAATATGCATAACTATGCTGAGGGCTCATGCCCATATTTTTGATAGTCACCAAGAATCTGCTCCACGTGGATGACCTCTGGGCAGGAATCCCATGACACACCGCCACCCATCAGATACCAGTTCGCACGCTCCTTGGAGGGAACTTTCTTGATGCTGGGGAATGCGGAAATAGGCATGATGATCACTCTGCCATCCTGCAACTCCACCTGAAACTTGCCTCTGCGTGGAAAGCTCACGGATTTGATGCGTGGCTCCACATCCCAATAACCTTCTTTGTTGAACATAACCTATTTCTTTATTTTAATGATTCGAATTGTTTTACCTTCCTTGCTTCAAGACTTGCGTTGACCCTCTTCCACAACCTCCGAGTCGATGTCGACGATGTCGGTGCATCGATGTCGACGATGTCGGCAAACCGATGTCGACGATGTCGATTTTGAGGTTCTTACATTAACCTTAACGTCAGTTCGGTATAAAAGAAAGTGCTTTCTTTCGGCGCTAACGGCGCAACCTCTTATACTGACTTCACGTTAAAAAACAAATTTTGTTATATCGAACTCACGTTAAAACCGCATGAAACGGAGCTTGCGAAAGTGGAGTAGGTGAAAGGTGATGAAGGAATGTGTTAGGTGCGGTATTTCTCATCCAGTCCTCCGTTGATGATGTCGAAGACTTCCTGCATGACGACCTTGGTTTGCTTGCCTTGACGTTCTTCTGCTGTGATGGGCTTGTGGATGGTCAGGGTGACAGTGCCGAGATTGACGGATTTGTCGTTGCGGCTGAACACGTCGAAGGAGCCGTTGATGGTCATGGGCACAATGGGAAGCCCGATTTCGTTGGCAAGCATGAAGGAACCGCGCTTGAAGGGTGACATCTTGCCTGTACGGGTGCGGGTGCCTTCGGGGAAGATAATCATGGACATGCCGCCCTGAAGGGTTTCACGGGCTTGCTGCACGGCTTTGGCTATGCCGGATATGCCGTCGGGCAGGTAGATGTGTTTGGATTTCTCACAGGCATAGCCGACGAAGGGGATTTTCTTGAGGTATTCTTTCATCATCCACTTGAAGTTGTGACCTAAGTAGCCATAGGCGAGGAAGATGTCGTAGTAGCCTTGGTGGTTGGCGAGGAATACGTAGCTTTCGTCTTTCTTGATGTTTTCCCGCCCTTCCACCTTGACACGGAGGAAGAAGAGCCAGAAGGCGCATTTCGACCAGAACTTGGGCAGATAGTATGCCACAACATCGGTGTCGCCAAAGAAGCTGGCGATGATGACGCTGCTGGCTACGAAAATGGTGATGACTACGAAGATGGGCAGCGCAATGGTGAACGAATAAATCTTGTAAAGTATGTTCAGTATTGTCTTCACTTTTATTCTTTATTTAAGTTTTGGATAATTGAAAAATATTCAAATTGCCAAATAAATTGTACATTGTAAATTGTCAAATTGTAAATGAGTTCACTTTTCACTCCTTCTTAGCGTGATGACATTGACTTCTGGCCATGCACCGAATCGGAAGGGGAACATGACGGCACCGATGCCATCGCTGACGTTGAGGATTTGGTTGCCTTCGGTGTAGGCGCCTGACCATTCGCGATAGACGTAGGAGACGGGTGACCAGCCAAAGACTTTGAACTGCCCTGCGTGGGTGTGACCTGAGAGGGTGAGTTGGATGTTCGTCTGTGGGATGATGTTGCGTCGCCAATGGGTGGGGTCGTGGCTGAGGAGCACGGTGAAGCAACTGCGTTTGAGCCCTTTCATGGTTTTGGGCAGGTCGCCATAGGCAGGGAAGGGTGGACGCCCATCGTTTTCGACTCCTGCGATGATGAGCGAGTCGGTGCCGCGTCGGATGACTCGGTGTTCGTTGAGGAGAAGTGTCCAACCGTAGCTGCGGATGCGGTGTTGCAGTTCTTTCACATCGGCTGCCCGTTCTTCTTCTTTGGGGTAGCGGATGTACATGCTGTAGTCGTGATTGCCCATGACGGCATAGACGCCGTCGGGTGCGTGAAGTTTGTTGAGGTCACGTCGGAACCCGTCGAGCTCTGCGCTCTGGTGGTTGACGAGGTCGCCTGTGAAGAGGATGGCGTCGCACTTCTGGGCGTTGATGAGGTCAACGATGGTGCGTGCGTCTTCTTCATGCCCGTCGCGCAGGGTGCCGATGTGCATGTCGGAGAACTGTGCGATGCGGTAGCCGTCGAACTGCTTGGGCAGGTCGGCGAAGTAGAAGGTTTGCTGATGGACGACATAGTGGTTGCGTCCGATGAAGTAGCCGAAGGAGAGGAGTGCGATGGCAAAGAGTGCGATGGCCATGGCAACGATGCGGATGATGCGCACGAAGAGGCAGTCGTAGCCGTCGCGGGTTTTCATTCCTCCTGTGACCATCCAGTTGATGCCTTGTCCGATGCCGTCGATGACCATGAAGAGGGCTTTGGGGGCGCAGAAGAGGAGTAAGGTGTACATGTAGATGCTGACCCATGCCTGATGCTCCGGAAGCATGTCGTTGCTGGCGATGATGACGGCGGTGGCGATGGTGATGCCGATGGACGGCAGGAACCAAAGGAACCGCAGCCATTTTTTCTGTGTCCAATGACGTATGTAAACCAGATAGATGTAGATATCTGGCAGAATCAACAGGAGGATGATGAGTAGAAGTATTCTTAACAACATTGGATGTATTTGTTGATTTCGTCAAGTGTCATGTGGCGCCGTTGGGCGTAGTCGGCGAGTTGTTCTTTGTCTATCTTGCCTACGGAGAAGTAGTGTGCCTGTGGAAGGCTGATCATGAGTCCGCTCACGGAGGCATGGGGTTGCATCATGGCGGAGGTGGTGAGGGTGACTCCGATGCTCTTGAATCCTATCAACTGGTCGATGAGGAAGTTGATGGAGATGTCGGGCAGACAGGGGTAACCCACTGCGGGACGGATGCCCTGAAACTTCTCTTGGTGCAGCTCGGCAATGGATAGCTGCTCGTTGGGTGCATAGCCCCAGATGGTTTTGCGCACTTCTTCGTGAAGCCGTTCTGCTCCTGCTTCTGCCAAGCGGTCGGCAAGGGTTTGGAGGAGCATTTGGTTGTAGTTGTCGTCGGGGAAGGTTTTTCCCACGTCGATGCTGGTGGAGGTGGCGAAGATGCCTATCTGGTCTTTCCGTATGGCGGAATGGGGACGCACGAAGTCGCTCAGACATAGGCATACCCCTTCTTGATTGGGCACTTGCTGCCGCAGCATGGGCAAATGGACGGGTTCTCCGCAGGGATGACTCTGTCCGCACTCGCAGGGACGCATGGGTTGCACCACGATGTCGTCACCTTCGCTCCATGCAGGGAGGATTTCCACAACGGTCTTCACTTTGAGGTAGGGCTGGAGACGCTGAAGCATGTGTTGTGCCTCGTCGTAGAGCCGTTGTCCCTCTTCCGACTGCTGTGGTAAGGACCATGCATGGAAGAAATACACCCAATTGATGTAGTCTTTCAGGTCGCTGATGCGATAGTTACGTCTCATCCCTCACAACTCTAAACTCTAAGCCCTAAACTCTAAACCCTAAACTCTCAACTCTCAACTGAATCTCAACTCCTTGCCTCTGACGCCATCTACGACAACTCCGTCGCTGAAGACGGTGATGCCATTGATGATGGTGCGTCGCACACGCCATTTGAAGAACCGCTCATCCATAGGTGTCCAACCGCACTTGGTGTAGTAGCGTCCTTCTCTCACCTGCCAGTTGGCTTCGGGGTCAACGAGTGTCAGGTCGGCATAGTAGCCAGGACGGATGAATCCGCGCTTCTCGATGCGGAAAAGCTTGGCAGGGTTGTGTGACATGAGGTCGGGAATGCGCTCGATGGGTAAGACCTCCATCTCACTCAGTTCGAGCATGGACACGAGTGAGAACTGAATCATGGGCATGCCAGAAGCGGCTTTGAGCGCACCACCCAGTTTCTCGTTTTCGAGATGAGGCGCATGGTCGGTTGCCACCACGTCGATGAGCCCGTTGGTGAGTGCTTCACGCAGGGCTGCACGGTCTTCGGGTGTTTTGACGGCAGGGTTACACTTGATGCGTGTGCCGAGGGTGTCGTAGTCTTCGGTGCTGAACATCAGGTGGGCAATGACTGCCTCTGCCGTTATCTTTTTTTCTTCAATGGGTTTCTTCTCAAACAACTCCAGTTCTTTGGCGGTGGAGATGTGGGCAATGTGCAGACGTGCGCCTGTCTCCTTTGCCATCTGCACGGCTAAGGAAGAGGACTCGTAGCAGGCTTCCACACTGCGGATGCGAGAGTGGTAGCGCACGGGGAAGTCGTTCTGTCCTTTGTATCTCTTCTTGAATGCCCGTATGTTGGCTTCGATGACGTTGGTGCTTTCGCAGTGTGCCATCAGCAAGAGGGGAGAGGTGGCGAAGATGCGGTAGAGGGATTCCTGACGGTCAACGAGCATGTTGCCTGTGCTGCTCCCCATAAACACCTTGACACCTGGTACCCGTGTGCGGTCGAGGATGGGTAACGTGTCCACATTGTCGTTGGTGGCTCCGAAATAGAAGGAGTAGTTGACACGGCTGTCTTGCGCTGCTATCTGGAATTTCTCTTCCAACAGGTCGAGTGTGGTGGTGGGAGGATTGGTGTTGGGCATCTCCATATAGGAGGTCACACCTCCAGCGGCTGCTGCACGGCTCTCGCTGCCAATGTCTGCCTTGTAGGTCATGCCTGGCTCGCGGAAATGCACGTGGTCATCAATGACTCCAGGGAACAGGTACAAGCCTGTCGCGTCAATCTCAAGGTCATAGGCCTGAGTGGAATCATCACCTTCTATCACTTGCTGGATATATTCACCTTCTATCACGACGGAGCCGACAAACTGGCGTCCCTCGTTCACGATGGTTGCGTTTCTGATGATTGTCTTCATAGGTTTTCGTTCGGTTAGCCTTATTTTGTGGTTTGTTGCTCAGGTTGGGTGTCTATGGGTTTGGGGTATTTCCTGAACCAGCCATCCCAACGCAGCTTCATCACACCAAAGAATGCCTCGCCAAAGATGCTGCCATTCATCTTCGACACACCTTCGACACGATTGACAAAGATGACGGGCACTTCCTTGATTTTGAAGCCACACTTGTAGGTGGTGAACTTCATCTCAATCTGGAAAGCATAGCCCTTGAAACGGATGGCATCGAGGTCGATGGTCTCCAACACTCGGCGCTTGTAACACTTGAATCCGGCTGTGGTGTCGTGTACCTTGAACCCTGTGATGAACCGCACATATTTGGAGGCGAAATAAGACATCAGCACTCTGCCGATAGGCCAGTTGACCACATTGACGCCTGAGACATAACGGCTTCCGATGGCGAGGTCATAGCCTTCGTCGGCACATGCAGCGTAGAGTCGTGGCAAATCGTTGGGGGCGTGGGAGAAGTCGGCATCCATCTCGAAGATGTAGTCGTACTGGCGTGCCAGTCCCCACTTGAACCCTGCAATGTAGGCTGTGCCAAGCCCCAACTTCCCTTGGCGCTCCATGATGAAGAGGCGGTCGGCAAACTCTGTTGCCATCAGGCCCTTCACGATGGTGGCTGTGCCATCGGGAGAGCCATCGTCAATCACGAGAATGTGAAAACATTTCTCCAGTGCAAAAATGGCGCGGATGATTTTCTCGATGTTTTCCTTCTCGTTGTAGGTCGGTATGATAACTATGCTATCGCTTTCGTGCATGCTGATTGGATATATCTCTTTCTTCTTGCAAAGTTAATGCACTTTGGGCATTTGACCAAATAAAAGCGTGTTTTTTTGGATTTTTTACCATTCTGAGGGTATTTCGCCACTTGGACGAAGGGGAGAGAGGGGAGGGAAAGTGAAACATCCTTTTTGCAACATGTAGGGATAACATGATGGTTAAAAATGTGTTAAAAGCACTAAGCGAATGCAAATGTGGCGCAATGGATAACTGAAAATTGCGTATTTTTCCTTACCTTTGTATGATTTTTGGAAAAATCGAAGCAAAAAACTCATTAGAAATGGAAAATAAAATTGTGGAGCCCGCAGAAGGTAAATTAGGCATCATGGTCGTAGGACTTGGTGCCGTTACTTCCACCTTCATGACGGGCGTGTTGATGGCTCGCAAGGGACTTGCAAAGCCGGTGGGTTCAATGACTCAGTATGACAAGATTCGTGTTGGAAAGGGCGCTGAGAAGAAGTACCTTTCTTATGGAGAGATTGTTCCAATGGCTAAGTTGGATGACATCGTGTTTGGTGCGTGGGACGTTTATCCAGCCAACGCTTTCCAAAGTGCCATGTATGCAGAGGTGCTTCAAGAGAAAGATATTCTGCCTGTGAAGGATGAACTGGAGAAGATTGTGCCTTTCAAGGCTGCTTTTGACAAAAACTTTGCCAAGCGACTCGATGGCGACAACGTGAAAGACTGCAAGACGCGTTGGGAGATGGTGGAACAGATTCGTGCCGACATTCGCAAGTTTAAGGCCGAAAACAACTGTGCCCGCATCGTTGTGGCTTGGGCTGCTTCAACCGAGATTTATGTGGAGCCGAACATGCAGGTGCACGACACCTTGGAGCATCTGGAGGCTGCCATGAAGGCTGATGACCGTGTGAACATCGCTCCTTCCATGTGCTACGCATACGCTGCTCTGGCAGAAGGTGCTCCTTTCATCATGGGTGCTCCTAACACCACGGTCGATATTCCTGCCATGTGGGAGATGTCGGAGAAATTGGGTTTGCCAATCGCTGGTAAGGATTTCAAGACTGGTCAGACCCTCGTGAAGTCAGGCTTTGCCCCCATCATCGGCACTCGCTGCTTAGGTCTCAATGGTTGGTTCTCCACCAATATCTTGGGTAACCGCGACGGTCTTGTGCTCGACGAGCCAGCCAATTTCCGCACGAAGGAAGTCAGCAAACTCTCCACACTTGAAACGATTTTGAAGCCTGAAGCTCAGCCCGACCTATACGGCCACGGCAACGACACCGACGACCAGTACTACCACAAGGTGCGCATCAACTACTATCCTCCACGCAACGACAACAAGGAGGGATGGGATGCCATTGACATCTTCGGTTGGATGAACTACCCCATGCAGATTAAGATTAACTTCCTCTGCCGCGACTCCATCCTTGCCGCACCGCTGCTGCTCGACCTCTGCCTGCTCAGCGACCTCGCTGCCCGTGCAGGCCGTAGTGGTATCCAACGTTTCCTCTCTTTCTTCCTTAAGGCTCCTATGCACGACTACACGAAGGGCGAGGAACCTGTCAACCACCTCTTCCAACAGTACACCATGCTGAAGAATGCTATCCGCGAAATGGGTGGCTATGAGGCTGACGAGGAAATAGATTAGTGAAATTGACGAATTGACCAATTGACTTTTTGACCGCAAAAAAGAGAGAGCCGTATCACTACGACTCTCTCTTTCCATTAAACGAGAATTGAATGTCCTATACAAACTTTCATCAAAAACCGACCTTTATTATGGTATGCAGTATGTCATTTTTTGAGGAGTTTTTTCATTCGTTCTATGCTGGAATCAACACCGAGCAGGGTGGCTGCAAACACGAGGAATTGGGCTATGGTAATCAAAATGCTTTGGTCAACTTCACCCTGCGGTGGAAGCAACATCGCCCAGATAGCGATGATGCTTGCCACGATCAGGGCTACAGCGGATAAGATTTCTTTTACCGACCACATCTTCATTTTTTCATTCCTTCATTCTTTCATTTCGCGCAGCGACTACGCATGCTCGAGACTTCCGTACACGTTTGCCTCAGGGATGAGTGCGCCTGAGTTCATGGTGTACTGAGTGCTGCCCACGGTGAATACACCATCGTCCTGGTCAGTCATCGTACCCACGACTGCCACTTCGTCGGCACCTTTCTTGCCACCTGTGCCGGAACCTGCAACGAGTTCGTACACGTTGCCGTTCTTCTTGAAGCGCTTGTAGGCACCCTCTGCGTTGATCTGAGCAACGAGGTACTTGCCTTCGGAGTTCACGAGGAAGGTTTCACCGTTCTTCGTGCCGTCCATCGCACCGCAAGCCATGTTCGACAGGGCTGTTGCCTCCGTCAGCGTGATGTTCGTGCCACTGCCTGACTTGCCCACCGCACCTGATGGCCAGAAGCGGAGCACACGTCCATGCTTCTTGATGGTGCGGGTGTCGCAGTCTGCCTCGTTACGTGTCACCTTCACACGGGTCACGGGGGCGAAGGAGCCGAGGTTGGGCACCATCACACGGCGACCATTGGCGCAGAAGTAGTTGATGGCATCGAACAAGGCATTCTTTGCCATGATGATGGTGGACTCAGGCACTGCTGCTGCCTGTGCTGCATAGGCTACGATGGCATCTTCCTTGATGACGTTGCCACGTACCACCTGCAACTTATAGACCTTTGTTTCGTTCTCATCGAAACCGAGAACGTACGGGCGTTTCAGATAGGTCATTGCCCCTTTTACTACTTGGTTAATCATGATAAAAAGATTTTTAATTGAGAATTTAGAGTTTAGAGTTTAGGGTTTAGGGTTGAGAGTTGACAGTTGATAATTGATAATTATGAATTATGAATTATGAATTTTTTTAGGAGTTTAGGAGTTAAAGGGATTTGAAGGGAAGTTATCGCGGTCCTGACCGCTTGGAAGTTAAAGGGACGAATGTCATTGCTGATGAG
>ONDH01000022.1 GCA_900316505.1 uncultured Prevotellaceae bacterium
CAAACGAGTTGCAAGATAGAGAATATTCTCTGTTTTATGCCAGAAATCGAGAATATTCTCGTTTTTTCCGATTTTTTGAGAATAATATTGCCACCCCCTAATATCACCGTAACTTTGCATCAGATTCAAAAATTTCCATTTCTGTTTGGAGGGTTCGGGAAAGTTTCGTACTTTTGCAACGACTTTTACTACAAACCGTTATGGGCAACTAACCAAAAAAACAAGAGGACAAATGAAAAAATTAGCTTTTATGGTAATGACGGGGCTGCTGATGCTGGCTCTTGTGACAACAGGATGTGGAACCAAGAATGCACCGAGTGCTGAGGGTGAGGATGCTGACAGCACGGGTGTGGAGGTGGAGGCTGCGGATGAAGCTGCCTACGACCTCGAGGCGATAGCCAAAGCCATTGAGGGATGTGAGGACCTGACGGCTTTCCGCTCCGGCTTGGCTGGTGTGAAGAAGAATGGCAAGGTGGGCTACATTGACAAGAAGGGCAACGTGGTGATTCCGTTTGAATATGACTCACCCACACAGGTGTTCTGCGATGATGTGGTCGCTGTGTTCAAGGGTGATGATGTCATCTACATGGATCCGAAGGGCAAGGAGCTGTTCCGCACAAAGAATTTCGGAAGGTTCCATGAAGGGCTGTGCAGCAACCGCGAGGATGTGGGAGAAGACAAGATTGGCAAGCTGGGATTCATCGACAAGACAGGCAAGGTGGTGGTTCCGTTTGAGTATGATTATACGGGTGATTTCAGCGATGGCATGTGCTGGGTGACGAAGGAGGATGGCAACATTGGCTACATCAACAAGAAGGGCGAACTGGTGGTGCCTTGCCAGTATGAATGGCCTGCAGAACGCCAGCCGACAGATTTCCATGACGGGCTGTGTGCCGTGATTGTGGATGAAGAGCATGAGTGGTTCGGATTCATCGACAAGACAGGCAAGCGCGCTTTCCCTGGTGTGTACTCAAACGAGGCGAACTTCTCTGAAGGTCTGGCAATGGTCAGGGAGATTTTAGGCAATGATACATGGCGTTCGGGCTATATCGACAAGACGGGCAAGTTCGTCATCGAGATGGACGAGGACCGCTGGGGCGGAGAGTTCCACGATGGCATTGCGAAGGTGGTTACCCCCCATCAAACTTACTTCATCGACAAGACGGGCAAGAAGGTGTTTGAGCTGGACGAGAAGTATAAGTACGCTGAAGACTACAGTGAGGGTACATGGCTCGTGAATGACGGTGAGCACCACATGGGCTTCATCGACAACACGGGCAAGACCATCGTTCCTTGCAAGTATTATGCCTACACGCCTTTCTCGGAGGGTCTGGCGCTGGTGCAGGAGAAACAGAATGGCAGATACGGATTTGTGGACAAGGAGGGAAAGAGCACGTTTGAGTTTTCAAAGTGAGAAACTCAAAAGGGAAAAAGGAAAAATGAAAAGTGAAAAATCTAAGTTACCTGCCATACGGGATGTTGGTGCCCAGATTGCAAAGGTAACTTAGATTTTTCACTCTTCACTTTTCACTTAGAATCTCACTACCTCTCGAACTCTTTCAGTTTCTTCACGTAGTAGGCACGGAGGTCTTCCCATTTGTAGTAGGGATATTGGTCGGTAGGAACGGGAAGGGTGGCTTCCTTCTCGTTGAGCAGGGCTTTGACGAGGACAGGAGCGTCCTTCTGCTTTTTGGAACGGTAGAAGACGAGTTGGATGTTGCATGCCATAGGATAGATGCGGTAGTTCACCCAGTAGTCTTCGAGGTGGTCGAGGTCTTGCACTTGACGTCCGCAACTGTCGAGTTCCAGCAGACAAGCGAGAGGCATGACGCACACTTCGTGTCCGAAACGGAGCGTGGCACCATTCTTGAAGGTCTTGGATGCCATGATGGTGTCGGTGGTCTCTATGATGTTGTGGAGCAGGTCAGCCTGATTGAACTGCATGATGCCACCTGTCTGTGGGGCTGCCCCATAACCGAGATACCAGTCGATGTTGACGATTTTCCAGAGGTCGTAGCACTCTTCGGTGGTGAAGAGGTTCCACATGTCCTCACCATTTCCATGACTCTGCATGTTGGTGATGACGTTGAAGACGGCGCGCATGAAGGAGCGAGGACGGAAATCCTCATCGTTCCAATAGGACTCGTCGTTGAAGAGAGCACGGCAGAAGCGTTCGGGATGGGTGTATTTCTTCTTATACTCATCGACGATGCTGCCACGGTCACGGCTGGCATCACGAAGACGCTGACTGAAATTGTGGTTGAGGTAGTATTGATAGGACTCGCTCACATCATTGTGCATCTTCATTCGAGGATTGAAGGCAGTCAACTCCTCGCACTCAGCAGTCATGCTGAGGATGCAACGAATCACCACTGTACTGCGGGCATCCACTTCAGCATCCTTGCCACTGAAGATTTCAGGAAAATTCTCGGTCATGCGGCGACCAATGCCGTGATGCTGCAGTTCACCGATGTCGGAGAGTTCGCCAAGACGCCCTTTGGTGGTGGGGATGAAGCGTTCGAGCTTCGCCAGTGCTTCCTTGCCGAGGGGTGTGAGTTTGCCAAGTTCGTTGGCACGACGGAACACGCGAATGACGCTGGTGTAGTCGTTCTCATTGATGAGCCAACGTGAACCATGACGTCCGTAGTGGGACATGTAGAAAGGTTCGTAACCTTTGGGGGCTTTTGTCAAGGCTTTTGTAGGTGCCTGATAAGCCATGTAGTTGGAGCCTGACTTGAGAATGTCGGCATAGATTTCCTCCTTGGCTGTCTGTGCAAAGGAAGTCAGAAGCGAACAACTGAAAACTAAAAGTGTGAGTGTCTTTTTCTTCATATATGTTTTGGATTTGTGTATGATTGTTTCGTGATAAATGGTGAGGGTGAAGAGCACAACGCATCCGTCTCCTTAACTCTAAACTCTAAACTCTAAACCCTAAACCCTAAGCCCTAAACTCTAAACTCTAAACCCTAAACAAATTTAGTCGTATGTGGCGAAGTTGGCGTTGCGACCAAGGTCGTGGTAAGCGTTCTGCAAGAGTGAGGGTGTGATTTCGAAGTCGCGGTTGATGGGACGGTCTTCATCCTTGAGGGAATGGGAGAACATCCAATCGTAGGTCTGATAGCAGTAGAAGAGGCGTGCAAGACGACCATGATTGATGCCAGGCATGCGGGTGTAGATAAGACGTGAGTCGTCACCTGTCTTCTTGATGGCTTCCACCACCCTGTCGGATGCTGAGACAGGCACAGCAGTGTCGGCAGTGCCATGCACAATCCACATGGGGATGCGAGAAAGTCCGCTAAGGTCTTTCACCGTGGCTCCACCACACATGGCCATGCCTGCGGCGATGCGATCGGGATAGGTGGCACACATGTCGAGAGTGCCGTAACCACCAAGACTCATGCCGTAGCAGTAGATGCGGTCACTGTCGATGTGGAAGTTGGCTTCTGCCCACTCGACGAGCTTCATGATTTTCTGCGGATTCCATGAGCCACCAGGGTTCTGGGGTGCCAATACGTAGCAGTCGATGGCGCGTCCACGCTTGAGGGCTTCCATGGGACCATATTTCTTCACCTTGTTCAAGTCGGTGCCGCAAAGGCTGGCTCCGTGCAGGAAGATGAGCAGGGGACGATGAACGCCGTCACTCTCGTCTTCGTCAGGACGGTAGAACCAGAAGTTGTAACTGCCAGCCACGGTGTTGCGGTAGGCTTTGCTGGTGTCTTGCGCACGACTGACCATGCTGAACACCAAAAGGATAAGAATAAGAATATATCGAGACATAAACTTCATTTTTAATGAAAATGATGTGCAAAGATACGGAAAATTTCTCTACCTTTGCATATCGTTTCCATTAAAAAAAGAAAAAAATGAGATTCAAGCAATTACTCGTTCTCTTTTCAGTAGCCCTACCCTTGCTGATGCACGCTCAGTTGGTGCGTCCCAAGATTGGCAAGACGGCACAGTCTGCTGATGGCCGCATCAGTATTGAGCTCATCGGCAAAAAGCAGTTTTACGCCCCTGGCGATAAAGCCACGGCTGACCCTGACATCAATTCGCCCAAGTCGGTGAATGTACATCCGAACGGCAAGAAGTTCTACGTGAACTCGCTGGAGGGTGCCACCACTGTGGTGTATGACTTCCAGACTTTCAAGAAGCTGGCTGTCATCAAGCATCAGTTTGACCATACGAAGGATGCCCACTTGTGGAGCAAGCCTTCTGGACTTTATCCTTTCACGCATTATCAGAACAACCACCTGAACACTTTCTACGGCAAGCCTGTGGAGAGCACTTTCTCGCATGGCGGAAGGTATCTGTGGGTGCCCTACTACCGTCGTTCGTATGACATCAACGCACAGGATCCTTCTGCGGTTGCCATCATCGACACACAGACGGACAAGATTATCCGACTGATGGAGACAGGACCACTGCCTAAGATGATTGCCACCTCGCCTGACGGCAAGTATGTGGCCATTTCGCATTGGGGAAACAACACGGTGGGCATCATTGACATCAGCAGCACAGATCCGAAGCAATGGAAACACAAGGCGTGCCACATCGTGGATTATCAGCTGAAACTGAACTATAGCCTCACCAGTTCCGTGAACCGTGATTCGGGAAGCGGTTATGCGCTGCGCGGCACGGTGTTCACTCCCGACAACCACTACCTGCTGGTAGGCTGCATGGGTGGTGGCGGCGGCATCGCTGTGATTGACTTGCAGAAGTCGGAGTATCTGGGACGTTTGCAGGGCATGATGGCGAATGTGCGCCACTTGGTGCTGAAGAACGGCTATCTGTATCTGAGCATCAACACGGCTGGTTATGTGCAGAAGATTGCGCTGAAGACAATTCTAGATGCCATTCCGAAGATGCAGAACAAGCGTGTGACGGTGACGGGGTGGCAGAACTGCAAGGTGGGAGCTGGTGCCCGCACCATCGAGCTGTCGCCTTCCGGCAAATATATCTTTGCTGCCTGCAACAACGCCAGCGCCCTCTATGTGGTGGATGCACAGGAGATGAAGGTGCTCACAAGCATCCCTGCTGACAGCTATCCTGTGGGACTGGATGTGTCGAAGGATGGCAAGTATGTGTTCACCACCGCACAGGGACATTCCGGCAAAGGTGGCGGCAATGCTGTGGACATTTTTAAGGTGACGTATAAATAGCTCAATATGAAAAGGACACTTTCACTTTTAGTTTTTAGTTTTTCACTTTTAGTTTCCACTGCGCAGGTTGCACCCATCACACATCCTGCCATTGGCACAACCGCCTACAGCAGTGACAGCACGTTCAGCATCAAGCTGATTGGCAAGAAGCAGTATTATGCGCCAACGGAGACGGCAACGGCTGACAAGGACATCAATTCGCCAAAATCGGTGAACATGCATCCGAATGCCACAAAATATTATGTGAATTCGCTGGAGGGTGCCACCACTATCGTGTATGACTTCAAGACGAACGAGAAGATGAAGGTGATCCGCCATGACTTCACAGATGCTGACACGGTGCTGTTGGGCAAAAACTTTCAACCTTTCTACAAGTTCACCCACTACCTGCCCAATGCGAAACATCCAGCCTCTCCTTTCGGAGGTTGGGGAGCTTTCTACGGCAAGCCTGTGGAGAGTTGCTTCACACATGGAGGAAAGTATCTGTGGGTGCCTTACTATCGCCGTGACTACGACATCAACGCCCAAGACCCTTCTGCTGTCGCCATCATCGATACAGAAACAGACAGCATCATCCGACTGATGGACACGGGTCCTCTGCCTAAAATGATAGCCACTTCTCCTGACGGAAAACTCGTTGCCATCACGCAATGGGGTGACAATACGGTGGGTATCATCAACATCGAGAGCGAGAACCCATTTGACTGGCACTACACCTATCTGGCTGTGATTGACCAGAAACTGAAACTGAACTTCAGCATGACCAAGCAGGTGGATCGTGATGATGATAGCGGCTATTGCTTGCGTGGCACAGCATTCACACCAGACAACCACTACCTGCTGGTGGGTTGCATGGCTGGCAATAACGGCATCGCGGTGGTGGATTTGGAGAAGATGGAGTATCTTGGACGCATCATGGGCAACATGTATAACTTGCGCCACCTCTTGATTCGTGATGGTTATGTGTATCTGAGCATCAACCGTGACGGCTACATTCAGCGCATGCCGCTCACGCAGTTCCTTGCTGCCATTCCTAACCTCCAGGCATCAAGCACGAAGACCACCACCCTCTCGGGATGGGAAAACTGCAAGGTGGGCAATGGTGCCCGCACCATCGAATTCTCACCTGACGGGCGCTACATCTTTGCTGCCTGCAATGCCAGCTCCACGCTCTATGTGGTGGATGCAAAGCGTTTCCAAGTGGTCACCTCCATGTCTATTGACAGCTATCCTGTGGGACTGGAAGTGTCACTCAACGGAAAATATGTGTTCACGACTTCACAAGGTCGCAGCAATGGTGGCGGCAACTGCGTGGACATCTTTGAGGTGAACAGGAGCGAATAAGGATATTCACTCAACTTTTGCAAGTTGAGCTCTTGAGGAGTTAAAGGAGTTAAGGAGTTATCGCTTCGCTAAGGAGTTAAAAGCCAAATGACATGCTGGTGTCAAAGGGTATCGGCATAATTCCTTTAACTCCTTTAACTCCTAAAACAAAACTGAATTATCAAAAGAAGTGGGACACACCAACGAGGTGCGCCCCACTTTTTCTTTGAGATCTTTGTAATGACAGGAATGTCAGATGCTCTGCTCACAATTCCACACGAAAGCACGAAGGCCGAGCATGGGATTGTCGTCATCGTAACGTTTGAGACGCTTGAGCAGAGGTCCCACCTGTGCATCTTCAACCACTGTGATGATGGCACTGTTCATGGATGGCCATGCATGGGTGCCAAGATGAGGGTCACCACCTTTAGTGCCACGTCCACCTGCCTGTTCGAGGATGGTGTAACCACGTGCGTTGGTATCATTCAAGGCTTCCATCACATTCACCTGATGAGCCTGGTCGTATGCTATAAATACTGTCTTCATATTATCTGCGTTTTATCGTTATCATTCCTCCTCAGGACGGAATCTGTTCATAGCGCGCTGGGCGTTCTGCTCCATCACACTGACACGAGTGGAGGAGAGCATCTCTTCTGCTTGATGCTCCTTCCAGTATGCCTCAAGTTCACGCTTCTCCCTCATCTTGCGGCGACGGCGATTGATACCTACTGCACCGAAGATACAGAACATGGAAGGCACATAAATCAAGGTCAGGATGGTGGACACTGTCAAACCACCAATGACGGAGATACCCAATGGACGCCACATCTCTGCACCCACACCTTGGTTCACTGCCATTGGCAACATACCGAGGATGGTGGTCAATGTGGTCATCAAGATAGGACGAAGACGGGAACGTGCTGCCATGACTGCGGAACGAATCAAGCCGATGCCGCGTTCACGCAACAACTGCGTGTAGTCGATGAGCACAATACCATTCTTCACCACAATACCAATCAGCATGATACCTCCCAACATGGACATGATGTTCAAGCTGGTGCCTGTGAGCATCAAGCCAATGATGACACCAGATGCCGCAAACGGTACAGAGAGGATGATGATGAATGGGTAGGTCATTGATTCGAACTGTGCTGCCATCACAATGAACACCAAGATGATGATCAGGATGCCCAATGTGCCGAGGTCACGGTTAGAGTCTTGCTGGTCTTCATAAGAACCCGCCACCTGCACCATCACACCTGCGGGGATGTTCAAGTTAGGATAGAAGGATTCTCCGAGTTCCACACCATCAGAAAGTGCATAACCGTCTGCCAACACAGCATTGACAGTGACGATACGCTGACGGTCTTTACGTTCGATGGTAGGAGGAATGGCACTTTCACTCACAGAGGCGATGTCGCGCAGACGCACATTCTCACCTCTCGCATTGGTGATGACCATGTTCTCGATGTCTTCCACAGAACGACGAGCCGTAGGTTCATAACGCACTTTGATGTCATACTCTTCACCGTCCTCACGATAACGGCTCATCACCGAACCATAGATGAGGGCACGAACAGCATTGGCTGCTGATGCAAGACCGATGCCCTGCTGAGCCAATTTATCACGGTCAAAATTCACCACAATTTCTGGCTGGTAGTCAGAACGTGAGATGTTCACCTGAGTGATCATTTCATTGGCACGGAACATGTTTGCCATGCGTTCTGCCACCTGATAAGTGGAGTCCATATCGTAGCCGTAGATTTCAAAAGTGGCAGTTGACTGACCACCCATACCACGACCACCTTGGTTACCACCAAGATTCACCATGTATTTCGCCAATTCCGGAATTTCCTTCAAGTCAGCACGCATCTCATCACAAATCAGTGCAAGTCCCTTCTCTCGCTTGTTGGAAGGCACCATCATGATGTTGTAGGAAATGATGTGGGAACCATTGTCCGACAATGACGAGAAGGTGTTGGCATCACCTGCCTGACCTACCGTGAAGTTACAAGACTGCATGTCCTTGCCATAACGCTGCTGCCATTTCTCCACCAGCGATTTTGCCAATGCCTCAGCCTTCTCTACACGTGTACCGATAGGCAACTGGAGCGTCACACCGATACGACCGGAGTCGTTGGCAGGGAAGAACTCACTCTTCACACCCACCACTGCTGCAATACCGAAACTGAGCACGAAGAGCACCACACATCCCATGATGATGGTCCAACGATGACGTACTGACCAGTTGATGCGCTTCTCATACCAAGCATCCAACTTGTCCAACGCATTGCCGATAGGTCCATAGAACTTCTTGAACAACTTGCTCTGCTTCTTCTTCAGACGGAGCATCTGTGAACAAAGCATAGGAGTGAACGAAAGGGCGCTGGTGGTGGAGATGGTCATGATGATACACATCATCCATCCTAACTGCTTGAAGAGCACACCCGTCATACCCGTCACCATAGTCAATGGGAAGAACACGGCAATCATGGTCAACGTAGAGGCGATAACGGAGATAGCCACCTCGTTCGTTGCATGGATAGCCGCTTGTTTCGGGTCGGACCCTCGTTCAATATGTGTCGTCACGTTCTCCAACACCACAATGGCATCGTCCACCACGTTACCGATAGCGATGGAGAGACACGACAGAGAAATCATGTTAAGCGAACCGCCTGTTGCATACAGATAAATGAACGAGGCAATCAACGACATCGGGATTGTAATCACGATGATGGTTGTTGCACGCCATCTACCCAAGAAAATGAACACCACCAATGCCACGAACAGCATGGCGTAGGCAATCGTCTCTTCCAACGTGCCGATAGTGTTCAGGATGTTATCAGAAGTGTTTACAATGATGCCCAGCTTCACGTCTGATGGCAGGTTCTGCTGCAATGTTGGCATCATCGCCATCACCTTGTTGGAGATTTCCACGGAGTTGGCACCGCTCTGCTTCTGGATGACCACGATGGCACCTTGCACACCATTGGTGAAGGTTCTTTGAGCTCGCTCTTCCACATTATCTACAATGCGGGCAACATCGCGCAGATAGACATTCACACCATTGTGAGAACCGACAATCACGTTGAGCATCTGCTTCGGGTCATCAAATTCACCCTCCACACGCACCACATAAGTCTGTGTACCCACATCGATTGTACCGTTCGTCACGTTGTGGTTCTCTGCAGAGATGGCACTTGCCACCTGAGTAGGACTCAAGTTGTAAGCCTCCATCTTCTGAGGATTCATGTAGATGTTGATTTCACGCTGGGGGGCACCGATGATACTCACCGTACCCACACCGTCGATACGTGCCAACGGGTTTGCCACATTGTCATCAAGTATCTTGTAGAGCGCCTGCTGCGACTCCTCTGCCTGCACAGAGAGCAACAGGATTGGAATCATGTCGGTCGAGAACTTGAACAGGATTGGTGTCTGTGCATCGTCAGGAAGAGAGTTCGACACCATGTCCAGCTTGTCTCGCACATTGTTCGTCAAGGCGTCAATGTCATAGCCATACTCAAACTCCAGCGTAATCACAGACACGTTCTCACGGCTGTTACTCGTCACGTGCTTGATGTGCTCCACAGAGTTGAGCGTATTCTCCAACGGACGCGTCACGTTGTTCTCAATATCTTCCGCACTGGCACCCGTATAGTACGTCATCACCATGATGGTGTTCGTATCAATATCCGGATACAAGTCAATAGGCAACTTGATCAGCGAGAAGATACCCAATATAATCACTGCCAGGAAGCAGAGACTGGTCATAATCGGTCTTTTGACCGCACCTTCGTATAGACTCATAGATTCATTTACAATTTTGTCATTTACAATTTACCATTTTTACAATTTGACGCTCCTTACAATGAACCTACTCACCGCATGGCAAATTGTAAATTGTCAATTGTCGAATGGTAAATTATTTCACTACTTCCACTTCCTTACCGTTCGCCAAGCGACTCTGACCAGCAATCACCACATCGTCGCCAGGATTCACACCACTGAGAATCTCATACTTCTCTCCGATGTGCTTGCCAAGTTCCACTTTGTTGTAGGAAACCTTGCCACCTTTATATACATAGACGTAGCGGTCACCTGCACCAATCTGCTTCACCAAAGCCTCATCAGGCACCAACACGTGGTTCTTGTCGCCAAAGTTCACTGTGGCACGTGCGAACATACCAGGGCGCACTTTCTGTCCAGGATTGCTGATAGTCACCTCTACAGGGAACGTGTGTGTTGACTGATCCACTGTAGGATAAACAATCGTCACCTTGCCGTAGAAAGTCTCACCCTCGTAAGCATCCAATTCGATGTCCACAGGCATGCCCTTGAACACCTGCTTGTAATATACTTCGGAGATGTTCACCATCACCTTCACAGGATTGGTCTGCTCGATGGTCAAGATAGGATTGGCATTGCTATACATGTCGCCACTATCATAGTTGCGGGCAGTCACAACACCACTGATGGGAGCCACCAACTGTGTGTTCTGCATCAACTGTCTCAATTGTGTGGAGAGTACATCCAACTGCAATTTTGCATTGTCATACTCAGCCTTGCTGGCACCACCTACCTGATAGAGCTGTGAGGTGCGGTTGAACTCAATCTTCTGGTTCTCCACCTGCAGCTTCAACTGCTGCAGATTGCTGGCATCCAACTGCACGAGCACCTGACCTTTACGCACTTGGTCACCTACATCCACATAGATTTTCTCGATGCGGAATGGAGTGTTCGGTGCGATGTTGTTCTTCACGTCGCTCTCCACCGTAGCGGTGTAAGTTTCTGTCTGCGGGATATCCTCGCTCGTCACTTTAGCGATTTTCACCTGCGGTTTTGCCTGTTGGGCAGCACCAGCCTTGTCCTCGCTCTTGCAGGCAACAGCCAAAACGGCAAGAGCGGCAAGCGATAAAGTTTTGATGTATTTCATATGTCCTTTTTATTTCAAATATGTCTCACGACCTAACGTATAGTCAAGGTCTGCTTTGTTCTTCAAATAATCATAAATGCTCTGCACATACGTCAGTTCAGCCTGCGTCTGCGCTGTCTCACTCTGGTTCAGTTCGAGAATGGTTCCACGTCCCACTTCGTAACGCTTGCCAGCAATCATCACTGCCTTCTCTGCCTGCTTCACAGCCTCAGCGTTGCTGGCTGTCTGCACCATCGAACTGGCCATGTTCTTTCTGTAGCTCTCAGCAGCCAGCAATAACTGACGACGTGCATTCAGACGATTGTCTTCCAATTGCGCAATCTGCAGTTTGTTGGTCTTCAGCTTTGTCCAGTTACTTGCATGGAAGATGGGAACGTTCACAGCGATGGAGAGTGTTGAACTGGGTGAGTAGCTATAGTTGAATACATTCCAGTGGTTGTTGGCATAACTCTGATACTGACCTGTCAATTGTACTGCCACTGTCGGCATGAAGCCTGTGCGCAAGAGTTTCTGACTACGCTGCAACAGTGACATGTTGTGGTTCAGCTGACGCAATGAAGAGTTGTTGTCCAGTTCTTCCTGTGCCACTTCCGTGTCTGCCAATGTCAGCTTGTTTTCGTATGCCTTCAACGAGTCGTCGATAGCGATGTCCACATCTGCCGTCACACCCATCAGCACCTTCAACTGCAAAAGTGCCAACGTCTTGCCCGTCTGTGCGTTCACCATCGAGGCATTCATATTCCGTGCCTGCACCTCAGCACTGATTTTGTCATACTCGCTCACTCTGCCCACCTTGTACTTCTCGTTCACGATGTCGAAGTTGTCCTTCGCCACACCATAGCTGCGCTTCATCACCTCATAACTGTCACTCGACAACAACGCACCATAGTAAGCCTTGGTCACCTGATTGATGAGGTCGAGACGACTACCACGCGATTTCTCCTGAGCCAACAAGATGTCCTGCTTCGTCAGTTTCATGTTCTGATACACAGCTGGTGCAAACACAGGCAAGCTCAACGTCATGTTTCCCATGGCCGTCAACGTACCGTCCACACCCATCTTGAACTTACCCATTCCAGTCACCATTTCAGCCACCAAAAGGTTGTTCGTCAGCGAGAGTGTAGCATCCACAGAAGGCAACAGGCTCTGCCAAGCCTCTGTATCAGCAATCTTTTTCAATTCAATTTCCTTGTCGGCAACATGAATGGTGGGGTTCTCCGCCAAAGCAATCTCAATCGCTTTCGCCAGTGTCAGGTTCATCGTCCCAACCGTTCCGCCATTCTCTTCCTGAGCCTGCACAGACAACGCACACGCCATCAGCATCCCGAGGCTCAGCAACAAATTTCTGCCTTTCATTTTCACAGACATTTACCTTATTTTTAAAATACACCTTAAAAAAACGGTGCAAAGTTACACATAAATCCGTTGTTCACAACAAATTGCTCCACACATTTAATAATAAATAACAACAATTTAGCAAAAAAGAACACAAGATTTTACAAATTGACCTAACGAAAGCACCAAAAATTATCACTTTTTCCCTGCCATTGGTTTCACAGCATGATGTATCCGAAAAGGGGAACGCGAAACAAAGCATCACCCCAAGGGGTAACCCTTTGATATACAAAGACGGGCACTCAGCGCGAAATAACATGCGCTGAGTGTTTATAATATTACGCGCTGGGTGCGTGAAATGACATGCGCACGGTGCGCACGTAGGCACAATAACCCCATTTAGCGAAGCGCCAACGCCGATGCTCCAAGCACCGCCGCGTTAGCATTCATCAAGCCACTGATCAGGAACTTGGCCTTACCGCGGAAGATGGGCATAACGTGCTGATTATAAGATTGTTCTATCGGCTTCATAATCAAGTCGCCAGCCTTGCAAAGACCACCGAAGAAGATGAAGGCTTCGGGAGAGGAAAAGGCTGCAAAGTCTGCACATGCTTCACCGAGCATCTTGCCTGTGAATTGAAAGATTTCATTTGCCACCTCATCACCCTTTCCAGCAGCGATGGATACATCAAGCGACTCTATCTGGTCAGCTGGTTTGTCGCGCAAAAGCGAAGGGCGGTCGGTGTTAGCGAGGATCTCACGAGCCGTACGTGCCACACCTGTTGCAGAGCAATATGTCTCAAGGCATCCCGTGCGACCACACCCACAAGGGCGTCCTTCTTTACCACGCACCATCGTCACATGTCCCAACTCTCCTGCAAAACCATCATGCCCATAAACCAACTGGCCATTGATGACAATACCAGAACCCACACCTGTGCCGAGCGTAATGACGATGAAGTTCTTCATGCCTCGTGCCACCCCATAAGCCATTTCACCCATCGCTGCAGCATTGGCATCATTGGTGAGACGAACAGGAAATGGTTGAGAGTTGAGAGTTGAGAGCTTTTCGGAAAACATACGGGCAAGAGGAACAACCCTTTCGTGCGCCCATGCAATGTTCGGTGCAGTCTCAATGGCGCCGCTATAGTAATTGGCATTTGGAGCCCCGATGCCCATACCAGCAACTTGCTCTATTCCACCCACTTGCGCAATGAGCGGCTGAAGGCGTTCCACTCCAGCTTCAACAAAGGCTTCAGCCGTATGATAGGCTTGCGTCTTGATAGAATCTTGTGCAACAATATTTCCCTTTGCATCAACGATGCCAAAGACGGTGTTAGTACCTCCAAGGTCAACACCTATGGCAAAAGCTTTTTGTGTCTTATCCATCCCTGTCTATTTTGAAAGATTTGCCGCAAAGGTACATCTTTTTCCAAGATAACACAAATAAACGCACACTTTTCCTTTCTCCACAAATCACACAGGCTGCTAAAATCATCAATCGCCACGTTCTCTCTGCTGTCAACGCCATCAAGGCACGTCGCATCAAAAAAAGTTCAAAAAATAATGAAATCCTTGCACTTTTGCAAATATTGACGGTAAACCTTGCACTATTCCAAAGGATGCAACTCGTTTGTGAGGGACACTTACGTTCGTTTACGGGCAAGACTTACGTTCGTTTGTTAGCAACACTTGCATGCGCTTGTGGAATACACATGATTGCGCGAGTGAGAGTCTGTTCAAGTTGACAGGTGGTTACTCTCGCTCGGAAAAACTCAAATAAATTTGGTTTTTCCCTCACTTAATCGAACGTTGGCTACGCCGAAGTTACTGCCGTTCGACAATAAAAATGAAAAAAAAAGTCTTTCATTTTGTATTGTGCTCACTTAATCGTAACTTTGCACTCTCAAATGATTCTTAAGGATTATATGATTATACAAGCAATACCTCAGATGCCCGAGCTGAATTTCCAGGAATGGATGCAGAATGTGGGTGTTTTTGAGGAAATCATGAAGGGGTTTCTGATTGGTGTGCTGGCTTCGGCTCCCATGGGACCTGTAGGCATTCTGACGGTGCAGCGCACTTTGAACAAGGGGCGTTGGGAAGGTTTTGCCACAGGCATCGGTGCAAGCATCAGTGACATCCTGTATGCCATCATCACGGGTTATTTCATGTTCTTGGTGGTGGATATCATCGAAGATCCCATCATTGCGCTATGGATTAAGGTGATTGGTTCTGCGTTGCTATTTGCTTTTGGTATCTACACTTTCAGGAGCATTCCGAAACAGAAAGTGGTGGACAGGGAGGCTCCATTGGAGACGAAGAACAAACTGACGGGCTTTGTGATTTCAGGGTTTCTGATCACGGTGTCCAACCCTCTGATCATCCTTCTGTTTGTGGCCCTTTTTGGTCAGTTCACCTTCATCTTGGCAGGCAATTGGGTGGCTCAGACAATGGGTTATCTGTCCATAGTGGTGGGTGCATTGGCTTGGTGGTTCGGACTGACATGGCTGGTGGATAAGGTGAGGGCGAGATTCAGCCATCAGGTGATATGGCGACTGAACAGGGTGATTGGCATCATCGTGATGGTGGTGAGTGCCATCATGATTGTGTATGCACTGACAGGGCACACATTCCATTACATTCCTTTCGGGGAAAGACCCTCTCTGCCCTGACGGGCATCTCCCCCGTAGAGGGGGAGACCATGCGGGGCGTGAGGAGGGGGAGGGACCATGCGAGGTGTGAGGAGGGGGAGACCATGCGGGGTGTGAGGAGAGAGTAAGGGATAGAGTTTAGGAAATAGACTAAATAATACTATATAAACTATATAAAATAAACTATATAAACTATATAAACAAAAGAACAACAAGCCGGATGGTTTCCCCCTCCACGGGGGAGATGTCCGAAGGACAGAGAGGGTCTTTTATATGTATCTTGCAGAACAACTGAAAAAGAAGAGTGTGGCGGAGTACCTGCTGTATATGTGGCAGGTGGAGGATACGCTGCGTGCCTACGACTTGGATGTAGAGAGGATGGCGAGGGAATATATCCCACAGTTCGGATTGGATGCAGAGAAGAGTGAGGCACTGAGGGGTTGGTATGAGAGCTTAATAGAGATGATGCGCGAGGAGGGGGTGACAGAGAAGGGGCATTTGCAGGTGAACAAGAATATCATCATTCTGCTGAATGATTTGCATGTGCAGTTGCTGAAGTCAAGCAAGCACCCGTTCTATTCAGCGGCATATTATAAGGCATTGCCTTTCATTGTGGAGTTGAGGGCGAAAAGTGTCGAAAGTCAGGAGAAAGGAGAGATTGAGAACTGCTTCGACGCACTATATGGCACTATGCTGCTCAGAGCACAAAAGAAAGAGATTTCTCCAGAAACAGCAACAGCCATTGACAATATCGCCAAGTTCATCGCCCTGTTAAGCGACTATTATCAAAAGGACAAGGCTGGTGAAGTGGAATTTTAACCAATGAAATAGTTAAATATGAGAGTTTTGGTGACAGGATGCAACGGACAGCTCGGTAATGAGATGCAGTTGTTGGCAAAGGAGAACTCACAACATGAGTACTTCTTTACAGATGTGGTGATTCCAGAAGGGAGCATTGCGCAGAAACTGGACATCACGAATGAGAAGGAGGTGGAGAGTTTTGTGGAGGGGAACAAGATTGACTGCATCGTGAATTGTGCGGCATATACTGCTGTGGATAAGGCGGAGAGCAATGAGGAGCTGTGCAACTTGCTGAACAATATCGCTCCTGGTTATTTGGCAAAGGCTGTGGGTAAACGCGGTGGATGTATGGTACAAATCAGTACGGATTATGTGTTTGACGGGAGCAGCAACAAACCTGTGACGGAAGATGTGCCGACATGCCCTAACTCGGTGTATGGACGTACGAAGCTGGCTGGTGAGGAGAGCGTGAAGGCGAATTGCAAGGATTATCTCATCATCCGTACGGCTTGGCTGTATTCGACATTTGGCAACAACTTTGTGAAGACGATGATTCGGTTGGGTAAGGAGAAGCCTGAGTTGGGCGTGATTTTTGACCAAGTGGGCACACCGACTTATGCACGAGATTTGGCAAACGTCATTTTCGTTGCCATCAACAAGGGCATTGTGCCTGGCATCTACCACTTCAGCAACGAGGGTGTGATTTCTTGGTATGACTTCACGAAGGCTATCCACCGCATTGCCGGCATCACCACTTGTCACGTGAAGCCTCTGCACACGGATGAGTACCCCACCCCTGCTGCAAGACCTCACTACTCAGTGTTGGACAAGACGAAAATCAAGCAGACATACGGCATCGAAATTCCCTATTGGGAAAATTCGCTGAGCGAATGTATCAGTAAATTATAGAGAATGAACGAAATAGAAAGAAGAAGAACTTTTGCGATTATCTCGCACCCTGACGCTGGTAAGACCACGTTGACGGAGAAACTGCTGCTGTTTGGCGGTCAGATTCAGGTGGCTGGTGCGGTGAAGAGCAACAAAATTAAGAAGACTGCCACCAGTGACTGGATGGAGATTGAGAAGCAGAGAGGTATTTCTGTGAGCACCTCTGTGATGGAGTTTGACTATAAGGACTATAAAGTAAACATCCTCGACACACCGGGTCACCAGGACTTTGCGGAAGACACTTTCAGAACGCTGACTGCTGTGGATTCTGCCATCATCGTGATTGACGGAGCGAAGGGTGTGGAGGCACAGACACGAAAACTGATGACGGTGTGCCGCATGCGGAAAACACCTGTCATCGTGTTTATCAACAAAATGGACCGTGAAGGCAAAGACCCGTTTGACCTGCTCGATGAGGTGGAGAGTGAACTGCAAATCAAAGTGCGTCCCCTCTCTTGGCCTATCAATCAGGGCGCTCGATTCAAAGGCGTATATAACATCTATGAGGAGAACCTGAACCTTTTCACACCCAACAAGCAGATGGTGACGGAGAAGGTGAACGTGGACATCCACTCGAAAGAACTGGATGAGCGTGTGGGAGAAGAAGATGCAGAGAAACTGCGTGAAGACCTGGAAATGATTGACGGGGTGTATGACACGTTTGACGTGAACACCTATTTGGAAGCAGAAGTGGCACCTGTGTTCTTCGGTTCTGCCTTGAACAACTTTGGTGTGCAGGAACTGCTTGACTGTTTCGTGCAGATTGCTCCCAATCCACGCCCAACCACTGCGGAGGAAAGGATGGTGCAACCTGATGAACCGAAATTTACGGGATTCATCTTCAAGATTACTGCAAACATCGACCCTAATCACCGTTCATGCACGGCATTCTGCAAGGTTTGCTCGGGAAAGTTTGTAAGAAACGCTCCGTATCTGCATGTCCGGAATGGCAAGACGGTGAGGTTTTCCAGTCCCACACAGTTCATGGCGCAGCGCAAAAGCACTATAGACGAGGCCTATCCAGGAGATATCGTAGGTCTGCCTGATAATGGCATCTTCAAGATTGGAGACACACTGACGGAAGGAGAGCTGTTACATTTCAAGGGACTGCCCAGTTTCTCTCCCGAGATGTTCAAATACATCGAAAATGCTGACCCGATGAAGACGAAGCAGCTGGAGAAGGGCATCAATCAGCTGATGGACGAAGGTGTGGCGCAATTGTTTGTCAACCAGTTCAACAACAGAAAGATTATTGGCACGGTAGGACAGTTGCAGTTTGAGGTGATTCAATACCGTCTGGAGAACGAATACAACGCGAAGTGCAAGTGGGAGCCCATCAGCCTCTACAAAGCATGTTGGATTGAAAGCGAAGACGATGCCGAACTGGAAGCTTTCAAGAAGAGAAAATATCAGTATATGGCAAAGGATAAGGAGGGAAGAGACGTGTTCTTGGCAGATTCCAACTACGTGCTGCAAATGGCACAGCAGGATTTCAAACATATCAAGTTCCACTTCACAAGTGAGTTTTAAGAAGACCCTCTCTGCCCTAAAGGGCATCTCCCCCGTGGAGGGGGAGAACCATGCGGAGTGTGGGGAAGGAGAATAAAAGGGAAAAGATGGAAAAGATAGAGAAGATGGAGGGAGAGATGATGGAGGAACGGAAGGGAGATAAGAGAGGAAGAAAGTTCTTTCAAACGACATGTCCTGATAGATACATGATACTGAAGGGATTTGCAAAAGAGAATCGTTTGAGTCCAACTATTGGAGAGGCTTTTTTGTGGAAGCAGCTTAAGGGGAAGAGACTCGGATTCAGGTTCTTGAGACAACATGCCATACTGGATTTCATCGTAGATTTTGTATGTCTTGAAAAGAAACTAATTATAGAAGTTGATGGTGAATATCATTTCACAGAAGTGCAGCAACACGAGGACGAACTAAGGAGTAAACGCCTCAATGACATGGGTTTTTATATCTTACGCTTCACAAACAATGATGTCCTCAATAATACGAACGAAACTATTCTAACAATTCAAAAAAAGTTACAAACAATATAACAACAAATGCCCTGCATTCCGGATGGTCTCCCCCTCCACGGGGGAGATGCCCATAGGGCAGAGAGGGTCTTATATGTTACAAGACGAAGTAAAGAAAGCAATAGAAGTGATGAGGGCTGGGGGTGTTATCCTCTACCCCACTGACACCGTTTGGGGCATTGGTTGTGATGCCACCAACGAGGAAGCCGTAAGGAAGGTTTTTGCCATCAAGAAAAGGGAGGATAGCAAGGCACTCATCTGTCTGGTGGACAGCGACGTACGCCTGCAACGCTACGTAAGGAATGTGGCAGATGTGACTTGGGACATGATTGAGTTGAGCGAAAAGCCTCTCACGGTCATCTTCGACAAAGTGACGGGTTTGGCACCCAGCGTGATAGCCGAAGACGGTAGCGCAGGGTTGCGTATCACGAAAGAAGAATTCAGCAAGGAACTTTGTTTCCGTTTCCAAAAGCCCATCGTGAGCACCAGTGCCAACATCAGTGGCGAGCCCACTCCACAGACATTTGAAGAAATCAGCGAGGAAATAAAGAATGCTGTTGACTATGTAGTCAAGTATAGCAGACAGAGTCGCGAAAAGCATAAGCCCAGCAGCATCATCAAAATGGATGCTAACGGGCAATTCACAATCATCAGAGAGTAACCAGCCACACACTGACTGATTGTCTTTCTCATTTATCGTTTGTTATTTATCATTTAGCGAAGCGCATGAACCTCATAGGGATTAGACGCAAAGAAATCAAACTGAACCAAGCCATCACGGAATGGCTGAAGGGTGACCATTCAGAATGGCAAATCGTTCTGATGCTCAGCCTTATGGTAGGTGTGTGCACAGGTCTTACGGCATTTGTACTTAAATCCTTGATTGAGGAAATCAAGCATTTGCTCACGTCTGGATTTGTGGCAGAAGACACGAACCTCCTCTATCTTGTTTTCCCTGCCATCGGTATCCTTATCTCTCTGCTCTTTGTCACATACATCGTACGTGGCGATATCAGCCATGGTGTAACCAAAATACTCTATGCCATGTCGAGAGGTCGCAGCCGTATCAAATCGCACAACCGTTGGTCGAGCATCATTGCCAGCGCCATCACCATCGGCTTTGGTGGTTCGGTCGGAGCTGAGGCGCCCATTGTGCTGACAGGTGCAGCATGGGGTTCAGACCTCGGCAAACGATTCCATCTGCAACCCAAGACACTGATGCTGCTTGTTGGATGTGGTGCTGCCGGTGCCGTGTCGGGTGTGTTCAAGGCACCTATAGCAGGATTGGTCTTTGTGTTGGAAGTACTCATGCTCGATTTGAGTTTCTCCTCGCTGTTGCCGTTGATGGTCACCAGCATCACGTCTGTTTGTGTATCTTACGCATTTTACGGAACAGCCCCTTTGTTTGATTTCAGTCTCAACAAGGCGTTCACTATCGACATCATCCCAGGTTGCATCTTGTTAGGTATCGCTTGCGGATTGGTGAGCCTCTACTTCACCCGAGCCATGAACTGGTTCGAGATGATATTTGGAAAAATCAAGAAAAAAAGTTACAAGTTCCTTTTGGGAGCCACCGTACTGGGTGCCCTCATCTATTTCTTCCCTGCCATGTATGGTGAGGGTTACGATGTTATCAATCAGCTCATCAACAACGCATCGGCGAAGGAAATCATGCACAACACCCTCTTCTACGAGAACGACAGCAACTTGCTCATTTATCTTGGTCTTGTGCTCCTTCTCAAGGTGTTTGCAACAACAGCCACCAATGGTGGTGGAGGATGCGGTGGTGTGTTCGCGCCCAGCCTTTTCTTAGGTTGTATTGCAGGTTTTCTTTTTGCCCATCTTTGGGACATGGGATTCGGACTTGTCATGGGTGAATCATGTTACCTCTCGCCAAAAAACTGTGGTTTGTATGGAATGGCAGGATTGATGTCAGGCGTGATGCATGCGCCACTCACGGGCATCTTCCTTATTGCCGAACTTACAGGAGGGTACGGCCTCTTCGTTCCGTTGATGATTGTGTCAGTTGTTTCCTACCTCACCATCAACATTTTCGAGCCGCACAGCATCTATGCCATGCGATTGGCACGACGTGGGCAACTCATCACCCATAACAAGGACAATGCCATCTTCACAATACTGAAACTGCACTCGGTCATTGAACGTGACTATAAAACCGTCACGCCAGACATGCAGCTGAACAAATTTGTCGTAACCATCGCCAAATCACATCGCAACATCTTCCCCGTAGTTGATGCCAGCGGTAAGCTGTTAGGTGTTGTCTCACTTGACTCTGTGCGGCTCTATATGTTCCGTCCAGAACTCTACCGGCAATACACCATCCGCAATTTCATGAAAGAACCTCCTGCCACCTTGATGGTGAACGACTCCCTGAAAATCGCAGCAAAGAAATTTGAGGACACAGGTGCATGGAATCTGCCTGTCGTCGATGAGAATCATCTATATATTGGTTTCGTTTCACGTTCTGGTCTTTTCACCAGCTATCGAGAGACCTTGATTAAATTTAGCCAAGAGTGAGCGATGCGCTGCGCTAAATGACAAATAAGAAATGATAAATGACAAATGAGAAAAGAAGACTTTAGGATTGTATATATGGGCACTCCGGACTTTGCGGTGGAGAGCCTTCGTGCACTTGTGGAAGGTGGATACAATGTCGTGGCTGTTGTGACTATGCCCGACAAACCCATTGGACGACATGGAAGTGTGCTCCAACCCAGCCCTGTTAAGCAATATGCCCTTGAGCAGGGGCTAAAAGTCATGCAACCCGAAAAGTTGAAAGACCCCGAATTCGTGGAAGAATTGAGAGCGTTAAAGGCAGATCTGCAAATTGTCGTGGCTTTCCGCATGCTGCCAGAAATTGTATGGAGCATGCCTCCCTACGGCACTTTCAATGCGCATGCCAGCTTACTGCCTAAATATAGGGGAGCAGCACCCATCAACTGGGCTGTCATCAATGGAGAAACAGAAACGGGCATCACCACGTTCTTTCTGAAGCATGAAATAGACACCGGAGACATCATCCAGCAGGTACGTATCCCCATCGAAGAAACAGACAATGTGGAGGTGGTACACGACAAACTGATGATGTTAAGTGGGAAACTGGTCACAGAAACGGTAGACAACATTCTTGCAGGCACTGTCACCTCCATTCCTCAAGACCAATTCAAAGATGTGCCCCTCACGCCAGCTCCGAAAATATTTCGTGAGACCTGCCGCATCAACTGGAATCAACCCACCAAACGCATCTATGACTTCATTCGTGGGCTCAGCCCCTACCCTGCCGCATGGACAACCCTGAATGGGAAAGCTGTCAAGATATACGAAGCAGGAAAAGAAAGCACCACACCCCCTTCATGTACACCGGGCACCATCATCACCGATGGTAAAACCAACCTCAAGGTCGCCACTGCTGATGGATGGCTTAACATCAAGACACTTCAACTCGAAGGGAAGAAGAGGATGCCCGTCACAGACCTGCTAAGAGGACTAAAAATCAATGAGAACTCATTTTTTTTGTAAAAAATTTGCATTTTAAAAAGAAAACCCTTTACTTTGCAGCGCAAAAAGCAAAAAAACCTAAATATTAACATTAAAAAACTCCATTGCCTATAGAAGATACATTACGCTAAACCAAACACTAAAGCATAATGAAACAGCTCCGTGAACTTGCCGACGAGCAGTTGGTCAGTTTATATCAAGAAGGCAATAATAATGCATTCGACATTTTGTTGAAGCGTTATGAGAGTAAGGTTTTTTCCTATCTCCTCTATTCAGTCAAAAACCAGGAACTTGCCGAAGACCTCTTCCAAGACGTCTTCATCAAGATTGTTGTGCGCATCAAAAATGGGCAATATACCGAAAACGGCAAATTCTCCTCTTGGATGATGCGTATTGTCCACAATCACCTCATTGATTATTATCGCACCACACCCACCGAGCACATTCTCTCTAATGACCAATCGGACGTGGATCTCTTCAATAAAGCCGAGCTTGCCGTCAATGAGAATCGCGAGCAAGAGATGATTGACCAGCAGACGCTTGCCGAAGTAAAAGAACTCATAGCCCTATTGCCAGATCCTCAACGTGAGGTGCTCCTCATGCGTGTCTATGACGAACTCTCTTTCAAGGAGATTGCTCAGAAGACCAACTGTAGTATCAACACAGCCCTTGGACGTATGCGTTACGCCATTCTCAATCTCCGTCACATGGCATTTGAGCGCGGAATCAGTATCGCATCATAATCACTATAAACACGAAATCGGATTACTTTCCAGTAGTCCGATTTATTTTGACAAAAAGAAAACCTGCGAGACGATGTCTTGCAGGTTCCATTCTCTTGGGGGATATCTCTATCCCGAAAGTTGTGCTCTAAATCACTGTCTATTATTCAGCGATAGTAGTGTCAGCAGCTACAGTGTCAGCAGCTACAGTGTCAACTACCTCTACAACAGTGTCAACTGCTACAGTGTCAGCAGCTACAGTGTCAGTAGCAGGAGCCTTCTTGTCGCAAGATACGAAAGACACAGATGCAGTGAGAGCGATTGCAGCAACAGCTGCGAAAACCAACTTCTTCATAATTTCTTTTACTTTTAATTTGTTAAACAATTAATTTGCTTTCAAAACCGCTGCAAAGTTACGCACTTTTTAAGATACGATGTTCTCGGAAATCTCTTTTTTTTACATTTTTATTAAAAAAAACAAGTTTTTGAGCTAAAAAGAGCACTTTTGAGGCAAAAATGTGCATTGTTTGCGAACACACCCAATATTTCAACATAAAAAAGATGGTAGTGTAAAAAAAAAAAATTATCTTTGCAATCGTTTTAGCATCATCAAAAACTCAATCATCGTATGAAGGACATGAAAAGTAAGTTATATGTGGTGTTGTCAGCAGTACTGATGCTGACAGCAGCTTGCTCGCAGAAGTCTGAGAACGCCTATACCATTACCGGTACAGCAGAGGGCACTCAAGATGGCGATACAGTGTTCATCTGTGAAATGCAAGGTTTTTTCAACATGATTCCGACGGACACCACCATTATCAAAGATGGCAAGTTTGAATTCACAGGCGAGTGTGAAGGAGCAGCCTTGCGCTGGTTGATGCCCATTCATGCCGGTGAACCCACCACAATGGCACAGTTCATTTTGGAGAAAGGTGACATCAAGGCAGCACTGATTAAAGGCGAAGGGGAAAGCAAGATTGAAGGTGGTCCCAACAGCAAGTTATACGATGAGTTTGAGAAACAGTGTGGTAAGATTGGCGAGCAAATGGATGAGCCCTGGCGAATCAGTTCTGACTCAACAAAAAGCGAGACTGAAAGACAGATAGCACAAGCAAAGCTGGATTCACTGAACAAAGTGATGGTTGCTTATCAGAAAAAATTCATCATTGATCATGTGCCTTCAGCATGCAGCGATATGCTGTTTGCTTTCTGCTCCTTCAGTTTCTCGGAAGAAGACAATGAAGAAATCCTGAAGCTTTTCGGTGAAAAGCAGCCCGACCTCCCTGTATATAAAGCCATCATGGCAGAAAAGAAAGCTCAGGAATCAACATCTATTGGTCACGCGTACACAGACATGAAGATGGATGACCCAACTGGCAAAAGCGTCAAGTTAAGCGACTTTGTGGGTAAAAGCAAATATGTACTGATTGACTTTTGGGCATCATGGTGCGGACCATGTCGCGCAGAAATGCCGACAGTGGTGGAAACTTACACAAAATTCCACGACAAGGGCTTCGAAGTTGTCGGAGTGTCGTTGGATGATGACAAAGACGCATGGGTGAAAGCCATCGCAGAACTCAAGATGCCTTGGCCACAAATGAGTGATCTGAAAGGTTGGGAAAGCGAAGCTTGTGCCGTTTACCACGTACAAGCCATCCCAGCCAATGTTCTGGTAGACGAGAAGGGCAATATTGTTGCTAAAGATTTAAGAGGAAAAGACCTTTTGGACAAGATGGGCGAATTGCTGCCGTAATCAATCATCCCACATGAGGTCTGACATGACCTCGTTGGAGATGAAGAGTCCACGACGAGTGAGGCAAAGCGTGTCACCAGTAAGAGATAAGAGACCTGCCTTCAGATGCTTCTGTGCATTTTGAAGGCAGTATTTTTTTGCCAAAACGCCAAAATGGCGTTCCAACTTAGAGAGGTCAAGTCCCTCTGAGGTACGAAGAGACGTGAAAACGTATTCATCATAACGTTCGTGATCGTTCAGATGTTCAGTCACCAACGCACAAGAATTATCCATGTATTGTTCCAAAGAATCAGTGTGGTAAAAGCGATTGGAGCCATCATAGGAATGCGCTCCAGCCCCCACCCCTAAATAAGGGACGCCTTGCCAATATCCCGAGTTATGACGTGACCGCATGCTGGGCAGAGCAAAGTTGCTGAGTTCATAATGTTCATAACCCGCGCCCTTCAATGCATCCATCAAATGCTCATACATCTGTAAGGACACCTCTTCGTCCACTTCGCTGATACAACCTTCTGTAAGCATCCGCTCCAACACAGTTCCCTCTTCGTACATCAAGGAATAGGCAGACAGGTGCTGAACCTGCAAGGAGAGTGCTGTCTGCACATCGGACTTCCACTCATCCAACGTCTGCTTCGGAAAGCCAAACATGAGGTCGATGCTGATGTTGGAGAAACCAGCATCTTGTGCGTCATAAACAGCTTGAATGGCTTGTGTGGCGGTATGACGGCGATGCAGGAAATGTAAGCGTGCTTCATCAAAGGTCTGAATTCCCATACTGAGACGGTTGATGCCCATCTGTAGAAGACGGTATAACAATGCCGGAGTCATGTCATCAGGATTACCTTCCAGTGTCACTTCTGCATTCTCGCGTACATTATATATATTATAAATTGACACCAGTACCCTTTCCAATTCATCAGGTGGCAGTTGAGAAGGAGTGCCTCCCCCGAAATAGATGGTGTCAACGGGTTCGTCAACAAGAAAAGTTCGACGCTGACGCAGCTCTTCCACCACCGCATCAACATACTCATGGCGCTTCTGAAGCAAGGTGGTGGAAAAGAAGCCGCAATAGATGCAACGCGACTTACAGAAAGGAATATGCACGTAAATACCAGCCATATGAGGACAAATTTACTCAATATTTCCTTAATAATAATGAAAAATGTTAAATAACATAAGTTTTTTTCGACTCATCCCAATAAAAAGCAGTAATTTTATGCCGTTTTTGAAAAAATAGAACAATTATTATAAATCTAACCTAAACAATGAAAGTTTACCAAACCAACGAAATCAAGAACATTGCCTTGCTTGGCAATGACGGTGCCGGTAAGACCACTCTTACCGAAGCACTTTTGTATGAAGCAGGAATCATTAGCCGCCGTGGTCGCATCACACAGAAAAACACCGTGAGTGACTACTTCCCAGTGGAACAGGAATATGGCTACAGTGTCTTTTCCACCGTTTTCCATGTGGAATGGAACAACAAGAAACTGAACATCATTGACTGTCCAGGAGCAGATGACTTTGTGGGCGCTGCCATGACTGCTTTGAATGTGACAGACACGGCACTTTTGCTCATCAATGGTCAATATGGTCCAGAAGTGGGCACACAGAACCACTTCCGCTACACGGAAAAGTTGGGCAAGCCCGTCATCTTCCTTGTGAACCAGTTAGATTCCGACAAATGTGATTATCACCAAGTGCTCGACAGCCTGATCAACATCTATGGTACCAAAGTGGTGCCCATCCAATATCCATTGAACGAAGGTCCTGATTTCAACAGTCTCATCGACGTGCTGCTGATGAAGAAATATTCTTGGAAGCCAGAAGGTGGCGCTCCTATCATTGAGGACATTCCAGCCGAAGAAATGGACAAGGCGATGGAAATGCATCGTGCCCTTGTGGAGGCTGCTGCTGAGAACGACGAAGGCTTGATGGAGAAATTCTTTGAGACTGAAGCACTTTCAGAAGACGAACTTCGTTTGGGTATTCGCAGAGGACTGGCAACAAGAAGCATGTTCCCTGTGTTCTGTGTATGTGCAACCAAGGATATGGGTGTACGCCGTTTGATGGAATTCCTCGGCAACGTAGTTCCATTCGTGGACGAGATGCCTCAAGTACACAACACTCGTGGCGAAGAGGTGAAACCTGACCCAGATGCCCCAACTTCTCTTTATTTCTTCAAGACTGCCAACGAACCACACATTGGTGGTGTGCAGTACTTCAAAGTCATGTCAGGTAAGGTACACGAAGGTGATGACCTGACCAACACAGACCGTGGTTCGAAGGAGCGTATGGCTCAGCTGTTCTGCTGTGCAGGTGCCAACCGCATCAAGGTGGAAGAGTTGAGAGCTGGTGACATTGGTTGTACCGTGAAACTGAAGGATGTTCGTACAGGCAACACCTTGGCAGGTAAGGACTGCGAACACCGCTTCAACTTCGTGAAGTATCCAGACCCCAAATACATCCGTGCCGTCAGAGCAGAGAATGAGGGTGACACAGAAAAGATGGTGGCAGCCATTCAAAAGATGTCGCAAGAGGATCCCACATGGATTTTGGAACAGTCTAAGGAATTGAGACAGACACTCGTTAAAGGTCAAGGCGAGTTCCACCTCCGCACACTGAAATGGCGTATGGAAAACAATGAGAAAATCAACATCTGTTTTGATGAGCCTAAGATTCCATATCGCGAGACTATCACTAAGGCTGCCCGTGCCGACTACCGTCACAAGAAACAATCTGGTGGTGCAGGTCAATTTGGTGAAGTTCACCTCATTGTTGAGCCATATTACGATGGCATGCCTGACCCAACAAGTTACAAGTTTGGCAACCAAGAGTTCAAGATCAATGCCAAGAGCAAAGAAGAAGTTGACCTCGAATGGGGTGGCAAGCTCGTATTCATCAACTCTGTGGTGGGTGGTGCCATTGACACACGTTTCATGCCAGCCATTCTGAAAGGTATCATGAGTCGCATGGAACAGGGCCCTCTGACCGGTTCATATGCTCGCGATGTTCGCGTGATCGTTTACGATGGTAAGATGCACCCCGTTGACTCTAATGAGCTCTCATTCATGTTGGCTGGTCGTCATGCATTCTCTGATGCATTTAAGGAGGCAGGTCCAAAACTGCTCGAGCCCATCTATGATGTGGAAGTATTTGTACCTGGCGACAAGATGGGCGACGTGATGTCTGACCTTCAGGGTCGTCGTGGTATGATTATCGGTAGTGAAAGTGAAAGCGGCTATGAGAAGCTGATTGCGAAGGTACCATTGAAGAGCCTCTCCAGCTACTCCACCACCCTCAGTTCAATCACTGGTGGTCGTGCCAGCTTCATCATGAAGTTTGCCTCTTACGAACTTGTTCCAACAGACATCCAGCAGAAGCTGATGAAAGAATTCGAGGAACAGAGCAAGGACGAGGATTAGTAACTCACAAACAACGTATCACATTGGGCATATTAGCCCAAACAATAAAACTGGAAAGGGAATCTGCGCAGACAGGTTCCCTTTTTTATTTTAGTTAACAAAATAACAAGTAACTTATGCCAACCTGCTAATTTGTGTCAAAAAATTAACTTTATTGCATTTTCTACAGCAAATTTGGCGCTCCTTTTTTAAGAATTGAGCTAAATTTGTAGCAAAGTAATAAAAGATGAAGAAATCAACCATCATAGTCCTTGCCATCGTCATGGGCATCTCGTTTGCCAGTTTGCTGATTATGCAGATGCGGTATATTGAAGAGGTGACCTCTTTGCGCTATGAATATTTCGAGGAATCTGTCAATCGCAGCCTCTATGAGACTGCCCATCAATTGGAGTTGTCGGAAACCAAGCGCTATCTGGAGGAAGGTTCGGATGCCATGAACGGCATAGCCACTGCATACGATTCCATTTATGCCAACACAGACTCTTCGGTTGTGCAGCGCATGCATCAGGTGATTGCCAAGGACGGCAGTGTGTTTACTTCGCGCGAAACAACAGTCAGCACGAACTTGTCAGACAAGTATTTCACCAAGAAGACCTCGAACAACAACGACAGGCTACGCTCGCTGAAAGAGATTATGGACATGCGGTACGCCACCGAGAAGAAGCTCGTGGATGAAGTGATCTATAGTATCCTATACACTGCCAGCGACCGTCCTCTTTCTGAGCGCATCGACTTTATCGAATTGGATCAGATTCTGAAGACCCAGTTGAGTAACAATGGCATCAATATTCCTTACCATTTTGTGGTCAGCACCAGCAATGGGCAGAAGGTGTACCAATGTCCTGATTACGACGAGAATGGAAACACAAAAGTCTTCACGGAAACACTCTTCAAAAACGACCCCGTTCAATGCGGTGGTGTCTTAGTGGTTCATTTCCCCGATTTAGGCAAGTACATCTGGCGTTCGATGTGGTTCATGATTCCATCGCTCATCTTCACACTTATCTTGCTCATCACGTTCATTGTCACGATGGTATTAGTGTTCCGGCAAAAGAAACTGACAGAGTTGAAGAATGACTTCATCAACAACATGACACATGAGTTCAAGACCCCAATCTCCTCCATTTCCTTGGCTGCACAGATGTTGGGCGACGACTCCGTAACCAAGACACCAGTTCTTCTGCAAAGGCTCACATCCACCATCATTGACGAGACGAAACGTCTCCGTTTCCAGGTGGAGAAGGTGTTGCAACTCTCCATGTATGAGAACCAGCGAGCAAACCTCCACATGAAGGAAGTGGACATCAACGAACTGATATCAGGAGTGACTCACACCTTTGCGTTGAAAGTGGAGAAGAATGGCGGTAAAATCATCACAAACCTCAATGCCACCGACCCCAACATCTGCGTGGACGACATGCACTTCACCAATGTCATTTTCAACTTGATGGACAATGCGGTGAAGTACCGTCGAAAAGATGCTGACCTTGAGCTCAATGTGGAAACATGGAACGAGCCAGGACTGCTCTGCATCTCCATCAAGGACAACGGTATTGGCATCAAGAAAGAAGACCTGAAACGCATCTTTGAGAAATTCTACCGTGTACACACAGGAAACCTGCATGATGTAAAGGGTTTCGGGCTCGGTTTGGCATACGTTTACAAGATTGTGAAAGACCACAAAGGCACCATAGTTGCCGAAAGTGAGCCAGGCATTGGCACTAAATTCATCATTAAACTGAAAATGAACGATTAGCCAGCCTGCATGCTGAACAAAACACTGCACAAGAAAAAACAAATCAAAACACAATAATTATACAACTTAAAACATACAACATTATGATTACAGACGAAAGACTTGAAGAAGTGAACATCCTTCTTTGCGAAGACGACGAAAGCCTCGGTATGCTTCTCCGTGAATACCTTGAGGCAAAGGGTTATAGCACCACACTCTGCCAAGATGGTGAAGAGGGTTTTGACACGTTCCTGCAAGGCAACTTCAGCCTTTGCATTCTTGACGTGATGATGCCCCGCATGGACGGTTTCACCTTGGCAAGCAAGATTAAGGAACTGAACTACGACATGCCGTTCATGTTCCTCACCGCCAAGAACCTGAAAGACGATGTACGTGAAGGTTTCGAGCTTGGCGCTGACGACTACATCACCAAACCCTTCTCCATGGAAGAAGTGGTGTTCCGCATCGAAGCAATCCTCCGTCGTGTACGAGGCAAGAAGAACAAGGAAACAACGGTTCGTCAGATAGGTCAGTTCACCTTCGACACTCAGAAGCAGATTCTCGCCATTGGCGATCATCAGGAAAAGCTGACCACCAAAGAGGCGGAATTGCTCACCCTCCTCAGCAACCGTCAGAACGAGCTCTTGCAGCGCGACTATGCTCTCAAGACCATCTGGATTGATGACAATTACTTCAACGCACGTTCCATGGACGTCTATATCACCAAGTTGCGCAAGCATCTGAGAGCAGACCCGAACGTGGAAATCATCAATGTGCATGGCAAGGGGTACAAACTGGTCATCACCGATAAGGAAGAGAAATCGTGAAGAACTGACTGCTATGGCAACATACAAGAAAAGGTGGGCACCAAGTGTCCACCTTTATTATTCCATATGCAGCGGAGCATTTAGCCCCCGCGTTGACTTGCCCGAAGGCAACTCGTCGTTAAGCCTCCACCTTTTTGTTCATAAAGATATGCGTCAGAAGACCTGCGATGATAATGAAGAGGCTTCCCCACGTGTACCAGTTCTGGTCAGCCAAGTCACCCATGAAGGGGACAAATGCGCAAAGGATAAGCAGCAATGCGCCTAACACGATAAGAAAAATTCCAAGATTCTTTTTCATTGTATTTATTGAGTTTTTGTTGTTTCAATTCAAATCAAGCACAAAATAACGACTTTTTCTCCAAACAAAGAAACTTTTCAATAAGATTTTTTCGTTTGAGCACCAAAAAAGTGTGTTTCATAGCCAATTATTCAAATTTTCATCCTTCTTTAGCATCGCAGAAGGCACTTTCGTTCAGCAAGGTACAAAAAAAGCAAGTTTTATTTTGCCATGTGCCCACTTATTCGTACCTTTGCACCGCTTTTGCAAAAAATGCAGGGGCACAAATAACATTATTAACAAATCAAACTTACATTATTGATCTTATGAATCAATACGAAACCGTTTTCATTTTAACTCCCGTTTTGTCTGATGTTCAGATGAAGGAAGCGGCTGATAAGTTTGTCAACTACCTCAAGGAAAAGGGTGCAGAAATCATCAGCACCGAGAATTGGGGTTTGAAGGCATTAGCTTATCCTATTCAGAAGAAGACTTCTGGTTTCTACCAGATGGTAGAGTTCAAAGCCGAACCCACAGTGATTGCTAAATTGGAGTTGCAGATGCGTCGCGACGAGCGCGTACTCCGCTACCTCACAGTTAAGAACGAAAAGTACGCTGCAGCTTATGCTGAAAAGCGTCGTAACAAGAAGGAGGCTTAATCATGGCAGCACCATCAGAAATCAGATACTTAACTCCAACCACAGTTGACGTTAAGAAGAAAAAGTATTGCCGTTTCAAGAAGAGCGGTATCAAGTACATCGACTACAAAGATCCAGAGTTCCTCAAGAAGTTCCTCAACGAGCAGGGTAAGATTCTTCCCCGTCGCATCACAGGCACTTCTCTGAAGTATCAGCGCCGCGTGGCTCAGGCAGTGAAGCGTGCTCGTCACCTTGCACTCCTCCCATACGTAGCAGACTTGTTGAAATAAAAAATAGGAGGTAAGACAGTATGAAAATCATTCTCAAGAAAGACGTTCATGGCTTAGGCTATAAGGACGAAGTCCTCACAGTGAAGGACGGTTATGGTCGCAACTATCTTCTTCCTCAGGGTCTTGCAGTGCTCGCCACTGAAAAGGCTCTCAAGCAGCTCAACGAGGAATTGAAGCAGCGCGCTCACAAGATTGCAAAGATTAAGGCTGATGCTGAAGCAGAGGCTAAGAAGTTCGAAGGTGTTTCTCTCACCATCAAGGCTCGCGTTTCTGAAGGTCGCAACATCTACGGTTCTGTAGGTCCTAAGGAAATAGCAGCAGCTCTTGCTGAGAAGGGCTTCGAAATTGACAGCAAGCTCATCACCATCAAGGGTGTGAAGACACTCGGTGACTACGAGGCTGTAGCTCACTTCCACCGTGAAGTATCTGTTACCATCCCATTCGAGGTGGTTAACGAAGAAGGCGAGAAGGCCCCTGCGAAGCAGAAGGAAGCTCCTAAAGCTGCACCAGTAGAAGAGGCTCCCGTTGAGGAAGCTCCTGAAGCTGAAGAGGCTGAAGAAGAAGTTGCAGAATAAGCATTGGTTTGCAACATACAAAACCATGAAAGTGGATGTGTCCCTAAAGACGCATCCACTTTTTTTGCAGGAAAAGACGAGAAATGTTTGGTGCTCGTCAATATATGTACTACATTTGCGAAAAATATTCACGCAAATGAAAGAAAACGCCGACTATAGCGTCCAACGCTGCGACGATGGCAAGTACCGCTGGAGGTATGAGCTTGACATGTGGAAGAACCCCAGCATCCTTATCCTCATATTCAAAATCTTCTTCTGGGTATGCATTGGTATATGGGGATTCATGATCATCCTCACACTTATCGAAGATGGGTGGAATTTGGACAAGATCTGGGACACTTCATTACCCTTCCTGATTCTCATAGGTGTGTTCACCGTCATCGCCTTGATTTCCTACGCCATTGTGGCTGCCATGTATGGTGGCAAATACATTGTGCTTTTCGAGATGGATGAAAAGGGCGTCAATCACTGCCAAATCAATGCGCAGGCAATGAGAGCACGGAAACTGGGCATCATCACTGCTGCAGCAGGTGTTGCCACAGGCAATCTCACCACTGCTGGCATCGGTGCCACATCTGCTTCACGCTCTTCCATGTACACCTCCTTCGACAACGTGAGAAGCGTTCAATGTCACAAGCATCGCAACCTCATCAAGGTGAACGAGCGCTTTTTCAAGAATCAAGTGTATGTGCGTGACGAAGATTTTGACTTTGTGTATGAATACATCAAGTCACATTGTCCGAAAATCAGGTGAAAAACAAAGGAAGGTCGCTCGTTTTGGCTAACAAGCGACCTTCCTTTTTTCTATAGCTAATCTCCTACTTAATCACAGTGATACGTCCTTGTGGCTTCGCGTACTCTTGACCAATGTGACCATTCAGACGTTCCTTGATATAATCGATGAACACATCACTGTAGGTCTTCTTGGTTTCGAGCACGATAGGACAACCCTGCAAGGTGTTGTGCAATCCACCATCCGTCACACAATACTTGGTTGTGGCAAGCTTATAGGTGCGCTCCGGATTGATGGGCTCATACTGCTGAGTGGCACCATTCAGCACCTGAACATCGCTGACACTGTGGTCTTTCACCTTGGTGGTGAACTTCAAGCCTGACACCTGAGGGAACTGTCCGTCAGGTTTAGGCAGGAAGCTGACAAGCTTCTTGAGCATCTCAAGGATAGTGCTGCCCTTCACTTCTGCCACCACAATATAGTTATCGTAAGGCAACAACGTGAGCAAGTCTCCATACGTTAGGTCACCCGTCTTTTTCAACTCATTGCGGATACTGCCGCTATTAAGCACAGCAATGTCAGAACCCGTCATCAGTCGGTAAGCATCCGTCACGATGTCACCCGCATTCGCCTCACCCATACGGGCTGCCTCATTTCCAGCGTCATCAAGAATGCGCAAAGGCACCTCGCTCTTGCAAATCACACGGCTTGTCTGTGCCTCCAGCATGGCGTGAATGCTGTCAGTCACCTGTGCCACATAGGCATTCTTCTCCTTCACACTTTCAATAGGAATCAGCGAAGTGGTCATCTTGCCATCAGGCGTGATGAGCAGCTTGCCGATGTTGGCAAACTTCGTGCCTGTCTGAGTCACCACAATCGGTTTGCCCACCTTGTTCTTCACCGTGTCAGCCACAATCACAGCGTGGCTGTGACCATCCAGCACGATGTCAATGTCCTTCGTATTCGCCACCGTCAGATGAGAGTCCGAATTGCGGTTCGTCTCCTCCTCACCCAGATGAGAATCCACAATCACATAGTCAGCACCAGCCCTTCTTGCCTCATCCACCGCACGCTGCAGCTGCACAGCGATGTCCTCATGCTGCAAGTCATAGATGAGGTTGCCCTCGTCATCACGGAACGCATAAGCCTCCGTGTCCAGCGAGGTGGGTGTGGTCACACCGACAAAGGCGATGCGCTTATTGCCCAAACGCTTCATCACGTAGGGAGCAAACACCGACCTCTCCATCTTTACGTCATAGAGATTGCAGCACACCACCGGCACGGGCACCTGACGCAGAAGTTGGAACATACGCTCCATGCCATAGTCAAACTCATGGTTGCCCATCGTGATGGCATCATACCCCACAGCCTTCATCACATCCACCACATACTGTCCCTTCGAGATGGCACCCACTGTCATGCCCTGCACATAGTCACCATTCGACACCAGCACCACATACGCCGTGTCGGCAATCGCATCGCGCAAACCAGCCAGCTTTGCATAACCATCCACAGCGCAATGCACATCATTCTCATAGAGCACCACAATGCTCTTGTCCTGCAGGTTCTGAGCCTGCACGAAAACAGCAGACAACAGACAGCACGACATCAGTAAAAACTTCAAAAAACTTTTCATGATTTCATTCTTTCAAATTAAATTTTTGGCAAAGATACAAATTTTAATCCATAATTCGCCACGTGCCATTCATAATTATTATTGATTTTATTGTGGATTATGAATTATATTTCGTATCTTTGTCCCCGAATAACTTTATTAACGACACATTCTAACTAACAACTAACTTATGAAAAGAATCTTTTCTATTTGTGCAACAATGATGGCGGCTGCAAGCTTGGCAGCACAAACACCCACGTTTGACGTGAACACCACCAAGGTGGGAGGTCCTATCCCCTCCACCATGTACGGCATCTTTTTCGAGGACATCAACTATGCTGCCGATGGCGGTCTGTATGGCGAGCTGGTGAAGAACCGCTCGTTCGAGTTCCCCAACAACTATGCCGGTTGGGACATCTCCGGCAAGGTGACCTTGAAGGATGATGGTCCATTCAACAAAAACCCTCATTATGTACGCTTGGCACCCTCTGGACACAGCGACAAGCACACCATGATCGAGAACCACGGTTTCTTTGGCATGGGTGTGAAGGGAGGCGCTGAATACCGCTTTTCCGTGTGGGCACGTGTTCCTGATGGCGGCACTGCCAAACTTTGGATTGACCTTGTCGATAACGCCACCATGACAGACGACCAGAAATTGGGCAATGGCAGTGTGGAGGTCAGTGGCAAGGAATGGAAAAAATACACCGCCATCCTCAAGCCCAGCCGCACGTTTGACAAGGCACATCTGCGTATATGGGGCGACTCGAAAGTGACCACCGATGTGGAGCACGTAAGCCTCTTCCCTGTTGACACCTACAAAGGACACGAGAACGGCATGCGCAAAGACTTGGCAGAGAGTCTCGAACAGCTGCATCCAGGCGTGTTCCGTTTCCCCGGTGGTTGCATTGTTGAAGGCACCGACCTCGCCACACGCTACCAATGGAAGAACTCGGTGGGTCCCGTGGAAAATCGTCCACTGAACGAGAACCGTTGGCACTACACCTTCACACACCGCTACTTCCCCGACTATTTCCAGAGCTACGGACTTGGCTTCTTCGAATACTTCCAACTCTCTGAAGAGATTGGCGCAGAACCCCTTCCTGTGGTAAGCGTGGGACTTTCCTGCGAATTCCAGAACGGTTCCAACCGCAGCGATGCCCATGTGCCTGTGGACCAGTTGCAGCCCTACATAGACGATGTGCTCGACCTCATCGAATTTGCCAATGGCGACCCAGCCAAGAACCAATGGGCAAAACTCCGTGCCGACATGGGCCACCCTGCCCCATTCAACCTGAAGTATGTAGGTATCGGTAACGAACAGTGGGGTGCCATCTATCCCGAAAATCTGAAGCCATTCGTGGAGCAAGTGCGCAAGAAATATCCCAACATCAAGATTGTGGGCACAAGTGGTCCTGACTCAGAAGGCAAGGAATTTGACTATCTGTGGCCTGAGATGCGCAAGATAGGTGCCGACCTTGTGGACGAGCACTACTACCGCAACGAGCAGTGGTTCCTCGGCACTCCCGAAGCCAAGCAGCGTTGGGGAAACTGTGGCGCCAACCGCTACGACAGCTATCCACGCAAAGGTCCGAAGGTGTTTGCAGGCGAATATGCTTGCCATGGCGCTGGCAAGAAGTGGAACCACTTCAACGCAGCCCTGATGGAAGCCGCCTTCATGACAGGCTTGGAGCGTAATGCCGACGTGGTGGAGATGGCGACATACGCACCCCTCTTTGCCCATGTGGAAGGTTGGCAGTGGCGTCCCGATGCCATCTGGTACGATAACCTGCGCAAGTTCAACTCCTGCGCTTACTACGTACAGCAGCTCTACTCGCTCAACAAGGGCACCAACATGCTCACCCTCACTATGAACGGCAAGCCCGTGGCAGGCAATCCCGACCAAAATGGACTCTTCGCATCAGCCGTCTTCGACAAAAACACGAATGAGGTCATTGTGAAGGTGGTGAACACCAGCGACAAGGAACAGGAAGTGATACTCAACCTCAAGGGCATGAAGGGCGTTCACGCTACCGAAGTGATTACCTTCCACAGCGACAATCTCACGGCAGAGAACACCCTCGACGAGCCCACGAAGATCATTCCCCGAACCTCTTCACACACACTGGAAACTCCCGCACAAAAAGTGACCGTTCCAGCACATACATTTAATGTGTATAAGATTAAGAAATAAGTCAATGACTTAATTTTTTGAAGTGATCGCTGCGCTCGAAGTAGTCGAAGATAAAGGAGTTAACGACGTTTGTCATGCTGATGGTTTTTTCACTGTCAAGCATCGTCGTTAACTCCTTTAACTTCGATTACTTCGTCACTTCCGAAAGTTGAGTCATTTTTCATTTATCATTTAGCGCAGCGTAAACATACCCTTTGAGGATAGCCCTTACACAGGATTGAGAATGCCCCTTAAGCAGAAGTGAGAATACCCCTTAAGCACGAACGAGTATAGCCTTGACACAGAAGCGAGAATATTAGTGACATCGAGCTGAGTATATTAGTGACGCTTGATGTTGTATACGAGTGACATTGAAGTGTGTATATGAGTGACGCTGAAAGGTGTTTATGAACTACGTGCGCACCGTGCGCATCTCATTTCGTACACCCAGCGCATAATATTACGGGCACTCAGCGCATGTTATTTCGCGCTGAGTGCCCGTGTTTGATGATACAAGTACAATCATTTTGTCATTTCTTAAACAACACAGTCGCACATTATGAATCTTGTAAGGCAAGAGAGAGGTGACAGTGGCCTGTCCCCATTGTCATGTCATGAGTCTGCGCTGTCATGCCTGCAGCCATCATCGCTGTTGCACAAATAGAAAAGATTTTTTTTATAAAATGAGTTGTTTGTTAGTTAGTTGTTTAGTTTATTAGTTTGTTAGATATGGTGCAAAGATAATGAAAAAAATTGATAATTGACAATTGATAATTAGCCATTCGGGGCGTATTTTTTATACAGAAAACAAGCCGGACAACAAAATTATCAATTGTCAATTATCAACCAACTCGTAATTGGTAGAGCGGCCTCCTTCGTCTGTCTTGCAGAGGATATGCTTCTCCATCAGCGATTGGATGTCACGTAGCGCCGTGTCTTGCGAACAATGGTTGATCTTGGCGTATTTCTGCGTGGTCAGTTTGCCCTCGAAGCCATCCCATAGACGATTGAGCATCTTGCGCTGACGCTCGTTCATTTCGGTATCCTTGTGCCGCGCCCAGAACTCGGTTTTGTGCAACACGCGGTCGGTTGTTTGCAATCCGTTAAGTAATGCATTGCGCAATGCACCAACGAACCACATCAGCCACGGTGTGATGTCTATCGAACCCTTCTGCGCTTGCTCCAACGCATCGTAATAGTTTTTCTTCTGCCGCATTATCTCCGCAGACAGACTATAGAAACGTTTGGGGCTTTTGTCTGCTCGTGCCAGCATCATCTCCGTGATGATGCGTGCCATGCGACCGTTGCCGTCATCGAATGGATGAACAGTGACAAACCACAGGTGCGCTATCGCCGCACGGATGATCGGATCAGTCTTGTCGTCAGTATTGACCCATTGGATGAGCTGCTTCATCATCACCGGCACAGCGTCGCTTGGCGGAGCCTCGAAATGCACTTTCTGCTTGCCCATCGGACCGCTGACGACTTGCATCGGCTCATCGCCTACACGCCAGTTAGCTACGGTAATCTTATATCCGTCGCTATAACCCAACGGAAAGAAAGCGGCATGCCAAGCGAACATCCGTTCATCGGTCAGCGGTTCGGCGAACGACTGTGTGGCTTGCATCAGGGCATTGACCACACCTTCCGTGTAATGGTCGGTGCGCTCCATGCCGGCTGTCTCCAATCCGAGATGTCGCGCTACACTGCTGCGCACGCTATCGGCATTGAGCACCACGCCCTCTATCTGCGACGAACCAAGGATTTCGCTTGTAAGCACTTCCACCTGTGCTGCCACGCCCTCGAAGCCCAAAGCAGCCATGCGTCCGAGCAACAGTCCTTGCAGGGTGTGTACTTCACCAAGCGGGGTGAGCAATACATCCGTGTTCCACTCAAATTGAGGGAATCGAGCATTCTGCCAAAGATAGATTTCTTTCATACTTTTGTGTAACCTATTTTCGTTGTGCGGCGAATGCAATCTCTTATCTCCGCATTCATGCGGTGAATAATGCAGCTTTTCTCCGCATTTTATTCGCAAATTTGCGCCACAAAGGTACGACAATCATCTTAAACGTGCAAACAAAACGCCATATTTCACACACAACAGTTTTCTTTATGGTATAATCCGGAACAAACACCCACAAAGCTGGTGAGCCTTGTGGGTGTCTACATTAAGTGTTTCTGAAAGTTATTTCACCTTATTGGGCAGGTTTACCATTCGTGTCGTACTCCTTGCCATTCTTGATGATGACGACACTTCCCTTGCGGAGCACCTTCTTGGGTGGTGTAAAAATGAGTTTCTAAAACAAAACCTTGTGACAAAGGAAATAGGGGAAGAAAGAACTTTCCAATCCGTTTTAAGCGTTTCGTGTTTGAGTGAAAAACAATGCATTTTTTCGCAAAACTCATTGCTACCTTTCCCGGCATCACCGATGTCTGGGACGGGCTGAAGATTGACGGCAAGAATTTTGAGGACGTCATCAATCACTCTTATATCGTTGCTCTAAACTGATGACATAAAAAAGATGCAGGACTTTCCAGCCCTGCATCTTTTTATTCACTTCTATACAACTCGTCAAGCGACTGTCCTGCATCGTTTATCCAATGCATCCACCCATTACAACTGCGTCCAGAGCAATAGCTTGCGGCTGTGCTGGGGCTGGCTAGAACATAGTCACGCTGCAATTCCCAAAAACCGTCCTTTGTAGGCTTTGACATCGCAGCAATGATAGCATTACGTTTTTCACCATCTTTATAGGATGGAACTGTGCTTTGCGGCAACAGGCTTCCTTTCAGTATACGCATGGAATGGTCTGTTTCGTTGTAAATGGCGCATGCATTACACTCACGCACTTTGATGTGGAATAGGTTCTCGCCCTTCTTCATGGATTTCTTTTCCTGCTTCTCAAAGATGGGACATCCAATGAAGGAAGAAAGCAGGCGCACATCATCAAAGAATTCTTCCATGATGTCAATTTGATAGTTCGATAACGAGATTTCCTTGCCCGATTGCTCATTCATCACACCATATTGTGCACAATCATTTGCAAGGTCTATTGCTCTCCTTTCCAAGTATTGCACATCAGCCTTGTTGATGCTTTCATCCTTTGCCACAAACATCAAGCACTTATTCCAAAACAATTTGTGCGCCTTGTGATTGTTGATGCGTTTCACGCCATTGGTTGTTTCGCCAATATAAGCTTGTGCGCTACCATTCTCGTCTTCGCCAAGCAGCATGTACAATGCAGGTCGTGAACTTTCCTCCAACTGGCTCACCATATCAAACTCAGACTTTGGAAAAACAATCATTTCACAAATCTTATTGCTGATGAACACAGTACGGATTCCATTGGGGTCTCCTGTTCGCAAATGCGTTGTTATTACTTTCCCTCGTACCATATTACTCTTCTTTATTTGCTTCCTTTCCTTCTGTTGCACTCTCTGCACAGCATCTGGCAGTTCTCAATCACAGTCCTGCCACCTTCACGCCAAGGGGTGATGTGGTCACCCTCCATGAACTCGAAGTCGAACTCCTTGCCGCAGAGAGGACAGATGTGATGCTGCTGTTCCCACACCGCCAATTTGATGTCTTCTGGAAATGCACGGAGGTCGAGATAGTGCTCGTCACCCGTCAGCACATATGGAATGATGCCTGCTTGCTTTTGTATCTCGCTGTCACGCATCAAGGCTGAGATACGCTGTCCCAATGCGAGGGTGTCGAGAGTTTCAGAGCCATACTTGTCATAGAACAATGCCCAATCTAAGCCTTTCATGATGCGCTTGAACTTTTTCATGTCGAAGTTCGTGATAGCCCAATTCAGCACGTTCTGGAAATAGGTCCACAGATTGTTGGCATTGGGGTCGTGCTGATGGTCAGACATGTAGCCCACCACCGACTGCCGCTTGCCGTTGCGTGTCTCATGGTCAGCCATCCATTGGAGGGCTTGCTTAAGGAAGTCCTGACGGATAGGTGTGCCGTTCACCAAGTCTTTGCCCAATCGGTAGGCTCCGCAATTCGACTTGGAGAAGTGCCGTTTGGCATCGCTGACGAAAGGCCCTGCAAAGATAGCGTTGTTGATTTCCTGCTCGTTGAGCGGCTTGCCGGCAATGTTGATGGTCTTGAACCACTCCAGTTTCTCCGACGGTTCACCTTCGCACACATAGATGGTCAGGGGATAGTCGAGAATCTTCTTCTGGATGTCCTCTGGCTGGTTGAAGAAGTTCTTGAAGTCGATGGAGAACTTGCCATCCACATATTCACACAGCGAGAGTGTCCTTTGCTGTCCGTCCATCACTTCGTAGGGGCATTCGGCATCCTCGCTCCGCTTCACCCAATACATCACGTTCAACGGATAGCCATGCAGCACGGTGTTGATGACTGCCTGCTGCTCCTTCTCGCTGTAGATGAACTCACGCTGATAAGGTGGACGGATGTCGAGCCGACCATTATAACCACGAACGCCCTGTTCGTCATTGTTCACGTAACCACGGGTGATTTCACCCACAGTCACTTCTGTTCTCTTTATTGTCATCATAAGGCTTTGGGGTGTTTATTGCGGATGATTATACGGGCATATACTTTATCGAGTCTATATCCTTCAGATGTTAGATATTTCCCATTGGGTTTTCTTACATACAAAAGAAAATCACGTTTATCCGATATAAACTCCTTTGTTTCTGGATTTCTAAATTTCTCATATTTCTTTTTGGGTGTGAAATTACCTTCGCCTATCCCCAATGTTACAATCTCAAATTGGTTGGGATTATACTTATCCATAAAGGTGATAGGGACACCCATTAGACCATCATAATCACAAGGAATGTCCGCTGTTTTACAAACCTCTATAGCATCGTAGTTATCATAAGTAGGGTATTCTCCAGGAGAATACTTACAAACCAAATCTATTTCTTCATTGCGTTTGGCAATCTCTATATTGGTAAACCAATTCACTCCAGAAACACGAATCATATCTTTTTTGTGATCACCTGCAGTCGCCACGTCTTCATATGGAGAAAAGAAATGAGCTGCACCACCTTTGAATCCATATCCAAGCCAAACCTTGTTATCTTTAAGAAGAGGAAAGACCTCTTTGTACGTTATAGCATTCTGATGTCCTACAATTATAAATTTTTTCTCATACTCCATCAATTGTCTAAGATATTCTCTAAACAGTGAGAAAGGTGGATTGGTCACCACAATATCTGCCTGCTTTAGCAATTCTATACATTCCGGGTCACGGAAATCGCCTGTTTGCAAAGTGGAAAGCACATTCTTGTCGTTCTGGAGTAGATAACGCACATCAGAAAGGTCAACAGCGCCATCACCATTCATGTCTTTCACTTCCGTAATCTCTACCTTATAAGCCTTTTTCTTGATTTCCGCCTCGTCATCCCAAGGCTCAAAACGGAGTAACAACTCGTTCCCTTGTACAGGTGAACCATTGTAGCACGTACAAATCAGCTTCTTCAATCCCAACTGATTGAACCGCAGAGCAAAGTACTTAAAGAAGTTGCTTTCGTAAGGGTCATCGCAGTTGCACAATACCACCTTGTCACGAAAGTGCGGCCAATAGTGCTGCAACTCCCTCTCGATGTCTGTCAACTGCGTATAAAACTCGTCTTTCTTGGCTGTCTTGGCAGCATTTAGATTCTTGTTAGCCATTGATTGATAATCTTTATGCACCCAACTATCAATCACGCCAAGACGCAAAAAAGCGTGATGCTCCATTGCGCATAGCAAGAGGCGGCGTCGGATGGAGCCTCTGTCTCGTTTATTGGATGCATCACGCTGTGCGTGTGCATCGCTATATACAACGAGAACAGAAGAACCATTATAGTCCACCTGTCACATATTATTTCTGTGCTTGTTATACCTATAGAGTTTCCGACGCTCTTGGCTATGCGCGAAATAATAGCGAATGCTTCATTATAGTCCGGATTTCTCCCCGAACCAATGGCAAAAGTACGAAGAATGTTTGGAACAACCAAGCGTTTTATAAAAGAAAAACATAAAATTATTTGAGAATAAAGGATAAAGATGTATCTTTGCAGGAAAAAGAAGGAAATGAATCAGAAAGCCAAAGAACTATGGACGAAATGCAGCGCATCTACAATGCGATAGCCCATGATGGCTTCGCCGATACCACTCTACAGACAATCAATAACTACGTAAACGATATATTATATGGAAGAAAAAACCTTCCTCGATTCACTATCGAAGAGCATGCAGGACTCTGCACGGCAGGTGAGGTTCTTATTGGGGCGTCCATCATCGCAAGCTACGCGACAGCAAGCTTTACAGCAGGTGGAGACGCTGCTGGCAGCCAAGAAAGCGGCCCAGCAAACTGGGAAATAGACGAACGGCAGGAGAAACTCATAGAACAATGGGCTAAGGCTGCTCGGTTGTGGGTGGAAGACTCTGAGCAAATCCTAACCAGAAGATATGGCCCTAAGATAGCGCAAGGAGCTGAAGCTAAGGTCTATTATCGTGAGGGTGACACTTCTGTGGTTAAGGAACGCACTTCAATTTACTCAACCACCCAAAAGGCTCTTGATGCGATAGCCCTGCACAATTTTTTGTTTCCCGAAACAGCTATGCATGTGGTAGGGTTCACCCGTGACAGCGACAACTTGATGCGTATGATACTTACCCAGCCGTATGTGCGTTGCCTGCGTTTAGCTACGAAAGAAGAAATAGACCTGATGGTTGCAGCAAAAGGATTCCATGACAATTGGAATGGTCAGGGTGTGAATTATATTTCTGATCGACTTGCTCTTGAAGATATGCATCCAGCAAATGTTTTCATTGATGAAGTAACAGCTCGTCCCATTTGTATTGATTGTATTGTAAAGTTCGTGCAGATCATCAAATAACTCAAGTTTCTGAAGTAGTTAAGTAGTCTGTAGTTAAGTAGTTAAGCCGATACTCAGGCTGGCGGGAATCTCATTTGCAAGGTAACGGCTTAACTCCTAAGCGTAGCGATAACTCCTTTAACTCCTAAACTCCTAAAGAAGTTGAGCACTTGCGAAACTTGAATAATTGATAACCACCTTCCCAATTTTCGGAAACTTCTGCAACATGTGAAACAGCATCGCCCCTCCACCTACAAACGGCTCCACATAGGTGAAATTCCACTTCACCATATCTTTTTCAGGGTTTGATATTGCAAAGTTACGATTAAGTGAGGACAATACAAAATGAAAGAAAAAGTTTTTTTTCATTTTTATTGTCGAGCATGAGTAGCTTCGGCGAAGCCAACGTTAGTGAAAGCCGAACACACTACAAAATAAAAGAATGAAAAAACACGTCCAATCTGGTCAATCCACGTTCGAAAAAGTATTTCCGTGAATTTTCGTGTTATCTGTGTGACCCAACTAAGCCCAGAAGGGGCGCATATTTTCGTTCTTTTCGCGTTTTTCGATGTTTTCGCAATCAAAATCATTCAAAATATTTCCGTGAATATCTGTGGGTTCTGTGTGAGAAAAGTTTCTGAGGGAGCCTTGCGCGGCTCTAAGTAGTTCACACAGAAAGCACGGAAAGCACAGAAAGAACGCCTTGCACGGCGCTACGCTGAAATGAAAGAATGAGAAAATGAAAGTTCTATGAGTGAGATATCATTGGGTGTATGGGTGAGATACCTCGACCTGTATGGGTGAGACACAGTTTGGTGTATGGGTGAGACACCTCAACAGCGGTGGGCGAGCAAAGAGGGAGCAGCTGTATTATTTAGTGCCAAACTCCAATGGACCACCATGTGTAATATGAAACAAATTTGGATGAAAATGTATAACTCAACTTTGACTTCGTCGAGCTAAAGGTTCTGAAGTAGTTAAGTAGTCAGTAGTTAAGTAGTTAAGCCGTTACTCTGTCAATGGGAAGTCGCACGGCATCGGTAATGGCTTAACTCCTGTCCGTAGGACGAGCGTAGCGATAACTACTTAACTACTTAACTATAAAAAAGTTGAGTACAAGCGAAACTTGAGTTATTTCTTATATATCAACGGCAGAGCGTAGTAGAGATACTCGTTGATATGCCCATAGAAATGCTCACCATCTTTCTTCATAGAGAAGCGGAGGTTGGCATCTGGGGTGGCATAGCGGAAGAGAGGGGCATATTTGTGGAGAGCCTCAATAGTTGCCTTCTCTGGGTTTCCTGCCACATCCTTTGTACCTGTATAGCCATAGACCTCAAAGTCATGGGCAAATGGTGACTTCTCAAGCATTGAGTTCATCCATTCAGCAGCAAACTTGGCATCCTGTTTCTCACCCTTCTCGTTGTATGCCCAGATATCACCACTAAGTGGGAGGAAATGCTTAACGGCATTTACGCCATAGGCAAGCTGATACCATGTAGAAAGAGCACCCATAGAGAAGCCGCCGTATGCACGATGATCACGTGTCTTGGTAACAGCGATACTGTCAGTACCTTCAAGATATGTATTATACTGTTTCTCAACAGTCGGGATGAGGTCATTCTGAAGCTCGGTGTGGAAGTCACGTGTAAGGGCAATAGCATCACCCATATTGTTAGCTCCGATGTTCTCGTCATCATCATAGAATGTAGGGCAAACTACGATGATTGGGCGCATCTTACCCTCTGCGATGAGGTTGTCGAGGATATTGCGGAGAGGCAACCAATCGTTTGGAGGAGTGAGGAAAGAAGTGGTTTTGTCACCACCACCATGCATGAGATAAAGCACATCATACTTGGTCTTCTTATCCTCCGCCTTATAGCCGTAAGGAGTATAGACACGGGCATGCTTCTGGAATGTACGGCCATTCTTATGGGCCATGTATTTGAACTCTTCTATCCTACCCTGCTTTGCATTAGGCTTGCGAACCTCGTCAGGAATAGGGAGAATTGGCTGTATGGTGCTCTCGAAAGAACCTGCAGTTGAATTCTGAGCATAACAACCTAACCAAGCCTTCCCAAAGGGAAGCATGGTTGACAATGATAATAATAAAAACAGTTTTTTAAGCATAGAAAAATAATTATAAAGGTTTTAAGTTTCCAAGTTTTATTTATTTGAAGTTAATGAAGTTACCGAAGTGAGCGCTGCGCTTAGTTGACAGTTGACAGTTGACAGTTGAGAGTTTAGGGTTTAGAGTGGAGAGTTTAGAGTGGAGAGTCACACCCCGCATGGCAATTCCTCATTCCTAATTGGCTTCGCCGAAGATGCTCACGCTCGGCATAGTTCAAACAAGCTTGACCTCTGCACTCGCTCAACCGACTTCGATTACTTCGAGCGCAGCGATAACTCCCGAAAGTTAAGTCAATTCTCAATTCAAAAAGGGCCGATCATTTCCAGAACACGAAATATACTGCTGCCACAAGACAGAGGAAGGCGGCTGCATGGTTCCAATGGAGGTGTTCGCCTTGGAACATGAGGGAGGCGATGATGGTAAAGACGGTGAGGGAGACGACCTCCTGAATCACTTTCAACTGCACCAACGAGTAGGGACCGCCATTGCCCACAAAGCCCAGTTTGTTGGCAGGCACCTGCAACGAATACTCGAAGAACGCGATGCCCCATGAGAAGACAATCACCAGCCACAGAGGCCAACTGTTGGAAATGTTCATCTGTTGCAGTTTCAGATGCCCGTACCATGCCAGCGTCATAAAGATGTTACTGCCGATGAGCAGCAATATCGTGTAAAGTCCATTCATCATAATCGTTTTCAATTTTGCTGCGAAGGTACGGCTTTTTTTCAAAAAAATGATGTCAATTAAATCTTTTTTGTCAACTTTGCGTCTTGTTAGTAGATTACATTGATAAATCATCAAGCAATGAACGAGGAAACGGAACAGTTACTGTCAGAATTAGAGAGGATTGTCGTGGAGCGGCAAGACTGGCTTTTCCGTTTTGCTTATATGCGAATCGGTGTGAGGGAAGATGCAGAGGATGTGGTGCAAGAGGTGCTGCTGAACGTGTTCCGGCGATTGAGGGAGAAGATGCATGTGGAGAGTCTGGAGCAGTATGTCATCCGTTCCATCAGCAATGCCTGCAATGACTACTTCCGACGAAAACCGCTCAGCATCGTTCCACTCGACAAAGCAGAGCAAGTACCCGTCCATGAAGGCGACAGACAGATACATGAGGAGTTTGTGAGAATCAACAAATTGCTGGATACGCTGCCTCAGGAACAATCGGAAATCGTGCGACTGAAATGCTACGACGACCTGACCTTCAAACAAATAGCAGAATTGCAAGGCATTCCAGAGGCGACAGCGAAATCGAGATACCGATACGCCATCATGCACTTAAAGAGTAAGATGAGAGTTGACAGTTGACAGTTGAGAGTTGAAAATTGACCAATTTCTAAATTACCAAATAAATTGTACATCGTAAATTGTCAAATTGTAAATGCTTTCTTACAACATACAAAACTTCAATCAAGTATTGAACGATATGAATAACGAGAATATCAACCTCCCCGAGGAGGACTTCAACGAAGGGTTGGAGGACATCGAGCAGATGCTCAAACCCCAATGCGAGTTCAAGGCATCAGACACCTTGAAGGACGAGGTGCTGGCTCAGGCAAGGGAGGAAGTGAAGCCTCAACGCAAGGTCAACCTATGGCCTTGGGTGGCTGCTGCCTGTGTGGTCGGATTTGCGATGTTGTGGTTCACACCACCAGAGGAGAAGAAAGCAGACGCAGCGCTCCATGCCCATCTGGTCAGTGCCTATCATACAAAGCATCAGCGCATGGTATCTAACCAGATGGATGCACGCGAATCATTCGAAGACATCGAACGGAGATTGAGGATCGAAGGAGCGCAACTGAAAGAAGAATTCAAAATGTCAAATCAAATCTATTAACTCAAGAAACAATGAAAAAGATTATATTCATGGCTGCACTCTTGGTCAGTGTGTATGCCTGCAAAAACGAAACTACCAACGACAATCTGCCTATGCCATCCACCTTCCCAGAACTCTTTGATGGTTTGCTTCAACAGGGGGGACATTTGCATGTGGACATCTATAGTGACGATTCTGTTCGCACCGATTATCTTTACGATTGGTTCGACCTCTATCAGGACAAACGGACATTCTATGTGGATATGGATACAACCCTGATTGACGGAGCCCATCTTAACGACTCCATTGCTGACATGGTGGCTGAAATGAGAGCCGTAGAAGACAGTGTGGCAAGAACTGAGATGATGATTCGCGATTATGCCCAAAAGGGGGTGCAGCACTTGGAGGAGAAGTACATTCACCAATCTGCCAAGTACTACAAATTCGAGAGCCATCTCAACGGAAAGGATTCCATCGAGTTTGTCATTGCCACCAAGGAGCTGACCGATTCACTTCCCGAAGACTGCAAGAAGGATGATTTCAGAGAGAGTTTCAGATATTATCCTGAATTCCTCCACTATTTTTATACACATAAAACAAACGGAGATAATTACGTGAGCTTAACTTACCATCGCGAAGAACGTGTCAAAGGCAAGAAAGCCACCAATGAAGATGAGATTCGCAAGTTGTTGCTTGATTACATCGCTAAACAAAAGGGAACAAAGGAATATCATGTTCAGTATCTGATAGACGAGGGAAAGGATTTCGATCAGTCTGCCATCACCTTCCATTCACGCAAGAACAAAGAAAAGGTGCATGTGGAGGGAACGCTTTATGTGCTTCCTGGCACGGGCAAGGAAAAAATCAGGAATGTGGAGGAATTGCGTTCCATGTTGAAGGAATTCACAACCACCCACTATGCCGGGTATTTGAATTATCATTATGTGGACAAAACTTTTGACATGACGGAATGTGACCGGTACACGAGTCAACTGATGGAATTGACCATCGGTGATGAACGCCCATGGGATAGCGTCGCCAATTTGTTCCATGTGCAGATAGGAAACTACTGGAAGGGGGAAGGTCTCAAAATCCTCATGCTGAAGCCCATCAACAGTTCTTACTTCATGCCCAGACTCGAATGGATGGAAATAAAGAGCATCCACAACAATGAGATTGAATGGCTGCCCGGATATGAAGGAGGTTATTTGCACACAAGAGAGTGAAAAATGGAAAGTGAAAGATGCGATTGAGCGAGTGCAAAGGGCAAGCTTGTTTGAAACTATGCCGAGCGTGAGCATCTTCGGCGAAGCCAACAGTGAAAAAATCATATTACTGGCTAATTGAATGGTCGGTTACTTAGATTTTTCACTATTCAAGCTCACTTGAAAAAACATTTCCGACTTTTCTTTGGTCATTATTCACTATTTTTCGTACCTTTGTGGCAAAATTCATTCTAATTTGAAACTAAAACCACAACAACAATGAGCACAAAACAAAAACGCTTCCTCCTTTCGGAGAATGAAATCCCAACGCAGTGGTATAACATCCAGGCTGACATGGTGAACAAGCCACAGCCTCCTATCCACCCTGCAACAAAACAGCCACTGACAGTGGATGACTTGGCACACATCTTCCCTCGCGAGTGCTGTGTGCAGGAACTGGACACCACACATGCTTGGATTGACATTCCCGAGGAAGTGCTTGATAAATATAAGTATTACCGCAGCACACCGTTGGTGCGTGCTTACGGTCTGGAGGAGGCTTTAGGCACTCCTGCCCACATCTACTTCAAGAACGAGAGCACCAACCCACTCGGTTCGCATAAGATTAACTCTGCCCTGCCCCAATGCTACTATGCCAAGATGGAGGGCACCACAAATGTGACCACCGAGACAGGTGCTGGTCAGTGGGGTGCAGCTCTTTCTTATGCTGCCAAGCTTTACGGACTGGATGCTGCTGTCTATCAGGTGAAAATCACCATGCAGCAGAAGCCCTACCGCAGCAGCATCATGCGCACTTTTGGCGCAGCCGTGACGGGTTCACCTTCTATGTCCACACGTGCCGGCAAGGACATCATCACCAAAGACCCGACACATCCAGGTTCTCTCGGCACTGCCATCTCTGAGGCTGTCGAGCTCGCCACCACCACCCCCAACTGCAAATACACGCTCGGTTCTGTGCTGAACCACGTGGGTCTGCACCAGACCATCATCGGTTTGGAGGCTGAGAAGCAGATGGAGATGGCTGGCGAATATCCCGACATGGTGATTGCCTGCTTCGGCGGCGGCAGCAACTTCGGTGGCATTGCCTTCCCATTCATGCGTCACAACATCCTCGACGGCAAGAAGACTGAGTTCATCGCTGCTGAACCTGACAGCTGTCCAAAGCTCACACGCGGTCAGTTCCGCTACGACTTTGGCGACGAGGCTGGTTATACCCCTCTGCTGCCTATGTTCACGTTAGGTCACAACTTCAAGCCCAGCAACATCCATGCAGGCGGTCTGCGCTACCACGGTGCTGGCGTCATCGTCTCTCAGTTGCTGAAGGACGGTCTGATGAAGGGTGTGGATATTCCACAGCTCGAAACATTCGAGGCTGGTATGCTCTTTGCCCGCACTGAGGGTATCATCCCTGCTCCTGAAAGCACTCACGCCATTGCCGCCACTATCCGCGAGGCAAACAAATGCAAGGAGACTGGCGAGGAGAAGGTCATCCTCTTCAACCTTTCTGGTCATGGTCTCATCGATATGCCAAGCTACGAGGCTTACATCAACGGTGACCTGCAGAACTACACCGTCACGGATGAGGAAGTGGCAAAGAACTTGGCAGAGCTGGACAACTAATTTTTTCAACCACGAATTGAACGAATTAAACGCGAATTACAAGCCGCATGGTGAAACCGTTCAAGGTTCTAATTCGTTTAATTCGTTCAATTCGTGGTTCTATATTAACATTCAACATCCACTAACTAACTGACCTATTTAGATGATTCTAAAGACATTATTGCTGGGAGCCTGCATGACTCTCAGTATGGTAGTTTCAGCACAAGAGACTTTTCGTTTTGGCACCAACACAAACCCCAATGGTGTGAAATTCGAGGTGGATTCACGTGGTTTCGTCATCGACGGAAAGCATGTGCTGCCCGTGATGGGCGAGATTCACTATGCCCGTGTGCCCGAAAGGGAATGGCGACGGGAGATTCAGAAGATGAGGGCAGGTGGCATCACCATCCTTTCCACTTATGTCTTCTGGATTCACCATGAGGAGGAAGAGGGGCATTGGAATTGGAACGGCAACAAGAATCTGCGACGCTTCATTGAAGTCTGTCAAGAGGAGCAGATGCCGGTGGTGCTGCGCATCGGACCGTTCTGTCATGGCGAGGTCTATCAAGGAGGGTTCCCCGTATGGTTGGCTGACAAGGCACAAAGCAATCCTCAACAGTATAAATTGCGCACCACGGCAACAGGTTTCTTGGCTGCCACACGCAATCTCTACAGCAACATCTTCCAACAGGTGAAGGGCTTGCAGTGGAAAGATGGCGGTCCCATCGTGGGCGTGCAGATTGAGAACGAATGCCGAGGACCTTGGAGCTACTACATGGCGCTGAAAGATATGGCAACAGAAGTGGGTTTCGACACGCCCTTCTACACCCGAACGGGGTGGCCAAAACTGAACGACAACGAGGAGTTTGGCAAGATGCTCCCCCTCTATGGCGACTATGCCGACGGCTTCTGGGACAGAGTTCTGACCGATATGCCGGGCAGCTACAAGGATGCCTTCATCATGAAGGACACCCGTCTCTCTGCCGTCATCGCCACCGAAGCTCTTGGCACCCATCAGGACACCAAGATGGAGGCAAAAGACCTCTCCTACCCTTACCTCACCTGCGAGTTGGGTGGCGGCATGATGCCCTCATACCACCGTCGCATCAACATGAGCGGCAAGGAAGTGAAACCCCTCGCCATCTGCAAGTTAGGCTCCGGCAGCAACCTCCCTGGCTACTATATGTATCATGGAGGTACGAACCCCTACAACCCCAAGCACACGATGGCAGAAACACAAGCCACCAGCGTGACTAACTACAACGACATGCCCCATATCACCTACGACTTTCAGGCACCCCTCGGCGAGATGGGACAGCCCAACTGGACAGCATGGCACGAAAGCCGACTCCTGCACCAGTTCCTCGCCGACTGGGGTGAGGAGCTCAGTCAGATGGACGTTGACACCCTCTCGGAGCACTATGCCCGTCGCGGTTCCTTCGAGTTCTTCAACGACTACGTGCGCATCCTCAACGAAGGGGGCAACGCCTACATCACCCCTCGCAACTGGCAACTGTCAGCCCTCAACTCTAAACCCTCAACTCTAAACTCTCAACTGTCAACTGTTATCGATTGGGCTACTGTCGAGCCTTTCTGCAAGACATCCGACGGCACCATCTACTTCATCGAGATAGAAGACAAGAAGCCCCAACTCTCCATCAACGGCAAAGTCTTCACGCCCAAACTCAACAAGCCTTTCAAGGCAGCAGGCATGACCTTCTGTGTGCTCTCGTGGCTGCAAGCCAAGGGTGCCTATAAGATTGACGGGAAACTGCACTACTCTGATGGCATTCTCTTCAAGGACGGCACTCGCATCATGGAAGAGACGTGGATCACCCTACCCACCAAGGTCAATTATGCGCTTGCTAAAGAGCATGGCGGTTTGCGCGAGATAAAGATGGGCAGTCAGAAAGTGGCAGCACAGCCGACTGAGGAAGATTTCAACAAGGCAGCCACATGGGTTATCAGCAACTTAAACGAGCTGAACGAGAATCTTGACCTCTATCTCCAAATCTCCTACCGTGGAGATGTTGCCCGCATTTATGCAGATGGTCAACTCGTCGAGGACAACTTCTGGAACGGCAAGCCCATGCTCGTCCGCCTCTCCGACCTTGTTGGCAAACACGTGGAACTGAAGATTCTCCCCCTCGGTAAGGACTACCCCATCTATCTGCAGAAGGAGCAGAAAGCGGAACTGGACAAAGCACCTAATGGCATCCTCCTCTCGCTGGATGGCATTCAGGTGATTGAACGAAGTACCCAAGAATACACAACAGAAGAGTGACAAAATCGACGTCGTCGACATCGGTTTGCCGACATCGACGAGGTCGGTTGGTCGATGTCGACGACGTCGGCAAAGAGGTTGTGGAAGCGCCCATAAAGGGGATGTGTCATCGTGGCAAGGGCTGACCTTTCAGTCGGGCACGAATGTTCATCATGTCAACTATGTTATAGGTGATGCTGATGAGACCAACACTCATCAGCAGGGAGAGGGTTGCGGCAACGATTATGCGGGAGTTTTCGCTAAGCCACTGAAGAAGGATGAATTGGGTACGGAAAGTGAAGAGAGGAACTTGGGCAGGCGTGGAAAGAAGGAAGACCATGCCGACAGCACCACCGATGATGCCTGCCACAAAGGCGACCACCATCGCCATCTTGTAGCGACGGAGTGTTGCTTCCTGATACTGTTTGATGTACTCCACAGCATCGAGACGTTTGGTGAGCGATGCCATGAACGCATCATTGTCGTCGAAATGGGGCTTTTGAGCGAGGAAAAGTTCCTCAAGGGCTTTATCTTTGTTCATATCTTCAGTCTTTCTTTTAGTTTGTTGCGTCCTCGTGAGAGTTGTTGCTTGACGGCATCTTCGGAGGATTCCGTGATGGAGGCTATCTCTTTGATGCTGTATCCACTGAGGTAGAACAGCGTGATGGCAGAGCGTTCCTTGGGAGGGAGGGTGCGAAGGGCGAGATAGAGGTCTTGATGGGCAAAGGACGATTCAGCAGAGGTATTGCCAATGAGTGTCCGTGCCGCCTCGATGCTCTCCATCGTGCGACAACTCGCCTTGTGGTTGAGGAACGTGTTGTGGGCAATCTTGAAGAGCCAAGAACGGAACTTCCCCTTGTCTTGATACCCTGTCGAGGAGAGGTAAGCCTTGACCAGCGCATCTTGTGCCAAGTCGTCGGCATCATCCTTCTTGCCACAGCAGAGAGCAAGCAAGAAGCTTCTGAGTGCCTCCTGCTCACGCTCAACGTGGGTGATGAATTCTTCTCGTGTCACGGGTTAAGCCTGTTGGGACAGTTGACGTTCTTCTGCTTCAATCTCTTTGGCGAGCATCTTCTTCGCTATAAAATAGTTGATGAAGAAAGCAACGCCTACGGCCAGAATAATTGAGCCAAACACAGTAGCCACCACGGGGTCATCTGCATCCCAACCGCCCTCATAGCCGATATATGCTCCGAATCCAATGAAGACAAGCCCTACCAACGATATCATAGTGCCCCACTGCAGTTTGTTGACCAGCTTCTCCTTCAGCGACTTATGCTTCGGAGTCACCTTCTTCAGTAACTCCTCCACATCGATGCCAGGGTTCTTCTCGATGGCTGCCAACGCCACCTCCACACGCTTATTGGTCTCGTTCCGCTTATTGCGAATAATCATCCAAATGACCAAGAAAAAAAGAACACATCCCATGAAAAGCGGCAGCAAAAACAAGATTGCTCCTATCACTGTTGAAAATTCTAAAAGTCCATTAATTCCCATTTTCTTCTTTTTTTTATTGTTAAACTTTTGTTTTGTTCTTGAACCAGTTCATCTATATAACAAGAACAAAAGACAAAAGGTGACAACGGAGGAGTGATTTTTTTCAGTAAAGGAAGCCAAACGCCCAAAGGGGGCATCAATCAGTGTTCTACACAAAGAACACTTTTTATATCAATGTGTTCTCTACAAAAAACACCTCTTCGTTTGCAAAGGTAATGTCTTATTCCTTCTCATCCAAGAAAAAGAGCAAGAAAAACACTTTTTTTTCACTCCTTTGCAATTTTTCGTGTTCCATCATCGTATATACAAATAGAAGACCTCGAAAAATGGTGACAGATATAGAGATAAATCTGATAGAGGGGCTGAAAGAACAAAGCCCCAAGGCTCAGCAGATGATGGTTGAAAGATATGGCAGACATGTCTTCAGCCAGGTGGTGAGGCTGTTGCCAAGTGTGGAGGATGCCGAGGAGGTGTATCAAGATGTGTTCCTGAAGGTCTTTCTAAATATAAATATGTATAATGAGGAGAAGGCATCCTTCAAGACGTGGGTGTCACGCATCGCCTACAACGAGTCCATCACCTGGCTGAGGCACAAACGACGAGAGGTCATCTACTTTGAAGATCAGGACGGAGAGGCGGAAAGGCTGTCGGAGGCGGAAGTGGAAGCAACCTTGGGACATCCCAACCAAGAGACGGTACAACTGATACGGGCAGCCCTGAAGCATCTGCCACCCGAGGAAAGGAGCCTCATCACGATGTTCTACTATGAAGAGATGAGCGTGAAGGACATCGCCTACGTGACCGACTCTCCACCCAACACCATCGCCTCGAAACTGTTCCGAACGAGAAAGAAACTTTGCAAAATCATTCAAATGATACAATCATGAAAGAAGATTATATAGAAACATTACGCCAACAGGACACGAACCTTCGTGACGCCATCAGGCTGGAGGAAGAGACTTTGCCACCAATGCCAGCCGACCTCAACGCACGGCTGATGCAGCGTGTGGAGGAAGAGAGGGCGAAGAAGGCTGCGAAAAGAAGACGCTCCCGCGTGCTTTGGCCTTCGGTGGCAGCGGCATGTGTGGCAGCCTTGATAGCCGTTTTCCTCACCCCACCGAAGGGAACGCCAGAAGATGGGATGTCAACGGGAAAGCCTATTGCCGTGAAGGTGGAGAAGCCTAAGACGGAAAAAGAAGTGCCACAAAGGGAAGCTTCCCAAAAGGCAACTGAAGCGGAAGTACCACAGAGGATTTCCGAACCATCGGAGAAGCAGGTGGCTGAACAGCCTAAGGTGAAACAGTCAACACCAACAACCACTCAACCGCTCTTGGCGCAGGAGTCCACCTCTGAGAAGTCGGCTACAGCAGAAGTTGCAGCCGTAGAGCCTTCCACCGAACAGACAACCGTAGAAGCCCCTCGCAACGAGACTGCTACCGTCACGCTGACCGAGCGAGACATCCCTATCACACGTCCCGAAAACTACAAATACACTCCAGAGGAAATCGCCCTGTTGAAGCAGCAAGCCAACGAGGCTTACCTGAAATGGGTGGAGTTGGAACTGGAGATTTCAAAATACACATTAGAAAAAATGGCACAGAAATAAAAAAACAAGAACAATATGAAACGCTTATTCATTTTGCTGCTCATCGCATGCAGCACCATCGCAACCATCCATGCCCAGCAGCGGGCAAAGGTTCGAAGTCAGCAGACCACACCCATCCACGTCAAGACGCTGTTCAACGACATCATCAAGACTTGGGGAGCTCCTTCTGACGAGGTTTATTCCATCAACAAGAACCCCAATACGAACCTGATTGAGTCGAGTGTAAGAATCACCTACTTCGTCGCCAACAATTCAGAGTGGACAGACGAAAACGACAAATCACTCAATCTTAAAGACATCTGCGAGGCATTCAAGAAAGATGAGTCCACCTCTTATCAACTGCTTCATCTGTCACCAGGCACCAACGAGTCTTTCTCGCTGAGGGCTGTTGATGGAAACGGAAAGGACAAAAGTTACCTCGTCCGCGGCATGAACAAAGAGGAAATGTGGCTGCTCTGCACCAAGAACGCTGAGAACCCTCAACTGCGCGACGCATACGCTATCAAATGGACACTCTCCGACGATAAGAGAAAGATTCTTGGCGGCATCTACCAGATTACATCCTTGCGTCCCGATGTTTATATGAAAAACATGAGCAGCGCAGGTCTCATGAGCGAAAACCAGAATACATTCACGATTGACGGTCGTGTGGGCTATGACCTGACGGACAGCCTCTATGTGGTCTATATGGCTGATACAGCCGAGGAGCTTGACAAGGTAGGAGACAACGACTATGTAGCTACGATGCCTGTGGTGAACAAACGCTTCAGCTTCAGCGTGCAACTCGACAAGCCCAAGGTGGGTCGTATCCGTACTGTGATGCCTGACGGTTCCCTCTGCGAGTTGTGGACTAACCTCGACTTTGTGCCCGGCGAGACCTATCGCATCACCACTCACAATGGTTACTACGATGAGGATCGCGACTATGAGCAGCGTGTAGGTCGTTACTCTGGTAAGAGCCTGCTGAACGACCTACAGAGACGGGGCATAGACGACCAAACGTTTACGGTGGTAGATGAGGTGCCGGAGGAATTCCGTACTGCCGAAAACAATGTGAACCAAGGCGGAATCAGCACATTAAGCGTAGCACAAAATGCAGTGCTTTTCGCGAAGGCAGAACTGGTTAAGCTGCACATAGACAAGGTCAAGAATTCCTACCAAATGATGGGTGCGGCAATGAAAGACAATTTTAGGTCAAGAGAGAGGGTTCAGCTGATTTTCAAGCAGATATTACAGCAAAATAAAGAACTGGACAAGCAATATCAGGAAATCATCAAATATATAAGATATACAGGTGCGTTCAGCAGCCGTGAATGGTCAGATATGTACAAGGAAATCCTAAAATTCTATACGGAACAAAATCAAGGGCTGAGCGAAGCATACAAGGATTCCATTACCAATGGCAGGCCTATCCTCAAGCTTCGTGACTACCTCAACAAACAAACGGAAAAATACATGAAGGAGATGGGAAAGGTGATGACAAAGCATTAACAGGAGAAAAAAGGGAGGTGCCTTGCCGCTTTTGGCAAAGCACCTCCCTTTTTTTGTATCTGTTGCTTTTGTCTTTACATCTTTGCCATTGCCTGTTCGAGGTCAGCAATGATGTCCTCGGCATTCTCGATGCCCACAGAGAGGCGCACGAGGTCAGGAGCCACACCTGCCTCACGCAGTTGTTCGTCGGAGAGCTGACGGTGGGTGTGGCTGGCTGGGTGCAACACACAAGTGCGGGCATCTGCCACGTGGGTGACGATACTGATGAAGTCGAGGTTGTCCATGAACTTGATGGCTTCTTCACGGCTTCCCTTCAAACCGAAAGCGATGACACCGCAAGAACCATTAGGCAGGTACTTCTGACCTAATTCATAGTATTTATTGCCTGGCAGACCGCAGTAGTTCACCCAACCCACCTTCGGGTTCTTTTCCAACCACTCTGCCACCTTCTGGGCATTAGCACAATGCTGACGCATGCGGAGATGGAGCGTTTCCAATCCGAGATTGAGAAGGAAGGAGTTCTGAGGAGCAGGAATGGAACCGAGGTCACGCATGAGCTGAGAAACGAGCTTGGTTGAGTAAGCCAACTTGCCAAATGCCTTCGTGTAGGTGAGACCGTGGTAACTCTCATCGGGAGTGGTCAAGCCAGGGAATTTCTCGCTATAGGCATCCCAGTCGAAGTTGCCGCTATCAACCACACAACCGCCCACCTGAGTGGCATGTCCATCCATGTACTTCGTGGTGGAGTGCGTCACGATGTCGCAGCCCCACTCGAAAGGACGGCAGTTAATCGGTGTAGCGAAGGTGTTATCCACGATGAGTGGCACACCATGCTTGTGCGCCATCTTGGCAAAACGCTCAATGTCGAACACGTTGCCGCCAGGGTTGCTGATGGTCTCGCCGAAGAAGCACTTGGTGTTAGGACGGAACTCCTTCTCGATGCGCTCGTCATCCCAATCGGGGTCAATGAAGGTACACTCGATGCCGAGCTTCTTCATGGTCACGCCAAAGAGGTTGAACGTGCCACCATAGATGGTGTTGGAGGTGATGAAATGGTCGCCAGCCTCACAGATATTGAATACTGCATAGAAGTTAGCCGCCTGTCCGCTGCTGGTCAGCACAGCACCCACACCACCTTCGAGGGCGGCAATCTTCTTTGCCACCTGGTCGTTGGTGGGATTGGCCAGACGTGTATAGAAATATCCAGCATCTTTCAAGTCGAAGAGACGAGCCATCTGCTCGCTCGTTTCGTACTTGAAAGTGGTACTCTGATAGATGGGCAGCTGCTGAGGCTCGCCCTTCGATGGTTTCCATCCGCCATGCACGCAGATGGTCTCAAGATTCTTCTTACTCATATTGTTGATTTTAGTTTTTTGTCATGCAAAGGTACAACAAAAAAACGCATCAAGCAAATGCTCGATGCGTTTTTCTTATATTGAGTGTCGATTATACGATGCCCTGAGCCATCATAGAGAGGAAACGTTGGCTTCGCTTACGCTTCGCCGAAGTTTCTCATTATACGATGCCCTGAGCCATCATGGAGAGGAAACGTTGGCTTCGCTTACGCTTCGCCGAAGTTTCTCATTATACGATGCCCTGAGCCATCATAGCCTTCGCAACTTTCATGAAGCCTGCAACGTTAGCACCCTTCACGTAGTTCACGTAGCCGTCAGCCTCTGTGCCGTACTTCACGCAGTTCTCGTGGATGTTCTCCATGATCCAGAGGAGCTTAGCGTCAACCTCTTCAGCTGACCAAGACAGACGCTCTGAGTTCTGAGACATCTCAAGACCTGATACAGATACACCACCTGCGTTAGAAGCCTTACCGGGAGAGTAAAGAATCTTAGCCTCCTGGAATACGCGGATAGCGCCTGGAGTAGATGGCATGTTAGCACCTTCAGCCACAGCGATAACGCCGTTAGCGATAAGAGCCTTAGCCTGCTCTTCGTTCAACTCGTTCTGAGTTGCACAAGGCAGAGCAATGTCAGCCTTCTCGAACCAAGGCTTTGCACCGTCACCAACGTACTTAGCAGTTGGGTACTTGTCAACATATTCCTTGATACGGCCACGGTAAACGTTCTTCAGCTCCATGATGTAGTCGAGCTTAGCGCGGTCGATACCGTCTGGGTCGTAGATGTAACCGTTAGAGTCAGACATGGTCATCACCTTACCACCGAGCTGGAGCACCTTCTCAGCAGCATACTGAGCCACGTTACCAGCACCAGAGATGAGCACCTTCTTGCCTTCAATCTTGTCGCCCTTAGTCTTCAACATAGCGCGGAGGAAGTAAACTGTACCGTAACCAGTTGCTTCAGGACGGATGAGAGAACCACCGAACTCGATGCCCTTACCAGTGAGCACACCGCTGTACTCGCGAGTGAGCTTCTTGTACATACCGAACATGTAACCTACCTCACGGCCACCTACGCCGATGTCACCTGCTGGTACATCTACATCAGGACCGATGTGACGAGTCAACTCAAGCATGAAAGCCTGGCAGAAACGCATCACCTCAGCGTTGCTCTTGCCACGTGGAGAGAAGTCAGAGCCACCCTTACCACCACCCATTGGGAGTGTAGTGAGTGAGTTCTTGAAAGTCTGCTCGAATGCGAGGAACTTCAGGATACCGAGGTTCACAGAGCTGTGGAAACGGATACCACCCTTGTAGGGGCCAATAGCGTTGTTGTGCTGGATGCGGTAGCCCATGTTGGTCTGAATCTGACCCTTGTCGTCCATCCAAGTAACGCGGAACTGATATACGCGATCTGGAATGCAGAGACGCTCAACAAGGTTCACCTTGTCGAACTCTGGGTGCTTGTTGTACTCTTCCTCGATAGTGCCGAGAACTTCTTCTACTGCCTGATGATACTCAGGTTCATTTGGAAAGCGACGCTTAAGGTCTTCCAATACTTTTTTTGCGTCCATGTGTAATGGTTTTAAAATGTTATTGGTATATAAGTTGAATTTCTTTTGCTTTATTCTGCCCGTAGAACATGCCTGAAAACAGGCTTTCCGTGTCTGCGTTTTATGATTTCGGGTGCAAAGTTAGACTTTTTCCACAAAACTTGCAAAAAATCTAACAAAAAAACATCTTTTTTTAAGAAAAAGTTTCAAAATTACTCTAAAACGACTATCTTTGTGGAAAAATTACAGCAAATCATCAAGCCGTTCCACCGAGAAGCGTGCTGGTGTTTCCGCATCACAGCTCCTTACGCAACCACTTCAGTACTTCTTCGGAAGTACTCGCGTACTGACGCGGCGGTACTGTAGTACTTTCGAAGAAGTACTGGCGACGGGACGGAGCACTTAAACAACCAAGAAGAACTTGAAAACGACAGAGAAAGTGGAGGCGCTCCGCCGCCTTATGCAGCAAGAAGGCATCAGCGCCTTCATCACCCCCAGCACCGATCCCCATGCTGGAGAATATGTGCCTGAACGCTGGAAAGCACGCCAATGGATCAGCGGTTTCACAGGTTCGGCTGGCACAGCAGTGGTGACACTTGACAAAGCAGCCCTTTGGACAGATTCGCGCTATTTCATCCAAGCCGCAGAACAACTGGCGGGCACGGAATATGTGTTGATGAAAGAAAAAATTGAAGGCACACCCTCCATCACCGAGTGGCTGAGTGATGTTCTGCCAGAAGGGAGTGTGGTGGCTGTCGATGGATGGGTGAACACCACCTCCGAAGTGGAAAGTCTGACGGACGAGCTGAAAGCTTACAGCCTCACACTCCGCACAGACATTGACCCTTACGCAGCAATTTGGGAAGACCGCCCTGCCCTTCCTCAGAGCAAAGCCTTCATCCAAGGACTGGAATATGCAGGTGAGAGTGCCGCATCCAAGATTCAGCGCATCCGAGAGAAAATAGGACAGAACGCCATTGTGGTATCCAGCCTTGAAGAAGTGGCGTGGACGCTCAACTTACGCGCCGACGATGTGCTCTACACACCTTTTGTGCTTGGTTATGTGCTCATCACACCTGCTGATGCCTATTTATATATATGTAAAGAAAAAGTCACACCCGAAGTAGTTGACTATCTGAAAGGCGAAGGAGTCACCCTTCGTGAGTACGGTGATATCATCTCCGACCTTCAGAACCTCAACCTGCACGTGTGGGTGCAACCTGAAAAGACCAACTACACTGTCTATTCCGCCATCCAATGCCCCATTCGCAAGGACAGTCCCGTGGAACAGATGCTCATTTTCAAGAACGAGGTGGAAATCAAAGGCTTCCGCAACGCAATGGAGAAGGATGGCGTGGCGATGGTGAAATGGATGAAGTGGACACTTGAAAACGTGCCCAAGGGCGGACAGACAGAACTTTCCCTCTCAAAGAAATTGGAGGAATTGCGCGCAGAACAACCTTTATTCAAGGGCATCAGTTTTGAGAGCATTATGGGCTACGCACATCATGGTGCCATCGTCCATTACGCCCCCACTCCCGAGACCGACATCCCCGTTCTGCCTGAAGGGCTCCTGCTCATCGACTCTGGCGGTCAGTATCTCGATGGCACCACCGACATCACGCGCACCATTCCGTTGGGTCCCCTCACATGGGAGATGCGCCGCGATTACACATTGGTGCTCAAAGGATGGATCCGCCTTGGTTCCGCTGTCTTTCCCAAAGGCACATGCGGCACGCAACTCGATGTCCTTGCCCGCGACGCCATGTGGAGACACGGCATCAATTACCTGCATGGAACGGGGCATGGCGTGGGGCAATTCATGTCTGTCCACGAAGCCATTGACCTCCACCAGTTCCGCATGCAATGGCGTCCCACCCCTCTTCTACCGGGCATGACCATCACCGATGAACCCGGCATCTACATCGAAGGTTCCCACGGTGTGCGCCACGAAGACACCATGCTCGTAGTCAAAGCCACCGAAGGCATCACCTTTGGTCCCTACTACACCTTCGAGCACCTCACCCTCTGCCCCATTCTCACTTCGCCCATCCTCGTGGAGATGCTCACCGAGGAAGAGCGCCAATGGTTCAACAACTACCAAAAGACCGTTTATGAGCGACTATCCCCACGTCTTGACGAGGAGCACAAAGCGTGGCTGAAGGAAGTGACAAAACCATTGTAAAGTGAAAAGTGAAAAGTGAAGAGTGAAAAATCTAAGTTACCAACCATGCGGGATGCTCCTTTTTTGCCAAGGTAACTTAGATTTTTCACTCTTCACTTTTCACTTTTCACTTATCCTCTCTTCACTTTTCACTTAAAATTCGTATCTTTGCCCACAAAAACAAACGAACATCATGATTGAATACATCCGAGGTATCCTCGACGAACTCACCCCCACCCAAGCCACCATCGAAGCACATGGCGTGGGCTATCTCCTCAACATCTCCCTCAACACCTACACTGCCTTGCAAGGCAAAAGTGAAGCGCGTCTATTCGTCTATGAATCTATCCGCGAAGACGCATGGACCCTCTTCGGCTTTGCCACCAAGCAGGAGCGCGAACTATTCCTCATGCTCATCAGCGTGAGTGGCGTAGGTGGCAACACTGCCCGCACTATGCTCAGCAGCTTCTCCGCTCCCGAATTGGCAGGGCTCATCATGGAAGGTAACGAGCGTATGCTTAAGACCGTCAAAGGACTTGGCGCCAAGACAGCCCAACGCATCATCGTGGAATTGCGCGACAAGGTCGTTTCCCTCGGCATTCAGGCCGTGTCCCCATCAGGCGAAAACAGCACACCAGCCATTGCCAACACAGAAATCTACAACGAAGCCTGCGAAGCTCTCAAGATGCTTGGCTTCCCACCAGCTCCCGTTGCCAAGACCGTTAAGGCTATACTCAAAGACGAGCCTGACGCCCCTGTCGAGAAGGTCATCAAAATGGCTCTCAAGATGCTGTAAAATTCATCAACACAGACTCCCTACACATACACACAACCGTGAAGAAAATCATCTTTTTACTCATCATGGCACTTCATGTGTTGAGTGCCTATAGCCAAGACTCCATACCTGCCAGAAAAAAGGTGGCAGTTGTGCTCAGCGGTGGTGGAGCTAAAGGCATGGCACATATTGGTGCCCTGAAAGTAATTGAGCGCGCTGGCATCCCCGTCGATATCGTCACAGGAACCAGCATGGGCAGTATTGTGGGTGGACTCTATGCCATTGGTTACAATGCCAACATCCTCGACTCATTGGTTCGCACCATCGATTGGGACTATACCCTTTCCGACAAGGAAGACATGAGTCAGCAAAGCCTGCGTGACCGTGAGAAGCAGAACACCTATTTCCTTTCACGCGGCCTCACTTTGGGTAAGCGAAATAGTAACGACGGCGGTCTCATCAAGGGAAAGAATCTGACGCAGCTGTTCCAAAAATTATGCCTTGGCTATACCGACTCCCTCGATTTCAACAAGCTTCCCATCCCCTTCGCTTGTGTGGCGACTGACATCATCGACAATACAGAATACGACTTCCATTCAGGACGCCTGCCACAAGCCATGCGAGCATCCATGGCCATTCCTGCCGCATTCTCGCCTGTCCGTATTGGTAACAAAGTGCTGGTTGACGGTGGTTTGCGCAACAACTACCCTACTGACATCGCACGCGAAATGGGTGCAGACATCATCATTGGCGTGACTGTTCAGGGTGCTCCGAAAACCAGCGATGAGTTGGGACACACCATCAGCATCCTCAGTCAAATCATCGATGTCAACTGCAAGAACAAATACGACGAGAATCTTGCCATTACCGATATACCTATCCGCGTGGACACAGAAGGTTACAATGCTGCCAGTTTTAACGACAACGCCATCAACGAGCTTATCCACCGAGGCGAGGAAGAGGCACTAAAACATTGGGACGAACTCATTGCACTCAAACAACGGATTGGCATTGAAGAAGACTTCCAGCCTATTATTCACTATCCCAAAAGCACATCAGTACTCACTGAGAAAATCAAAGTCAATGCATTTGCCTTTGAGAACGTCACACCCCACGACGAACACTTCATTCGTTCCAAATTTCACCTTAGCAGCTACGACAGCATTGATTCACGCCAAGAAGAAAAAATTGCCACCTCCATGCGCGTTGACCTTTTCTATCAAACCGTCGACACGCGCTCTATTCCCGATGGCGATGGTTACACGCTCGTTTTCACGGCAGGCAACAAAAAAACCAGTCAAGTGAACCTGGGAGCACGCTTCGACACAGAGGAAATGGTTGCCCTCCAAATCAATGCTGACTATCCACTACACATGGCCATTCCCATTGATGCCGACTTGACCATCCGCTTGGGTAAACGCACCATGGCTAAAGGGGAACTCACCTTTCATCCTCGTAGTTTCACACGTCCAAGCCTCTCATACATCTTCCGCCACAACGACATGGATATTCATGACGAAGGTGAACGCGACTATAGTTTTGAATACAACCATCATCAAGGCAATTTAACCCCCATCAACTTCAATATTCGCAATTTCAACCTGCAAGCTAACATACGATGGGATTATTTCCACTTTCTGGGCAACATACTCACCACAGGAGACACCCCTGTCAAATTAGACAACAACCACTATCTGAGTTATCAAGCGCTTATCCACTACAACTCTGAAAACAACTGGTATTTCCCCACGATTGGCTCACGGTTAAAGATGGAATACGCCTATACAACAGACAACTTCGCCCAGATAGACGGGAAGGCTGGCATGAGTGACATCAATGCCAATTGGCGGACATCCATCCCTTTTAGCAAGCGATTGACGCTGCAACCCATGCTTTACGGCAGATGCCTTTTCGGAGCCAACATCCCCGTCATCTATGGCAACACTATCGGAGGTGAATGGTTCGGACATTATATAGAGCAACAAATGCCTTTTGCCGGCATCGGAAACCTTGAATACACCGACTTGCATTTCATCGCTCTGCAACTGCAGGCACAACAGCGCATAGCCACCAACAATTACATCCTTCTCCGTCTGGCTGCAGCGCAACATGCAGATGAATTCAAGGACATACTCCAACAGAAAACCATGCTCGGAGCCCAACTCGCTTACTATTATAACACCCTCTTCGGCCCTCTCGGCGCCACTTTGGGATACTCAGGGAAAACTAAGCAACTAAACTTCTACATTAACCTCGGATTCGAATTCTGAACAACTGCGACTTGATGGTTCGCCTTGCATTTTTCTTCCTTATAAATACAATAATATAGGGAATCTTACGTTCTTATAAAAGAATATGTAAGAATGAGGGCATGGCACCTCAAAATATAGACGTTGCATCTTGAAGCGGATTCTTCGAAATATATTATATATCTTACTGGTTATGACGAGCATAAGTGCTATTGCAGAAGTAAGCAATAGCCATATATTCTCGTCATGGGATGTTGTATCCGAAAAAAACATTGTTTCCGACCAAGAAATGACGGCAGGTGACACCGTCAAGGTGAAGAAAACCGATTATCCTTTGGACGTACATTCCGAAGAGTTTTCTTTGGACTTGCAAGACCCCGAGAATCTCAAGCCAGACACTGCTGTATATGATGAAAAATCAGGTTATTACAAGGTTGGCACAAAGCTTGGCGATGATTTTTTAAGCCAACCATGGATGATGACTCCACAGGAATACATGAAATGGTCGGAACAGAGGGCGTTCCGTAATTATTTCAAGGTGAGGAACGACTCGCTATTCCACACGAAGGGGAAGGAAAAGTTCGACTTCACGAACATGCACTTCGATTTGGGACCGGCAGAAAAGATTTTTGGTCCTGGAGGTGTACAAATCAACACACGTGGTGATGCGGAACTGAAATTTGGCTACAACTACAAGTTCATTGACAACCCTTCATTGGCAGAACGTGCTCGCGTGACCAAAGCATTCGACTTTGACGAGAAAATCAACATCAACGTGGATGCGAAGGTGGGAAGCCAAATGGGCTTCAATATCAGGTATGCTACAGATGCCACCTTTGAATTTGACAAGAAAAACTTGAAATTAGCTTACGAAGGGAAAGAGGACGACATCGTAAAGTTACTGGAGGGCGGTTATGTGGACTTTCCCACAAATTCCAGCCTTATCAGGGGTTCACAGATGCTGTTCGGTATCAGAACGGACTTACAGTTCGGACGCCTGAGGCTGCAAGCCGTGGCGAGCCAGAAGAAGACGCAATCGACCACCGTAGGCAGCCGTGGAGGCAACCAACTGAACACATACGAAATCCAGGCATACGACTATGACGAGAACCGTCATTTCTTCCTTGCTCACTATTTCCACGACACATATGACAAGGCTTGTTCCACCCTGCCAAACATCACCAGCGGCGTGACCATCAACCGTCTGGAGGTATGGGTGACTAATACGGGTGGACAAACGATGAACACACGCAACATCATAGGTTTGGTGGATTTAGCAGAGGGTGTGAAAATCGGCAATCCGACATGGGCGGGTTCACGCCTCAATCTGCCAAGTAACGAGAGCAACAAGCTGTATGCAAACATGGTGGGCACTTACAGCAATGCACGCAACATGGATCAGACAAGCACAGTGCTTGACCCTGTGATGGTGGGCGGTATCGAGTATGAGAAGGTAGAGAATGCACGCCTGCTTTCCTCCTCAGAGTACACACTGAACCAGCATCTGGGCTACATCAGTCTGAAGAACACACTTCAGCCCAATCAGATACTGGCTGTGGCATACGAGTACACATATAATGGACAAACCTATCAAGTGGGTGAGTTTTCAGCCGACCAAAAGGACAATGACAAGGCGCTATTTGTAAAACTGCTGAAAAACACGTCGGGCTCGCCCAGAATCGCCAATTGGGACTTGATGATGAAGAATGTGTACAACCTGAAGGCGATGTCAGTGCAACGAGAGAAGTTCAAAATGGACATCAAATACCTCAGCGACACGACGGGCGTAAGCCTCAGCTACATCCCCGAAGAGCCTTTCAAGCAGACCACTTTGCTGAAGATGATGAACCTCGACCGTCTGGACGACAACCAGAAAACAAACCCCAACGGCAGGTTCGACTACATCGAGGGTTACACCATCCAGGCACAGACAGGTCGTGTCATCTTCCCCGTGGTGGAGCCTTTCGGCGACTGGTTGCGACAGAAGATGGGTGATGATGCCCTTGCCGACAAGTATTGCTACGACGAACTCTACGACTCCACCAAGACAGTGGCAAAACAGATTGCCGAGAAAAACAAATTCACGCTGACGGGCGAATACAAAGCCAGCAGTGGCAGCGAAATCCAGATTGGAAGCACAGGAGTCGCCCCCGGCTCTGTGAAGGTAACAGCTGGCGGTGTGACGCTTACCGAAGGGACTGACTACAGCGTGGACTATTACAATGGCGTGGTGAAAATCCTCAACCAAAGCATCATCGATGCAGGCACCAATGTAAGTGTCAGCGTGGAGAACATGGACAGTTTCTCGTTCATGCGCAAAACCATGCTGGGTTTGAACTGGGACTATGATTTCTCCAAGAACTTCAACATCGGTGGTACATTCATGAGGGTAAAAGAGAAACCACTCACCTCAAAAGTGACAATGGGTAGTGAGCCTCTGAACAACACGATGTGGGGTGTGCACATGAACTGGAAGCAGAACTCGCAGTGGCTCACCAATATGCTTGACAAACTACCGCTGCTCAACCTCAGCGCTCCATCCAGCATATCCTTTACGGGCGAATATGCACAACTGCAAGCTGGTACATCGAAAGACACTCAAGGCAATGCCTCGTACTTGGACGAGTTCGAGCGCACCAAGCAGCCACACAGTGTAAGCAACCCGAAGGAATGGGTGCTTGCCTCCACCCCTTCGCACCGCGAATACGGCAAACTGACCAACGACGTGAAGAATGGCTACAATCGTGCCCGATTGGCATGGTACAACATCGATGCACTCTTCACACGCCGCTCTTCATCCATGACTCCAGCACACATCAAAAGCGACCTCGACCAACTTTCCAATCATTATGTGCGTGAGGTCTATGTGCGTGAGGTCTATCCCAACCGCGACACCAATTCGGGCGAGAGTAACACGCTGGACATCCTGAACTTGGCATACTACCCCAGCGAACGTGGTCCATACAACCTTGACACAGACGTAGATCAGAATGCTCATCTGAATGATCCAAAAAAGCGATGGGGTGGTATGATGAGAAAAATTGACATCAGCGATTTTGAAGCGAGCAATATCCAGTACATTGAATTCTGGATGCTCGACCCATTCATCTACACCAAGGACGACAACCGCTATGGCGGCGATCTCTACTTTGACTTGGGCGACATCAGCGAGGATGTACTGAAAGACGGCAAGAAGGGTTACGAAAGCGGTATGCCTGTCAATAACGCCTCCACCTATGTAGAGACTTTGTGGGGACGCGTGCCCAGTGAGAAATCAGTGGTCTATTCCTTCTCCAATGAAAGCGGTGCCCGCCCCAAGCAGGATATCGGTTTGAATGGATTGTCAGACGTGGATGAGCGTTCTTACGGAATCTATGCAGACTACCTCAACGCCATGAAAGGCAAAGTAAGCGCCGCTGCTTACGACTCCATCTTCGAAGACCCAGCCGGCGACGACTATCACTACTTCCGCGGAAGCGACTTCGATGCCCAACGCACGTCAATCCTCAACCGTTACAAATACATCAACTCTCCAGAAGGAAACTCGCCCAACAGCGGCGGGTCTGGCGAACGATATTCCACTGCCTACAAGAGCAGCCCTGATGCCGAAGATGTGAACTCCGACTACACAATGAATGAGTACGAGAACTTCTACGAATATCATGTCAGTCTCCGTCCACAGGACATGGTGGTGGGAAGAAACTTCATCGTGGACTCCCGAGAAACCAGTGTCGGACTCCGAAACGGCAACAAGGAGAATGCCACTTGGTATCAGTTCCGCATTCCAGTGGAGGAATTTGACATCAAGGAGGGCACCATCAACGATTTCTCCAGCATCCGCTTCATGCGTATGTACATGACAGGGTTTGAAGAGCCCATCGTGGTGCGTCTTGCCAACCTTGATTTGGTAGAAGGTGAATGGCGTACATACACACAAGCCCTCTACACGGATAACAAGCCCAGCGTGAGTGGAACCATCGTACCTTCTGCCGTCAATATTGAGGAAAACAACGACAAGAAACCTGTCAACTATGTACTTCCTCCTGGCATCACACGCGTGCTCGACCCCTCGCAACCACAACTCTCGCAAGAGAATGAGCAAGCATTAGCCCTCACAGTTCAGAACTTGGCTTCAGGTGATGCACGTGCCGTGTACAAGACCATGAACATGGACTTCCGCAATTACAAGCACCTGCAGATGTTTGTCCATGCCAATGCAATGGAGGGTGATACCGAACTGCAAGACAATCAAATGAGCATCTTCATCCGCATGGGCAGTGACTACAAGAGTAATTATTACGAATATGAAATTCCTCTAAAACTGACACCAGCGGGACACTACGACACCTACACAGCACAGGGTTGTAAGGCTGTGTGGCCAGAAGAGAACATGCTCGACATCGACTTCACCACCTTCACAGACCTCAAACATGAACGCAATAAGGCGAAAGCCAATGGTTCAGCCAGCTATACGCAAATCTACTATGCTTATGACAAGGATCGTCCCAACAACAAAGTGAGTGTCATAGGCAACCCCTCGTTGGGAGAGGTAAAAACCATGATGATTGGTGTGCGCAACAATGGTCGCCGCACGGGCAACGTGGAGGTTTGGGTGAATGAGCTCCGTATGCAAGACTACAGTAACGAAGGCGGTTGGGCAGCACAAGGAAACCTAAACGTGCAGATGTCTGACCTCGGTTCCGTCAATGTAACTGGCCATGTGGAGACAGCCGGGTTTGGTGGGTTAGAAGAAAACGTGAACCAACGACGCAACGACAACCTTTATGAGTGGAGCGTCACTACCCAATTCGAATTAGGTAAGTTCTTCCCTGAAAAATGGAAGATGAACCTGCCTCTCTACTATTCTTACTCTTGGCAGAAGCTATCGCCCAAATATAATCCATTCGACACGGATATGCTGTTGAAGGATGCCCTCGACGAATGTGAAACCAAGGCGGCACGCGACTCACTTAGCAACCTCACCGAAACCATTGTTAAGAACAAAAACCTGTCGCTTAGCAATTGGAGATCAAACGTACAAAGTCGCAACCCCATGCCTTACGACCCCGCCAACTTCACGTTCAGTTACAGCTATAGCCAACGTTACAAGACAGGCGAGACAACTGTCTATGAGAATGACGAGAATTGGCGTCTCAACCTTGGATATAACTATGCGCCGAAATACAAACCACTGGAACCATTCAAGAACTTGAAAGGAAAGTCCAAGTGGCTCGACATTCTCAAGGCACAGAACCTGCAATGGCTACCACAAAGCCTTGCATTCAACACCGACCTCACGCGCAGTTACTATGAGTTCCAAGAACGTGACATCGATGCAGGCACCAAGATGCCCGTCATCTTCTCCGATCAGATTCTCTGGAACCGCGACCTGACCGTAAAGTGGGACATCTTCAAGGCACTCAAGATGTCGTGGACATCCTCCACCCATGCTGAGATAGAGGAGCCACATGTGATTGTGAACAAGCACCTCTACCCCGATGAATATGCCATATGGAAAGACTCCGTGAAACGAAGCCTTGCCTCCTTCGGACGCCCACTCACCTACCGCAGCACATTCAACGGTTCCTATCAAGTACCTATCAACAAGATTCCCATCTTCGATTGGATTACTGCCGACGGTACCTATAACGCCAACTATAACTGGACACGCGGCACCGAATTGGAAGACGGAACCTCATTAGGTAACACCGCCAGCACACAGCGCACCGTCAACATCAATGGTCGCCTGAATTTTGACATGCTCTACAAGAAATGGAAGTTCCTTGCCGATGCAGACAAGCGACTCTCTGGCAACACAAAGAAGAGCACTTCCAGCACTCGTCAAAGCAATGCTACACGGAATGCCCGAACTGCTGCCAAAAACAACGAAGAAGAGGGGGAAGCAGATAATAAGGACACAAAAAAGACTACAGCCAAAGCTGACAACAAGAATAGTAGTAAAGCCGACAACAAAAATGGCAACAAGGCTGATAGCAGAAGAACCAGAAGTTTCACGAAAGAGATCACCCTCAACGACTCCACCAGCATCGAAGTGAAGCATGGACAGAACTCCAAGCGGCTCATTGTACGTGCCACTACCGCTGAGGGAAAGACCTACAAACTGAAATACAAGAAGGTGGATGCAAACACTATCAAGGTGAAGAATCATGACAGCATCCCAGTGAAAATTAACGTAGTTGCCAAACGTCCGTTGGAAGAGCTCTCATGGTACAAGACAGCCCAGGTGTTCGCACGAGGGCTTATGATGCTCCGCAATGCAAGCATCTCCTATCGCAACACCTATGCGCTCACTCTTCCAGGCTTCCGCACGGAAGTGGGTGATGCTTTTGGACAGAAACACATCGACGGCATTCTCTCTCCTGGCATTCCATTTGCCTTTGGAGCTGTGGATGACAGTTATATCAATAAGGCAGCACGTCATGGATGGCTCATGCAGAATGACAGCAACATCACCACACCTGCCACCACAGCAGCTATGGAAGACTTGCAGTTAAAAGCGACGCTTGAGCCTATCAAAGACCTCAAAATTGACGTCACAGCCACACGCACCGTCAACAAGTCACGTAGCATCCAGTTCATGTACGAAGGCATGCCAACCACCCAAAGCGGCTCCTTCTCCATGACTGTCATCTCCATCGGTTCTGCCTTCGAATCGGGTGGAAACATCAACAACAACTACCACTCCAAGCACTTCGACAAGTTCCTCAAAAACCTCCCCGTCATACAGCAGCGAATCGAAGCAAAATATGCCGATGCCACCTACCCCAAGAGGGCAGGAAGTGAATGGGCTGGAAAACCATACAATGCTGAGAATGGTGGTGTGGAACTCTATTCTGCCGACGTCATGGTACCTGCATTCCTCTCCGCTTACTGTGGAGGCAATGCCCTGTCCTCTCCGCTCGACATTTTCCCCACCCTCTCACGCCTCTTGCCCAACTGGAGTCTCTCCTATGGCGGACTCATCAAACTCTCTCCATGGTTTGCCGACCATTTCAAGAGTTTCAACATCAACCACACCTACAAGAGCGTTTACTCCGTAGGAGCTTACAACTCCTACTCCAACTTCATGGAATATATGAATGACTGGGGATTCATCAAGGATGTCACCACAGGCAATCCCATCCCATCCTCCATGTACAATGTCTCCACCGTCAGCATCAATGAGTCCTTCTCGCCCCTCATTGGTGTGGACATGTCCTTCAATAACGGCATGACCGCCGCATTGAAATACAATAAAATACGCACTCTCAACCTCTCCATGACCAGTGTAGCCCTCACCGAGAACTTCTCCAATGACTTCGAGATCAACATGGGCTATAAAGTCAAGGACATTGGTCTTTTTGGTGCCAAGTCCATCCAAAGCAATGAGGGCAGGAAGACCAAGTCAAAATCCAAGAACAAGAAAGAGGATAACGCTCCAAGCACCAATGCACGCACACGCAATAACGTGAGTCATGACCTGAACCTAAAGGCCAGCTTCACCTATCGTATGCAGAATGCCCTCAACCGTAACATCCAGACGGCTGTGACCACCGCAACAGGTGGTGCCACTGCCTACAGGTTCACTCTCACCGGTGACTACACCTTCAGCCGTCTCCTCAGCCTCACAGGATTCCTCGACTGGCAACGCAACGTGCCTCTCGTCTCGCAATCCTCCTACCCCACCACCACTGCCGACTTCGGCATCAGCATGAAATTCTCATTAACAAGATAACTACATTATCCATCCAAATGAAGACTCTTATCACCTCTCTCCTTTTCGCCCTGTTCACGTTCAGTCTCTCTGCACAGAACCTCCAACGTGGCACTTACGGCTATCTCTATTGTCATATGAGCGACAATGGTGAGTTCACAGCCTATGCACTCAGTCGTGACGGGCTTCACTACCATGACCTCAACGAGGGCAAAGCCGTCATGGACGCCCATGCCCTGGCAGGTATCGAAGGAGGACAGCGCGATGCCTATGTGTGTCGCAAATCTGATAGTGGGAAAGGATACCTGATGGTGACCACAGACATGTGTGTGGCAAAGAGCAAGCAGTGGTACAACTTTGGCATCAACCTTCTCAAGAGTGATGACCTCATCCATTGGACATCCACCACATTTGATTTTCGCAAGGGCAGCACCATCTTTTGTGACCCTGAAAGTCCTGACATCATTGCAGATTGGAGTAAAATCAACCGCGTGTGGGCTCCCCAAATCTTCTGGGATCCTAATTATGTGTGGTCAAACGGAGAACGTGGCGGTTATTTCATCTACTACTCCATCTGGAGTTTCAACGAAGAAGACAAGTATGACCGCATGGTTTACAGCTATGCAGACAAGAGTTTCACTAAGCTCACCAAGCCACGCGTACTCTTCGATTGGGGCTACGCCACCATTGATGCCGACATCAATTATCTTGAAAGCGACCACAAATACCATATGCTCATCAAAAAAGAAGGAGGACATCCGGGCATCTTCCAGACAAAGGCTGACAAACTCACAGGTCCGTGGCCAGAACCTGATGAAAGTGACTTTGTCAGTTTTGAGGGCAACAAGAAATGTGAAGGCAGCAGTGCTTTCCAAATTGTAGGGGAGAAAGGATGGCGCGTCGCATACATCCAATATAGCGACCGTCCCAAACACTATCGCATCTGTCAGACAGACGAGTACCTCAAGGGCTTCCACTCTCCTGCCGACATTCAAGGTGTCACCGCACCTCAACACGGCAGTTTCATGCGTTTAACAAAGAAAGAATACAAGCGGTTGGAAAAACACTTCAACGCCTCGAAATAGCTTTCATCTAAATCTGCTTCTCATCTTTCAAAACCACTATTCTGAACGGATTAGAACGGATAGCCGATGGCAAAGTGGAAAGCAACGGCATCCTTGAATTTGGAAATATTGAGATAAGATGATTTGCCTGTATCGTAAGGGGCATGAATTCCTATGCCAAGATCAAGGCGCAGGAGAAGATAAGTGAGGTCATAACGAATACCAAAACCAGTGCCCACAGCAAGGGTGTTGAAGAAGCCACCATCACCTATTTTACCACCCTCTATATAATCCTCTCCGTGCATGAGCCATACATTTCCTGCATCGAGAAAGAGTGCTCCTTGTATCTCTTGAATAATGGGGAAACGGTATTCCGCATTCAATTCCAGTTTCATGTCACCTGACCTGTCAAGATAAGAGCCATCGCCATCCTTATCACGATAGCGGCCAGGACCTATGCTACGCACAGCAAAAGCACGGACACTGTTGGCACCTCCTATGTAGAAAAGTTCGCTGTAGGGTGCCCAATCCGAGTTTCCATAAGTCCAGATTCCTCCTAACTGCACACGGGTGGCAAGAGAGGTCTTTTCCGTCAAGTGGAATGTGTTTTTAAGGGTAAAGACAAACTTGAGGAACTGAGAATAAGGAGTCCACAGAAGTTTCTTGTCCTTCTCATAGTAGTCGAAGCCCAAGAATTTGTTCGTCAAGTTGAGCAAGTTACCTGACTCCTTCACCGTTCCCTCAAAGTGCATCGAATGCGCAATACGTTTGTTCCATACGTTATCATAGATGATGGAATACTGCATGGCAGGAATGAAACGGTCATCCAAAGCGGCAAAAAGCGCTTGGTTGTGACGCATGATGGAGTCAAATCGTTCCGTAGTTTCCTGCATCTTGTTGTAAGAAATGGTCAGAGGTGATAACTCATGCTTCCATGAACGCGATGTCTGGAAGCCATAGGTTGCCTCTGCAATAAAGGACATGAGACGATAGTAGTTGGCACGGTTCAGTTGGTCAGCGCTCAATCGGAACTTTGTCCATGTGGGATACTTGTAGAACCGCTTGTTGAGCCAAGGGAAGGCAATCCACGGATAAGACAAAGAGATGTCAGCACCCAGTTCGTAAGAGTCGATACGTTTAGGAGCACCAAATTGAGTGCGTGTCTGCCACTCATAACTACCTTTCAATCCCACAGAAAGCGTCTCACCGTGACGGAATGCATTACGTTTGGAGAAGGTAAGCCCGAGATTAGGACCTATCTGTGCATTGGACTTCTGAGTAATGTTGAAATTGGCTTCCACATCAAGCAGTTGATCCATTGTCAAATCAAGACGCACATCAAGGGTATCGTTGAGGCTGGTGGTGTCACGAGGGATGAAACTGAACTTGATGTTGGAGAAGATGTCCATTGAGTGCAAGTTAGTCAAGGTCTGATCCACCTTCGACTGGTCATACACACGGCGACGCCAAAACTTGAAGTTCTTGAAGAGCACCCGAGGAACAATCGGCATCTTTTTCCCTTGATATGCCACCTTGATGCTACGTTCCATCAGGGAATCATCATAGATGTTCGTCGTACGATTCTGACGACGCATGCGTCCTTCCTCACTCCGCATGTTCTGACGGATATAAGCACTGACTGTACCGAAGTAGAATTTGCGGTTGGCTTTCTCTGGCATATCCAAGTCAGGAGCGACCAACAGCGTGACACGATAGGGGATGTTCGTGGAATCAGCAAAATAGCGCACATAGTCAGGACGATAATAGTAGTAGCCATTATTGCGGAAAGAATTGACGATACGGGTTTTCTCGTTCGTCAGATTCAGTGTAGAGAACTGGCTTCCACGACGAATGTACGGTTCCTCTTTCGTGGCATGAATAAGACTGTCCTGCTCTTCCGGGAAGGCATAACGAATGCTGTCAAAGAGGTAGGGTTGTCCGAGGTTGACATCGTATTCAATCTTTTTCTTCTGAGGACGGCGTTGATCCACCAATTGGTAATCCACATTTCCTCTGAAATAACCATAGTTCTGCAAGAGGTTGGTTGCCACCTTCACACGTGTTTCAGGAGACACCTGAGAAATGGTGATGGGGGCAGATGCGAAGGAGTTGAAGAGCCACTTATTTAAGCCCTTTCGTGGCTTGTCAGCAAGAGCGTTATATGTCCAAAGACCCAATTGGAAAGGGCTTCGGGCATAAGAGCTACCCAGCAACGCTCCATTAGGAGCATAGTCAAGCGCAGCCTTCACCTCCGTCAAAGCGACATCCTCATCTGAAGAGCCTGTCTTGTCCTGCACCTTCACCTTGTCGATGCCTGTGTAGAGAAACTCTCCTTCCGGCAGGTTAGGAGTGACTGAACATCCCACCAACATGCCCACTACATATAATATAAATATGTGTATGATGACCTTCTTCATTGTTCTTCTTGTTTCGTGTCTTCTTGTTCTGTTGTGCCTGTCTGTTCTCCACCAGCTGGGCGCAGCATTCCTTCTTGTCTTGAAATGCCACGTTCATCTTCCCGTTCCCTTTCTCCTGTTCTGTCTCTCGCATCCTCTTCCCGCTTTCGCCAGATGAGCAAATCCGAGAGTTTATCCACCTTGCGACGAAGCAAGACACCCACGCCATTTTTGTCTATTTCACCCTCAATAAGGTTAGAGAAGTCCTTCTCATGGAAAAGACGGATGTATTGTGTACCACCATTGTCCAGTCGCCATTCAAGAGACACATCGTCTATGTATGCACCTGACTCATTACGTTCCCTATTACCATCAGAACTCACCTTCCCACCAATAATCACATTGAGCCTATCAGAGAAGAAGCGGCGAGAGAACTTGAAGGAATAGTCGGTACGTGTGGTGCCGTCATCACGTGTCATCCGTTCCATACCCACATTCACTTCCACCATCGTTGACATCGCCTTGCCAGCAATGTTGTTGATTTCGTTCTGCAGGAAAGCATTGAGGGCATTACCTGCCGTAAAGCCCTTGCGGTTATTGCCCGAGAGATACATGCCCGTTGCCAACATACCCACAGCAAGCTTGTTCTTATCTTCAGGTGAGCAACTTGCCAATTCGTTCTGCACAGACATGTCTTCAGGTGCCTCAATTGTAAACTCAAGTCCCAAATCATTGAGCGAGTTAGTGATTTTAAGACCTGTATCGAAGGTGACGCTTCGGCTAGTTCCATCACTCTCACCCACAGTGGCTTTCACGCGTTCGGTTGCAGCGATGTTAAGCACTGGATTGGTGGGGTCTCCCGTAAATTCGATGTACGATCCCGGATGAATCACAAGCGTCTTCAGTGGGATGACCGGCAAGGTGTATTTCATTTCACCCTCATTGATGGTGTAGCGTCCCTGCATGTTAAGCACACCCTCTGGCGTATAGGTCATCGTGACAGTACCACCCCCCTGCACATTCACATAGCTCTGCTTGTCAGCAGAGAACTCACCTCGCAGTTTGGCACCATCCTCAATGCTGAGTGAAAGATTCATGTCTATACCCGTGAAAGAACTCTTGGGAATCTCCTCACGAGGTGGAGGAGGCGCATTGAAATCGACGAAGGTGACGATATCCTCCAAGCGGTCAGCCTGATAGAGTGCCGTTTCCGACATGACATAAGTGATGTCTGTTGTCGGCAACACACGCACCAAACCACGAATGGTCAAGTCTTTCGTAGAGCCAATGACACGAGCCAAAAAGTCACCATACAACCTGCCATACAACAGAGATTTCCGTGCAGGTTCCGCCTCTATCAGCTTGAAATTACGTCCATTGAGCGAGAGCGACATGAAAATTTCCTCGAAATTGGAGAAGTCCACATAGCCATTCAAAGTGAGAGGATTGGTCACATCAGCTCCATAGAACTTGAAAGCATCAAAATCCACCCTGCTATTGTTGAAGACGATGCTGTCATTTGCCAGCGCAAGATCTATATTATACGGAACAGAATGGGCATGCACATCCTTTGGCAACAAAGCGCCATTGAAGAGCAAGGCACTCATAGGACCTGTAATCTTCATGCCACCAGCCATTGCGCCATTGAAACCTACAATCTGATTGGGCACGAAAGGAGAAAGCATCTCCATCGGAACATCCAAGAAGGTCAAGTCAGCATCCAATGCCCCCTCCCCTTCTGCATCATACGTACCATCCAACACCAGAACATCCCTTTCATTATAGGCAAGCGTGGCATCAATATCATGACGAGTATCGCCTTGTGGCATATAGGTGAATCGGGAGGCAAGTTTCCCCATCATCATGCCTTCATAGGCAAAGCGTTCGGCATTCATCGTGCCTTCCACCATGAAATTCTCACCTTGGTCAATATAGGTGGCATCCACATCCAGCCAACCGCTCATGGCTGGCAATCCCGGCACAGGCACCACTTTCAGCAGTTCACCGATATTCAGGTCAGTGGCAATCACATTGGCAATTTGCTTGCCTATATCGCTTTCATCAGCATACACAGCCACATAACTGCTGTCCGAAAGGCTTGTCAGTCGCACATCTGCCATAATGGGACGATTAGGACGTGTAGTGATGTAGTTGTCGCTGTTGAGAGAGAACTCCCGATAGGCAATAATTGGTGTCTTCGGATACAAACTGAAATTAACACATGAATCTGTTGCCAATCCCCTCACACCCAAATCAATGCCCTTACGGTCTTTCTTGTCAAAATAGGTCAGGTGGGCATCCACCTCATTGGCTTTCAGGAAACCATCCAGATAGGCGCGGAAGGCAGGTATCATAGGTTGGTCACTGCACTGCATACCCACATGGTAGTCAAACTTCGTGGAATCTTGAGCCAATTCGAAGAAAGCGGTATCCACCCTCACACTGTCCTTCTTGAAGGCATACACATGACCGTTGCCCCTCAAACCACTGAGCGGCGATGACTGGATGTCTGCTGAAAGGTCATTGAAACGGATGCCATACATCTTCAGAATCTCCGCAAGGGGATTTTCCTTTTGTGCAGTGACATGCAGCGTCAAGTCGGGCAAATAAGACTTCAGCACATCAAGGTTCACCTCACGCGCCTTGAACTGCTTCACAGCTTCCCTCTGCAGTTTCTCCACCTTCGGCATCAAATCGAACAGATTATGAGGGCTGAAGAAAGTGAAGTCGAGGTCACCCGAGCGCAGGGTGGCAGACGTTGTGTCTTTCCGTGCCTCAGCCAAGAGAGAGAACGCATCGGTATAAATGCTGTCGCGTCCCATCTTCAGATGCAGCACCTCCACCTGAGAATCCACATGGAAGAGTTTGTCCATATTGTAAGAGAACTGCATGGAACCATTGGCACTTGCCGTCAGCACATCCTCGCTGAAGCCCATGCTCTGCACATCAGCATAAGGCAAATTCAAATCCAGCACACCCTCCACCAAGTGTCTTTTCAGCGTACCATCAAACGTCAGATCTGTCTGTACCTGCTCATTGTCTGCTGTCAAAGCCAACTGCAGATTGCCTCCCTTCAACGTGGCATCAGCATCCACGTTGCTGAGGTTGAGCTTGCCCATATAGGCATTCGTCAAACTGGCTGTGGCATCGAGCGTGGTGGAAGGCGCAAGGAAGTCAAAGCCACGCCCATTCACCTTTGCCTTACCCGACAACACGGTGCGGTCATCCAATGCCACATAGTTGTTCACCACCAGATTGCTGAACGACACATCTGCCCTGTATGCATCTGCCCTCATCACATAACCACCATCCAAATCCACAGAAGCACCATACGCATCTTTGGCTTTCAGTTTCGTCTGCAGAGAAAGGTCATCTGCCACATCCCAAAGAGTGACCTTGCCATCCACAACAGCCTTGCCCGGCACTTTCAGGTGCAACTGAGGCACATCAAGCGTCTTGAGATTTCCCTCTGCACGCAACTGCAGCTCCATCGGGCGCACAGGCAATTCCCTGTTCAGCATCGCACACGCATCCTTCGTGTCGGGACCTCCCATACGGGTGAAATACACCACATCGCCCTTTCCTATCTGTCCTTCGCCCACCAGCGTGAAAACACCCGGATTCACATCGTCAAAGGCATTCATGTCCATTCGGTAAGCAAGCGACAGGTCACTGTCGCCCGTCTTCACATGAAGCTGCGGAACAGTCAGCGCAAGCGAATCCATCACCACCCTGCCCTGCATCTCCGCGATGGTCAATCCTGACGGTTCTTTGGCAGCCAGTTGACGCAGATTCATGGAGAAATCATCGCCCACATACGAGAGAGAATCTATCTTCAAACTGACCTCCTCAAAATGCAAATGATTGGGATCAAGCTGCTGAGGCAATCGGGGTGTCTTCCGAAGGTCATACGCCACCTTCGAACCCGTCATGTCCAGATGATCCACACGATAAGCCCCCTCCTTCAAGTCGATAAACGCTTTCGTTTGCAGGTCACCCACATCAGCCGTCACCCATGTACTGTCCACATTCGGTGTCAGCAACACAGCCAGCTTCACCCGTTGCAACTTCAAGTCATCCAGCTGCACCCTCCAGTCAACCGTGCTCGTATCTTCCGGCACCGAATCAGCCAGCAGCACCTGAAGGTCAGCATCCCTCAGCAGCGCCTTGTTTACCACAGCAAGCCCATTCTTCAAGTCCGTACTGTGGGAATCAAGACTCAATTCCGACAACTTTCCCTTGATGACAGCAGCATCAATCATCCCCTTCGTGTTCAGCTTCGCATCATACAGATGAATGCCATCCACCTCTGCCTGCAACTCCAACAGCGGCAATGCCCTCACACTGACGTCCAACTCACGGGCATCCAGCAACGTGTCGCCCTCATGAATCGCTAAAATGCCACCCATCGACAGGTCAAGCGGGAACTTCAGATGGACACTCTCCACCGAGACCTCCATCCCCATTTCCTCACTCAGCCATTCAGCAGCCTTATCCACTGCAAATTTTTGCACAGGTGGCGTGTAAATCAGCACGAAAAGCAACAGGAATAAGAAGATTGGAGTTAGCGCTATTCCCAAAAGGACGCGCCAACTCCAACCATAGAGCGTATACTTTCCGTACTTTTTCATTGGAATGAGAAATGAGGAATGAAGAATGAGGAATGGGCACCAAATATCGATGCTGCCATCAATTCCTCATTCCTAATTCCTCATTCCTAATTAAATCACAAGTTAGGATTAATCTTGCTCCACTCAGAGATTGGTGGAACAATATTGAGCGTTACGAGCTCGTCACGCATCTTGCAGAGGTGCTCGTAAGAAGCATCCAGCTTCGCCATCTCCTCAGCAGTGCCGGTAGGCATCTTGTAGGTGCAGCCGTTCGTGTCGAGTGTAGTGTCCATAGCCATCATGATGTGGTTGTACTTCTCGTTGCAAACGTAAGTACCAGCAGGCCAACGGAACTTCTCGCCACCCATCACCGAGCGAATCATCTCCACTGAGCAGAATGCAGGGCTTTGCCATGAAGAACGACCACGAAGCTCAATGATCTTCGCACCACCCTTCGTCACATCCACCTTCAGCTGTTCCCACTCTTCCTGAGTGCAAGCAGGAGTGCCAATCAGTTCGCTCAGAGGCTTGCCAGCCACCTTCACAGCGCTGCCAAACACAGCCATCTGCTCACCGTGACCACCATATGTAGCGCAACCAGTCACCTCATACTGCTTCACACCAAACTTCTTAGCCAAAGCTGACTGCAGACGAGTAGAGTCGAGCGCTGCCAACGTAGTCACCTGACCTGGTTTCAAACCAGAATACAGCAGCGTCACAAGACCTGTTAAATCAGCAGGGTTGAAAATCACTGTCACGTGCTTCACATCAGGGCAGTAAGTCTTGATGTTCTGACCCAGTTCCTCAGCAATCTTGCAGTTGCCGGCGAGCAAATCCTCACGAGTCATGCCAGCCTTACGGGGAGCACCACCTGAAGAGATGATGTACTTGGCATCCTTGAAAGCCTCAGCCACATCAGTGGTGGCAGTCAGGTTCACGCCATCATAGCCGCAATGGAACATCTCTTCCATCACACCCTCCATACCAGGAGCGTACACATCATACAGACACACATTAGGAGTCAGCTTCATAGTCAGAGCCAACTGCACCATAGTAGAGCCGATAGCGCCACCAGCACCTACAATCACGAGTTTGTCGTTAGTTAAAAATCCCATAATTCAATATGTTTAGTTAAGTGTTTTTACATTATATGTGCAAAGTTACCTCTTTTCACGATATAAAACAAAAAAAACACGTTTATTTCTTAAAAAGGAGGGAACTTTCTTTTTTTTCAAGCATAAAAAACAGAAAGATTGTCACGTTCAAGGGGCAATATCACATAAAATACGTAACTTTGTCCCCAATTAAAAACCCAACAATCATGAAACGAATCCTATTAGCCTCAGCAATTGCCTTGTTGGCAGTTGTGAGCATCTTTGCCCAGAAACCCGACAAGAACTTCCACATCTTCCTCTGCTTCGGGCAGTCGAACATGGAAGCCGGTGCCCGTCCTGCTGAACAGGACAAAGACTTCAACGACCCACGGTTCCAGTTCCTTGCAGCGGTCAACATGCCGCGCATGCAACGTGAGATGGGCAAATGGTACACAGCCACCCCCCCCATCTGTCGCGAAGGCAACAATTTGGGTCCCGTCGATTTCTTTGGACGCAAGATGATTGAGTGCATCGACGAGAAATACCGCATCGGAGTCATCAACGTCTCTGTGGCAGGTGCCAAGATAGAGCTATGGGACAAAGACGACTACAAGGAGTATATCGACAACGAGCGCGACTGGATGAAGAATATTGTCAACCAATACGATGGCAATCCCTACAAACGACTCGTTGATATGGCACGCATTGCCCAGACGGACGGTGTCATCAAGGGCATTCTCATTCATCAAGGAGAATCCAATTCCGATGATCCCAAGTGGCCAGAGCGTGTAAAGAAGATTTACGACAACCTCTGCAAGGATTTGAACCTCAATCCCAAAGATGTTCCCCTTCTGGCTGGTGAACTGAAGCATCAGGAGCAAGGCGGTGTGTGTTGGAAGTTCAATGTGGACATCCTGCCTAACTTGCCCAAGACACTCCCGAACTCCTACATCATCTCAGCAAAAGACTGCGAGAGCACAGGCGACCAGTTCCATTTCAGCACCGAAGGCATGCGCACCCTCGGTTACCGCTATGCTGAGCAGATGCTGAAACTGCACAAGTATAAGCGTCGTTGACCTTTCCTGCCAAAAAGGTCAATGCCACTCAACCCACTTTGAAGCCGAGAAACTCCTTAAGTCCCTCGGTTTCTTCTATGTCATTTCTGGTCACATAGCAAGAGCCTGTGGCGACCAATTCGATGTACTTATCCAAAAATTCCTCCCATGGTAATTTGAGATAATCCTGCGGAATGTAGTAAGTTTTCGACGCTCCTGCCGAGCGGTTACCTGCTTGCACATACACAGAAAAGTTTCCCAGCTCATGCTTCCGGATTTGATATATCTCCAAAGCCCAGCCACAACTCATCTTGTTGCTGGCTTCCACTCTCATGTACTCCTTCACGGGATTATGCTTCTCGGCATACCAATCATTCATAAAGACCCAATGGTCTATAAACCCCTTCCAGTCACAATAATCCAGCACACTGCGCTGAGTTCCGCCGTCATCCTGCTTGTAATAGGACACAAAGTTATACACGCCATTCTCCTGTTCAATCGTATAGACATACCTGTCATCAAGCATCTCCTTGGTTGCCCAGAACATGGTTTCCTTCAGTTGCTCAAACGCCTTGTCTAAATAGACCTGCACGTCATATCCATACGGAAATCTCTCGTCCATTATTGGTTTCTTCTATGATTAAAAGATAAGAGGGTTGCACGCCGCAACCCTCCTTTGTCAAACTCACGTTCCTACTTCATCACATCAAACACGCCGAAGCAATAGGTGCGGGTAGAACCTTCGTACTGTACCCACACATGACCATGCTCCAAATCGACCTTCACCACCTTGTAGCCAGGCTCATACTCGTCGGTAGAGATGCAGCTCACAGTGTCGCCCACCTTAATCTTCGGAGTGAGGGGCAGCAGTGTGCAATCGCTTTTAGAGACGCATTCAAGACGGTTGGCAAAGACGCTCACCAGCAACTTATCGCCACTCACCTGCACAATCTTGCCAAACTTCTTTTCGCCACCTTGTTCGTAAGCCACCTGTGCACCTGGCATGATGGTGTCCTTCTTGAGCACGTTGAACGAGCCAGCTTTCAACTGTTCGCCCTGCTGCTTCTTCGCGATTTCCTCCGACTCGGGATTGTTTGGCCAACTGTCGTAGTCATCAATACAGCACACCATTGGTTCTGCAGGATTAGCGGCATCAACCACGATGGCACGTATCATGCGGTGATACTTGTCGTGAGTCAGCAGAATGTCACCCTTCTTGGCTTTACCGTTCTTGTCGAGGGGGATAATCAGCGCATTGGGCACTTCGATGGGTGTGCCGTAGTTATCGATGGAGGTCTTCTCCGCGCCAGGTTCAACGATGGTCGCGTCGTACCATATCATCGTCTTCTTCAGCAGTCCTTCACCCTCTTTCACCAGTTCGAAATAGTGCATCTGGCAAGTCAGTGCTTCCTGACCAGCCTCGGCTTTAATACTAAGTCCCTGTGGAAAATCCCACGCCCACGTTTTCGGGTCAGTTGCGTTCTGCGCCATTGCAGTCGTAGCGCTTGCACACATGGCAACCATAGCCATGAGCGTTGTCTTGAAATTAGTTTTCATCATGTATAGTAATTTAATTTGTCCAAATATCTGTGGCAAAGGTAAACATAAAATCCGAGAAAACCGCATCCCATTGGAGGAATATTTCACGAAAGGCAAAAAATGTCACAGAAAATTGGGTTCACCAGTAAAAACCCTGTGTATGGATTTGGATAAATCCCATAAATCTGCTGAATCAGCTTAATCATCCCGAAGGGATCTGTCTTTATAAAACAACGTCAGTTCGGTATAAAAGAAAATGCTTTATTGCGGCAAGCCGCCGAAGGTGCTTGGGGCAAAGCTCCCAAGAACTTCATTAAAAAGAAAAATATAAAAAAACAGGTGAAAATATAAAAAAACATGATCTTTTTATCTA
>ONDH01000039.1 GCA_900316505.1 uncultured Prevotellaceae bacterium
ACGATGATGCCGAGCACCAGCATGTTCTGGCTTGCCCATTCCACAGCCTTTGGCTTATCGGTGATGGCATACTTGTTGTTGCCACGCGCCTTCCGATTCTGGAATGTGAGGATAAAGGCGTAGATGATGTGAACGCACATCAGGGCAGCCAAAGCACAAGTAGCCGCAATGGCATACCAGTTGGAGCCGAGCAATTCACAAATCTGGTTGTACGCCTCCGCACTGAAGAGTGCCACTACGTTCATGCATCCATGGAACGTCAGGAAAAGGATAAGCGCCAAGCCAGATACCGACATGATCACTTTCCTTCCGATTGAAGAGTTACATAACCACATAAAATGTTTAAGAATTTAAGTTATTAATTATAGTTTTTTTGTTTTTCGTAAAATCCGTGTAAGCATAAACACCATACAAAGCATTGTACAAAGTACCGACGCATAAGCGGATCCATCAAAAGATAAATGCAAAAATACCTTTAATTTTCCAAACTGCCAAGTTTTTTGTGGAAAATATTTCATTCAGCACCACATTTTTTGCTGACACCACACTTTTCCTCCCTAAAATAGCCACCACACTTGAAGTACACGTTGGACAAAGGCGCGCGATGCCAATTGGATTCCTCCAAAAGGTGATGAGCCAGGCTTTGAACACCTATAGCGCACAAAAGGAACCGTAGTCGTACCTGTGTCTATGTCCATTCTTTTAAGAAAAAAGAAACTGTAAAATCATACAAAGATACATTGTTTCTATCAATTTCCCAACTTATTTGGGGGCTAATGTGTAAAACAAACAAAAAAAGATGTTTCTGTCCATTAGTAAATCTTAAAATGCGAAATGAATCACTAAAATTCGACATGTTATGCGCCTCTTTTGAGTGAAGAAAAGGAAAATCGAAAAAACTCAAGCCGAATCGAAGTTGTGTCGATGTTTCCAAAGAGGCTGTACCATATTATATAAAATTTGTAAAAAGGATTAGGGGCACTTTTCTCGTCTTTTGGGAGTAGTCTTCTTAACCGTGTGCGCACACAGTTTTTGAGTCTTTTCAACGTGTGTGCGTACACAATTATTGACATATATCAACAAAATACCACTTTTTTGAGCAAAAATCATTGTTTTTGTTGGTCACAATTTGAAAAGCCAGTAACTTTGCATCGTCAAAAGGAAACAAGGCGGTCACAAGCGAGTGACAAACGCTCCTTCAAGACATACTTAAACTAAGAACAAACAGGTTAGTTTTCTATCATATAGGTTTTGGTAAAGGTATTAGATTTAGGTTAGTAAAAGATTGTTATTTAGGAGTTAGGTCTTTGTGAAAAGCCCTCCTCCAATTTTTTGAACTTCCAGCCGCAAGGCTACAACATATAGAGGTAAAAAGATTTTGTTAATAGAATTTGGTTTAGTTAAACATTAAACAGTAATTATTAATTGAATTAAAGAAAGGAGATTGTTTTATGGAAACTATGACTATCATCGCAGTAGCTATCGTAGCTGTAGCAGCTATCGCAAGCAATGTCTCAATCTTCAAATAATTTGATTAGACATCACACTGCAAAATTTTCCGTAAAAACTCAGTGCAATTCGGCACTTGAGTTTCCACCGGAGGAGAGAGAAACAAACAAAAAGGAATCAACCAATATAAGGGCGGTGAATCCATTCTGGGTTCACCGCTCACTTTTTTGCAAAAACCAAGCAAAATATACATTATTAGCGTTTGCCAGCTACCTTAAAATGATGGGGTCCCCTACTTCCACACTCAGGACATCCATACATCCTCGAATACCGCACCCTCGTTCACGTCACTCTGAGTCCCCCACAAAGACTTGCTTAACTCTGTCGTAAGAACACGTGTGCGTTGCCCGTAAAAACACCAACGCATATGAAAGAATAGTGGAAATATCCCCTGGAAAGGAGAATATTCCCCATAAAAGACGTTTTTTGGGGAAAATTAACTTAATCAATACCCGCACAACCTTCCGTTGTCTGTTGTCCGTCTTCGCACCCCTAGTCAAACGATAAAATGGTCAAATGGGATAAAATCCTCTTTCTTTTAAAAAGTTAATAAGTAAATTCCCACTTTATTATACAAAAAACATTTAAAAAAAACAATTTTTAGACCGTTGGGACAGGAAATCAGCAAAATAAACACTAACTTTGCATGATTTTGTGCCTGCCCGCATAGGGTTTTTCACATTCCCCTATCCCCATGCACATCATCAAATCACCAAATAAAAAATAATATCACTAAATAAAAAAATAAGAAAACAATGAAAAAAATTCTCTTGATGGCAGCTGCTGTTTCTATGACTGCCATGACTATGATTTCTTGCGATGGTAACAACAGTGCTGACCTCAAAGACAGTGCTGACTCGTTGGCGTATGACTTCGGTGTGGCTCAGTCGGCTGGATTGAAGCAGGTGATGACGATGCAAATGGGCATCGACTCCACCTACATGGACGAGTTTATTAAGGGTATGCGCGAGGGTGCAGTGAATCAGGTGGATCCGAAGAAAGATGCCTACCTGAAGGGTCTGGAAATCGGACAGCAGGTGCAACAGATGGCAAAGGCTATCGGACAGCAGGTGTATGGCGAGGACACTACGAAAACTATCAATGCCAAGAATATCATCGCAGGTCTGGTGGCAGGACTGAAGAATAAGGATGCTCGCACTCCCGAACAGGCGTATAACGACTATGAGGAGAGGATGAAGCCTATCCGTGAGGAACAACTGATGAAGGAGTTTGGCGACAACAAAAAGGCTGGCGAGAAATATCTGGCCGAGAACAAGAAGAAGGAAGGCGTGAAGACCACGAAGAGCGGTCTGCAGTATAAAGTGCTGGTAGAGGGCACAGGGGCACTGCCAACAGACTCTTCGACGATACAAGTGAACTATGAGGGCAAGCTGATTGACGGCACTGTGTTTGACAGCAGCTATGAGCGCAACATGCCGTTCACTATCAACATGCGCATGCCAGGTGTGATTGAAGGTTGGGTGGAAGCCCTGAAGATGATGCCTGCTGGTTCGAAGTGGGAGGTGACCATCCCTCAGGAGCTGGCTTATGGTGCACAGAACCAGGGTCCTATCAAGCCTTTCTCCACGCTCATCTTCACGATTGAAGTTTTGAAATAAAGTTTAGAGTAAGAAGAAAATGAAGAAGATTCTTACATTGACTATAGCAGCGTTTGCAATGGCAAGCGCTGTTTTCGCACAAACAGAGAAAGAGATAGAAGCGAAGGCTAATGCCGCTGTTGACAAGGTGGCTGCCAAGGTTAAGAAGGCTGAAGATGCTGCCGCTTTGAAAGCATTCAAGGAGAAGCAGAAAGCAGATTTGGCAGCTTTCATCGAGGCTCAGAAGACTGGCAAGACAGCAGGAGCTGCAAGCGAGTTAAAAATTGAGAAGCCTGTGCTCGCCAATGAAGATGAAGAAACGGCTTACCTATTTGGCATCGCTCAGTCGAATGGCCTGAAGGACTACGCCACAGGGCAGCTGGGTGTGGACGAAGAGCATCTTAGCAAGTTTGCAGAGGGTATCCTTAGTCGTACCAATGCCGACCCGAACGACAAAGAGGCAGCCGCATTTCAGGCTGGTGCCGAGATTGGCGAACGCATCGTTGGTATCGCCAAGCAGCTGTCCAATGATTATTATACGCCCGACGAGGGGAAGAGCGTCAATCCTTCCATTGTGGGAAGTGGCATCGTGGCTGGCTTGATGGGGCAGAACGATGTGCCGCTGGACAGTGCGGCTCAGGTGTTTCAGAAGCGCTTGACGGAGCGTCAGGCTGCCAACATGGAGAAGCTCTATGGTGCCAACCGCGAGGCAGGCAAGAAGTTCTTGGCAGAAAACCAGACTAAGCCTGGTGTGGTGACTACCGCCAGCGGTCTTCAATACAAGATTATCGAACAGGGCACAGGTGAGAAGCCAAAGGCAGATCAGTCTGTGACTGTCGATTACGAAGGTCGCCTCATTGACGGCACTGTATTCGACAGCAGCTACGAGCGTGGAAAGCCTGCCACGTTCGGAGTGACTCAGGTGATTGCAGGTTGGACGGAGGCTTTGCAACTGATGCCAATGGGTTCGAAATGGGAACTGTACATCCCTTACGAGTTGGCTTATGGCGACCGCAACACGGGCAACATCAAGCCTTATTCAGCCTTGATTTTCACGGTTGAACTGAAAGGAATTGAGTAACCAGCCCATGTGCTGGGCGAATTTCATAATAAACGTCCATATATGAAAAAGTACAATATCATCAACAACGTGGTCGGTTGGGTGGTGTTCGCCATTGCGGCATTCACCTACTGCTCCACAATTGAACCCACGGCAAGTTTCTGGGACTGCCCTGAGTTCATCACCACCGCTTACAAACTGGAAGTGGGACACCCCCCTGGCGCACCTTTCTTCATGCTGGTGGGCAATTTCTTTTCTCTCTTTGCCAGCGATGCGTCGCAGGTGGCAAAGATGATCAATGTCATGAGTGCCTTGCTCAGTGCCGGATGTATCCTGTTCCTGTTCTGGAGCGTGACGCATCTGGCTAAGAAACTCTTGGTGAAGAATGACGAGGAGCCTTCTGCGGGGCAATTGCTCGCTGTGATTGGCAGTGGCATAGCCGGTGCGCTCATCTACACATGGAGCGACACGTTCTGGTTCTCGGCTGTGGAGGGTGAAGTGTATGCCTTCTCCAGCTTCTTCACAGCACTGGTATTCTGGCTCATCCTGAAATGGGAGGACAATGCCGACAAACCCCATTCTGACCGTTGGCTGGTGTTCATCGCCTATCTGGTGGGACTGTCCATTGGTGTCCACCTGCTGAACCTGCTTTGCATCCCTGCTATTGTATTGGTCTATTACTACAAGATGAGCAAGAACCCGACTGGTAAGGGCTCACTCATCGTGCTGGGCGTGTCGGTGGTCATCGTGGCTGCTGTACTGTATGGCATCGTGCCTGGCATCGTGAAGATTGGCGGATGGTTTGAACTGCTGTTTGTGAACACGTTGGGCATGCCTTACAACATCGGTCTTTACATCTACCTCACCCTGCTTGTCATTGCATTGGTGTGGGCTTTGTGGGAGACCACCAAGGGGCAGAGCGAGAAACGCATGTACACCTCGTTCATTGTCTGCACAGGACTGCTCGGCATCCCATTCTATGGGCACGGCGTTGCGTCTGTCGTCATTGGCATCATCGTGCTGGGCATCATTGCAGGTGTGCTGTTCTTTACGAAGAAAGCCACTCCTCGCATCCTCAATACAGCCATTCTCTGCATGACCTTGATGACGGTGGGTTACAGCTCCTATGCCGTCATCGTCATCCGTTCCACTGCCAACCCTCCTATGGACCAAAACTCTCCTGAAGACGTGTTCACGCTGGGTGAATACTTAGGACGTGAGCAGTATGGTGAACGCCCTCTCTTCTTTGGTCAGACCTACAAGTCACAGCCAGAGATTAAGGACAATGGTGACGGTTACCTCGCTTATGCCACTGTGCAGGGAGCACCTGTCTATCAGCGCAAGGATAAGGAGAATGAGAACGAGAAGGATGAGTATGTGAAGATTCGTGACAAGTTCTCCCTGAAATATCCTGCCAACCAATGCATGCTCTTCCCTCGCATCTACAGCGACGAACCCATCCATGTGCAAGCTTATGAGTCGTGGTTGGGCACAGTGTCTTATCATTCTGTGGAATATAAGATACCGGGACGAGAGGCACAAACCCTTGAGATTCCAGGACAAGTGGACAACCTCCGCTTCTTCCTCTCTTACCAGATGAACTGGATGTACTGGCGCTACTTCATGTGGAACTTTGCTGGTCGTCAGAACGACATTCAGGGTAATGGCGAACTGGAACATGGCAACTGGCTCTCCGGGTTCGACTGGCTCGACAATATGCGGTTGGGAAATCAGGACATGCTCCCATCTGACTTGAAGAACAATAAGGGACACAACGTCTTCTACTGCCTGCCGCTCATCTTAGGTCTGTTGGGATTCTTCTGGCAAGCTTTCCGCGACAAGAAGGGCATCCAGCAGTTCTGGGTGGTGTTCTTCCTCTTCTTCATGACTGGTATCGCCATTGTCATTTATCTGAATCAGACACCATTGCAACCACGTGAACGCGACTATGCCTATGCTGGTTCGTTCTATGCGTTCGCCATGTGGTGCGGTCTTGGCATTGCCGCCATCTATGAGTTGCTCGGCAAATGGCTCGGCAAGAAGATGGAGAAACGCATGGCTGGCATCATTGCTGGTGCCATCGGTCTTGTGCCTGCTGTGGCTGTGCCTGCACAGATGGTCAGCCAGACATGGGATGACCACGACCGCAGCAACCGATATGTGTGCCGCGACTTTGGTTTGAACTATCTGGAGACCATTCCTCACGATGGCGTCATCTATACGAATGGTGACAACGACACCTTCCCGCTTTGGTACAATGAGGATACGGAAGGAAACCGCACCGATGTGCGTGTCTGCAACCTCTCCTACCTGCAAACCGACTGGTACATTGACCAGATGAAGCGTCCTGCCTTCTCAGGCGAAGGGCAGTCAAGTCCGCTCCCCATCTCTTGGAAGCGCTACCAATACACCAGCGGCAAACATGAGATGACAGACATCAATCCCGAAGTGACGATTGGCGGCGGCTCCGTGACCATGAAAGACCTCATCAGGGAAGTGACGGCGCAAGACTCAGCACTTGCCAAACGTCTGTGGGGAGACAATCCTTTTGAACTGAAGACTGCCCTCCAGAAGTTCCTCCTGAAGGACTACGAAGGACTTTCGGAGAGCGACAAGGAACTGGTGGAAGCCCTTCCAGCCTGTCTGCCCAGCGACACCCTCTTTGTCACCATCGACAAGGATGCAGTGAAACGTTCTGGCATGAAGATACCAACCGACACATTAGGAAACGAAATCATCCCTGAGCAGATGGTCATCAGCCTGAATGGGCAGGGACGTGTGTCGAAGAGTTTCATCATGATGCTTGAGATGATTGCACAAAGCAATTTCTCACGTCCACTTTACATGTCAACGACAGTTGGTTCAAGCAACTACGGCAACCTGTGGAGACACTTCATCCTGGAAGGAATGGCGTGGCGCATCACCCCATTTGTTTTCCCTGAAAATGAAATCATCCGAGGTGTCGTACAATCTGTCGCTGATACAGAAAAGATGTACGATAACATGATGAACAAGTTCCATTATGGCAATTTGAAACATCCTGGCCTCTACATTGACGAGACGACCATGCGCATGTGCTACACCCATCGCCGCTGGTTTGCCACCCTCATCACCAATCTTGTGAAGGAGGGCAAAAAAGACCAAGCACTCAAGGCATTGGAAAAGTGTGAGACAGAGATACCTGCGTACAATGTACCACACGATTTCTCCAGTTCCTCACTCGAACTTGCCGAGGCATACATAGCATGCGGTAAAGCAGAAAAGGCACAGCCCATTCTGGATGCCATGATACAACATTCCGTAGAATACATCAAGTGGTATCTGTCGTTGAGCAATGTGTATTTTGCCAACAGTGCACGTGATTGCCATCAGGAAATCTACATCATGGCAAACATTCAGGACATGTATAACCAACTGGCGAAAGCCAACCCAGCCAAGAAGGCTGAGTATGAGCAGAAGTCACAACAAATCGAGGACAACTTACAAAGACTGTACAGTGCCTTTGTCTCAAAATGTGAGGGCGCTGGCATTCAATTGCAATGATTATTGAGCAACCCACCAAATGGTTGAGATGGCTATATCCAAGTGCCATCTGGAGAATGGATCCGACGGAGAAGGCAGTCTATCTGACCTTCGACGACGGACCCATCCCCGAATCAACCCCTTGGCTGATAGAAACGCTTGACCGCTACAACGTGAAGGCGACTTTCTTCATGGTGGGTGACAATGTCAGAAAGTACCCTGAATTGCTGGAACTCATCCGTTCTCATGGCCATCGTTTAGGCAATCACACCTACAACCACATCGGTGGCATCACGGTGGCAAGCAAACGCTATCTGCGCAATGCCAACGAAGCCGACAAGCTGATTCGTTCCAACTTGTTCCGTCCCCCAAGAGGATGGATGCGTAATGCCCAATACATCAGGCTTCGCCGCCACTACACCATCGTGATGTGGGATTTGGTTACACGCGACTACTCTAAACGACTCACTGCCGAAGAGGTGTTCGAGAATGTGAAGAATTACGCACGCAATGGTTCCATCATCACCTTCCACGATTCCCTGCGAAGTATTGACAAACTGAAGAAGATACTCCCCAAATGTATCGAATGGCTCCGCGATGAAGGGTATGAATTCAAGGTGTTTGACGAGAATCTGCATCATTCACGTCACATGAAATGACATCCAAATATATGAATGACATGCGCATCATGGATTATCATTCATATATATAATAATGTAAAGGATACAATAACTGAAAAAGGCTAAAGAGAAGCAACACTCTTCAGCCTTTTTCATTCTTATTCATTTATAGGGATAAACCTCATGATTCGGCAGCATCCCCATTATTAGTCACATTCCTCGTAACAATATTCATCATGATTATTCGTCATCATCAAGGATAATCTTCGCCTTGCCTCCCTTCTGAACCTTCTCTTCGGGCTTATCTGTCACACAGATGGGCACTTCTTTCTTGATGCTTTGGTCAAGAGAGATGAGGGTTTCGGTGGAATCAACACCCGTGATGCCCTGAATCTTGCGGTTGAGGAGATCCATGAGTTGCTCATTGTCACGAGCATAGAGTTTCACGAGCATGGTGTAAGGTCCTGTAGTGTAGTGGCATTCCACAATTTCAGGAATCTTGTTGAGTTCACTCACCACGCGCTCATACATGGAACCCTTCTCCAGACGAATGCCCACATAGGTACAAGTCTTATAGCCAAGGCTCTTAGGATTGATTACATAACCAGAACCCACGATGACATTGGTGTCAATCAGTCGCTGAACACGCTGATGGATAGCAGCACGCGACACACCACACACAGCAGCAACATCCTTGAAGGGTATGCGTGCATTTGCGGAAATAATCTCCATGATTTGCTTATCAAGCTTATCTATCTTTTCCATTTCTTTAGGAAGTTTATATTGTCTTTTTTCTTAGGTTTATCTGAATATAAAGAACAAACTGTAAACAAAAGTAGGTCATTTTTTTCTATTTGTCAAACTTTTTTCAAAAAAAACGCAATATTTTGCTAAAAAAGTAGAAAAGTGCTATCAAAGACAAAATAAAAGTGCTACTTTTGTTGAACAATTCAAGCATAAAAGGAGGATGATGAAAACATTGGTATTTGCGAGCAATAACGCACATAAGCTGGAAGAGATTCGTGCCATTCTTGGCAATCAGTATGAAGTGAAAAGCCTGAAGGACATTGGCTGTGAAGTGGATATTCCAGAGACAGGTTCCACGTTTCAGGAAAATGCCTTACAGAAAGCAGCCTTTGTAAAGGAGCATTTCGGTTTCGACTGCTTTGCCGATGATTCCGGGCTACAAGTGGAAGCATTGGGTGGGGAGCCAGGTGTCTATTCTGCACGTTATGCCATGAAGAACGGGGTGCAGTTTGAAGGCAACAAGGATGATGCCAACATGAATGTGCTCCTCGGCAAATTGGCGAATGAAGAAAACAGAAAAGCCTGTTTCCGTACATGTATCGCTCTGATTTATGAGGGTGAGACTCACTTCTTCGATGGAACGGTGGAAGGGTGCATCATCCGTGAGAAACGCGGGGATGGAGGATTTGGTTATGACCCGCTCTTCATACCCGATGGTTACGATAAAACCTTTGCTGAATTGGGAAATGAAGTGAAGAATGGCATCAGTCATCGCGCCCGTGCAGTAGCAAAGCTGGCAGCGTTTCTGAGGAAATGAAAAGCAGATTTTTCACTTATCACTCTTCACTTTTCACTGAAAATGCCTACCTTTGCACTCATAAATCATCGGAAATGAAGAAAATACTATATCTTTCGCTTTTATCATTGCTCCTGATAGGGTGCAAGGAAAAGAAGGTGGAGGTGGCAGATTATGTGTCACCAGCACCTGTCTTTTGTGAAGATTCTGCCTATGCTTATGTGGCTGAGCAATGTGCGTTTGGTCCCCGTGTGATGAACTCTGCTGCACACGATTCGTGTGGAGAATACATTGCCCAGAAATTCAAGAGTTTCGGGACTGTGGTATATGACCAATATGCCGATTCGAAACTCTATGATGGCACCCCCATCAAGATGCGCAATATCATTGCCTCCTACAATCCTGAGGCACCTGTACGTATTCTGATTGCTGGTCATTGGGACAGTCGTCAATGGGCTGACAATGATTCAGATGAAGCTAATCACAACACCCCGATTGATGGTGCCAATGACGGTGGCAGTTCCATTGGTGTGATGCTGGAGATAGCGCGTCAGTTGCAGTTGGCAAACGATTCCAACCAAGTCAAGATTGGTGTGGATTTCATTTGTTGGGATGCGGAAGATAGTGGTGACAGCGGTGGTGGCAATGCAAGCAGCTGGTGCTTGGGCAGTCAGTATTGGTCAGGCAAGCGTCATGTGGAGGGTTATACCGCCCGTTATGGCATCAATCTTGACATGGTGGGAGGCAACAACACCGTATTCTACCGTGAGCAATATTCCATGAGTTATGCCCCCTCTATTGTGGACAAGGTGTGGGGTGCTGCAGCTCGTATCGGATATGGAAAATATTTCAGTTATGACCAAGAAGGTGGGTATATCACAGACGACCACCTGCAAGTGAATCAAGGCGGCATTCCCTGCATCGACGTGATTGGCTCTGACACAAAGAGCGGAGGTTTCCCGAGCACATGGCACACCTTGGACGATAACATCAAGAATATCAACAAAGAAACACTGAAGGCAGTGGGGCAAACCATGCTGGATGTGATATGGACAGAACAATGACAATAGAAGAAATACAGCAAGAGGTCATCGAAGAGTTTGAAGGGTTCGATGATTGGATGGACAAGTATCAGATGCTCATCGACTTAGGCAGCGAACAAGAACCACTGCCCGAACAGTATAAGGTGGAGAGTAATCTCATTGACGGTTGCCAGAGCCGTGTATGGTTGCAGGCAGACCTCACACCTGAAGGGAAGATTCATTTTCAGGCAGAGAGCGATGCACTCATCGTGAAGGGCATCGTCACCTTGCTCATTCGTGTGTTGGACAACCAGACACCCGAAGACATCCTGAATGCCGACCTTCATTTCATCGAGGACATCGGTTTGAAGGAGCACCTTTCTCCCACTCGCAGCAATGGTCTTTTGGCCATGATGAAGCAGATGAAACTCTATGCGATGGCATTCAAGGCAAAGCAGGGTTCATGACACGCAACTCTGAGTAAACAAAAAAATGTAGAGTGTGAAAGAATTCTACCAACAAATGGGCAAGTATTTTGCCCGCTACAAGGGATACATCGTCAGCACGTTCGGCATGAATGTGTTGGCTGCCATCTTCAATGTCTTTTCATTCTCCATTCTGATTCCTATCTTACAGATTCTCTTCAAGGTGAACACCGAACGCTATGAGTTGATGCCTTGGAGTGCAGGGAGCATTGACGAATGGGTGGAAGTGGCGAAGAACAACGGCTACTACTACTCCCAAATGTTGGTCGACACACAAGGTCCTGCCACCACTCTGCTGATTTTAGGCATCCTGCTGGCATTCCTCACCTTGCTGAAAACAGCAGCCTATTTCGGAGGTTCAGCCTGCCTGATGCCCCTTCGTACAGGCATCATCCGCGACATCCGCATAGACATCTACAAGAAGATACTCTCCCTGCCCCTTTCCTTTTTCTCTGAAGAGCGGAAAGGTGACATTCTGGCACGTGTCAGCACCGATGTGAACGAGATAGATGCGAGCATTTCGTCATCGCTCGACATGATCATCAAGAACCCCATCTTCATCATCGTCTATATAGGCATCCTCTTCGGAATGTCTTGGCAACTCACCTTATTCACGTTACTGGTGGTGCCGCTGTTGGCAGGAGGTATCGGACGTATCGGAAAGAAGTTGAAATCAAGTTCGCTCTATGCCCAATCCAAATGGAGCGACGGTATCAGTCAGATAGAAGAGACACTGGGAGGGCTTCGCATTATCAAGGCATTCATCGCTGAACGGAAGATGGAGGAGCGTTTCACGAAAGTCAACAATGAGTTCCGCAAAGCAGCCATGAAAGTGGCTATCCGACAATCTGCCGCCCACCCCGTGAGCGAGTTTCTCGGCACTTGCATGATTGTTGTCGTGTTGTGGTTTGGAGGTTATCTTATTTTTCAGGGCAACTCGTCCATCCAGGCGAGCGACTTCATCTTCTATCTGGTCATGCTCTACTCCACATTGCAACCTATCAAAGACCTCTCCAAAGCAGGTTACAGCATTCAGAAAGGTCTTGCATCCATGGAGCGCATCAACAAGATTCTTCATGCTGAGAACAATATCAAGGAAGTGGCTGCACCCAAGCGGATAGAGGCTCTCAACGAATCGATACAACTGGAGCATGTGCATTTCTCCTACAACGAAGGACATGAGATTCTTCACGACATCAATCTCACCATCAAGAAAGGTCAAACCATCGCCTTGGTGGGGCAGTCAGGTTCAGGAAAGAGCACACTTGTCGACCTCATTCCACGCTATCACGATGTCTCTTCAGGTGCCATCAAGATTGACGGAGAGGATGTGCGCAACCTCTCCCTCCATTCGTTGCGCGGCTTGATTGGAAATGTCAATCAGGAAGCCATCCTGTTCAACGACACCATCTTCAACAACATCGCCTTTGGTGTGGAAAATGCCACACAGGAAGAGGTGGAAGCGGCGGCAAAGATTGCCAATGCCCACGACTTCATCATGGAGATGGAACAAGGCTATCAAACCAATGTGGGCGATAGAGGCGGCAGGCTTTCAGGTGGTCAGCGTCAGCGCATATCCATAGCGCGAGCCATCCTGAAGAATCCCCCCATCCTGATTCTCGACGAAGCCACCTCTGCGCTCGACACCGAGAGTGAACGCCTCGTGCAAGATGCGTTGGAGAAACTCATGAAGTCACGCACCACCATCGCCATTGCCCATCGTCTTTCCACCATCAAGAATGCCAACGAGATTTATGTGCTCCACGAAGGAAAGATTGTGGAACGTGGCACCCACGAAGAACTGATAGAGCAGAATGGCTACTACAAGAAGCTGAACGACATGCAGGCGCTGTAATTTACAATTTAACGATTTACAATGTACAATTCATTTTTCCATTTACCATGCCACTTATGCCCATCGCGTTAGCCCACATCGTACATCGTACATCATCCATCGTACATCACACATTGTGCACCAGCCTATATCTCGCTCCTCCTAGCGCCTTTACAATTCCCTTCATTTCCAAGTCAAAAAGAATCATGCTGGCACGTGAATAAGGGATATTAGCATCAATGGCAATCTGATTGATGTGTTTGTCATCCACATCCTTGAGCGTGTTCACCAACGCACGTTCCTCGTCAGTAAGGTCGGGGAAAAGTTCCTGCTGCACCACTTTCCGTTTCGAATCTTTTTTCAGTGGATTATCCCACCCCATCGCGTCAAGAAGGTCGGCAGCACAAGTGAGCAACGTGGCTTGCTGACGACGGATGAGGTTATTGCATCCCCTGCTGTATTCGTCATACACCCGTCCCGGAAAGGCGAACACATCGCGGTTGTATTCCATTGCCAACTCGGCAGTGATGAGAGAACCGCCACGTTCTGAACTTTCCACCACGATGCAGGCGTCGCACATGCCCGCCACGATACGGTTTCGCCGCACAAAGTTTCCCTTTTCAGGAGTGGTGTGAACGCCGTATTCCGTCAACAATCCTCCTTGCCGATGCACCATATCCGCAGCAATCTGCCTGTGCATCGAAGGATAGATGGTGTCCAATCCATGTGCCAGCACCCCTATGGTTGACATGCCGTTATCGAGTGCAGCACGATGGGCACACACATCAATGCCGTATGCCAGACCGCTCACAATCAGCATGTCAGGATAGTAGCGTTTCAGGTCGGCAATGAAATTGTTGCACACCTCACGCCCATATTCCGAACACTTCCTTGTGCCGACAATACTGATGACGCGTTGGCTGTTCAGGTTGGCAGAACCACAATAATAGAGCACCAACGGCGCATCCTCACACTCCCTCAGCCGCTGTGGATAATCCACGTCATTCAGCGTGAGCACCCTCAGCCTCTTCTGCTCCACAAACTTCATCTCCTCCTCTGCCAGCCTCAACGCCTCGTCAGTATGATCAAACGCAGCCACCAACCGCTTGCTCGCATCGGGAATGACACCCACGATGTCCTTCCGATGGGCAAACACCTCACTTGCCGACCCCAACGAATCCAGCAGAGTACGGGCATTCAGCAGACTCAAACCATTCAGTTTGGTCAGCGCAATGGAAGAAACGATTTCCTGTGTGTTCATGAAAACCCTTAACTCACACAATTATGCATTATAAATTATGCATTAAATTACCCTATTGCATAAAGGGAGCAAACTTCTCGTTCAGTTCAGGGCTTTCAGCCAATGTGCCATTCACGAGGCACACCGAATCCACCTGTGCACGGATGCACAGTTTCATGTCGGGCAGACGGAAAATGTCCTGCATAAAAATATAGCGTACGCCTTCCTTCTTGATCCAGAGCTTCGTCACATACTCATCACGACTCTTCAGTGGCACCTTAAACTGCATGGTGAGCCGAGCCACCACAGCATCCGTCCCTTTCTCATGCAATTCTGCGAAACTGATGTTGTGTGCCAACAGAAACTCATGTCGGCAATGCTCCAGATAGTGCTGATAATTCGCATTGTTCACAATGCCCTGCAGGTCGCACTCATAGTCGCGCACCTTATCTTTCAACTCAAAAATATAATTTGCCATAATATCCTTTTTTGATACTGCGAATGCAAAGGTACAATAATTTTTCTTAATAATAATTGGTGGTAAAAGAAAAAGATTGTAAATTTGTGGCGACAAAGTAAATGCTCACCTCTAATTAAAGATGAACAGCAATGAACAACAAGAGTTGGAACGACTATTTGGCAGCCATCCATGCATCAAAGCCACGTTGGAACAGACCTGTGGATTCGGCTACAAGAATTCAGACACAACGAAAGCTCAACCAATCTTTAGGGATAGAGAATCCCTACTTGGGCATGTCGTTCAGCGAGCTAAAAGCCTTGGGACATGGATTGAGAGGATAGAAGATTATGCAGGCAAAATGATTGGCAATGGTCAAGAGAACGATGTCTTCATTTCAAAAGATAATCTCTATGCTATCAAACTCAACAATTTTGCCCTATTATCCCCTTCTGCAACCAGTTTAGATGGTTTCATTCATCGTTTGATAGCTCATAACGAACTGTTTCCTGATGATGCCTACATCATCATAGGCTTTACTCACAACAGCATCGGAGAACCTTGTGTTGTTCTCAAACAGCCTTTCATAGAGCCTCTTCGCTATGCCACTGATGAGGAGATTGACGATTTTCTCGAATCACATGGTTACACCGTTGATATGGACGACATCTGGTTTAATGGTCAATATGAAATTTCTGATGTCAAGTCCTCCAATGTCCTTGTTGACCTTGATGGCAATCTCCACTTCATTGATGCCGTGGTCAACAATGTCAACTACAAGATGGATGCAGTGAATAAGGTGAGCGTGAAACGACCTGGGAGGAGAAGTTGTACATAGTCTTCTTTATCTCTACGTCCCTATCTCTTCTTCATCATGGATGCTTTCACTTAAGATCCTTACTATAAATTAGTGAAATAGCATGACCATGTTTTTCAGGGAATATTTGATTCAACAATTTTTTTTTGCAAGATTTGTTGTTTGGTATGTAAAAGTTTTGTACTTTTGCAAACGAAGAAATAATTTAACCAAAGTCGAACCTTCAAACCAATTGCCAATGAAATAAACAGAAAAACGCTAACCGACCTGTCAGATGAGGCTAGCCTCACGAGGTCACAGAGTATTAATAAACAAATTTATTAACTTACAGAATAGCGTTTCTGTTCGTACTTATAACATAGATTTGAGCTTTTGCTCTTGTTCTTGAGGTTCGAATACCGCCAAAACATTCATTACGAAAGAACAAGCAGACAGAAGGCTCGCGTCGTTAGGCGTGAGCTATTCGTGCTTGTTTCGTAATAGGTCTACTTGGCGGTAACCAGAATCTCGATAAGTATCGAATGGTTCCGCCTTTTTTGGATTAAATATTACACGACATGAAAAGATTTTTGCCTTTTTTGTTAATCTGTTTATTAATCTGTTTCTCATGCAAAAACGAAGATGAAAAGAGGTTGGATGAGATGGGGAAAATATGGAAAGAGTATATAGATAATAAAGCATTTAGAAATAACCAAACAATCGAATATGTAGTATATAACCCCATACAATACACCACCAAAAATGAGAATTACCTTGACAGTCTTCGATTATTAGAGAATTTGGACAAGATTGATTTTTATAAACCTTTAATAGAAAAGCAACTAGAGCGTATGCGGAGCACATCTCAAGAATATAGAATCTATGGTGATGCATTTGGAAGGAATGATAATCTTGCAGTTATAGCCAAAGAAAATTTTGATGAGGAAACAAAGAAGTATAGAAACTATATGGATTCTTTCAACTACTATATAAGAAAAGACAGCTTAATACAACAAAACATATTGAAAAGAGTAAATCCAAAAGTTATTTACGTTTTAGAAGTATATGTAAAAGCGACGGCAAAAGATAATAATACAGGTCATTCTGAAAATGTAGCGGATACAATGTATTGTTGTTTCGATAAAGATTTGAATTTAATTTTACAATAAGAAAATGGGAAATAAAAGATGGTTAGCATATGCTAATACAGACAAATGTAACCACATAAAGGCTTTGAAAACCTTAGGCTATATTAGTTGGAGTAATGATAGTCGAAAATTTGAGGTTGGCGATGTTGTTTTTCTGTATATAAGACAATATAGGAGAGTTATTTATAAAACTCGTGTTGAAAGAATAAACATTTTAAGAGAGGACACTGATTTTTGGAAAGAACAATTTCAACAGGAAGTAAAAAATCAATTAACAAGTCGATTGAGACTTGAAAAAATCTATAAAGGGGAAGAATTGAATGAAGAGAAACTATCCAATTATGGATATGATGGAAAGAGTATCCAACGCCCATCATCTAAAAATGAAAGACTCTTGTCATATATTGAACAAGTCTTTGATAGAGTTTGAATGATATCTTGGGACTATTTAAATAGGATAATAAGTAAAAGTGCAGCAGTTTTTGTCTGCTGCACTTTTGCCAAATGCCAAATAAGCGTGAAGGGGTGGTTTATATATTTTATAGTTCCTCTCCATTTATTTCTATCCCTATTATAAATATAGAAGTGCACTTTGAAAAAGAAAAGGAAACATAGGAATGGATAATAAAATGATTGCAAACAATTTGGAGCCTGCCTATCTGACACATCCAGGCGAAGTGGTTAAGGATGAAATAGAGTATCGCGGCATTTCTCAGCGAAAATTGGCTGAGGAGATAGGGGTAGCGTATTCGCAGTTGAACGAGGTGCTGAACGGCAAACGTCCGCTGAACACAGAATTGGCATTGCTGCTTGAGGCAGCTCTTGATCTTCCCGCCTCTCCCTTGCTAGCCATGCAGACTCGCTACAACCTATTGGCAGCCAAACGCAACCAGTCTTTTCTTTCTCGGCTGCGTAGTATCCGCAAGATTGCTGCTGTCTTCTGAGCAAGATTGCTCGGTTCGCTTCTATGTTTTGTATGCCATTCTTCCACATATTTTAGGCAGGGCATAACGAGGTCACTTTTAGAGGTAAAAGAGCACGCTCGCTGCCGTAATTACGTTACGCCCTTCATCGTAATTACCTTAGCGGGTAAGAGGTAATTACGATGAAGGGTGCTGCATATATGCACCTTCTTGCCGACGCCCGTTAAGCTCACGAGGGTTGTGGGGGAAACCTCATGAGCCTTATGGGTGTAGGCTCAACGTGGCTGTGAGTGTGGGGGGGGTGAAGGAGATAAGTGGAACAAACAGGCATGTTTGGAGGGCGCATTTTTCTTATACAAACGTGGTTTGATGTGAGTTTTTTCGATTTTGTTGTGGCGTGCCGCAATCTCTTATGCCAAACTCACATTGAGAGTGTAGCACATTCAGTGTAGTCAATGAGGGAATGAAATGATGATGACTGGAAGAATCATTGATGGATGAGTGGGTATAACAATTATATGCGACTGGAATAAACGAAATGTTTTGTAAGTTTCAAAAATAATTTTGCAAGTTTGAAAAAAATTTTTGAAACTTTCAAATTATTTTTTGAAACTTTGAAAATATTTTGGATGTGGAAGTCATGGTATAATGAATACGGCACTCATCATATAATGGATACGTCAGTCATGATAAAATGGATGTGCCATACATGCAGTTGGGAAAACGGGTGACCTGACATGAAGGTTGCGAAACCATGAAGCATTCGGAGGACTACAAGACGGCTTCAACTTCATTTTGTCACCCATTATGCCACTTTGTCACCCTTGTCAGTCTTTTTCTTGCGTTGGCATCGTCTTTGTGGAATGTAATTTGTGGAATAGAAATTCTATACATTAATAAATAACAATTAAAACAAGAAAATCATGAACATTCAACCATTGGCAGACAGGGTGCTGGTGCTCCCTAAGCCTGCGGAAGAGAAGACGGTGGGCGGAATCATCATCCCAGACACCGCAAAGGAAAAGCCCCTGCAGGGCGAAGTTGTTGCTTGTGGCAACGGAACGAAGGACGAGGAAATGGTGGTCAAGGTGGGCGACCAGGTTCTCTATGGCAAGTACTCAGGCACTGAACTCGAATATGAGGGCGTGAAGTACCTCATGATGCGTCAGAGCGATGTGCTGGCAATCTTGAAATAAATTCATTTACAATTTTACAATTTACAATTTACCATTGATTTGTGAATTTAGTTATTGAACTATTTTTTCTTCATAAAACGGCTTGGTAAATTATAAAATTGTTCAATTGAAAAATAAATTGTACGTTGTAAATAGTTAAATAGTAAATAAGATTATGGCTAAAGAATTAAAATTCAATATTGAGGCTCGTGAGCAGCTGAAGAAGGGTGTGGACGAACTGGCTAATGCCGTGAAGGTCACCCTCGGTCCTAAGGGACGTAATGTCATCATTGAAAAGAAGTTTGGTGCTCCTCACATCACCAAGGATGGTGTGACGGTGGCAAAGGAAATTGAACTGGCTGACGCTTTCCAGAACACGGGTGCTCAGCTGGTGAAGAGTGTGGCATCGAAGACTGGCGATGATGCTGGTGATGGTACCACTACGGCTACCGTATTGGCTCAGAGCATTGTGGCTACGGGCTTGAAGAACGTGGCTGCCGGTGCCAACCCAATGGATTTGAAGCGTGGTATCGACAAGGCTGTGGCTAAGGTGGTGGAACACATCAAGAGCCAGAGCGAACAGGTGGGTGACAACTACGACAAGATTGAGCAGGTGGCCACCGTTTCTGCCAACAACGACAGCGAAATCGGTAAGCTCATCGCTGATGCCATGAAGAAGGTCTCAAAGGACGGTGTCATCACCATCGAAGAGGCTAAGAGCCGTGAAACCACTATCGGTGTGGTGGAAGGCATGCAGTTCGATCGTGGTTATCTGTCTCCTTACTTCGTGACTAACACGGAGAAGATGGAGTGTGAAATGGAGAACCCACTTATCCTCATCTACGACAAGAAAATCAGCAACTTGCAGGAGTTCCTGCCTATCTTGAACCCTGCTGCACAGACAGGTCGTCCTATCCTCGTGATTGCTGAGGATGTGGAGAGCGAGGCACTCACTACTTTGGTGGTGAACCGTCTGCGTGCTCAGTTGAAGATTTGCGCTGTGAAGGCTCCTGGTTTTGGCGACCGCCGCAAGGCTATGTTGGAAGACATCGCCGTACTGACAGGTGGTGTGGTTATCTCTGAGGAGAAGGGTCTGAAGCTTGAGCAGGCTACCATCGAGATGTTGGGTTCTGCCGAGAAGGTGACCATCACGAAGGACAACACCACTATCGTGGGCGGTAAGGGTGACAAGCAGAACATCCAAGACCGTGTGAACCAGATTAAGAACGAAATCAAGAATACCACTTCCGACTACGACAAGGAGAAGCTGCAGGAGCGTCTGGCTAAGCTCTCTGGCGGTGTGGCTGTGCTCTATGTAGGTGCCGCATCTGAAGTGGAGATGAAGGAGAAGAAGGATCGTGTGGACGACGCTCTGTGCGCCACTCGTGCTGCCATCGAAGAGGGTATCGTGCCTGGTGGCGGTGTAGCCTTCATCCGTTCGCTCGAAAGTCTCGAGAACCTCGAAGGCGAGAACGCTGACGAGACCACAGGTATCAAGATTGTGAAGCGCGCCATCGAGGAGCCTCTCCGTCAGATTGTGGAGAACGCAGGTTTGGAAGGCTCTGTCGTAGTGGAGAAGGTTCGCAACGCCAAGGGCGACTTCGGTTACAACGCTCGTAAGGACACTTATGAGAACCTACGCGAGTCGGGTATTATCGACCCAGCCAAGGTTTGCCGTGTAGCTCTTGAGAACGCCGCTTCCATCGCCGGTATGTTCCTCACCACTGAGTGTGTCATCTGCGACGCCAAAGAGGACAAGCCTGAAATGCCAATGGGCGCACCAGGCATGGGCGGCATGATGTAGTGGCTCACGCGTTTGGCGATTTTCTCCATGCGGTGAGAAAGACGTGAGAAGTCGCTTTGCGAGAGATCTTACAAATCTGGCCCAATTTGACAAATGAAACATGGAGATTTGAGAGGATTTGTTTGATTTAAGCCTCGCAGAAGCACTTAAAAATAGCAAAGAAAGAGGCTCTGATACGTTTGCAATTGTTTCGGAGCCTCTTTTTTTATAAAAAAACTGAAAAAAATCCTCTTTTCTTTGTATTATCCTCATTTAATCGTATCTTTGCAACCCTAACATAAAATAAAAGATAGAAGGGTGTCTGACACCCCGTGAATGAAGAAGAGTGTTAACTAAAATATTACTAACTTAAAAACTCTAACATTTATGGCAAAAAAATGGGTATGCCCCGTGTGTGGCTATGTGTATGAGGGAGAGAACCCTCCAGAGAAGTGTCCACAGTGTAAAGTTCCTGGCTCAAAGTTTAAGGAGAAGGAAGAAACTGAAGGACTGAATTTCGCTTGTGAACATGAATTGGGTGTGGCTAAGGCTATCCCAGAAGGTGAAGAGGGCGCATTTGTGCTGCAAGGTCTGAAAGACCACTTTATGGGTGAATGCACCGAAGTGGGCATGTATTTGGCAATGGCTCGTCAGGCTGACCGCGAAGGCTATCCAGAGGTTTCTGAAGCTTTCCGCCGCTATGCCTACGAGGAGGCTGACCACGCTTCACGCTTTGCTGAACTGCTCGGCGAGGTGGTTTGGGACACCAAGACCAACCTGAAGAAGCGCATGGAAGCAGAGGAAGGTGCTTGCGCCGGTAAGCTGGAGATTGCGAAGGTGGCTAAGAAGCTGAACCTCGACGCCATTCACGACACCGTTCACGAGATGGCAAAGGACGAAGCCCGTCACGGTGCTGGTTTCCAAGGATTGTATAACAGATTTTTCAAGTAGTGATGATGAAAAAGTATGTATGTGACACCTGCGGTTGGGAGTATGACCCAGAAGTAGGCTATCCGGAAGGCGGCATAGAGCCTGGTACGGCTTTTGAAGACCTGCCCGATGATTTCGAATGCCCTCTCTGCGGTGTGGGCAAGAGTGATTTTTCGGAGGCATAACGTGAAGATAAGAAACATCAATCTTGGAGAAAAGCCTGTTCTGTTGGCGCCCATGGAGGACGTGACAGATCAGGCTTTCAGGCTTCTGTGTAAGGAGTTCGGGGCAAGCATGGTGTATTCGGAGTTTGTCAGTGCCGATGCGCTCATACGCAATGTGAACCGCTCGCTGGAAAAGATTCGGGTGGATGACCGTGAACGCCCTGTCGCCATACAGATTTACGGACGCGACGTGCCGAGCATGGTGGAGGCTGCCAAGATAGTGGAGAGCGAGGCGCATCCCGACATTCTCGACATCAATTTTGGTTGTCCCGTGAAGAAAGTGGCTGGCAAGGGTGCTGGTGCCGGTATGCTGAGGAATGTGCCGCTGATGCTCGACATCACTCGTGAGGTGGTGAAGGCGGTGAGCATTCCTGTCACCGTGAAGACACGCCTCGGATGGGACGTGCCATCACTATATGCTGAATTAGGAATGAGGAATGAGGAATTAGGAATTGATACTCATTCACCAGCAGAACATTCCATTCCTCATTCCTCATTCCTAATTCCTAATTCCAAGACTCCCTTCATCGTGGAACTGGCAGAGCAACTGCAGGATTGCGGCATTGAGGCTCTGACCATTCACGGCAGAACGCGTAGCCAGATGTATCAAGGAGAGGCTGACTGGACGCTCATCGGTGAGGTGAAACGGAATCCACGCATGCACATCCCCATCATCGGCAATGGCGACATCTGCACTGCTGAACAGGCTGCTGATGCCTTCAGCCGCTATGGTGTGGATGCCGTGATGATTGGGCGTGCCACATTCGGTCAACCTTGGCTCTTCAAGGATGTACGCACCTATCTTGACACTGGGCTTCACGACGAGACCATGACGCTCGATTGGAAGATGGACGTACTGAAACGGCAAGTGAAAAAGAGTGTGGAATATTCCCTTCGTGAGGACAATGCACTGAAGGAGCGCAAGCGCACAGAACTCGGCGGCATCATGCACGTGAGACGACATCTTGCCAACAGCCCCCTTTTCAAGGGCATTCCTGACTTTCGCCAAACACGCGTCAAGATTCTGCGCGCTGAGACGCAGGAGGAACTCTTTGCCTTGCTCGACGAGGCAAAGGAGCGGATTTTGGGCATTGCTGAAAATCGGTGATGCCTTAATTTAATTTAAATGCTATATTTGTGATGGGAATGTGGAAAAAAAGGGCTATCTTTGCACACATAAATGTATTAACTCAAGTTTCTGAAGTAGTTAAGTAGTCAGTAGTTAAGTAGTTAAGCCGATACCAAGTCAACTGTTGAAGTGAAAAGTGAAGAGTGAAAAGTGAAAAATCTAAGT
>ONDH01000050.1 GCA_900316505.1 uncultured Prevotellaceae bacterium
AAGTCAACTGTTGAAGTGAAAAGTGAAGAGTGAAAAGTGAAAAATCTAAGTAACCTTGCCACGAGAAGGACACCAGCATATCATTCGGCTTTAACTCCTGAGCGAAGCGATAACTCCTTTAACTCCTTAACTCCCAAAGAAGTTAAGCACTTGCGAACCTTTAGCTCGACGAAGTCAAACTTAAATTATATATATAAACAGCAAAACATTGACGCTTATGTTTATTCATCTTTTAGACATTGCATGGCCTGGTTCACGCAGACCTATTCGTCCGGACATCATCATTAAGCCGGACACCGTCGCAAAACCCGTAAAGGACTCTGTGACTGCTCCCTCTGCATCGGATTCCATCATTCCACAGGACATCATTGACTCATGCAAGGAAAATGTGATTGACACTCTCCATTCTGCTGTAAACTGGTTGAACGGGGGTGCTGATGGCAGCAGCCACTCCACCCTGCTATGGACAAGCCTCATCGCATTAGCAACACTGTCGTTGTGCTTCTACGGTGTTTGGAGCTATCGCCGTCAACTGCAAAACAAGAAGAGGCTGGTTTAATTCCTCAGCCTCTTCTTCAGTTTCTTCAATTGTTTCAGCGATGCTTTGCCGGCTTTCTCGCCTAAGGCTATCATCTCGGCTATTTTGGCAGGCATGAAATCTTCTGCACCATAGCCTTTCAGTTTAGGATTGATGTAGATGTCGGCATCTTGACAATTACGCTGATACTTCTTCAAATCTGGGCGCAAAAGCGACAGGAGGGAAGATGTGTCGTTTTCGTGTTTGTTGACGGTCAAATCAACGGCTATCACATAGTCGGCACCCATCTCCCTTGCCACATCCACTGGCAAGTTGTTGAGCACACCGCCATCCACCAGCCGCATGTTTCCCATCTTCACAGGCTTGAACACCACCGGAATAGCCATACTGGCACGCATTGCCTGCGCCAAATTCCCCTCTTTCAGCACCACCTCCCTTATTCCATTCAAATCCACCGCCACACAGCGGAAAGGAATCTTCAGCGAATCGAACACCATCTCCCTGCCCGTCAAATCTCTCAGTGTCCTCACGATGCTGTCGCCCATAAGCGAACCCGTGAATAGATCTGCCCATGCACGTGTGCGGAACAACGAATCGAGCTGTTCACTTGTCTGCCCCATCGCATACAATCCTCCCACGATGGAACCGATGCTGGTGCCCACCACCATATCAATCGGCACACCCGACTTCTCCACATATTTCAACACGCCCACTGCGGAAGCACCTTTCGCACCTCCACCACCCAACACCAATGCCACTTTGGGACGGACTTCTCTCTCATCAGCAGAAAGTTTTGTCTCCTGTGCTATCACCGCTCTACATACAGACAGTAACAGAACGAAAATGAGCCATTTCCTCATATTTTCCTTTTTTGTCTGCAAAGATACAAAAAACTCCTAACTCCTAACTCCTAACTCCTAACTTTTCACTATCTTTGCACATCAAAACCTAAAACAGCGGCATAAACACATGAAACGAGGATTAGTATTGGAAGGTGGCGGCATGCGCGGACTTTTCTCGGAAGGCTTCATTGACGTGATGCAAGAGGAAGGCATCACGGTGGACGGCATGATAGGCGTGTCGGCGGGTGCCTTGTTCGGGTGCAACTTCAAGTCGCACCAAGTGGGACGAGGACTTCGCTACAACACGCGTTTCAAGGATGACCCTCGCTACATGGGATGGCGTTCCTTCATCACAACGGGCAATTTCGTCAATGCCCAATTTGCCTACCACACGATGCCGATGGAACTGGACGTATTCGACATACCTGCATTCGAAGCTGACCCGACTGAGTTCTATCTGGCGTGCACGGACATCAAGACAGGCAAACCCGTCTATCAGCAGATTGACCACGTGGAGGACAGCACCCTCGAATGGTTTCGAGCTACTGGTTCTATGCCCATTGCCTCCACACCTGTGGAAATCGACGGCATGAAACTGTTGGATGGCGGATTGGTGGATTGCATCCCCCTACAGCATTTTCAGGAAATCGGCTACGAGCGCAACATCGTCATCCTCACCAGACCTAAAGGTTACCAGAAGACACCCAACAAATACAAGTGGCTCTTCAAGATGTGGTATCCCAACTATCCCCAAGTGGCGGAATGTATGGCACGCCGTCATGAGATGTACAATGCCCAATTGCAATACATCGAAGAACAAGCTGAAAAAGGGAATGTCCTCGTCATCTATCCCGACCACCCTTTAGAAATCGGGCGCATCGAACTGGATGAGCCTAAACTACGTGCCATCTACCAGCACGGACGGGAGAAAGCCCAATCCATGCTGGAAGATGTAAAAAGATTCTTAGCTGAATAAGCAAAGCTTACTCACCAAATATTTCTTTCAGTTTTTTGCCCAATGCAGCACCTCTCAAGTCGCGTGCCACAATCTTTCCCTCAGGATTCACCAACAGGCTTGCAGGAATGGCATCGATGTGATACACCTTAGCAGCGACGGTCTCCCAACCCTTCAGGTCAGCGAGGTGTACCCAAGGCATGTTCAGTTCCTTGATAGCCTTCACCCATGCATCCTTTTTCTGGTCGAAAGAAAGACCGACAATGTTGAAACCTTTGGCGTGATATTTCTCATAGTTAGCCACCACATTGGGCATCTCAGCACGACAAGGTCCACACCATGAAGCCCAAAAGTCGATGAGCACCCATTGACCTTTACCTACATACTCGCTGAGTTTGTGCAGGTTGCCCTCAGTGTCTGCCTCTTCAAGGTCAGTGAAGGGCTGTCCCATAATCTTCTGTTTCGCCTCTTCCTGAGCAATGCGATACTTGATTTCATCAAGGGCAGGATGGTTCGCATAGGGAGGATTGGCATCCAGCATCTCCTTGAAACCATCCATTCCATAGAATGCAACGAGGTTATCAACAAAAGCGGCTGGAACAAGCGTCTTCTCGTTCTCCTTCAACATCTGCGCCATCAGTTCCCTATCCTTGTCAGTCAGTCGATCTAACTCAGGTTTCACCTCCGCGCCCTTCTTTTCCGCGTTGCTCTCCCGCTCTTCCTCAGATAAGGACATATCATAATAGGCATCCAGCACCTCTGACCTCAAGGCACTCATCTGCATCAGCAAGGAATCGTTCTGACGGTCATAATAGTTCAAGCTCTGATTTTGAGCAGAACCTTTCAGGACGTTGGTGGAGAGATCAATAGTGGCGGGTGTGCCATCATTGAACATGATAACGAAACGTGGAGCTTCATCCACTCTCACAAAAAGAAGGGCATCCTTGGTGTAGGAGCCTTCGAAGGAGAACTGACCGCCACTCACCGCAGCACTGTCCAGCACCTCATGTGAATCACGGTTTCCCATATACACCATCTTACTACCAGCAGGGGCTGTACCCTTAATGCTGTACTTTGTCTGTTGTGCCATTACTGGCAGTGTAGCCACAACGAGGGCCACCATCGCTAATACTTGTTTCATATGATTTTGTTTTTATTTTTATGCTATATTAAATTCGTTACCTGCAAAGGGGTCATGAATCATCTTCAGGTATTTCCCGAACTCATCCAGTACACATTCAGTGGCAATCTCCACATTCTTCACCCTGCCGAAATCTTCACGCAGACACATCGAGTGTACATCACCTTCACTACCCCATGCTACCCATATCTCCACCTCATGTCCTTCCCACGCCTCAGCATAACCTGTTGAAGCCAACGCATAATCGGTGTGGAAAAGGTGACACGCACCTTTCACCATCTGTTCTGCCACCTCGCGCGACACCACGCCATACTCCGCAATCATCTCCGCTGGCACACCCAGCATCTGTTCCTTCACCTCGTTCTGGTATGCCACCAGCCCTCCTTGAAAATAATTGCTGGCACCACTATGTGCAGTGATGGCAGCCGCTATGCGTCCACCCGTACACGATTCTGCTGTAGAAATAGTCATAATAGTCTCTCTTGGTGATTCGAGCTACAAAGGTACGACTTTAAGTGAAAAGTGAAAAGTGAAAAGTGAAAAATCTACATCAACAGCCATTCTGACAGTTCTTCATCGCATAGTAACTGGGATTTTTCACTTTTCAAGCCACTTAAAAAAACATTTCTCACTTTTTCTTGGTCACTTTTCACTTTATGTCGTATCTTTGCAAAAACTATCAACTTTCAATTCATTAATCTTTCTGTTTTCAGCAAATGAAAGCCTCTATCAAAACTCTCATTGCAGCCATTTGTTGCACAGCGCTGGCAACATCCTGCACCAACAAAACCACAGAAATGGCACAGACAAAACTGACCACCGTAGGCAACCCATTCATGCCCCTTTGGGAACACATTCCTGACGGTGAACCCTATGTGTTTGAAGACCCCGACCAACCCGGAAAGTACCGTGTGTATGTGTATGGCTCACACGATGACCTCATCAGCGAATACTGCGGACGTGACCAAGTGGTATGGTCAGCCTCTGTTGATAGCCTCAACAACTGGCGATATGACGGTGTCATCCTGGTGGTGGACAAGAATGCCAACGGGGAACCTTTTGATGCGAAAGGTACTGCCGATGTGCTTTATGCTCCAGATGTGACATTGGTGACTGACAGTACGGGCAAGAAGACCTATTACTTGTTCCCCAATGACCAAACAGGTGCCCGTAACGGGCTGATAGCGAAGAGTGACCGTCCTGATGGTCCTTTTGAGGTGTGCAACTGGAGCAAGGACAACCCCAATCAGGTGGATGGCGTGCTGCAGTTCGACCCCGCCGTGTTTGTTGATGACGACGGCAGAGTGTATGGCTATTGGGGATTTGAGCGCTCTTATGCTGCAGAGTTTGATCCCAAGACAATGGCAACGGTCAAGCCTGGCACCGAGATTGTAGAAGATATGATTTCAGGACGCTACCAAGAGGGTAAGTTCCGCTTCTTCGAGGCTTCCTCCATCCGTAAGATCAAAGACAAATATGTGTTCATCTACAGCCGCTTCACTGAGGAAGGGGAATTTGGCTTACCTATGTCCAACTACACCTTAGCATACTGCTACAGCGACAATCCACTCGGTCCTTGGACGTATGGCGGCACCATCATTGATGGACGTGGCCGTGAGAAAGACGAGCAGGGAAATGTCATCGCATCGGCTACACCTGACGGCAACACCCACGGTTCCATCTGCGAAATCAACGGGAAATGGTATGTGTTCTACCACCGTCAGACGGGCACTGATGAATATGCTCGCCAGGCAATGGTGGCACCTATCGAAGTGAATGTAGAAGAAGGCAAGGGGGGAAAGGTGGAGATTACCGAAGGTGAATACACCTCAGAAGGTTTTGCCCGTGATGGCCTCAACCCGTTGGAGCGACACTCTGCCGGCATTGCCTGTTGGTACACAGGTCCTAAGCCCGCCACCCACGAATGGCCCAACAACACCTTCTACGGCTCGTATGTGGCTGCCAGCTATGGTGGTGAAGAAGGAATGACGAAGGAAGAAGCGTTGGCTTCAACGAAGAAGTATGATGCGCCTTATGACTTGCGCTACAACACCAACGATGTGGTGAACAACACCGACGGAAGCATTGTAGGGTACAAATACTTCAATTTCGGAAACGTCGGAGGCAGCGGATACAGCGATAAAGGACCATTATATGGACGCAAGGATGTGCGCCTGCTGTTGAATGCCACGCCACTGGGTGTAGATGGCACCATCGAAATTCGCGCTGACAGACCTTGGGATTCGCAAGGAATGCTATTAGGCACCATCGAACTGCGTGCTGACATGCCACAGCAACCCACGGAACTGAGTACCGTTCTGCCAGACGTGGGCAAACTGGAGTATAAGCGTGCCATCTTCTTCGTGTTCAAGTCTGACACGAAAGAAAAATCTCTCTGCACACTCCACAACTTTGTGTTTGAGTAGATTGGATTTTACACTATTTTGGATGTAATTCTTTGCGGTTTGGAATATTGTTGCTAACTTTGCAACAAAGTTCAATTTAAATTAGAAATTCTTATGAAGACTTTGGAGAAGATTTTTGCAGGGAAACTGCTGAACATCAAGGCAATCAAGTTGCAGCCAGACAATCCTTTCACTTGGGCAAGCGGCTGGAAATCGCCCTTCTATTGCGACAACCGAAAGACATTGAGCTATCCCGATTTGCGCAACTTCGTGAAGCTGGAAATATGCCGCATCATCGAGGAGAACTTTCAGGAGGTGGATGCCATTGCCGGTGTGGCAACGGGTGCCATTCCACAGGGAGCACTGGTGGCTGACGCGCTGTTCAAGCCTTTCGTGTATGTACGTAGCAAACCCAAGGACCACGGACTGGAAAACCTCATCGAGGGTGAACTGAAGCCTGGCATGAAGGTGGTGGTGATTGAAGACCTCATCTCCACTGGCGGCTCTTCATTGAAGGCTGTAGAGGCCATCCGCAACAATGGTTGTGAGGTCATCGGCATGGTGGCAAGCTACACCTATGGTTTCGATGTGGCAAAGAAAGCGTTCGATGACGCCAAAGTGAAGCTCATCACCCTGACCAACTACGAGGCTGTGCTGGATGTGGCACTGAAGACGGGCTACATCACGGAAAGCCAGATTCCTGTGCTGAACGAGTGGAGAGCGAATCCAAGCGAGTGGAAGAAAGATAAGTGAAAAGTGAAAAACTAAAAGTGAAAAATCTAAGTTACTCTTGCAAATGAAGTGCCAACAAGCCGAATGGCAGGTAACTCAGATTTTTCACTCTTCACTTTTCACTTAAAACAATTAGTTTTTATGGCAAAATACGAAAGCCAAATCAAACAGGTTCCTTTCAGTCAGAATGCGATATATACCAAACTGGCTGACTTGATGAACTTGGCTGTGATTAAGGAACGGTTTGACGACCCGAATGTGCAGGCAAAGATTCCTGCCGACAAGATAGAGGAAGTGCGCAACGCGGTGAGACAGATGGAGTTCACGACCGACACGGTCAGTGTGCCCGCTGGTCCTGTCGGCACGATTTCGCTGCAGATAGTGGATAGAGAACCTGAGAAATGCGTGAAGTTCTCTTCTACCAATTCTCCTGTGGGTTTCAAGTTGTGGGTGCAGGTGTTGCCCACAGGTGAAAGCAGCAGCAAAATTAAGGTGACGATTGATGCCGACCTCAACTTCTTCATGAAGCAGATGGTGGGTCCCCACTTGGAAAAAGGAGTGGATAAGTTTGCCGACATGTTGGCAATGATACCGTATGAATAAGTGAAGAGTGAAAAGTGAAAAGTGAAAAATCTAAGTCACTTTTTCCAATGAAGTGCCAACAAGCCGAATGGCAGGTAACTCAGACTTTTCACTTTTCACTCTTCACTTTTCACTTAAAAACAATCAGTTTTTATGGATAAACTTTGGACTAAAAACGTCTCAATGACGAAGGAGATAGAGAAGTTCACCGTGGGCAGAGACCGCGAGATGGACCTCTATTTGGCTAAATATGATGTGCTGGGTTCGATGGCGCACATCACGATGTTGCAGTCGATTGACCTGCTGACGGCAGACGAACTGAAGGTGCTCCTGAAGGAACTGAAGGCCATCTATCAGCAGGCGGAGAGGGGCGAATTTGTGATTGAGGAAGGAGTGGAGGACGTCCACTCGCAGGTGGAGATGCTGCTGACCCGCAAACTCGGCGACATCGGCAAGAAGATTCATTCGGGCAGAAGCCGCAACGATCAGGTGCTGGTGGATCTGAAGCTGTTCATCCGCGACCAAATCAAGGAGATTGCAGGATTGGTGAAGAACCTCTTCGACGAACTCATCACGCAGTCGGAACGGTACAAGAACGTGCTCATGCCAGGCTACACGCATCTGCAAGTGGCAATGCCCAGTTCGTTCGGCTTGTGGTTTGGTGCCTACGCTGAAGGACTCGTGGATGACATGCAGTATCTGCAAGCAGCATGGAAGATTACCAACCGCAACCCACTCGGTTCGGCAGCAGGTTATGGCAGCTCGTTTCCACTCAACCGTCAGATGACGACAGACTTGTTGGGTTTCGACTCGATGGACTATAACGTGGTGTATGCGCAGATGGGACGTGGCAAGACGGAAAGGAACGTGGCGTTCTCGATGGCAAGCATCGCTGGCACACTGGCTAAACTGGCGTTTGATGCCTGCATGTTCAACTCACAGAACTTCGGTTTTGTGAAGCTCCCAGCCGACTGTACCACAGGCTCCAGCATCATGCCGCACAAGAAGAATCCTGACGTGTTTGAGCTGACCCGTGCCAAGTGCAACAAGCTCCAGTCGCTGCCTGTCACCGTGACGATGATTATGAACAACCTCCCCGTAGGTTACTTCCGCGACCTGCAAATCATCAAGGAAGTGTTCCTCCCAGCCTTTGACGAACTGAAAGACTGTCTGCAGATGGCGGCATACATCATCAACAAGATGGAAGTGAATGAGCACATCCTCGACAACCCCATCTACGACCCGATGTTCTCTGTCGAGGAAGTCAACCGTCTCGCCCGTGAAGGCATGCCCTTCCGCGATGCCTACAAGAAAGTGGGTCTCGACATCGAGGCAGGCAACTTCACCCCCAATAAGGACATCCACCACACCCACGAAGGCTCCATCGGCAACCTCTGCAACGACAAGATACAAGCCCTCATGGACGACGTGGTCAGCGGCTTCCAGTTCGAGAAGATGGAAGAGGCAGTGAAGAAACTGTTAAACAACCCATAAAGATGGACAGATAGACCCATAGACATAACAACATAAAGAAGCGTTGACTTTTTGATTCTTGTATTCTGAATTTCGCCAAAATAAGACTCCCAAGATGATAGAAGTTGATGCTCGCGTTTTAGGCGCGGGCTGATACTTGTATTTGGGAGAAAGGCGTTTGGCGATGCCGAGAATACGGATGCAATATCAGTACCGCGCCATTTCTTATCACATATTAACGATATTTAACGCTATTGGCTGTTAAATTTTCAGCAAAACCTGCGTATATATAATAAAGGAAGAACAGATAAATCGAAATGGATATGAACAAGAAAACCATCATCACCATCCTGCTCGCCCTCGTCGCAATGACGGGGCAGGGGCAAGAGCCGTTCTTCTGCACAGATTCGGCAGTTGTCCGTGGGCGTATTGTTGACTATTCACCGACGATGGGCTTTCAGAATCTGACGGCACAGGTGACGGACATCTTCACGGGAGAGCTGAAGACTGCAACTGCAGAGATACGGGAAGATGGGACGTTTGAGAAGCGGCTGCTGTTGCACCATCCTATCCTCAACTGGTTTTACACGAGCGAAATACATATCAGCAAACAACAAGTGCCTTTCTACCTCTGTCCAGGTGACACGTTGGACATCACGATATGTTTCATGTACCAGATTGCAGATACAGAGGCGGACACTCCGCAGAAGTCGCACGACTGCTAAAAGTCAGAAACGACTATCTTAGCCTGCAAAAACTCTGTCGTTTCTTTGAAGGTGACATCGAAGCCTACAACCATTTTGCCGACTCTTTATATACTACTTGGCAACGTAAAATCGGCGCAATAGCAGATGCGCACCACTTCACCTCTTTCGAACGTCGGTTGGCAGAATGCGACATGGCAGCAGTCTTCGGAACCGCCTATCTCAGCTATTTCAGCCAGATACAGGACAAGATGGCGCAAGATGACCCTGCGGCTCCGTATACCGCAGGCAATGCCATGATGGAACGGCTCAGTCTCCCCGAGATGTATCCTCTGCTGAGTCGCTTGCCTAATAATGATTCGCTCATGCTCGCCACCAAATTCTTTCAATGGTATTTGAACGCTCTCGAGTTTTCTGCACCTTTCCGCTATCCCTTGTTTGTCAAACGTGGGATGGCATGGGGAAACAGCAGGGATGAGGTAACGGAGCAGCTGTCATTGCTTCGCGACACAGGACGGAGGTTGTTTGCTTGTGTTGCCAATACAGTTGTTGCAGCTCCATTGCATCAACGAGGCTATTGGCGAATGGATGGAAGCAGGCACGGCAGAAGAAGATTTCCGTTCGGTGCAATCCTTCCTCACACATCCGACTCTTCAAAGGAAGGCGCAACAAATTCTTGACGAGCAGGCTGATATGGATCTCACACTCCCTTTGCCAGAAAGCGATGCCACACACTTCGTGAAAGACATCCTTGCCCTATACCCTGGTCGCTATATCGTTCTTGATTTCTGGGCAATGTGGTGTGCACCCTGTAAGGCTGAGATTAGGGCGACCAAAGACTTCCGGCATCGTCTGCATGAACATTCGGATGTCAAATTTGTGTTTCTGGCCAATGAGCGCAATCCCAATCGCGAGGATTACCTTGCATTTGTCCGAGAGAACCTGGAGGGAGAGGAAAACAT
>ONDH01000040.1 GCA_900316505.1 uncultured Prevotellaceae bacterium
AGCATATTCTTCATTCTCCATCACATTGGAAAGTGCATTATGCCGTTCATAGTCCTTACCAGACTTGACCTCTATCGGCAGCATGTTACCAGCATACTCAACCACAAAGTCCAACTCTCCTTGCTTCTTGCTGTTGAAATAGTATAGTGAATGTTGTTGTGCTTCAGAGAAACCATGTGCATACAATTCTTGGGCAACAAGGTTTTCAAAAACAGAGCCAAAGTTGATGTTTGGATTCGGACTGAGCAATCTAGCCTGAATGTTCCCTCCATACATGGCAGCAAGCAGTCCTACGTCGTTGAGGAAGAGTTTGAACAGGTTTCGCTGCTTGTTCAAAAGCAGAGGTACTCGAGGTTCCTCGACATTGTATGCAGGGATAGCCACCCCAGCATCCTTGAGCCATAAAAAACTGTTCTCGTATTTGCTGAATCGTGCTTTTTCGTTCAGTTCTTTGAGAATAAAGCGTTTGTTTTTTGCATTCAGTTCTGAGGGTATTAGGTCGTATATCTCTTCTATCTGCAACTTATGGCCATGATCGTATTGGGTGATGTCCCTCTTATAAGTGCGAATGATTCCACGCTGTTCTTCATACACTCTGCGGAGATTGTTAGTGTCAAGGTACTTTTGAACAGCTGCAGGCATTCCACCGACGATAAGATATAGACGAATGGCCTCCAACATTCTCTTGTGAATAAATTCATCAACAGGCCTCTTCTCCTCAAAACACGTTCGCAAATGGCTAATGACATCTATGCCAACACCAATAGCCTCAAAGAATTCAAGAAGGTCAAGAGGATACATCTCTATCTCATCCATGTACCCCACTGGTACACTACGCAGGTCTTCCAACTCGACGCCAAGCAAAGAGCCGCTCATCACATATTTGTAACTGCCCTCGTCCACAAGGAACTTGATTGCTGTCACTATTTCCTTGCACTCCTGCACCTCGTCGAAGAAAATCAATGTTTTCCCTGGAACCAATGGCTTTTTAGTGAAGGCAGACAGTCGCAACAGCACATCTTTTGCTCCCTTCTGCTCGCTGAACAGTTCAATAGCATCGGGCTGTTCTACGAAATTGATTTCAACAACATTATCAAAACACTCCTTACCGACCTTCCTAATGGAAAAGGTCTTGCCAACTTGTCTGGCTCCTGTTACCAACAGAGAACGTCTGTCGTTGAGTATAAAGTTGCGTATTAGCTCGTCAGCTTTGCGTTTTACCATATCAAATTAACTTTGTGGGTACAAAGGTACGACTTTTCGCTTAAACACAAGCATAAATTGCAAATAAATTACACTTTTCCAAGGTGATTACATGTATTTTCTTACACTTTTCCAAGTTGATAATGGTGTTAAAAAAACATTTTTCCAAGATTTAAAAAAATGCGTTCTCGATAATTTATTGTGTTTTCATTCGGTGGAAAGGTAACTCAGGTTTTCTTGCCGATTATAGACTGTTAGGTGCTAAAGAAACCATCCAATCCTAGTTATTGTGCATTGAGCCCACATATTATCAGTCCCTATAATCGCTCAAAAAATCTTGTTTTTACCATAAAATCTTGTTTTTACCATGAATAACAGTCAAAAACGAGGCTCAACTGCGTGATTGTTTCGTGATATACCAATTATATAAAAGTGGCTTGCCCTCCAATTCGTAACGGGGTTCCTTTGCAGCACGATTTCACAAAAGGGTCGTGTTGTCAAATGATAAAAGATCAAATTACGTTCAATGACCTTCCACAGGTCATCGCCGAACTTCGGAATGAAGTATCGGGCATGAAGGCGTTACTGCTGAACCTTCAGAACAGACCAACTCAGCAGCGAGAGAACAGACACCGCCCTGTCACACCAGAGCTGGTTGCCGAGTACACCAACATCCCCCTTGCTACCATCTTCTCTCTACTGCAAATATCACCAAAGGACATTGTTATTTAGTGTCACCTTGGGATATGGACACGTCTCTAGGTGGATATTGGAATGGGGAATATAATGGTTTCTATGGACAAAACAACAAAAATTCCCTTTTTCCTTTGTGGCATACATAAAAAATGTGTAACTTTGTGCACTTTTTCACGCACACACCTATATGTGCGTGTTGAGGAGTATTGATGTGAAAACACTAACAACACTTTTTAATTGATATTTTATGGCTAACATGAAAGAAAAACTCTTCTCGGAGTTTCAGGCGCCCACCACACAGGAGTGGCTGGACAAGATTGAGGTGGACCTCAAGGGTGCGGACTTCCAGAAGAAATTGGTTTGGAGAACCAACGAAGGCTTCAACGTGCAGCCTTTCTACCGCCGCGAGGACTTGAAGGATCTCAAGGCTGTCGATTCCCTGCCAAGTGAATTCCCATTCATCCGTGGTAACAAGAAGGACAACAACCTCTGGTTCGTGCGTCAGGAGATTGACGTGGAGTGTCCGAAGGCTGCCAACGAGAAGGCTCTCGACATCCTCAACAAGGGTGTGGATTCTCTTGGTTTCAAGATTTCAGGCAAAGACCTCAGCAAGGAGTTCATCGCTACCCTGCTCGACGGCATCCTGCCTCAGTATGTGGAGCTGAACTTCAAGACTTGTCAGCGTCACTGTGTGGAACTTGCTCAGATTCTCGTGGAGTACTTCAAGGAGAAGAATTACCCACTGGCAGACCTGAAGGGTTCCATCAATTTTGACCCTATCTCAAAGATTCTTTGCAAGGGCAAGGATGTGTCTGCTGTGCTTGAGAGCGCCAAACCTCTTATTGAAGCATTGGTTGAACTTCCAGGTTATAAGTGCATCAACGTCAACTCTGTAGCACTGAACAATGCAGGTGCCTACATCTATCAGGAGTTGGGTTATGCTTTGGCTTGGGGTGCTGAATACATGAACATCCTCACCGAGGCAGGCGTGGATGCCACAGAGGCAGCCAAGCGCATCAAGTTCAACATGGGCGTGAGCGACAACTACTTCATGGAGATTGCAAAATTCCGTGCTGCCCGTATGCTTTGGGCACAGATTGTGAAGCAGTATGAGCCTAAGTGCGACTGCGCTTGCCAGATGCACGTTTGCGCCATGACTTCTGAGTACAACCAGACCTTGTTCGACTCCTACGTGAACTTGCTCCGCTCACAGACGGAGGCTATGTCTGCCGCTATCGCCAACGTGGATTCCATCGTGGTGACTCCATTCGACAAGCCATACGAGACTCCAACAGACTTTGCCGAGCGCATTGCCCGCAACCAGCAGCTCCTGCTGAAGGAAGAGGCTCACTTCGACAAGCTCGTCGATGTGGCTGGTGGCTCTTACACCATCGAGCACCTCACCGACGCCATCGCCAAGGAAGGTTGGAAACTCTTCCTCGAGGTGGAGAATGCAGGCGGTTTCTTGGCAGAAGCATTGAAGGGCAACATCGTGAATGCCGTGAATGCTTCGAACGACAAGCGTCATGCTGATGCCGCCAAGCGCAAGGAGTTCATCCTCGGAACCAACCAGTTCCCGAACTTCACCGAGACTTCTGAAGGCAAGACTCCACAGGAGGGTTGCTGCAAGTGCGGCGGTCATGAGGCAGGCGAACTGCCCGCTCTCAACAAGAGCCGTCTGGCTTCTGAGTTCGAGACTCTCCGTCTTGCTACCGAGAAAGCCAAGAAGCAGCCAATCGCCTTCATGCTCACCATCGGTAACCTTGCCATGCGTCAGGCTCGTGCACAGTTCTCTTGCAACTTCCTCGCTGCTGCAGGTTACAAGGTGATTGACAACCTTGGCTTCAAGACCGTGGAAGAAGGTGTGGATGCTGCCCTCAAGGCAAATGCTGACATCGTGGTCATCTGTTCTTCCGACGATGAATATGCAGAATATGCTATTCCAGCATTCAAGTACCTCGACGGCCGTGCCATGTACGTCGTTGCCGGTGCTCCAGCATGCTCGGAAGACCTCAAGGCCGCTGGCATCGAGAACTTCATCCATGTACGTGTTAATCAACTCGAAACGCTCAAGGAGTACAACGCTAAACTCGGTATCTGATTATGGCAAGAAAAGATTTCAACAACATAGACATTTATGCTGGCATTCAGGAGAAGAATGGTCAGCAGTGGCAGAAAGAGAATGGCATCAGCGCAAACTGGAGAACTCCTGAGCAGATCGACATTCAGCCCGTTTACACAAAGGAAGACCTCGAAGGCATGGAGCACCTCGACTTCACAGCCGGTATTCCTCCTTATCTCCGTGGTCCTTACTCAATGATGTACCCCTTCCGTCCTTGGACCATCCGTCAGTATGCAGGTTTCTCTACGGCAGAAGAGTCTAACGCCTTCTATCGCCGTAACCTCGCATCTGGTCAGAAGGGACTTTCAGTGGCATTCGACCTCCCCACTCACCGTGGTTACGACCCAGACAACCCTCGTGTGGTCGGCGACGTAGGTAAGGCTGGTGTGAGCATCTGTTCTTTGGAGAACATGAAGGTGCTCTTCGCAGGCATTCCATTGAACAAGATGTCTGTCTCCATGACCATGAACGGCGGTGTGCTCCCTATCCTCGCCTTCTACATCAACGCAGGTTTGGAACAGGGTGCCAAGCTCGAAGAGATGGCTGGTACGATTCAGAACGACATCTTGAAGGAGTTCATGGTGCGTAATACTTATATTTACCCACCAGCATTCTCCATGAAGATTATTGCCGACATCTTCGAATACACTTCTCAGAAGATGCCTAAGTTCAACTCTATCTCCATTTCCGGTTACCACATGCAGGAAGCAGGTGCTACTGCCGACATCGAGTTGGCTTACACCCTCGCCGACGGTATGGACTACCTCCGCACAGGTGTGAACGCTGGTATCGACGTGGATGCCTTCGCTCCTCGCCTCTCGTTCTTCTGGGCGATTGGTATGAACCACTTCATGGAGATTGCCAAGATGCGTGCAGGTCGTCTGTTGTGGGCAAAGATTGTGAAGAGCTTCGGAGCCAAGAATCCTAAGTCTCTCGCACTCCGTACTCACTCTCAGACTTCTGGTTGGTCACTCACAGAGCAAGACCCCTTCAACAACGTGGGTCGTACTTGTATCGAAGCTATGGCAGCCGTGCTGGGACACACACAGTCTCTCCACACCAACGCCCTTGACGAGGCCATCGCCCTGCCAACCGACTTCTCTGCCCGTATCGCTCGTAACACGCAGATTTACATTCAGAATGAGACCAAGGTGTGCAAGCAGATTGACCCATGGGCAGGTTCTTACTATGTGGAGACACTGACCAACGAGTTGGTTCACAAGGCTTGGGAGCACATTCAGGAAATCGAGAAGCTCGGCGGTATGGCAAAGGCTATCGAAACAGGTCTGCCAAAGATGCGTATTGAGGAAGCTGCAGCACGTACTCAGGCACGTATCGACTCAGGCACTCAGACCATCGTCGGCACCAACAAGTACCGTCTTGACCACGAAGACCCACTCGACATCCTCGAAGTGGACAACACCGCTGTACGTCTGCAACAGGAAGCAGCCCTCAAGGAACTCAAAGCCAACCGCGACGAAGCCGCTTGTCAGGCTGCTCTTGCAGAAATCACCAAGTGTGTACAGGAGTTCAAGGACGGCAAGAAGAGCGAGAACAACCTCCTCGACCTCGCTGTGAAGGCAGCAGGTCTGCGTTGTACGCTCGGAGAAATCTCCGACGCTTGCGAAGCTGTCGTTGGTCGTTATAAAGCAATCATTAGAACCATCAGCAACGTGTATAGTTCAGAATCAAAGGGCGACCAGGCATTCAAGGACGCTTGCGCCGCAACAGAGAAATTTGCACAGGCCAATGGTCGTCGTCCTCGCATCATGATTGCCAAGATGGGACAGGACGGTCACGACCGTGGTGCCAAGGTAGTGGCAACAGGTTATGCCGACTGCGGTATGGACGTGGATATGGGTCCTCTCTTCCAGACACCAGCCGAGTCTGCTCGTCAGGCTGTGGAGAACGACGTCGATGTACTCGGTGTTTCTTCTCTCGCTGCAGGTCACAAGACACTTGTGCCACAGGTAATCGAAGAACTGAAGAAACTTGGACGTGAAGACATCCTCGTCATTGCTGGCGGTGTCATCCCTGCCCAGGACTACGACTTCCTCTACAAGGCAGGTGTAGCAGCCATCTTCGGTCCTGGCACCAATGTGGCAAAGGCTTGCTGTGAGATCATGAAGATCTTGAACGAAGAGTAAATTAAAATATACGCCAAGAAAGCGGTGCACCCAATTGGATGCGCCGCTTTTTTGTTTACGCTTTTCGTTAAACTATCTTAATAGTGGTTGAAGCTATTTTTTATATAAAATATCATGACTATCTTTGTGGCGAGATTAGCATGAACACAACTTATCAACCTAAAAACTAATCAGCCCTATGAGTAATCCACTTTTCAACATCCAATATGGATTGTTTGTCATCACGACCAAAGATGGTGACCGTGACAATGGTTGCATCAGCAACACGGTAGCACAAGTGACGGCACAGCCGAACCGCATCTCTGTCGCCCTCAACAAGAGCAATTTCACCACTGAACTTATCCAAAAGTCAGGACGCTTTACGGCTTCCATCCTTAGCGAAGCTGCCGACTTTAAACTCTTCAAGCATTTTGGTTTCCAAAGTGGACGCACCGTGAACAAGTTCGCAGACTTTACAGATTGTCGCCGTGTCAGCAATGGCACCTTCGCTATCACACGTGGCACCAACGCATTCATCTCTGCTGATGTGGAACAAGCCATTGACCTCGGCACACACATGCTGTTCATCGGGCTTGTCACCGAGATGGAAACGCTCTCCGACACACCTTCCGCCACCTACAACTATTACCAAGCCAACATCAAACCCAAGCCTCAACCAGCAGGAAAGACGGAAGATGGCAAGACCATTTGGCGTTGCAGCATCTGTGGTTACGAATATGTGGGAGAAGAATTGCCAGAAGACTTCATTTGTCCCATCTGCAAACATCCCGCATCCGACTTTGTGAAGGTGGCCGCAGAGAAGGCTGAAGCGCCTGCCTCCAACAAATATGCCGGCACTAAGACCGAGAAGAATCTGGAAGCGGCTTTTGCTGGCGAGTCAATGGCACGAAACAAATACACCTACTTCGCCTCTGTCGCCAAGAAGAATGGCTATGAGCAGATAGCCGCCCTCTTCCTCAAGACCGCTGAGAATGAAAAAGAACATGCAAAACTGTGGTACAAACATCTGGGTGGGGTTGGCACCACTGCAGAGAATCTGCTCCATGCAGCAGAAGGCGAAAACTACGAATGGACAGACATGTACGACACCTTTGCCCGTGAAGCTGATGAAGAAGGCTTCCATGAGTTGGCAGAGCAGTTCCGAGGTGTGGCAGCTATCGAGAAACATCACGAGGAACGCTATCGTGCCCTGTTACACAATGTTGAGGCTGCCGAAGTGTTCAAGAAGAGTGGCGTAAGTGTGTGGGAATGTCGCAACTGCGGTCACATTGTTGTCGGCACCTCCGCGCCCGATGTTTGTCCAGTTTGTTTCCATCCTCAGGCTTATTTCGAAATCAACGCCGAGAATTATTAGCCGTAAGTTTCATTCATCAACACAAGAAAATATGGGAAAATTTGCTTTGATGGCTCTGCCGTATGAAATGGATGCGTTGGAGCCTGTAATTAGCAAGCAGACGCTGGAGTTTCACCATGGAAAGCATCTGGCAGCTTACGTGAATAACCTCAATGCCCTGTTGGACGGGAGCGGATTTGAAGAAGCAACGCTCGAAGAGATTGTCTGCAAGGCAGAAGGAGGAATCCTGAACAATGCCGGCCAGATTCTCAATCATGAACTGTACTTTGGACAGTTCTGCGGAAAGCCTGCAAAGAGTGAGCCAACAGGACCATTGGCAAATGCCATTGTCAATACTTTTGGCTCGTTCGAAGCATTCAAGGAGGAGTTTCAGAAGAAAGGTGCCACACTCTTTGGTAGTGGCTGGGTATGGCTCTCTGCGGACAGAGCCGGACAACTCTTCATTACACAGGAGGCAAATGCCGCCAATCCTGTACAAAAGGGGTTGACTCCCCTACTCACCTTCGATGTGTGGGAACACGCCTACTACCTCGACTATCAGAATCGCCGTCCCGACCACCTCTCCGCTCTTTGGAGCATCATCAATTGGGAAGAGGTGGAACGGAGATACGGAAAAGCAAGAATGTGATTTCCTCTATCAAAACTATTGTGCCCAACACTTCAACAGGTGTTGGGCACATTTTTTATTTAATGACAGACTATTTCAAGCGTTTTACAGGGAAGGTGAAATAGGTGTCAGGATATGGTTCGTTCGCCAGTGTGAAATGCCACCACTCCGTGTCGATAGGTTTGAAGCCATGACGCATCATTGCCGTGCGGAGTTCCATGCGGTTAAAGAACTGTTCGGGAGTGAGAGTGCGGTCGGCTGGACTTTTCTGGTTGTCAGCAGTAAAGTCGAGGAGGTCAGGATTTCCGCAGAAGTCGGGATGACTTTCGGGACCAAACCAGTCGAACGTGCCACCCATGTCCAGTTCCTTCTCAGTCTTCATGTCGAAGAGGGTCAAATCGACAGTTGAACCACGAGTGTGACCACTCCGCTCTGCAATATAGCCCTGTGGGAAAAGCACATGCTTGTCGAGGTCGGGATAGAAGTAAGGCTTCATCAGCGTATCGTTCACATCTGCACCCCATCGCATGAAATGGTCAACCGCACATTGTGGACGGTAAGCATCGTAGATTTTCAGTCGGTAACCCAGTTCCTTGAGGTCATCGCTCACGGCACGAAGACTATCCGCCGCACGACGGGTAAGCAATGCTGTGGGTTCTTCGTAGCCATCAATGCGGGTGCCCACGAAGTTGTAAGTGCTGTAATAGCGAATTTCGAGGATGGCATCAGGCACTGCATCCGTCAGATTGACAAAACCTTCCGAAGAATTGGGTGACACATTCATCACAGGAGCTGCAGCCTTGTCCTTCATCTTGTCATATTCTTTCTTCGCAGCAAGCATCAGTTTCTGGAATTCCGTGTCGTTGTGCAAACGTGCAAACGTATAAGCTGCAGCCAAACGTCCTGCCTGCACATCGCTGGCATGATGGAACCCCAAGATAGCTCGGCTTCGACCATATTCATAGCCACGTTCCAAAATGGCGTTCTGACAATTCGGCATCACCTCCACCAGTGTAAGAGCAACACCCCACCCTAAGATAGAATGAGCAGATGGATAACTGGATGACGTGGAATAGTGTTCATTCTGTTCGGGTATGGCTGAACTTTCAGCAAATCTGACAAAAGGACGTGTACGGAAACCTGTCGATTTCACCTGTGTAGCTGTATTGCACAGTTCATCAAAGGTCTTTTTCACCAATGCCGCAATAGCTGGCGTTTTCTTCTCATTCAACGCCAACCCGACACATGGCGTATAGCAGTCGAGAAAATCCTTCACCTCGCAGGCAGCATCTGTCAACGCCTGTTTCCCACGACTTGTCCCCCGTTCCTGCTTTGCTTGCCAATAATAAATCACATCACCATAATAACGATAGGAAGCCGTATCAATGGGTGCATCCAACACCTTCTCACCTTTTGGATAACCCACTTCCACCTTCTTTGACTTGATACCCTTGATACGTCGGTATTCCTCACGTGCTTCCTCCAAATCTTCTTGATATTCGGGCGAAGTGTGCATCCGTGCAAAAGCGGCTGAAGCTGCCAAACGGCCAGCATCCACATCACTCTGCCAATGAGCACCTACAATGATTCGACTCTGTCCATATTCATAACCTCTGCGCAGAATGGTGTCCTGTAATTCAGGAGCGACCTCCGCCATAGCTAATGCAGAGCCCCATCCAAATGCCGTATGACCAGATGGGTAGGAACCATTGCGGCGCAAGTCTCTCTCGTCATCAAACTGACTGGACACATGCTCGTTCATGCGGGCAAAAGGACGTACACGCATATAACGTCTTTTCGCCATACTGGTGGCTTGGTTACTTGTCTCGCCCGTACGTTTGATGAACCGATAAATAGCAGGAGTAGCCTCCTTACTGATGGTCATGCCCATCGCCTCGCTGAACACCGTCGCCATACGGTCAGCACCATACAGCGATTCCCAACTTGCCTGTTGACCACGAGGTGTGTTGCGAATAGACTTGCCCCACAGAAACTGCTGGAAATCATCTACAAACAGCAAACTTGCTGTATCAGGCGGTGCTGGCAGATAGACACATGGATTAGGTAATCCAAATATGTTGAAATAAGCAGAATCCTTCTTCTTGTTTTCTGTCTGAGCATTCACGCTCACGATACCGCACAAAAACAGGATGGCGGCTATCATCCCCAATGTTTTCTGTTTCATTGTTCTTTTGAATATTTCATAATTGGATGCAAAAATAATAAAAAATTGGGAGATGTCCTAACTTTTCTCTATCTTTGCACACATCAATCAGAAAAGAATGTTTCAAACCATCACCATGAACAGAATCATTACAATAGGCGTCGCATTAGCGATGTCTGTTGGCATTCTCCATGCCAACAACCTTCCCAAACCCGACAAGAAACAACGGAAAGCAGACATTCAACGGCTCATAGACATGAGAGACCATCTCGTTCTCAATCCGATGATAGAGCTCTTGCAGAATGGCGACAAGTGTTTCGATTACTGCATGGAAGCCTACTATCGTTCGGAAGAGCAGTATGCCAAAGACACTGCTGCTGTCCGAGAAACTTACCGTCAGAATGACTGGACGATAAGCATGTGTCATTCACTCACCGAAAAAGAAGTGGCGAAATACCACCTGGAATGGTTCCCCATGCTGATAGACAAGGCAGAAAGGGAGAACAGCATCACCTACAACCGTTTCAGGGAAGTCACCCAATTCTGCGACAAAGTATATGCTATGCGCCGACAGGGAGCCAGCCAGACAATGCCAACAGGAAAAATCAAGCATCTCATCTACGAAGAGTATGGTTCCTCACGCCCCAATCCCGTGTATTATGAAATAAAAGTAGAGTCGTCCACTGGCAAGGTCATGTTGTATGGTCCAGAAAACCGTCGCCTTGACGAAGCTGAGAAGCGTCCACAAATCACACTCTCGGAAGATGTGCTCAACACCATCAGACAAATGATGGAGGAACACAAAATCTATCAGGAACCTTCCAATTTTTACCGTCCCATTCTTACAGGTGTTCCACCAGTTACAGGCGGTCCTCCATCATGGAGTTTCACATGCGAGCTGGAAGGCGGCAAGGTGAGCACCTGCGGTGAACAAATGAGTCCTCCTCGTGGCTGCACGAGCATTGCCAACTATCTAAGCACTTTCCTGAAGAGTCATGAGTGACATCCGTTTGATTAGTTGAGAGTTGAGAGTTGGTAGGCAACTTTTCATTCTCTCATTCTTTCATTCTCTCATTTTATAGAGTGCCAGCTTAACTACTTAACTATTTCAAAAACTTAAAATCTATAAAATACAGACATCTTTACAAAGCATAAGTATGAAAGCTTTTAGTCATTTTATCGGAATCATGGTGATGACTTGCATCCCATTAGCAGCAAACGCACAGTTTATGTTCGGAGGCGGAAATCGTGTAAACATGGACAGTCTCCGCAGAATCACAGCAACCGATTATGCTGACATGCTGACCAAAGTAGGAGTTGGACAACCCCGTGAGGGTCGGCAACCTAACAGTCAGGACGAGAGTAAACATCCCAATTATGATGAGTTGACGGCCAACCCCTACCCTTTCTATCCAGACGCATTGGTAACAGAAAGCGGCAAGAGAGTGACCAACGCAAAGATGTGGTATAAGGTGCGACGTCCTGAATTGGTGAAATTGTTTGAGGACAATGTCTATGGACGTATTCCTGACAATGTACCCAATGTGAAATGGGAAGTCACGAATGAGGAGAAGAAGGATTTCGCAGGAACACCCGTAGTCGTCCGCAATCTCAAAGGCGTGGTGGACAACTCCAACTATCCATCCATCAAGGTGGAGATTCAAGCCAATGTGGTATATCCTGACAATGGAAAGCGAAACATTCCCGTCATCATAGAGTTCGGCTTCGGAGGTGGCGACCCCACCCGCACCCGTGCCGGTTCTGTGTCATGGCAACAGATGGTGATTGAACGCGGTTGGGCTGCTGCCACCATCAATCCTTCATCCATACAGGCAGATGCAGGTCATGGTCTTACCAACGGCATTATTGGTTTGTGCAACAAGGGGCAATTCCGCAAGCCTACCGATTGGGGAGCACTTCGTGCATGGGGATGGGGATTATCTCGCCTCCTTGATTACTTGGGAACCGACGCAACTTTCGATGCGACAAAGTGCGCCATCGAAGGTGTGTCACGATACGGCAAAGCATCACTCGTGGCTATGGCTTTCGAAGAACGCATTGCAGCTGGATTCATCGCTTCATCAGGTAAGGCTGGTGCAGCAGGATGGCGTCGTGACTGTGGCGAGAGCATCGGGAACATTGTTTCGAGCGAAGAATACCATTGGGTGTGCGGTAACTTAATCAAGTACGGTACTGACCCACTGACCGAAAACGACATCCCTGTTGATCAGCATGAGCTCATTGCACTCTGCGCACCACGAGCATGCTTCATCTCTACAGGCAGTTGGAATGGCGACAAATGGCAAGATGTGGTTGGTTCGTTCATCTCTGCTTCAAAGGCATCACCCGTATATGAACTGCTTGGATACAAAGGTGTAGGAACAGACCTCTTCCCCGGAATGGACAATGGTTTGATGGAAGGACGCCTCACCTACCGTCAACACCATGGTGGTCATGAAGCTGGTCCTAACTGGCCCTTCTTCTTAGACTTTTTTGAGCGTGAAGTGGTCAGAAAGTAAACAAGATAATATTGAAACAAAAAAGAAGTCGTAAACCCATCGGTTTGCGACTTCTTCACTTTTGATATAATTGTATAGTTGTTGTCTATAAAATGTACAACACTTGGATGATTACTTGTTCACCTGGAACTTCGTGATACCCTCCTTGATGTAGCCGACAATCTGGTTAGCTGCAGCAAGACCTGCGTTGGTATTTGCCTCGGCAGTCTGTGCACCCATCTTCTTAGGTGTGGAGAAGTAACGACCCTCAAACTTTGCGAACTCTGCATCTGCATCAGGCTTGATGTCAGTGATGTACTTGAGGTCAGTGCGCTCAGCGAGAAGTTCAATGAGTTCTGGCTCATTGATGACCTCCTTACGGGCAGTGTTGATAAGGATACCACCCTTCTTCATGCTGCCAACGAGTGCCTTGTTGATGCTCTGCTTGGTCTCTGCAGTGGCAGGGATGTGGAGAGAAACGATGTCACAAGTCTCGAAGAGCTCATTCTGTGATGCAGCAGCGTGAACACCTGCAGCCTCGATAGCCTCTGCTGGGCAGTAAGCATCGTATGCAGACACTTCCATACCGAAGCCCTTGGCGATGCGAGCCACGTTGCGACCCACATTACCGAATGCGAGGATACCCAGTTTCTTGCCGAGAAGCTCAGAACCAGCCTTGCCATTGTAGAAGTTACGAACAGTGAACACAAGCAAACCGAGCACCAACTCAGCCACTGCATTAGCGTTCTGACCAGGAGTGTTCATCACCACCACCTTGTGAGCAGTGGCAGCTTCGAGGTCAACATTGTCGTAACCAGCACCTGCACGAACCACAATCTTCAAGTTCTTGGCAGCATCGAGCACCTCTGCATCGATTTTGTCAGAACGGATGATGATGGCATCCACGTCAGCCACAGCATTCAACAGCTGTGCCTTCTCTGTATATTTCTCCAAAAGAGCAAGTTCAAAACCTGCGCCTTCAATAATCTCTTTGATACCATTGACAGCCTGTGCCGCGAATGGTTTTTCTGTAGCAATCAGTACCTTTGCCATTTGATGAAATATTTAATAATTGCGACAAGTCACCGAAGAAAAAATAGGTAAAAACAAGTAAAAATAAAGAAAAATATTTTTATCTATTTTTATACATTTTTATTTATTTTTTCTTCGGCGGCTTGCCGCAATAAATTGTTTATTTTCTTTCAATTAATGTTGTGCTTCAAATTCCTTCATGCACTTCACGAGAGCCTGAACGCCTTCGATAGACATGGCGTTGTAGCAAGAAGCGCGGAAACCACCAACGTCGCGGTGACCCTTCACGCCGACCATGCCCTGTGAGGTAGCGAACTTGAGGAACTCGTCCTGCAAATCCTGATACTCTGGCTTCAACACGAAAGTGATGTTCATGAGAGAGCGGCTGTCTTCCTCAGCAGTACCCACGAAGAGTTTGTTGCGGTCGATTTCTGCATATACAATTTCAGCACGCTGCTTTGCTAACTTCTCCATAGCCTCCACACCACCGTGAGCCTTCATGTAGCGGAGGTTCATCAATGCTGAGTAAATAGGCACCACTGGAGGAGTGTTGAACATAGAACCCTTCTTCACGTGAGTGCGGTAGTCGAGCATGGTTGGGATGTGACGAGACACCTTACCAAGAGCATCCTCCTTCACGATAACGAAAGTGAGACCTGCCATAGCGAGGTTCTTCTGTGCACCACCATAAATCATGGCATACTTGCTCACATCAACAGGACGGCTGAAGATGTCTGAAGACATGTCGGCAATCAGAGGGATTGGAGAATCGATGTCTTTGCGAAGCTCTGTACCATAGATCGTGTTGTTAGAGGTGATGTGCAGGTAGTCAGCATCTGTTGGAATCTCGAAATTGCGTGGAATGTAAGTGAAGTTCTTGTCAGCAGAAGAAGCCACTTCCACCACTTCACCGAATGCCTTTGCTTCCTTCTCTGCCTTTGTAGCCCAAACACCAGTGTTCAGGTATGCAGCCTTCTTCTCGAGGAAGTTGTAAGGAACCATACAGAACTCAAGGCTTGCACCACCACCAAGGAAGAGCACGGAGTAACCCTCTGGAATGTTGAGAAGTTCCTTGAAGAGAGCTACTGCCTCGTCAACTACTGGCTGAAAATCCTTTGCGCGGTGGCTAATCTCCATAAGAGAGAGTCCTGAACCATTGAAATCAAGACAAGCCTGTGCAGTCTGTTCAATCACCTCGCGAGGAAGGATGGAAGGTCCTGCATTGAAATTGTACTTTTTCATTGTTTGTTGTGATTATTAGATATAATGATGTTTCCTTCTTTTTACCAAAATCTTTGCAAAGATACTAATAAATCATCAAACGAATGGCAACTTGTTTTCATTTTATTTCAAAAAAAACGAAAATGGGTGTAAGCCAATATAAATTGGTACACCCATGTTGCAATTTGGAGGAATGTCACAGCCATTTTTTCCTTCTGAACCACCACAACGACACCGCTGTGCTGACCACACAGGCAATGATGGCAATCGGGAAGCCCATCTTCCAGTTTTCCATCCCATTGATGAGGTTCATGCCGAACATCGACGTAATGAATGTCGGGAAAAGGATGATCATGTTCAGCGACGTCAGCAATCGCATCACCGTATTCATATTATTATTAATAATGTTCGCGTAGGTGTCCATCGTCGAATCCAAGATGTTGATGTAGATGGCGGTCGTCTCACGCGCCTGATTCATCTCGATGTTCACATCCTCAATGAGTTCAGCATCCAGTTCATCGACAGGCAGGCGAAACTTCAGTTTGCTCAACAGCGATTCGTTACCACGGATGGAGGTGCCGAAATATGTGAGCGAATCTTGCAGACGGGAAAGATTGACCAAATCCTTGTTGTCGATATGCTTGTCGAGGTCACGCTTCGCTTTCTCAATGATGCCATTGACTTGCTTCAGATATTTCAGATACCACACCGAAGTGCTCAAGAAGAGGCGGAACACAAGGTCTGCTGCATCGGTGAACCCTTCAGCACGGCGCATCTGGTGGTTCACAAAGTCAAGCATCATCCGTGTTTCCTGATTGCAGATGGTGATAATCTTGTCACCCTTCACCACAATACCCAACGGGATGGTTGTGTAAGGGCTCCTTGAAGAGACACTTTTCAAATGAGGGACACGCAAGATAATCATCAGCCAACCCTCATCCATGTCATAACGTGCACGCTCATCAGCATCCGAAACGTCATCCATGAAGTAGTCGGGCATTCCGAGTTCCTGCTCCAAGAACTCCCTATCGTCATCCACTGGGCAGGTCACCTGCACCCAGCAGTTTGGCTCCCACGCATCAATATGCTTGATGCCGCCATTAAAATTCCAAAATGTTCGCATTGTTGTCTGAACCTTTGCTTGTTGATGTTAGAACAGTAAAAAATCGGGGCAAAGATTCATGCAACTCCACGTGAGAGGTGAATCTTATCCCAGGCACTTCATACTATTCGCCGGATAATCGTCCATAGTTGTTTTTAATTAGTGAATACTCTCTTTTCTGTGCGACTCCGAGAGGACTCCCCCCGAAATCGACTGCAAAGGTACAGATTTATTTTGATTGACGAAAGCATTGAGAGAAAAAACGTGTGCTCGACACGATAAAAAAAGTTCTTCCCCCACCCCTTACAACGAAATTACGATGAAGGGTGCAGCGTAAATACGTTGCACCCTTCATCGCAATTTTACTCCTTTCCACCCCCACTTTCTGCTACAAGATGCCCCATTTGACCACTCAACGCCTCCTCCTGCACTTCTTCTTGCACTTCTTCCTCCTCTTCTAAGCTCTTGTCGGTTTTTCTCTTCTTGAGGTACCACATGGCACCATACACCAATAGTGCAATGAGCAGTACATAGAAGATGATGGCAAAGGGACTGAGCCATGCTGGAGGCAGGATAGTGATGCGCAGTTTGGCCACTTCGCCGTCCCACACCTCTGGGTTGAAACTGGCTTGAAGTTCTAAGTCATAAGTGCCTGCTGACAGGTTGGTCAGTTGCAGCATGTCTGCACGACGATTGAGCACCCATGGCTCATCCGGATTGAGACGATACCTGTACCACACGTTGACGCCATGCTGGAAAACAGGTGTGGCATAGTTGATGGCGAACGTGTTTTGGCTGTACTTCAAGGTCAATTTGGGGGTCGTGTAGAGGGTCTGCTTCAGAATGCCGGTGCTGTCGCCAGGAAGGACAAACCTGCCATTCATATAGAGATTCAGGATATAAGGAGTCAGGCGTTTTTCTGGCGAATTGAACACATTGGGGTTGAAACTCACCAGACCCTTATAAGTGCCCACATACACCCGACCGTTCTTGGCAATATAGCCCGCAGAATAGTTCACGTAGTCCGACGGCAGACCATTGTCTGTCGTGAAGTGGCGAATCGCCCCGTTGTCGATGTTGTAACTGTAAAGTCCGTCGAATGTGTTCAGCCACAAGTTGTGGTTGTCATCTTCCATGATGTTGTTGACGGACTCCTGTGCCAAATGTCTCGACACGGTCAGTTGCATCGTCTTCCCGCTTCGGGCATCGTAACCCATTAAGCCGCGTTTGTCGGTGCCCACCCAGTAGTAGCCCTTCGAGTCTTCATACACGACTGTCGTGCAGGTATAGTCGAAGGATGTCCGTTCGGCTGTCCACAGCCCTTTTTGCTGTGGGGCACCCCACCTGTCCTTATTCTGATGGATGCGCCACAGACCTCTGTCGAAGGTCGCCACCCATACCTCACCATGGCGGTCAGCATGCAGATGGTGCGCATATGTGCGAGCCAGTTCAGAAATCTGGTCGAACGAACCCTTCTGCTCGTCGAAGATGAACACACCTTGCGACGAACCCACAAAGATGGTGCCGTTCTGCTGGCACAGGCTGATGCCGCCCAGCGAGAAACTCATGTCCTGTTCGTTTATCTTCGTGTAGTGGTGCTTCAACCGACGACTCTTTGTGTCCACCACATAGATGCCATCACTGATGGTCAGCACCCACAAGTCGTCGCCCACCATCATCAGACTCTGCACATTGAAGGGGACAGGCTCCCCACCCCAAGCCACATCTGCCACTTGCAATCTACCCTCATAGCGGTTCAGTTCATAGAGTCCACCATCCTCGGTGCCAACCCACAACTGACCCTGCGCATCCTCACACATCTCGCGCACCACATCCACATCATGCGTCTCACTCTCGGGTCCAAACGTGCTGAAGTTCTGCGATGAGATGCTGATGCGGTTGATGCCGCCAAAGAACGTGCCTGCCCACACACCACGCTCCCTGTCCACAAAGAGCGAGTGGACGGCATTGCCCGACAGCGAGTTGGCAGCGATGGATGACTGGCGAAGACTGGTCATGCTGCCATCCTTCGTGTGATAAATCACAATGCCATGCTCCGTACCAACCCAGAGCGCCTCCCCATCAGGGGTGATAGACGTGTGGGCAATGATGGGAGCACCTTTATCGCCGTGCGAGAAGAGCAACTTGGACTTGCGTGTCTTCGGACTGAACAGATAAACTCCCTCAGAGGCTGTTGCCAATGCCAGCAAACCGTCCTTCATCTCTGTGATGCTCTCGATTCTGCCCAACCTATCCTGACCCTCGGGCTTGCCCGTACAGGAGCGGATTAGTTTCTTCTTCGGATCATAACTGTACAGCATACCCTGGTTGTCGCCCATCCACACTTTGCCATCGTTGGCCACCGTCAGGCAACACGGCATCAACAACTCGTTGCCTACCTTCTCCGCTGTCTTCTTCTTCACATCCACCACATACACGCGGCTGTCCACCAACACCCACAGCCTTCCCTCGTAGTCAACACGAAGGTGTGAGATGTTGGCATTCTTCGGCAATCCCTTGACGGGGAACGGTTCCAAACTCTCCGTAGTGATGTTGAACAGGTAGATACCACGCTTTGTGCCCACCCAAATGGAGGCATCGGGAGCCACCTGAATGTCGGTGACACGGCAGAAGTAACCTCCCATCCCGTCTGGGTCGGGAATAGGATATAAGTGAGCATGACGGCCATCGAACACAATCACGCCATTCGTCGTTCCAATCCACATGAATCCATTGACCTGAGCGAAGCACACCCTGCTGCGCACTCTCAAATCATCCGCCTTTCCAAAATTCTTGATGTAATACTCTTCCTGTGCCAAGGCTCTTATTCCACACAGCACCATCAAAAACAAAATAAAAATCTTTTTCATCCCAAATCTTTTCTTTATTCGTTTCTTTTCATCATTCAATTCTTGGCAAATTTACGTAAAAATTATATAAAACGCCTGACATTTCACAACTAATTCCACTTTTTCTTTTATTTTTTTTCGTATTTTCGACATTCCAACAACAATATATGTATTTACGAACATTTACCCCCCCCCCACACACAAAAATCAACGTTTTTCCGTTTTTTCGGCATGACGAGTGGACATAGAAAAAGGCTGGTATCTTGATGAGATGCCAGCCTTTTATGAGGGGGAAATTATCTTTTTTGAACCGCTTACAAGATGGTCTTCACAGCTTCCAGCATTCCCTTCTCCTGAATCAAGTCAAGGTCTTTCTTGACAAGTGCGGTGAGACCTGGAACGGTCTTGTTGAGGTCTTCGTGCCAGATGTTTTCAGCAGCAAGTACCCCTTCAGCCACCTTCTGCGTGTCGCCTGTTGCCCAAAGGTCTTTGAGCAGTTGCATAATTTCAGGTGCATCATTGGGTTCGATGGGTGCGCCGTCCGCACGTGTGCCTCCCTTGTAGTAGGTGATGATGGCAGCAAGTCCGAAAACCAAACCTTGTGGCAGTTCACCTTTACGCTCCAGATACACTTTCACGCCAGGGAGGTCGCGAGTTTCATATTTCGGGAAAGAATTGAGCATGATGCTCGTCACCTGATGGTCAACATACGGATTGTTGAAACGCTCCAGCACGTCAGTGGCAAACTGCTGCAGTTCCTCCATAGGGAGATTTAGCGTCTGCATCAGTTCGTCGAACTGCACTTTATGGATGTACTTCCCAACCACCTCGTGGTTGCAGGCATCACGCACGATGTTGATGCCACTGAGGTAAGCCACTGGAGAAAGCACGGTGTGAGGGCCATTCAGCAAAGTCACTTTCCTTTCGTGGTAAGGTTTCTCGCTGGGAGCAATCAGGACATTGAGTCCAGCCTTCTCTGCTGGGAACTCAGCCTTGAGGGCATTGATGTCCATATTCTCGGGCTTCTCAATCACCCAAAGGTGGAATGCTTCACCCTGTACAACGAGATTGTCAGCATAACAAATCTTCTCTTGAATCTCTGCAATCTCCTTGCGAGGGAAACCCGGAACGATGCGGTCAACAAGTGTTGCACACACATAATTATAATTAGTGAACCACTCCTTGAAAGCAGCATAGTCAGCACCAAAGTCTTTCTTCCACAATTCAATGTATTGGTAAATGCACTCCTTCAAGTGATGTCCGTTCAGGAAAATCAATTCACAAGGCATGATGATCAGTCCCTTGTCAGCAGCACCGTTGAATGTATTGAAACGGCGATAGAGCAACTGCGTCAGCTTGCCAGGATAAGAAGAAGCAGGTGCATCGGTCAACTTGCACGCAGGGTCAAAAGCGATACCGGCTTCAGTGGTATTGGAAATGACAAAACGAATCTCCGGCTGGTCTGCCAATGCCATGAAAGCCTGATTTTGGCTATAAGGATTGAGCGCACGGCTAATGCAGTCGATGCGAGTGAGCGAATTCACCTTCTCTCCGTTCAGGCGACCTTGCAGATTGACATGGTAGAGGCAATCCTGACCATTGAGCCAATCCACCATACCGTGTTCGATAGGCTGAACCACTACCACGCTGGAGTTGAAGTCAGTCTTCTGATTCATGTTGTAAACAATCCAGTCCACAAAACAACGGAGGAAATTGCCCTCTCCAAACTGGATGATTCTCTCAGGTGCATGGCTCTTCGGAGCCGTGCGAGCGTTCAATGCTTTGAGTGTCATAATCGTTTTTTAGTAGTAAAATGATGTGCAAAGTTACTGCTTTTCTTCGGTTTTACAAAGGTCTTGACATCAGTTTTGCGTTCTTTTTCTCCAAAACAGGGAGTGCATACCTACATTTTGACAAAAAGCACATTCAAAAAGGCAAAAATTTCATTATTTTTTTGATGTATTAACAAAAAAGACTACCTTTGCAGCAGATTACGAATTCTATTGTTATAAAATTTCTATTTACTAATCATTCTTTAAAGCAAAAGATTATGGCTTACACAGAGAAAACAACTACGGGTTATGGTACCCGTGTGGGCAATTCAATCAAGGCCACCCTCATGGGCTTTGTCATCATCATCGGTGCAACTATTCTGCTTTGGTGGAACGAAGGTCGCGCTGTAAAGACAGCAGACATGCTGGAAGATGCACAAGGTGCATGTGTCGAGATGCCTAATCCCGACAAGAAGAGTGCCGAGTTTGAAGGTGAACTCGTATGTGCTACCGCAATGGCTACCACAGACGAAGTATTGACCGATGCACAGTTCGGCATCAGCGAGAACGCTATCAGCCTCAGCCGTAAGGTGGAATACTTCCAGTGGGTTGAGCACTCTGAATCAAAGAGCGAAGACAAGCTCGGCGGCAAGCAGGAAACTACAACCACTTACACTTACACTCAGGAGTGGGTAAGCAGCCCTGTCAACAGTGGCGACTTCAAGGATCCCGCTTATCAGGGTAAGAACTACACTTGGACAACTGTAGAGGATCAGGATGTTTGGGCAGAGAAAGTGACCTTCGGCGCTTATGTGCTCAACGAGTCCCTCATCCACTCCATCAGTTCTTCTGAGGCTATTGAGCTGAACATCAACGAGAACATCTTGGCATCTCAGAACCAGAGCATCGCTGACACTTACGCAAGAATCAAGGGCGTGTCAACCACTGCCGCTCAGACTGAACCAGCAGCTGCTACAGCTGACAGCGTGAAGACTGCACTCCCCGACTCTATCAAGCAGGACAACAAAGTTGACCTCGAATATGTACACCAAGCAGGCAATGTGCTCTACTACGGTCGCAGCATGAACGCTCCTGAGATTGGTGACGTACGCATCACTTTCGAGAAGACTGTTCCAGCCAAGGTGACTGTCGTATCTCAGGTTGAGGGCAACACATTCAAGCCATTCGTAGCATCTAACAAGAAGAAGTTCCAGACTTTGAGAATGGGTAAGAAGAGCATTGAAGAAATCTTCGAAGAGGAGAACGAGAGCAACACCATGTGGACTTGGATTCTCCGTATCGTTGGTATCCTCTTGGTTATCTCTGGTTTCAAGAGCCTCTTCTCATTCCTCGAGACACTCCTCAAGGTGGTTCCATTCCTCTCCAGCATCTTCGCATTCGGTGTGGGCATCATCTGCACAATCGTGGGTATCGTTTACTCACTCATCGTCATTGCTCTCGCATGGATTTTCTACCGCCCAGTGCTCGGCATCATTCTCTTGCTCATTGCAGGCTTCCTCGTATGGGTGTTCGCTTTCAATGGCAAAAAGAAGCTCGCTGAACTTGCCAACAAGGGCAAGGCTGCACCAGCAGAGGCACCAGCAGAATAAGCAACAAACAATCTAATATAAAAGGTCTGGGTAGCCTAAGGTTATCCAGACCTTTTTCGAAACTAACCCATCAATACAAAACAAAAAGATGAAGAAGAATAACATCTTGATTCTCACGGCTCTCGCAGCATTGAGCTTTACCTCTTGTGGAAACAAGACCAATGGTGTCGAAACAGACACCGACTCGCTGACAGCCGACACCACCGTGACTGCAGCACCTGTTGCCGACATCCACACGGAAGAAGCCATCAGAGACCAAATCACAGCCTATTACAACGAGCTGAACAATGTGAATGACGGAGGTCTGGACATGACCACCCTCGACTCCATCGCATGCACCAAGAGCCTCCTCGCTCTCATGGAGCAAGTGGAAGAAAAAAGCATGAAAGCCATTGCACAAGGCAGTGACGAATACTTTGAAGATGAAGGCTACCGCTGGTATCAAGGACTTGGCACTCCCATCAAAGTGCAGTTCGATGATATCACCGACCCCGAACAAGACCGAGTCGAAGCCTTCCTCACCCTCTCATGGAACGGACAGAAGGGGCAAGTGCGCCTTCGTCTCACCGTGGAAGACGGACAATGGAAAATCGACGACTTTGCCGACTATGACACCGACGGCGTAGGTTTCCGCAGAGATATGGAATCATTTTTAGGAATCAATCTTGACAATCCAGCAGGATGAAAAAACTGACATTTATCATCATCGCCGCACTCGGACTTACCGCTTGTGGCAACAAGACCAATGGCAACAGCGACAGCAACGACTCCACAGCAATAGACTCCACCATGGCTAAAACCGCATCGTTGGCAGCATCCGACGCTGACGAGCTCGTGGCAGACGGTGTGGACGTGGCACCTGCCGACCAATGGACAGAAGAAGCTGTGGCACAGCAAATCAAGACCATCTATGCAGAGGTGAGCAAGACCTATGCCGCCAGCAAAGACGGCATGGAGAACAACACCGACCTCGACGGCATGTTCTGCACCCAATCCTTCAACGAATTGCAGCGTCAGATACGCGTCATCAATGCCAAAAAGAAAGCCGACAGCAGACGCTTCGAAAATGAGCAGATACGCTGGACGTATGGCATGGACACACCTGTCACCCCCAAGAACATCAAAGTGGAGCTCATGACGGGCAACATCGCCGAAGCCACATTCGAACTCCATTCAGGCGAACAGTGGATGTACACGAAACTGACACTCGATTGGGAAGACAACCAGTGGAAAATCCGCTCTTGGAACGAGGTGGGCGATGACAACAACGACCTCTTTGAAGAGATGTCCAAATTTGTGGAAGAAAACTAACTCCTAACTCCAAAATAGTTGAGCATTTGCAAAACTTTAATCAGATGAAAAGAACAATTTATTTTGTGCTCGGCACACTCATGGCACTGAGCAGTTGCAACGGCAACAAGCCAGGCAGCGCTGACGGCTCAGAAAATCCAGATTCCGTTTTCATGCTCGATGGTCCAGGCTCCGTGTATGTACCAACAGAGGAGGAAGTGGGACAATATGCCCTCGAAACCGTACAGGAAGTCTATGAAGCGGTCGGTCAAGCATATAGCAGTGAAGATTGGCAAACCCAATCCAATGAACTTGACAAGAAGTTTTGTTCCAAAGACTGGAACGCCACGGTAAAGTCTGTCATAGAGAAAGACAACCAGAATCCTGACGAGATGGGCTTCTTCGATGCCGACTACTGGGTGATGGGTCAAGACTTCAGCAAGAAGATTTACGCCACAGACCTCAACTTGGAGAAACTCCTTATGGACGACACCCCTTGGGAGGCTGCCGTGACGCTCAAGCTCCATAACTTCAGTGAGATTCCTGTGCGCGTCAACCTCATCTACGAAGGTGGCGAATGGAAGGTGGACGACCTCACCGACCTCAGCAATGATCTCGACTGGAAAAAGAGCATGAAAGAATATCTGGCAGAATAAAAGAATTCCCCACATGCGCACCATGCGCATCAGAATTGCCTAACGGCGAAAGGTTCGCACACCCAACGCCTACCCTTACGGGCACCCAGCACAAATGACGGAATGCTGAGTGCCCGTATTTTGATAGTACAAGTACAACTAATTCTGGCTCACTCGTAAACACCTGTGTCTGTCTTAAACAAAATTAAAATCTCCGTTCAATCCGCTCAATCGTTCCGCAGGAACTTGTTTTAACGTGAGTTCGGTATAAGAAGTTGCGCCGTTGGCGCCGAAAGAAAAATAGATAAAAACAAATA
>ONDH01000008.1 GCA_900316505.1 uncultured Prevotellaceae bacterium
AGAGTTTGGATGAACCGGAATGGATGTTTGAACTGAGTCAACAGATGGTTCAGAGCAACTCTTTGTTCTGGGGATGTGGTGTTGCCTACGCTCCTAACTATTACCCCCAATATGGCAAGTTTTTCATGCCTTATGCGGTGCGCCGAGGACAAGATTCCATCATTTCGATGCAAGGGGCTGCCAGTGGGATTGACTACACGAAAAAAGAGTATTACCGCGTTCCTCATGCACAGGGGAAATCGCATTGGAGCGACCGGTATGAAGACAAATTCGGAGCCAAGGCGGTCATTACGACCTATGGCGCTCCTGTCCACGATGCAGACAACCGATTTGTTGGTGTAGCTCTGGCAGATATCACGATTGACTTGCTCGATGAGGTGATCAATGAGGAGAAAACCTATCGTTCGACGCAACGCCTCTTAGTGACTGGCAACTATCATGTATTGGCAGGAAAGGAGACGCCTGTGCTCAAGGAGGTGCTTGACGTTCTGAAAGCCGACAAAGGCAAGGATGCGTACTTCACGCTGACAACAGAAGATGGTGTGAAGCGGCATGTGTTCTACACAGAAGTGGGTGGCAAGACCGATTGGGTGCTTATCAATGTGTTGGATGACAGTGAGGTCTTTGGCAAATTGCGCCGTCAGCGCGTTCTGTTGCTCATTCCTTCCATCATAGGTCTCCTCATCGCGGGATTCATCGTGTGGCGCAGTTCGCGCAATCTGGAACGCCTGCGTGAGGCGAATGCCGAGAAGGAGCGCATTGGTGGCGAACTGCTTGTGGCAAGCAAGATTCAGCAGAGCATGCTGCCCCGCCAGGATTTGCGTAACGATGAGGTGGACATCAAGGGGGCGCTCACCCCTGCCCGTGAGGTGGGTGGCGATTTGTATGACTATTACATCCGCGACGAAAAGCTGCTTTTCTGCATTGGCGACGTGAGCGGAAAGGGTGCACCGGCAGCGATGATCATGGCAGTGATTCACTCACTGTTCCGTGCCTTCTCTGCCCACGAGAATAATCCTGCCCGCATTATGCAGACCATCAATGAGGCTGCCTGTCGTAACAACGAAGCCAACTATTTCGTCACCATGTTCATCGGGGTGCTCGACCTGCCCACGGGCAATCTGCGCTACTGCGATGCCGGGCACGACAGCCCGTTTGTGATGGAGAATGGGAAGGTGAGAATAGAGAAGTGCAATCCGCACTTGCCATTGGGTGTGTTTGCTGACACGAAATATGAAATCCAAGAGACGGTGCTTGCATACGACAGCACTGTTTTCCTTTATACAGACGGACTGACCGAGGCCCGAAAAGCACGTAAACAGTACTATGGCATCGAGCGCGTAGAAAGTGTGCTCGGCAAATGTGCCGACGAGCATTTGCCACCTCGTCAGATGTTGGAGCGAATCACTGAAGAAGTGCATCTGTATGTTGGTGGTGCTGAGCAGAGCGACGACCTGACGATGCTTGCCATCCACTACACACCTCAGCGGTATGAGAGCAAGTTGACCGAAGTGCTCAGCCTTAAGAACGACATTCACGAAGTGTCAAAGTTGAATGCTTTCCAGAAGTCTTTTTATGAGAAATTGAACCTTGAAAAGTCCCTTGCACGACGCTTGCAGCTGGCTGTTGAGGAGACTGTTGTAAATGTGATAGATTACGCCTATCCTTTAGGCATAAATGGCGACATCACGGTCAAGATGATGTGGAATGGCAATACTCTTAAGATTGTCGTTGTCGATACTGGTGTGATGTTTGACCCCACGTTGGTGGAGACACCTGACACCTCACTCATGGTAGAGGAGCGTCGGGTGGGTGGACTCGGCATCCATCTGGTGCGCAAATTGATGGACTCCGTCAACTATGAGCGTGAAGACGGAAAGAATATATTGACTCTAGTCAAAACTATATAAAACTGATTGAAAATGAACACAAAAATTGAAGAAATTGATGGCAAGTATTTTGCCACTTTGGAAGGAGAAATGGACACCGTTGCAGCTGTTGAGGCAGAGAAGGTGCTGAAACCTATCTATGACAGCAATGGCAAGGATGTCATCATCGACTGCAGCGGTCTTGAGTATATCGCTTCCAGCGGTCTGCGCATCCTGTTGAGCATCCTGAAGGGTGCAAAAGCCAACGGCAGTAGGGTGGTGATGCGTGGTGTGAACGACGATATCAAGACAGTGTTCCAACTGACAGGATTCATCAACATCTTCGAGTTCGAATAAAGGCTTGCCGGATAGGCAGTGCCTAAACAGATTTCTCGGTATAGCTGATGCCGCGTTGCACCACGTCGATGAAGTTCTTTTCTTCCCGATTCTTTTCTGTTTTTCCCTTTCGAAAATCGAGTGGACTAAGAGTGGTGAGGTTCTTGAACCACTTGCCGAAGTAGCTTTGATTGGGGAAAGTGAGGGCATCGGATATTTCCTTGATGGTCATGTTGGTGTGGCTGAGCATGTTGCGTGCCTCGACCAACAGAGCCGTGGCTATCCACTGTGTGGGTGACTTTCCTGAGCATTCCTTGATGATGGTGCTGAAGTAGCGTGTGGTGAGGAACTGCTGTTCGGCATAGAAGCGGACTTCGTGTTGGGTGCGGTAGTGGCGATAGAGCTGTGTGACAAATTTCTGCAGTACCTCATCCTTGCGGGTGAAAGAGCCACCACGCGGTGTGACGTCAGTGTAGCACTGCAGCACCTCGAGCATGAGGGAATAGCTGAGAAGTTCAGCCTGCTTGCGTGCTATCTCAATGACTGGACGGTTGGGGTGAGGTTCGGTGTCGAGCCTTTCTTCTGCAGCTTTGGATGCCACCTGCTTGAGTAGGTTGATGTGTTGGTTCAGTGCCTGCTGCTGTGCTTCGGAGATGATTTGGTGGGGTGCCTGCTTAATGACGAAGAGGGCATTGAAATTGGACACGTTGTAGAGCATGGGCTGGATGGTCTCGAGGTTGGCTCCGATGAGTGTGCCTTTCAGGTTGGCTGTGTGGCTGATGATGTGGAGTGTGCTGTAAGAGAAATATACGATGATGGAGCCCTTGTGCATGTGGTACTCTGTGCCGTCGATGGTGAGTGTGACGCTGCCTGCTTTGCACAGGAAGAGTCCTGTCTTGGTCAGTTTCACACTTTCTTTTTCAGCATTGAGGATGTTCACCTCTCCTCCTTCCAGTTCGAGGATTGTCACTTTTTCTTGTCTCATAAATCATGATTTTGGGACAAAATAACGACATTTTCGCCACTTTTCCAACAAAAACGCCATTTTTTTTCGAATTAAAACATACTTTTAGGACAAAAGTGGCGATTATTACACTATATTAGTTTCAAAACATTGTTCTATCTTTGCATCAAAATTATAACAATTAAAAATTGACAAAACTATGAAAAAGTTTTCCTATCTTATTACGATATTCCTGATGGCTGCAGCCATGATGTCATGTGGTCATAAGGATGCGCCACAAGAAGATGCACCCATTGTGGATGTGGTGACGGTGAAGGGTGTGGGTGAAGTGGATGCCACCACATTTACGGGCAGAACGAAATCGGCATCGGAAGTGAATCTGGCATTTCGTGTTGCAGGACAGATTGAGCGTGTGCTGGTGAAGGAGGGCGATTATGTGCAGAAGGGACAGGTGGTGGCTGTGATGGATGCGCGTGACTATCAGGTGCAGGTGGCTGCCACTCAAGCGGAGTATGAACAGGTGAAGGCTGATGCGGAGCGTGTGATGGCGCTCTATGCTGAGGGCAACACGACAGCAAGCAATAACGATAAGGCTCGTTACGGGTTGCAGCAAATCACCCAGAAACTGGCGAATCACAGGAACCAGTTGGCTGACACGCGTTTGAGAAGCACCATCAGTGGTTATGTGCAGACGAAGTTTCATGAGAGTGGCGAGACTGTGAGTGCGGGCATGCCTGTGGTGAGTGTGTTTGGGAGTGGCGACACGGAAGTGGAAATCAAAATCAGTGCTTCAGATTTTGCCAAGATTGATAAGTTCACGGGTTTTGGTTGCCGATTTGATGTGACAGGCGACGAGACCTTTCCGTTGGCCATTGACCATGTGAGTCAAGAGGCAAACACTTCTCAACTCTATACTGTCCGATTGAAGTTTACGAGTGCCATTGACCATAAGAAAATCACTCCTGGCATGACCACGATGGTGTATGCCGAGGTGGCAGGTAATGAGAACCCGAGCATGGTGTGGGTGCCTTCATCTGCTGTGCTGAATGAGGGAGGAAAGGTGATGGTGTATGTGTATGATGAGAAGTCGGGCGTGGTAAAGACGCGTGCAGTCACCGTGACGAGTGTGCAACGTGATGGCACGATGCTGGTGGAGAGCGGTTTGAGATCGGGTGAATCAATTGTGGCATCGGGTGTTCATCACATTAAGGATGGTCAGAAGGTGAAGCTTTTGCAGAAACCTTCGGAATCGAATGTGGGAGGATTGTTGTAATGGCGCTGCGCTAAATGAAAAATGATAATGGCGCTTTGCTAAAATATAAATGAGGATTGAAGGATTATGAATTTCAGTAAATGGGCATTAGATAATAGTAAACTCATCAACTTCCTGGTTGTGATACTTGTGGTGGGTGGTCTGATGGCATATAATTCTATGTCGAAATTGGAAGACCCAGCCATCAAGGTGAAGCAAGCAATGGTCATTACGACTTATCCGGGTGCTTCGGCACATCAGGTGGAACTGGAGGTGACTGACCCCCTTGAGAAGAGCATTGGTGAGATGACCACCATCAATAACATTCAGTCATCGAGTTATTCTGACTTGAGTCTCATCACGGTGGAGCTGCTGACCACTGTGCCTGATGATGAAGTGGAGCAACAGTGGGATATGTTGCGCCGTAAGGTTGCGAATGCGCAAAGCAAATTGCCGCAGGGCGCTTCGGCATCGCAGGTGAGGGACGACTTCGGCGATGTGTATGGCATGTTCTATGCGCTGAAGGGCGATGGACAAAGCGACAAGGAGCTGAATGATTATGCCGAGATGATTAAGCGGAGCGTGAGCGAGATTGATGGTGTGAGCCGCGTGGAAATCTATGGCAAGCGCAACCAATGTGTGAACATCGAACTGCGTGAGGACAAGATGGCAAATTTGGGTGTGATGCCTACAGAGGTCATCATGACGCTGAACAATCAGAACAAGACGAGTTATGCGGGTTATTATGACAATGGTAACCGTCGTATCCGTGTGACGGTGGATGATAAGTTTAATCAAGTGGATGACATTGCCAACATGCTTATTCAGGGGCATGATGACGACCAGTTGCGCATTAAGGATATTGCCACTGTGGTGAAAACCTATGAGGCGACCACTCGTAATCAGATGAAGTGTGATGGCATACAGGCGTTGGGTATCAGCATTGCCTGCTCTCCCGATTATGACATCTTGAAGGTGGGAGGCAAGGTGGAAGATGCTGTGAAGAATGTGGAGAAACGGTTCCCTGCAGGTATTGAGTGTCAGAAGGTGTTTTTCCAGCCTGAACGTGTGAGCAATGCCCTCAACACTTTCCTCATCAATCTGCTTGAATCAGTTGCCATCGTGGTGTTGCTACTCGTCTTCTTCATGGGGTGGAGAAGTGGTTACATCATTGGTTGCAGCTTGGTGGTCATCGTATTTGGCTCATTCTTAGTGCTGAAAGGTTTTGACGGCACTCTGCAGCGTGTGTCGCTGGCAAGTTTCATCCTTGCGATGGGTATGCTGGTGGATAATGCCATTGTGATTGTGGATGGCATCTTGGTGGACATGAAACAAGGAAAGCCTCGTTTGGAAGCCTTGACCTCCATTGGGCAAAAGACCGCTATGCCATTGCTGGGTGCCACTCTCATTGCCATCTTGGCATTCCTGCCCATCTTCATGAGTCCTGACACAGCGGGTGTGTATGTACGTGACCTTTTTATTGTCATCGCTGTCAGCTTGTTGCTCAGTTGGATTTTGGCATTGATTCATGTGCCAGTGATGTGCAACAGAATGTTTAAGAAGGTGGAAGCATCGCAAGACAATCAGGAGGAAGGTCTTTATAAAGGTAAGTCGTACGATGTTCTGGAGAAGGTGTTGACCTTTGGAATGAAGCATCGCAAGACCACCATCTTCAGCGCTGTAGTGTTGTTGGCATTGAGTGCCTTCTGCTATAAGTTTGTGGATCAGGCATTCTTCCCTGATATGGAATATGACCAGCTCTATATGGAGTATAAATTGCCAGAGGGCTACAACTCTACAGAAACGGCGCGTGACCTGGATGAAATCAGAGAATTGCTGATGAAGCGTGACTACATCACTCACGTCACCACATCTGTGGGTGGCACTCCTTCACGCTACAATCTGGTGCGCTCTGTTGCCACTCCCTCGTTGGCGTATGGTGAATTGATTATCGACTTCAAGTCACCGAAGGAACTGGTGAAGCATATTGATGAGTTGCAGAAGGAAATCAGTGACTTGTATCCTGATGCCTACGTGAAATTCAAACGTTACAACCTGATGTTTAAGAAGTATCCGATTGAGGCATGCTTCAGTGGCCCAGACCCTGCTGTGCTGCACCAATTGGTGGATTCTGCACGTGCTATCGTTAATGCATCAGACAAGGTGTATCTCGCCACTTCGGATTGGGAACCCAAAGTGCCAGTGTTGAGCATTGATTACGATCAGGCTTCTGCACGTAACAGTGGACTTTCACGTGGTGATGTAGCCATGTCGATGATGGCATATACGGGTGGTGTACCGATTGGCACGTTCTATGACGGCATCAATCCCGAGAACATCTACGTGAAGTGTACAGACGAGAATGGCAAGAATGTGGAGAATCTGGAAAATGCCCGTGTGTTTGGTACTATTCCGAATATCGGGCAGTTCCTGAATCGCTCCACTATGCAGAAACTGATGACGGGAACGGTGAAACGTGAGGATGTGATTGAAAACCTGATACAGACCACACCGCTCAAACAGGTGTCACATGGTTTGGACATCAAGTGGGAAGAGCCTGTAGTGGTGCGCAACAATGGTCAGCGTACCCAAAGATTGCAATGCTCTCCTTGTCCTGGTGTCGGTACCGAAGCAGCCCGTCAGGCAATTGCTGAGGAGATAGAGAAGATCGCATTGCCAGAAGGTTATTCATTGTCTTGGGAAGGAGAGAAGAAAGCCTCCGACCAGTCGATGAAATACCTCTTCAATGGTTTTCCCATTTGCATTGTCATCATGATTCTCATTTTGGTGATGCTCTTCAAGGACTACAAGAAACCTGCCATCATCTTCTGCTGCATTCCGTTGGTGATTATCGGTGTCATCCCCGTAGTGATGCTGACAGGCAAGCCCTTTGGATTTGTGGCGATAGTTGGTGTGCTCGGACTGATAGGCATGATGATTAAGAACGGTATTGTTTTGATGGATGAAATCAATCTGGAGATAGAACAGGGCATCGAACCACGTGTGGCACTCATTCAGAGTTCCAAGTCACGTCTGCGTCCTGTGATGATGGCGAGTCTTACCACTATCCTCGGCATGATACCGCTGGTGCCAGACTCCATGTTTGGCTCCTTGGCTGTCACCATCATGGGTGGTCTGTTCATGGGCACACTCATCACCTTGATATTTATTCCAGTATTGTACGCTATGTTCTTTAAAATAAGATAGAATAGTTATGATGAAGAAGATTCTTCCACTTTTATTTCTTGTCAACTGCCAACTGTCAACTGTAAATTGCTTTGCCCAGACGCTCACATTGGACGAATGCATCGGCAAGGCACTTGAATACAATAAGTCGCTGTCGTCTGCCAAAATGAAATTGGAGCAGACCACCTTCGACATGAAGTCCTACAAGGCGAACTTCTATCCACAAATCAATCTCCTTGCCTTCGATTTCTATTCTACAGCCCGAGGAGAGTTCACCATCGAAGGTGGACATTTGCCCATCTATTCGTTGGATGCATCAGGAAAATATGTTCCCAATGTGACCGTCCACGATGATGGCAGTTACACCCTCAACCAATATGCCGACTTCCCATCGCAGTCGATGAATTGGAAACTCAAGAACATCTTCGTGGGCAGCGTGTCGTTGATGGAGCCTATCTATGCTGGAGGTAAAATCTCCACAGCCTACGAGATGTCTAAACTCGGTGTCAACATGGCACAGGAGAACATACGTCTGACTGAATCGGAAGTGGTGGTGAAGACATACGAAGCCTACTATCTTGCTGTGAAAGCCAAGGAACTCGGTGAGGTGGCACGTAGCTACATGACCTTGCTCGACGAGTTGAAGAAGAATGTGGAAGGGGCATTTCGCCATGGTATGAGCACCCGCAACGACATCATGAAGGTGCAGGTGAAGCAGAACGAAGCGAAACTCTCCATTCAGAAAGCTGATAACGGATATCGGTTGGCATTGATGAATCTCTGCCACATCATCGGACTACCTCTCGCCAGCGAAGTGGAAGTGGCTGGTGATGGAGGAGCTACAGCATCTTCCCTTCCTGTTCCTGTGGAGATGGGTGTACGTCCAGAGCATGTCATTCTTGACAACAAGACAGAACTGGCTCGTCAGAATGTGAAACTGACCAGGAGCGACTATCTGCCCAATGTGGCACTTGGTGCCTCTTATGCTTATTCCAATGGTGGAGAACTGGCAGGGAAGAAGCTGCTCGACAAAGGCTCAGCATCAGTCGGTGTTGTGGTGAAGATGCCGCTTGACCTCTTCGGAGGCTCAACCAACAAAGTCCGTTCTGCCAAAGCTGCTTATCAGATTGCCCAAATGGAACAGCAAGACTTAGACGAGCAGATGCAACTCGAATGGGCAAAAAGCAAGAATCTCTACGATGAGGCACAGACAGAGCTTAGTCTCTGCCAGACAGCCCTTGAACAAGCTGCTGAGAACATGCGCCTCTCCAAACAGCAATACGAGGTGGGCTTCGAAACTCTTGCGGATTATCTCGAAACGCAAGCTCATTGGCAGCAATGCAATGCCAATCTCGTCAATGCCCGTTGCCAATTGCAATTGGCGTATGTGCAACTCAAGAAGGCATCAGGAACACTCCTCCCAACACTAAACTCTAAACCCTAAACTCTAAACACTAAACTCCCAACACTAAACTCTAAACACTAAACTCTAAACACTAAACTCTAAACCCTAAACTCTAAACACTAAACTCTAAACCCTAAACACTAAACTCTAAACTCCCAACTCTCTCTCTTATGGAACAAATTGACAATCCAACTCCTCAGCAATCTCCCATGCCTAAGCCAGACAACAATATGGTGCTGGCAGTGTTGACAACAGTCCTATTTTGTATGCCCTTTGGTATTGTGAGTATTGTCTATGCAGCAAAAGTGGATGGACTCTACTATGCAGACGATTATGCAGGCGCGCTTGCCGCATCCAAGAGTGCTTTCCAATGGGCTATGATAGGCATTGTTGCGTCTATAGTGGCAGGAATACTAATAGCTCTCTTTTATTTCTTATTTGTCGGAGCTGCTGTCTTTGCATCCATGGGCGGCATGTTCGACTAAACCTGAAAACTTTAAACCATACATTATATAACTTATGGGACAATATTTCTATCTTACTCCACAGAATGAACAAAAGGGACCTGTGGAAGCCAATCAATTAGTGGCTTTGGGCGTGAATGCAAACACATTGGTATGGACAGAAGGTATGGCTCAGTGGACACCTGCTGGTCAGGTGCAGGAACTCGCATCTTTCTTTGCACCTGCTGCACAACCAGCAACACCACCAACACCTTCTTATGCTGCTCAGCAAGTAGCGCCTCAGCCAGCACCCCAACCAGCACAACAAGCAGCACCCCAATCTGTGGTGTATGTACAGACCAATCCATCTGGCACTTCACAGCCAGCCATGCCAAAACCGGGCAGCAACATGATATTGGCTGTGCTGACCACCGTTTGCTGTTGCTTGCCTTTGGGCATCGTGGGCATTGTCTATGCATCGAAAGTGGATGGGCTCTATTTCGCAGGTGATTATGCCGGAGCGCTTTCCGCAGCCAAGAGTGCACGTACTTGGTCCGTTATCGGTATTGTGGCATCCCTTGTGATTGGTATCATCTATTTACTCATCTACGGAGCAGCCATATTTGCAGCCATGAAAGGTGGATTCAACTAAGTCCAAGAATAACATCTTTTGGTTGTTGCTGTTCCTCCTGCTGATGGTGGGGGGTATTGTCGTTTATACACTATTCGACCCGAACAAGTCTGTGTGGATGCCAAAATGTCCATTCCGTCTATTGACGGGATGGAATTGTCCTGCATGTGGACTTCAACGTGCCCTCCATGCCCTGTTGCATGGGCGCTTTGCTGAAGCCTTGTCGTACAACTACTTCTTTGTGGTCAGCATTCCGTATGTGATTGCCTTATTTGTGGCAGAAGCGCTGAAACGGATTCCTCGCGGCGACAATTTCATACGTGCAGTGGAGCATCCTGTCCTTGCACGCGTGTACATTATATTATTTATTGCTTGGGGAATTATAAGGAATCTTCTTCAGGTGTAGAATTGCCGAAGAGGATTTGACGTTCACGTTCACTGGCTTGTGCCACCCATTCTTCAGGCACAAACCGCCAATGGTTTTGAGGTTGGGGGTCAATGGTGCCCAACTCCTTCACATATTCCATCAGATAGTAGCGGATGTCGTGTTCACTCACACTCAGAATGCGCGAATCCATCTCTTCCTTGGACAATCCTGCTCCCTTCGGTAACAGCTCACCACCACCATTGGCACGATAGGCAGTCATCGCTACGGTATAAGTCTCATCCATCAGGAATGGTCTGCCATCATCCATCCTTAGGATGTTCACCTTTTCACCCTCTGGTTTTGTCACATCCACCTCATAGTAGATGCCTGCTGCAGAATCAAAATTGAAGATGAAATTTTTGAATCCCATCCGTTCGGGGTTACTCTTCATTGGACTAATAAGCAACATCGGATCATTAGGCGTATGCATCTGCTGTGTCCATGCTGCATAACTCATTTCCAGATAGTCCTTGATTTCCTTTCCCGTCAACAACAATGTGTAGAGGTGGTCTTCAAACCGGTAGAGGTCAAAAAGGTTGCTCACCTTAATGTCGCCAGCCTCAATAGAAGCATTGAAGAAGAGTGGGGCACTGAACGAGAGGTCGGCACCGCTCACCTTCAGTTGCAAGGCTTGAATTAAGTCTATATATGCCGAAGAACCGAAATAAGCATCTGTTACATCCACTCGATTGAGGAACGTACCGATTTTCTGCGAAGCGAAACGCTTCACCTCATGGAAAGGATAGGCAAAATGACGTCTGAAAGAATTGGCGTGTTGGTTGTGCAACGTACCAATATAATTGAGGGTACACAGCGTTTCATGACTGGTCACCTTGCCTTGTTCGTTAATGCGGAAATCCACGTCAATAACGGCTACACTGTAAGCATAACAGCCGGGGTTGATGCAAGGAACGTTACGTCCACCCTTCGTGGTCACTTCCTCCATGTTGCTCGCATGGTCATGCCCATATAGAATCAAGTCGAAGCCTTCCACATTCTCGGCAGTTTCCCGTGTCGCATTCTCTTTGTAAGCATCTGTCACAATACCTTCATCCATACCAGAATGCAGCAGACCTATAATAAAGTCAGGGTTCTCTTCCTCCTTCACTGTTTTTACCCATCGTTCAGCACTCTCACGGATGTCTTCAAAACGGAGTCCTTTCCAGATTTCCTTCGGAATCCAATGCGGAATGGCTGGTGTGATGAAACCAATCACCGCAATTTTCAGCCCTTGACGATAGAACACCTCATAAGGTTGAAAATAAGGCTCACCAGTGTCAATGTTGATGGCATTAGCTCCTAAGATGGGAAAGCTGCACTCCTTCACATATTTGTCATAAATATGCTTACCCATCTCAATGTCATGATTGCCAATCACAGCCACGTCATACCCGATGTAGTTGCAGATGTCAGCCACTCGATGTCGGGAGTTCTCACAATGATTATTGAAATAATAAGCAGTCGGTTCTCCTTGCAACATGTCTCCTCCATCAACTAAAAGCATATTGCCAGGGTTCTCTTGAACCACCTTTGCCACAAACGCATGCACCCTCTGGAGGCTTCCCTTACCCCAGTGGTCATGACGGAAGTCGTAAGGGAAGTAATTTCCGTGAACGTCCGTCGTGAAAATAATTTTCAGATGTTTCGTTTGTGTGCTCATTCAGTTTGCAAAGGTACGAAAAATAATTGATAATTGATAATTGATAATTGATAATTAGCCATTCGGATAGAAAAATAGTGGCAGAGTGGGGTATTGGCATCTTTTTTGTTGTGCTTCTTTGTTAAAAAAAACACTGAAATTATGGCATTTATAGATTATTACAAAGTGATGGGCATCCCTAAGGACACCCCTCAGAAAGACATAAGGGCGGCATACCGCAAGCGTTCCAAACAGTTTCATCCCGACCTTCATCCTGACGATCCCAAAGCCAAGGCGAAGTTCCAGATGTTGAACGAGGCATACGAAGTGCTCAATGACCCTGAAAAACGTGCCAAGTATGACCAGTATGGTGAGAACTGGAAACAGGCAGAGCAGTTTGGTGGCTTTGGCACTGATGGAGGAGGAGGTAATCCCTTTGAAGGCTTCTCCTTCAACATGAGCGGAGAAGGTGGCATGAGTGATTTCTTCCAGCAAATCTTTGGAAGCATGGGAGGAGGGCGTAGAGCACGCTCCGCACGTCGTCCTGCAGAACCTTCCGAAGTGGAAGCTCATGTTTCAATCGATGTATGGACAGCCATTCTTGGCGGTGAACTTATAGTCAGCAGTACCTATGGAAAGTATAAACTGAAAGTGGCACCTGGCACCCAACCTGGCAAGAAGGTACGTCTGAAAGGGAAGGGCGGCACCAAGAGTGACGGCACCCCCAAAGACCTCATCATTGTCTTCGATGTCACTATTCCTGCCAATCTGACCGACCAGCAGAAAGCACTCATCGAACAGGCACGAAGAGGGTGATAAAACTCAGCCCCATGTAGCATAACAATATAAAGACAATAGAGAAGCATGTCCAGATGGATGTGCTTCTTTTGTGTTTTACACCTTCCATGTCCATTATTACTTCTTCGCCACATGCATTTGTACATGTCCTGCACAAGTATTTTAGAGGCTACTGCACAAGCAATTTGAAGGCTTACGCACATCTAATATAATTTGAAACTTTGAAAAAATAATTTGAAAGTTGCAAATTTATTTTTGAAAGTTTCAAATTTTTTTTTGCAACTTTCAAATTATAACGCGATACGGCAACACTGCAAATTGAAATACGGCAACGCTATAAAACGGAACACAGCAAGAGCACATTACCTTTCACCCTGCGGGCAAATTACCCTGCACCGTGTAACGTAATTACGGTTATTGGTATGGCATATTGCCTTTCCTTCTTTTTCTACTCGCTTCACACACGACATTGAGACTTTTTATCAACTTTTTCCTCAAAATCCTTGGTTTCTATAAAATTATATTGTACATTTGCAATTAGAATAGTCAACATGAAGTATAACCACTAAAATCATTTTAACAAGAAACAGACAGTGAATCAATGAATTGAAAACGGAAACGCACGTGGGTGCGTTAAGGTGACCTTGTTGCCTAATTCCCTCACAAAGAGAAAATAACTTTCAATTATCAACTCGGCGTTTCTGCTCAAACTTAACATACAACTTGGACTTATAGTCCTTGTTCTCACCCTTCGAATCCGCCAAACTTCGTACAAGAGAACAAGTGATGAAGGTTCACGTCTATTGGGCGTGAATTGTTCATACTTTTCTTTGTACATGGCGCTTGGCGGTGCCAGAAGGGTGGAAAAGCTATAGAGCAGTTCCGCCTTTTTTATTTCTATCAATATGAGAAACATTTTACTTAAAAGTATTTTATTATGCATCCTTTCGTTGTTTGTTTGGAAAGCTCAGGCGGAAGAGTGTGTAAAAGATGGCATTCGTTATGATTTGTCAGGAAATGAAGCCACTGTTATTCAAGATTATTATTTATCTGGAGTGGGAAAATATAGTCTTCAAAAAACAAGAAAATATTATTCAGGAGACATAACCATCCCATCTTTTATCACATATAATGATGTTGAATACTCAGTCACGTCAATTGGTAATGCTGCTTTTAGTGAGTGTACAGGCTTGACTTCTATTACCATTCCCAATAGTGTCACATCCATCAGTAAGTATGCTTTCGATGGTTGTAGCGGCTTGACCTCCGTGAACATTCCCAATAGCGTCACATCCATTGGTATCTGGGCTTTCCGTGATTGTAGCGGCTTGACCTCCGTAACCATACCTAACAGCGTTACGTCAATTGCTGATTATGCGTTCGAAAACTGTAGCGGTTTGACTTCGGTGACCATCCCAAACAGTGTCACATCCATTGGTTCTGGTGCTTTCGATGGCTGTACTGGCTTGACGTCTGTGTCCATTCCCAACAGTGTCACATCAATCGGCAATTACGTTTTCTCAGGCTGCGGCAATTTGACAAATGTTACATTGGATAGTAATGAAATCGTTTCAGCTTCTCGTGATTATAATTCTTCATTGAAAAAAATTTTTGGAGAACAGGTAAGCATTTATGTTTTAGGTAATAATGTCACAGAAATTGGCGAGTATGCTTTCTATAAATGTAGCGGCCTGACCTCCGTGAACATTCCCAATAGCGTCACAAGCATTGGTTATGATGCGTTTAATGGGTGCACAGGATTGGTTTCTATTACCATACCTAGTAGCGTCACATCAATCAGTGATCTTGCTTTCTCTGGTTGTAGCGGCTTGACCTCCGTGACCGTAGAAATAACAGACCTTGCAGCATGGTGTACAAATCCTGTGACTTTCAGTATTCCGTCATCATGTACCCTTTATTTATCTTTGAACGGAAATGTTATACAAGACTTGACCATCCCTAACAGTGTCACAAAAATTGGTAATTATGCTTTCGCTGGCTGTAGTGGCTTGACCTCCGTAACTATTCCTAATAGTGTCACAGAAATTGGCAATCGCGCTTTTTATGGCTGTAGTGGTTTGACCTCCGTGACCATTCCCAACAGTGTCACATCCATCGGTTATTCCGCTTTTGCTGGTTGCAGCGGCTTGACCTCTGTGGAGATTCCTGATGATGTTACATGCATCGGTTCAGGCGCTTTTGATAGTTCTGTAAGTATTTATGTCAAAAGAGGGACAAAAGCTTTATTGGCTTTGTGGAGCGGTGGTTATATTCCATATAGAAAAGGAACTAACATCCAATTGACCGTACCCAGTGTTAGCGTCACATCCACCACTCAAACAACCGCAACCATAAAGTTAGATAACGCATATGATGAGTACACTTATACTGTGGATGGTGAAAAGCTCACCAGTGCAGGATTGATAATAAGGGGATTAAGACCAGAAAATTCTGGAGATTTGTATTTTGGAATATATCATAGTGAAGAACAAATGTATAGCAAGAGTGTAAGCTACAAAACAGCCAGTATTAGCCCATCTGTCAGTACGATTGGAAAAACAGCTTCATCCATATCTGTGAAAGGTTCATATATACATGGAGACGCCAAGGTTGTCTCCCAGAAGTTCAAAGTGGATGGAGAGGAATACGAAGGTGATGAAGTTTTTATCTCAGGGCTTAATCCTTCTTCCAGTCATAATGTGACATATACCATTGAAGTGGCATATGGGAAAAATGGGGAATATACCACAACATATAATACGGATAAAAGAAAAGATTATTGGACAATTGTTCCTATAACGGTATCCACAGAACCACTCACCCTCACCACTTCCCAACCCAAGGTCATCTCCTCTGGTAATGTGATAGTTGCAGCGGAGTCGAATCTTAATGATGAAGAGACCAATGTGGGCTTTGAGTGGAGGCGCACGGATTGGACGGACGACTTTGCCTCCAACACAGGTGGGGCTGCTATATATGATGGGACGATGGAAGGATATATCCGCAATCTGAACACGGAGAAACTCTGGAAGTTCCGTCCTTACTATCTGTCGAACAGTGGCACCTATTATTATGGCGATTGGGTGGGTCTTGACCCAACGAACACCTCTTACTTTGAACCAACGGTTCACACCTATGCCAAAATCAAGGTGGAGGGCAACACGGCACTTGTGAAGGGCTATGCTTTGAGCGGTACGGACAAGGTGACGGTGCAGGGCTTCAAGTACTGGAAGAAAGTGTCTGGTGGCAATGCCCAACGCAGGGCTGTCAGCATCCCAACTGATGCCAAGACGGTGGAGGCGAGCGGACAGGTGATGACTGCCGAGTTGAAAGACCTTGACTACAATTCGGAATACACCTATGTGGCATTCGTCAAGACTGCTGAAGGTGAAACATTCTATGGCGAGGAACAGACTTTCGCCACAGGCGAAGACCCGACGGGCATTGAGAGCATTGATGCAGAGAGCACTTCTGATGAGCCAGTCGTTGAGATTGCCCGTTACAACATGAACGGACAGCGAATCGATGCACCACAGAAGGGCGTGAACATCATCCGCTACTCAAACGGCACCACGAAGAAGGTCTATGTGAACCTTTAGCTCGCGTTAGGCAAATCACTTTCAGAAACACTTCAAGCAGACACCCACAAGGCTCACGGGCCTTGTGGGTGTTTGTTCATGAGCCTTACGACGTGAGGCTCAAAGTGGGGAACGGGTGTTGAGAATAGGAAGGATAGAATTAAAAAATGAATTCACTTGTCACCATAATGAGAACGCAATGAGACAACGGAGACATAAATCTCAAGATCATGAATTTCGTAAATCATACGATATTGCTTGTTGATGCGTCTTGACCACGTTTCCTCGTAAACAAAATGCTTCAAGTGCTCCACTTGTCCCGTTCCAGTGCGCGGGTGTTCTTGCAATTCAATTAACAGGTTGGCAATCTTCTTGATAGTTTTCTTGTCGCCACTGCGCTTGATGGTTGCAAGTTCAGTTTTTGCCTGTTCAGAAAGGTAAACAACGTATGCCATAGGTTATAAATCATTAATCATGGCCATAATGTCTTCCTTGTTCTCCAAACGGGTGAATTTTGCCCCCGAACGATGAGCCTCTGCTATGTCATGTTCAACAGCTTTCACATTGCGACTGTCTGCAAAGAAAGAATCGCCAGATGGACTCACCTCATATGGGTCAGTCTGGAAGGATGGCTCCAATAGCTTCCCCGCCAACCAGTTACGGTCTCGTCGAGAAAGTGACAGGCTTTCAATGTAAGCCCAAAGTTTGTTAGTTGCAATTGTTGCCATAATGTTCAATTGATGTTTGACGGCGCAAAGGTAAATATAAAATTTTATTATTCCAAACAATCAACAATATATTCTCATTTCTCGTGACAATGACACTCGCCACCATTCATGGGGCAGGAGCCGCAGTTGCAACCGCGATTCTTTCCTGTGACTTGTCGATAGATGTAGCGGATAAGGACGACTGCAATGAGGGCGACTCCTTAAAGGGTAGGGATTGTTCCCTACCTTTTATGTTTTACACAGCGTCCTCGCTGGGGTCAATATTCATTCCTGGATGTAAAGGTTCTGTTTCAAGATTTTCTGCTTTCTTAATGGAATAAGAACCATCTGTTGCCACTTTCAACTCAAGTGGATACGCCATGTTGTCGGAAGTCTCATCGGGGTCACCCACAGTGATAATGAAATAGAAGGCAGAACGATCTGTGTCGCGTTTCATGAAGTTGTAGTTGACACCTACCACCGTCGATGTTTTCAAGAAATCAGCAGGAACCTGGTCTCGAAAATTGTTCTTGTAGAATGTCTTGCTGAACACATTGCTGTCATTTTGCTTGATGTCGATGCGGACACGGCTTTCATGGTATTCCAATCCTTGCGGATTCATAAGCACGGGCAGCGTGTCAACATGCTCGAATGTGCATGTGTATTTGTACAGTTTCCCATTGATGGAAATAGTGTCATTGATTGTGTAGTCGCGTAGAGAGATGATACCCGTTTGAGGATTGACATCTTCAACAATGCGTTCAGTGACTGGTGGTTTTTTCTCATTTGTGCAAGCCATTGCCATGAGTGTTAGCAGTGCCATGCTTGCTATTTTCAATGTTCTCATCGACATATATGTTTTGGTCTTTTCTGGCTGCAAAATTCGTAAAAGAAAGTGATTTGAACAAATGAATTATAAAAATAATTTAATAATGTAGTGTTTTTGGTACGATGTGTGGGAAAAAGTCAGTAACTTTGCAGTACAAAAAGACTTTTTGTAGAAGGAAATGGGACTGTTGAAGAAAAATCCGAGAAATTGGCATGTGAAGAGCGGACAGCCGCTCACAGAGATGGATAAGAAGATTCTGTATTTTCAGAATAAAGGCTGTCTTGTACCTAAACGTGAATTGATTAAGACTCCAGAACAAATTGAAGGTATCCGCAAAGCTGGAGAGTTGAATACAGCTGTGCTTGACCTCGTGCAAGAAAAGATTCGTGAGGGAATGTCCACGTTGGAGATTGACCAATTGGTGTATGACTTCACCACAAAGCATGGCGGCATTCCTGCTCCGCTCAACTATGAGGGATTCCCGAAGAGCTGTTGCACGAGCATCAATGAGGTGGTGTGTCACGGAATTCCTTGTGAGGAGGATGTGCTGGAAGAAGGCGACATCATCAATGTGGATTGCACGACCATTCTCGATGGTTATTTTGCAGATGCCAGCCGTATGTTCATTATTGGTAGGACAACCCCTAAACGTCAGCGTCTTGTACAGATAGCCAAGGAGTGCATGGAGATAGGTGCGGAGGCATGCAAGCCTTACACTTTCGTGGGCGATTCTGCTGCTGCCATCACAAAGCATGCGCATAAGAACGGTTGTACAGTGGTGCGTGACCTCTGTGGACACGGTGTGGGCAATGCTTTTCATGAAGATCCCGATATGGAACATTGGGGCAAGAAGGGCACTGGCATGCTGCTTGTTCCTGGTATGGTGTTTACGATTGAACCCATGATCAATGCGGGCGGTTGGCAGGTGTTTGTTGACAGTGATGATGACTGGACGGTCGTGACAGACGACTACAGCGACTCAGCCCAATGGGAGCACACCTACCTGATGACCGAAGAAGGTCTTGAAACACTCACGTATTAACTCCTAACTCAGAATCATGTATATACTTGCAATAGAGAGTTCGTGCGACGATACGAGTGCAGCCGTGTTGAAAGATGGCATTTTGCTGAGCAATGTGACTGCCTCGCAAGCCGTTCATGAAGAGTATGGTGGCGTTGTGCCTGAATTAGCAAGCCGTGCCCATCAGCAGAATATCGTGCCAGTAGTGGATGCAGCCATCAAACGTGCTGGCATCACAAAGGAAGACTTGAATGCAGTGGCGTTCACACGTGGCCCAGGTTTGATGGGAAGTCTTTTGGTGGGTGTGAGCTTTGCCAAGGGTTTCGCAAGGAGTTTGGGCATTCCGATGATTGACGTCAATCACTTGCAAGGCCATGTATTGGCGCATTTCATCCGTGAGAGTGAGGATGACCATGACCAACCGACTTTCCCGTATTTGTGTTTGCTCGTCAGTGGTGGTAACAGCCAGATTGTGAAAGTGAATTCATATAAGGACATGGAGATACTCGGGCAAACTATTGATGATGCCGCAGGAGAGGCAATTGATAAATGCTCAAAGGTGATGGGATTGGGATATCCTGGTGGTCCTATCATCGACAAGTTGGCTCGTCAAGGCAACCCGAATGCGTTTGAGTTCTCGAAACCTGATATAGCAGGTTACGACTATAGCTTCTCAGGCTTGAAGACTTCATTCCTCTATCATCTGAGAGATTGGCTGAAAGAAGACCCCGATTTCATTGAACATCACAAGGAAGACTTAGCTGCATCGTTGGAGAAGACCATTGTGGACATTTTGATGAAGAAACTGCGTAAGGCAGTCAAGGATACAGGTATCAAGCAAGTGGCAGTGGCAGGTGGTGTGAGTGCCAACAACGGACTTCGAGAGGCATTCCGTGACCATGCGAGACGCTATCATTGGAATATCTTCATTCCGAAGTTCTCCTACACGACAGACAATGCTGCCATGATTGGCATCACGGGCTATTTCAAATATCTCGACAAGGACTTTGCATCCATCGATTTGCCTGCCTATGCAAGAGTGACAGATCAGTTACATTCATGAAAGAGGTTCGTTTCTTCTATGTTCCCAACGCATCCAGCGTGAATGAACTTCCCGAGGAGGAGGCTCAGCATGCAGTGCGTGTGCTTCGTATGGAGATGGGAGATGAGATGATGCTGATGGATGGTGAAGGGATATTCTATCGTGCCATCGTGACAGAAGCGACAAAGAAGCGCTGCCTTTACCGCATAGAAGAAACCCTGCCACAGGAAAGGCAATGGCAGCCCCATCTGCATTTAGCGATGGCACCCACGAAGAACATGGACAGAACGGAATGGTTTGCGGAGAAGGCGACGGAGATTGGCTTTGACGAGTTGACATTCTTGAGATGCCGATGGTCGGAAAGGACTGTCATCAAGACGGAACGAGTGGAGAAGATTCTTGTGTCAGCGATGAAGCAGAGTCATAAGGCATGGAAGCCCATTTTGAATGAGATGGTGGATTTCAAAGCTTTTCTCCAAGAAATAAAGGAACGGGAGAACAGGAATGGAAAGGTGATGCAGAAGTTCATCTGTCATTGTTATGAAGAAGAGGGCTTGGGTGAGAAAGTGGCATTGAAAGATGCGCTGAAGAGTGGCGAAGACGTGTTGGTGATGGTAGGTCCTGAAGGCGATTTTTCCATCGATGAGGTGAAGATGGCAGAGGCGAATGGGTTTCAGAGTGTCTCTTTAGGTAAAAGTCGCTTGCGCACAGAAACTGCCGCATTGGTGGCTGTACACTTGATGAATTTAATCAATCAATAAAATATGAAAAAGATTCAATTCCTGTCGTTGATGGCTGTGGTCATCATGGCATTGTGCTCTTGCACGAACACCGACTATCAGAAAGCGATTCCAGCCAATGCAACGCTGGTGGTGAAGGCTGACATGAAGTCTATCTCCGAGAAGGCAGACTTCAAGAATTCTAAATGGAAGACAATGCTCGATGCCTCTCTTATCGCTGTGGTGAAAGGCAAGGACATGAAGAATGTGAAGGAATATATTGATGACCCCATGAAGACGGGCATCGACTTCAGCATGCCGCTCTATGTGTTCATGGTGGGTGAAGAAACGGCGGGTATGACGATGAAGGTGAACGATGAGGGTGATGTGAAGGATTTTCTTCTTCTCCTCCAGAAACAAGGTTTGGCATCGAAACCTGTCGAAAAGGATGGGCTGATGTGTGGCTCATTGGTTGACGATATTTCTTATGCCTACGACAGCAAATCCTTCCTGCTTTTGGCTTCGTTGAAGGGCAAAGGCACTTCTGCCACTAACCGTATGGCGCATGAACTCATGTCCCTCAAGGAAGATGACAGTTTTGCCAGCACTGAAGCATTCTCGCGCATGAACGATGAGGATGATGATGTGGTTACTTATACGAGCGGAAAGTGGGGTGAGGAAATCCTTGCTTATGTGTTGGAAGCATTTATGCCAGCTGAAATCGACATGAAAGATTTGGATGCCATCATGTGTCTGAACTTCGAGAATGGTCAGGCTTCGTTCAAGGCAAAAGCATGGGGTAAGACAGACAAGGCGAAGGCGCTGTTGGATGAGGCTGACAAGAACTTTGGCACGATAGATGGAAAGTACATTGAACGTGTGTCTGCCAATACGTTAGTGTGGATGGGAGCGAATGTGAAAGGTGAATGGGCATTGGGTAAACTGAAGGAAAACAAGTCCATCAAGGAGATGCTTTTCATGCTGGAACGTGCTGTTGACATTGAGCAGATGCTCAGAGCTGTGGATGGTGATGTGGCTTTGGAGTTGCAATCAGAGGATGGCGATTTGGAGAATCTGCCTGAATATGTGATGTATGCAGAGTTGAAGAATTCCGATTTCCTGAAGGATGTGGATGATTGGAAGGCAAGCATGAAGGAGTACGGCATCTCGATGAACAGCCGTGGTGACAATCAATATGCCCTCACGATGGACGGCGATTCTTATCTGTGGGGCGTGCAGAGCGATGACCTTTTCCTCTCTTCCGAAAATGCCGTTCGTGGTGGGAAGGGTGGTATCCATTCGTTGGCGGCTCATAAGGATGACATCAAGAAAAACAAGTTTTATATTTACGTGGACATCGAGAAGATTCCGTTAGTTGATTTTGCCAAGCAGTCAGGTATGTCGTTCTTGGTGGAACCACTTGGCGAATTGCAGTCAGTCGTGGTTAAATCCTCTTCAATTGACGAGGTGACCTTGACCATCGAGCTAAAAGATAAAGGCGAGAACTTCTTGAAACAATTGCTTTAATGAACAGAATTCAACTGGTTGATACATTGCCAAATGTATTTCAGAATCGTACCGACTTGGTGAGTGACATTTGGCAAAAGGAAGTGACTTTTGAGAAGGGGCGCATCTACTTGGTGGAAGCTAATTCAGGCACAGGAAAATCATCCTTGTGCAGCTACATCTATGGCTACCGTCACGATTATCAGGGCAAGATACTTTTTGATGGTGAGGACATCCGCAAATATGCTGTGGCACGTTGGACGGAAATCCGCCAAAAGCACTTCGCTTTGTTGTGGCAGGAGCTTCGTATGTTTCCCGAACTCACAGCATGGGAGAATGTGGACATTAAGAACAAGTTGACAGGCTATCAGACGAAAGAGCAGATTCTGGCATGGTTCGAGATGTTGGGCATCACCGACAAACTCAATGCCAAGATGGGACGTATGTCTTTTGGACAGCAGCAACGCGTAGCACTGATTCGTGCCCTTTGCCAGCCCTTCGATTTCCTGTTTGTTGATGAACCCATCAGTCACCTTGACGACACCAACGCTGCCATCATGGGAGACATCATGACCACCGAGGCAAAGAAGCAGGGTGCTGGCATCATCACAACCAGCATCGGCAAGCACATCGAATTGCCTTACGACCAAGTGTTTAACCTCTAAACCGTGAAGAAGATGAAATTAGTTTGGAAACTTTTACGTCAACACATCAGCATTCCGCAGTTTGTCGGCTTCTTCTTCGCCAATTTGGTGGGTGTGGTCATCATCCTGTTGGGTGTGCAGTTCTATAACGATTATCAGGCACTTGACAATGAAGACAGCTTCATGAAGGCTGACTATCTTATTGTCAACAAGAAAATAGGTGCGCTCTCTGGTTTGACAGGAGGGCAGAGTTCATTCACTTCCGATGACATTGACGAGTTGAAGGCAGAGCCTTTCGTGGAGCGTCTTGGAGCCTTCACCCCCAGTTCCTTCAATGTGAAGGCACGTTTCGACGTGGAGGGCTTTGTGAGCTTTTCCACCGAGATGTTCTTCGAGAGTGTTCCTGATGATTTCGTCGATGTGGAGAGTGAGGCGTGGCATTACGAAGAAGGAAGCACGGACATTCCTATCATTCTGCCAAAGAACTACCTTGACCTCTACAATTTCGGCTATGCGCAAGGTAAGGGACTTCCCAAGCTCAGCGAAGGCATTTTGGGTGCCATGAAGCTCAACATTCAGATTGGTGGTGAAGGTCAGCAGGATGAGTTTGACGGCAGAATTGTTGGTTTCTCCTCACGCTTGAACACGATTCTGGTGCCAGAGTCATTCATGCGGTGGGCGAACGAGAAGTATGCCAATGCAGAAGCAGTGAAAGAACCCACACGTTTGATTGTGGAGGTGAACAATCCCGCCGACGACCGCATCACCAGCTATCTGCAAGACCATGATTACGAGACAGACGAAGACAAGCTCGATGCCTCCAAGACCACCTTCATCTTGCGAGTCATCGTCAGCATTGTCATGGTGGTGGGTGTTGTCATCAGTATCCTCTCCATCTACATCCTGATGCTCAGCGTCTTTCTCTTGGTGCAGAAGAACAGCACGAAACTCGAAAATCTTCTACTGATTGGTTATTCTCCAGCAAAGGTGTCCTTCCCTTATCAGGCACTCACCGTTGGGTTGAACGTGCTTGTGCTCATTCTTGCCGTCATCATCATGTGTGTGGTCAGAAACTACTATCTTGACATGTTCCAAAACTTCTTCCCCGACCTTGAAGTGCCAGGCATCACACAAGCACTCCTCGTTGGTGTTTGCTTGCTGGTCATTGTCAGCATTTTCAACATCGTTGCTGTCTATGGAAAGGTGATGAGCATTTGGAAAAGAAAAGAATAAGGTATGGAAAGAATAGCTCAATTATATAAGGAATTGACAGGTCGTGAGCCTCAACGCATCACCCCTTTGGCTGGTGCAGGCAGCAATCGTCAATACTTCCGTGTGGAGGGCGAAGGTGAGAGTCTCATCGCTGTCATCGGCACGAATCAGGAAGAAAACGAAGCGTTCATCGATTTGTCAAAGCGTTTCAAACAAGGCAACTTGCCCGTTCCTGCCGTGTTGGCGGTATCAGATGACCACATGGTCTATCTGCAGGAAGATTGTGGCGACCTCTCACTCTCAGCCTTCATGGCTCAGCATCGTCAGGAGGATGGCACATTGGATGAGGTTGCCCTTGATGCGCTGAAGGCAACCATCCGCGAATTGCCCCGTTTTCAGTTCCTGCCCATTGTCAGCCAAACGGCATCAGAGTTCTTTACGCATTGCTTCCCTCAGCAAGAGATGGACAGGACAAGCGTGATGTTCGACCTCAACTACTTCAAATACTGTTTCCTCAAACTCAAGGGTGTCGAGTTCAACGAGTTCAAACTGCAACAAGATTTCGAACAGTTGGCAGACGATTTGCTGATGGAGCAGGCAGACACCTTCCTCTATCGTGATTTCCAATCGCGCAACATCATGCTGAAGGATGGCAAACCTTACTTCATCGATTTTCAAGGTGGTCGTCGAGGACCCATCTACTACGATGTGGCTTCCTTCCTCTGGCAGTCATCTGCCAAATTCTCCGATGATGTTCGCAACCTCCTCATCGAAGACTACCTCCAAGCCCTCCAATCCCAATTGTCAACTGTCAATTGTCAACTGTCAACTGTCAACTGTCAACTGTCAACTTTCCGCCCCCGTCTCCACCTCTTTGTGCTCTTCCGCATCTTGCAGGTGTTAGGTGCATACGGCTATCGTGGTTTATGGGAAAAGAAAGCCTATTTCACCAACAGTATTCCGCTTGCCATCACCAACTTGCAGAAAGAGGTTTCTTTAGGCACTTGCAATCCTTATCCTTATCTCAAAGAGGTGGCAGAATCACTCATTGTCCTCAATGAGAACGAAGAAAAGAGTAGGGCAGAAGAAGATGCTAAGAAAGCCAAAGTCGCTGCCTATCTCCAAAACGATACCACTTACCTTCTATCGGCTAACACGTCGCATGGTCTCCCCATAGAGGGGGAGATGTCCAAAGGACAGAGGGGGTATTCTCTTGTAGTCAACGTCTATTCCTTCTCTTTCAAAAAAGGAATCCCTGCTGACGAAAGCGGCAACGGAGGTGGGTATGTGTTCGACTGTCGCAGCACTCACAATCCTGGACGTTACGAAGAATATAAACCCCTCACAGGACTTGACCAGCCCGTCATCGACTTCCTCGAAGCGGATGGAGAAATCCTCACCTTCCTCGAAAGCATCTATCGCCTTGTCGATTTCCATGTCGCACGTTTCCAAGAACGCGGCTTCACCCATCTGCAAATCTCCTTCGGATGCACGGGTGGTCGTCACCGTTCTGTTTACTGTGCCCAACATGTGGCAGAACATATTCACGAGAAGTTCGGTGTAGAGGTGCACATCTGTCACCGTGAACAAAACATCACAGAAGTATTGAAATGAATGCACTAATTTTTGCAGCCGGTCTTGGCACTCGTTTGAAACCCCTTACGGACACTATGCCCAAGGCGATGGTGCCTGTCAATGGTAAACCGCTTGTACAGATTCTGATAGAGAAACTGAAGAGCATCGGTGTGACGAAAATCGTCATCAATGTTCACCACTTTGCCCAGCAGATCATCGACTTTGTAGAAGCCAATGATAGCTTCGGCATCGACATCAAGTTTAGCGATGAGACAGATATGTTGCTCGAGACGGGTGGGGGATTGAAGAAGGCTGCACGCCTCTTTTCCAACGACAAGCCCATCCTTGTTCACAACGTCGATATTCTTTCCAATGCCGACCTCCTTTCCCTCTACAACAATGCCACCTCCACAACCCTCCTTGTTTCTCAGCGCAACACCCAGCGCTACCTTCTTTTCGACAAGGATGACCGTCTTGTCGGGTGGACCAATATCGCTACAGGCGAAGTGAAGTCTCCCTTTCCTGAAATTAAAGCGTTGGAAAGCAACTGTCAACTGTCAACTGTCAACTGTCAACTAAACAAGTACGCCTTCTCCGGCATTCAGGTGTTCCATTCCTCTCTCTTGCCCCTCATGGATTCATGGCAAGGCAAATTCTCCATCATCGACTTCTACCTCTCCATTTGCGACAAGGTGGACATCAAATGTCACTTCGACCCTCAGCTTCAATTGCTCGATGTGGGCAAACTCGATTCTATTGTCAAAGCAGAAGAATTTCTGGCACAACAGTGAGAGAATTGGGAATTGATAATTTGCGCCGTTGCTGCCGAAGACTTCGGCGCCAACGGCGCAACCTTTTATACCGAACTCGCGTTAAAATCAGGGTGTGACGATGATGTTGTAAAACTCCTTTGGAAGGTATATGTTGTCAACATCCACTGCCTTTTTGAACAAGGGCGCAATCTCAGCATCCGTAAAACCTGCAATGCCACAACCAATCCGTGTGACGAGGAATTGATATTCCTTGTGAGCTTTTGCAAACTCAATGAACTTATCAACGTACGGTTTGATGGTGTCAACACCTCCCTGCATGGTGGGGATGGCATAAGAATGACCAGTAAGTCCAACGCCGACGCCCCATTCTGCACCGAATTTCATGTTGGCGATTCTTGCGGCACCACCCATGTGATGGCCAGCGAGGTTACTTCCAAATACAAATATCTCATCATCTTCCAGAATGTCAATTCTGCCAGATGCGATTTTCAGTTGTTCAGTTCTATTCTTGCTCATTGTCAATTGTCTTGTGTTCTTCTTTGTAAATTTACCACTTATTCATTTTCTCCTTGTCGGTCAACCATATATGAAGGTTGTGAGGATTTGTACTCAACACTTTCCGACAAAAAAAGGATTGCTTTTGCAACCCTCTTCAGCGGAAAGTGAGGGATTCGAACCCCCGGAACAGTTACCCGTTCACCGCATTTCGAGTGCGGCCCGTTCGACCACTCCGGCAACTTTCCTTGTAAAGGGTGGACCTATATCAATAAGTCCACCCTTTATAAATAGCCGGGAGGAGATGTGATGAAACTCCGACGTGATAAGATTTGAGTATTTACCGCCCTTTGTAATCCACCGACTCTATGGTTTCCAGACGCCGAAACCCCATGCTCGATGACATGGCGACTTCTGGGTTGTGGCCCGCCATTGGAACGGTAAAATCATCTCGGTTTCAAAGTATAATTTGATGAGTATCCCGATCGATCCTTAACCCCGGCTGTATGTTAACTCAGCAGCCCTTTATTGTTCGGTTCTCTTACCAGAACGGACGGCTTTCGTTGTTTTCTACATCGCAAAGGTAATGCATTATAAAAATAAAAACAAGGGATTTGACAATTTTTTTCATCAAATCCCTCGTTTTTTAACATTTCAGCGGTTTATTCACCGAGGTATATCGCAAATGACATGGCTCTGCCGGCAGGAGTCTTACCCCATATCCAGAGGGTTTGCTCATCGCTTGCCTGTGCTGATTTGAAGACAGATTCCATATCTGCGGCAGACTTGATGTTCTGGTTGTTTGCCTTCAAGATGATGAATCCATCTGGCACACCAGCGTCTTTCAGATAGCCGCTCTTGAGGTTAGTCACCTGCACACCGTATGTGAGGTGCAAGGTCTTCTGCTGACTCTCGGTCAGTTCCTTGAATTCAGCACCCAGTGCATCCACCTTTTGTGTCTTGATGACATTGGTGTTGCCCTTAGCATTGCGGAAGGTGATGGTTGTGGTCTTCTCCTTCTTGTCGCGAATGTAGCCAATCTGTGCCTTGTCACCAGGATGATATTTGGTGGTGGCTTCCTGCAGTTCTGACATCTTCGTCACTTTCTTGCCATCTATCGACACAATCACGTCGCCGCTCTTGATGCCTGCTTCAGATGCAGCACCATCGTCAACCACTTCTGCCACATAAACACCATCCACTGTGCCGAAATCAGCCGTGAACTTCTCATCGTCATGCTTCTTCGCATCGATGTATTCGTGGAGAGTCATACCGCTGATGCCAATCATTGCACGCTGCACGGTTCCGTATGCCTGCAAGTCATTCACCACCTTCTTCATGATGGTGGTCGGGATGGCAAAACCATAACCCGTGAAAGAACCTGTCTGAGAGTAAAGCATGGCATTGATACCCACCAGCTCACCACGTGTGTTCACCAATGCACCACCAGAGTTGCCCTGATTGATGGCAGCATCTGTCTGGATGAACGACTCGATGCCGTTCTTGTGCGCACCAATGTTACGAGCCTTGGCTGACACGATACCTGCAGTCACGGTTGATGTGAGATTGAATGGATTGCCAACTGCGAGCACCCATTCGCCCACCTTCAATTGTTCAGAGTCACCAATCACGATGGCTGGAAGACCAGAAGCGTCAATCTTCAAAAGTGCCAAGTCTGAATCAGCGTCTAATCCAATGACACGAGCCTTGAACTCACGGTTGTCGTTGAGGGTGATGGTGATGTCGTCAGCATCTTCCACCACGTGGTTGTTCGTCACGATATAGCCGTCCTCAGAGATGATCACGCCAGAACCGGCAGCTTCACGCTTAGGAGTTTCCACCTGACGGCGCTGAGTGCCGCCACCGCCACGTCCGAAGAAATCGCCAAAGAAATCCTCAAACGGGTCACGATATTCAATGGTCTGTTTTCTGCCTTTCTGCACCACCTTGATGTAAACAACAGCATTGCAGGCTTTCTCAGCAGCTTCTGTCAAGTCCACTGGCTGTACGGCAGGAGCAGACGCTGTAGAAAGTGTCATCAAATTGCCGACTGGTTCCTGAGCCTTCTTCGGCTCTGTGAAAGAGAAAGAAGGCAAAACCTTGTCCACTGACTTCTGCGAGAGGGAATAAGCAAAAGCCCCCGTCAATCCTGAAAGGAAGGCTACACCAACAAGTGTGCCGTAGAATCTTTTTGTAGTCTGTTTCATCTTCGATTTATTTTTATGTTAATTAATTCTCAAATTTGAGCGCAAAATAACGACATTTTGACGTTACCACAAAACATTTTTCCTCTATTTTTCCCTCTGTTTGATTTAGTTTAACAAATACCCTAAAAGTGTTAACACCGCTTAAGACTGATTCTTAAATTTTTCACAATCCGTTAACATATCCACGTAATCTCATTTACAATTTGATGATTTGCGCGTACTGCACCGCGCTAAATGATAAATGAAAATATTGATTCCAGCCACAAAGGCACAAAGAATTTCAGAATCACAAATAAATTGTCCATTGTAAATTCTTGGCAAGCCAAGCGTGCTAAAGATACGATAAGTCAAATTGTAGATAGATTTCATTTTAGTTTTTGTTTTTGTTTTCAACTGAATCTGATGCAAAGTTACGGCGATATGAGGGGGTGGCAAAAAAAGTCTAAATATTTCGGAAAAAGTTAGACTTTTCTAAATTTGGGGCATAAAAGTTAGACTTTTCTAATACTTGCAACTCGTTTGTGGGCAAGACTTACGTTCGTTTGTGAGGAACACTTACACTCGTTTGTGGAATACACTTGCAAGAGGCAGTGAGGGGCACTTGTGATTAGAGTTTAGGGTTTAGAGTTTAGGGTTTAGAGTTTAGAGGAGTGAAGCGAAAAGGTAAAATGGTAAAATGGTAAAATGGTAAAATTTCATTTTTCACAGATTGAAGAGAGCTGTAATAATAATAATTATAATTATAATAATAATAATTTAAATTTAAAAACCCTCCTATATTCCCCCCTATAAACTATCCCCCAAACCTCAATTTGCAAATTTTACCATTTTACCATTTTACCCTTAATTTATTTTCTTCTTGATTCACAATGGTATGCAAAACAAAAAACTCTAAAGAGGTTGCCATTTTCACTCTTTCATTTTCTCATTTTTTCATTCCAGCGCAGCGCATTTCATTCCCTCATTCTTTCATTTTTTCATTCCAGCGAAGCGTATTCCCCCCCATTTTTTGATGTCACATGGTCATTTTTTGAGGGGTGGTGCCTCATTTTTCACACGGAAAGCACGGAAAACACAGATAAAAACGCCTTGTGCGGCGTGTTGGAATGGGAGAAACAGATGTGAATAATACCCATAATTTTAGGCTCACTCGTAAACACCTGTGTCTGTCTTAAACAAAATTAAAATCTCCGCTCAATCCGTTCAATCGTTCCGCAGGAACTTGTTTTTATAAAGACATATCCCTTCGGGATGATTAAGCTGATTGGGCGGATTTATAGGATTTGAATCATTTTGTCTGGAAATAAATTTGAATGATTTTGAAAAGATTTGTACGATTTCGCCCGCAGGGCACTCCCCCAATTCGTTCAATCGTTCCGCAGGAACTTGTTTTTATAAAGACATACCCCTTGGGGATGATTAAGCTGATTCAGCAGATTTTTTACCTTCAAATTTTTATTCCTTTTGAAAAATATTGAGAATCTTAGTGTAGTTCACAAAATTTTTTGTAAATTTGCATATAAAACCAGTTGATAGAACAAATTTGGGAAACATACAACAACGTGAGGAATTGCATCGTACCATTTGGGCGATGGCTGATGAATTGAGAGGTCAGGCAGGTGGATGGGAGAGTTTAAGACTCCACATGCTGGCATCGTGGAACTGATTGCAGAAGGTGAAGAGTTGAACAGGAAGATAGAAACGATCATCAAGGAATTAGGAGCATGAAAGAGAAAAACATAACAGCATTGCTTTCAGCACTTCGTGAGCAGAAAGAGATGAGATTGAAAGGTGGTATCTATCACAAAACGCAGATAGACCTGACCTATAACTCGAACCATATAGAGGGAAGTCGCTTGACGCACGACCAGACACGTTACATCTTTGAGACGAACACCATTGGTGTGACTGCTGACGAGACATTGAACGTGAATGATATCGTAGAGACAGTGAATCACTTTCGCTGTATCGACTTGATGATAGACAAGGCAGAAGATCCGCTTTCGGAAGAATTGGTGAAGACGCTGCATGGCATCTTGAAATCAGGCACATCCGACAGTCGGAAGGATTGGTTTGCCGTTGGCGACTACAAGCGTATGCCTAACGAGGTGGGTGGTGAGAAGACCTGTGAACCAGAACGAGTGCATGACAGCATGCAACGATTGATAGAGGATTACAACGCCAAGGAGTCCCATACGCTGGAGCACATTCTCGACTTTCATGTTCGTTTTGAAAAGATACACCCTTTCCAGGATGGTAATGGTCGTGTGGGACGTCTTGTCATGTTCAAGGAGTGCTTGCGCAGTGGCATCGTTCCTTTCATCATCACCGACGAACTGAAAATGTTCTATTACCGAGGTTTGCGTGAGTGGGGTCATACCGATGGTTACCTGATTGATACCTGCCTTTCTGCACAAGACCAGTATAAGACTGTACTCGATTATTTTAGAATCAAATATTAATTTGGATTGAAGCGTATGGTGGAGTGACAATGAAGACAGGTCTGTCACCTGTCTTCAGCATTTTATCCACAAATCATCTTATTTCATGGTTCTTCGCTAATTGAGTTGACAGTTAGGCTTTAAGTAGCCTAAGGGGATGACATATACTTCTTCTTGTCCGATGGGCGGGTGGGGGAGCGCTCGGGGTGTTCAGGGGGTGAAAAGGGGGTGTTTTTGGGGTGTGACACCCCACCTTTTTTCTGCTGATTGACAGCCATTTATCTTATCAGAGGGGGTGAAGGGGGTGTTTTTCTCCAAAAACTATCTGATTTTTCATTTCTCAAAAACTTATTTTTTTACACCACTTTCACCACTTTTACCACCTGATTGCTTCGTTATGCTATGTATATCAGTGTCTTACGCTCTATTTTAAGAGGCCCAAAAACACCCCCTTTTCACCACCTCGTCCCCCCTTTTCACCACCTCGTCCCCCCTCGTCCCCCCCTTTTTCCCCCCTCGTCATGGCTTCAAGGCGGGTCGGGAAACCACCTGATGGCGCTTCATGCAGCCTATGTCACCCCCAAGTTCTTCCGCCGCCCCTCAAACCGCAGGGGAGGCAGCGTGAGGCTTCTCCCTTCTTTCATCTTCCCTTTGCGGGGGAAAGGCGGTGCCTCGTGTTGTGGAGCGTCGCTGGGTGTATGAGCTTTACGTCGTAAGGCTCGCGAGGGTAGCGTCGTAAGGCTCACGAGGATAGCGACGAACGGATTAGTGGACGACACAGGGTTTGATGGTGAACAAGTGGGGGACTGAAGCATAAGAAAAGAGGGATTGTCAATCGCGGACAATCCCTCTTCTTTTCAGCTCTGTCAGTGTAACACTGTCCTCATAATTGCGGATGTGTGAGCCATGTGCAATTTGATACACTCTATCTGGTGTGGTGCCGCACATTTCTCCTATATCCTCATATGTGGCAGCATTAGGTGACTTTCTATATGGATGCAGCATGATGCTGATTCTCTTCACAATCTTCGATACCGTATTCTTCCCCATATCAAGTTTAGTATTTTAAAAACAAATGTGGCAATCTCTTTCATTGAGTATTACCACATATTTAGTAGCGCCTACGGGAATCGAACCCGTGTTCCATGCGTGAGAGGCATGTGTCCTAGCCGCTAGACGAAAGCGCCGTTTTTCGTTTGCGAGTGCAAAGGTACGATGTTTTTATGAAACACAAGCACGATGTGTCGTTAAAGAATGTTAAACGGGTGAAACTTGTGTGGAGCGCATGATGTCGTTATTCTTCTGTCACTTCCTCAACATATTGAATGAGTTTCCGATAGAATGCATGGTGCTGCAGGGTTGATTTGTCTCCGAAGATGATGAGTTTCATGCGGGCTCGTGTCATGGCTACGTTCATGCGGCGAAGGTCGGAAAGGAAACCGATTTGTCCGTTGTCATTGCTGCGCACAAGGCTTATCATGATGATGTCGCGCTCCTGGCCTTGGAACCCATCGACGGTGTTGACACAGATGACCTGACGGAAGGGACGGAATTCTGCCCGTTTGCGTATCTGCTGACGAAGATATTGCGTCTGCACCTTGTAGGGGGAGATGATGCCCACGTCGAGACGCTCGGCAAGGAAGCGTTCTTGCCCAATTTTATTGATGTAGTTGTTGAGGGTGGAGAGCACTAATTCTGCTTCTGCCTTATTGATGCGTCCATGATTCTCACCGATGAATTGCTCAGCGAAATCGATGTCCAATTTCTCTTCTTCTTTCAGCTCCTGATTCACTTGCTGCAGCATCTCGTTGCCGTCTATCCATTCGATGGGGTGCTCATAATCAAGCACGGAACGATGTTTGACGCTGCCATCTGATTCCACTTCTCCATGGTAGAACCAATCGGATGAGAATTTCATGATGCTGTCGTTCATGCGGTATTGCACTTTGAGCAATGTGACGGCATCTGGCTGATTCTCGACGATGCGTTCCATGAGTGTTTTTCCCAACCCCTGTTTCATGGCTTCGTAACACTTAATTGTGGGTGGAAGTTGTTGGTGGTCACCGGCAAGGATGACTCGCGAGGCACGCCTTGTAGCAATCCAGCATGCAGGTTCCAACGCTTGTGCGGCTTCGTCAATAAATAGGGTGGAAAATTTGTGGCGAACCAAGAGCTTGTTGGCTGAGCCCACCAAGGTGCATGCCACCACTCGCGCTTCATCGAATAACTGTGCGTTGATGGCCATCTCTATTTCGGTGGCACGATCGCGAAGACGGGCGATTTTCTGATGCACATTGTCGCCTCGTTTGCGATTTTCCTTGATTTGGCGAATGGTCTTGCGGATGCTCCACAATTCGGGATAGTCGGGATGGCTCTCGAATTTGCGCTCGTAGGTGAAGGAGAGCATCTTGTCGTTGACACGGGAGGGATTGCCGATGCGAAGGACTGGCACACCATGATCCACGAGTTTCTCGCTAATCCAATCGACTGCCATGTTGCTTTGAGCACACACAAGCACCTGTGTCTCTCTGTGCAGCGTTTCGTAGATGGCTTCCACAAGGGTGGTGGTTTTTCCTGTTCCTGGAGGTCCATGCACCACCTCCACGTCTTTTGCCCATAAGACTTCGTTCACTGCTTGTTCCTGTGTCTTGTTCAGCCAAGGAAACTGCATCGGTGTGAAGGAGTGCTTCTGCGGTTTCTGCTGCCCTGCGAAGATGTCACGCAAATCGGCAAGTCTGTTGTTCTTTGCGTTTATCACTTCATCAAGTGCATGAAACATAGTTTTATACGAAGTTTCGTCAAAGTAAAGCTGCACGCCAAGATGGTCGGCGTTCTGCAAGTCTATGAGTGCCTGGGAAGAGGGTAGTGTCACCACCATTTTGTCGCCATCGACATAGGAAACTGTCGATGAAAACGGAAAATAATGAATGTCTGACTTGTTCTTGATGTCATCGTTCAGGTATTGTGCGGTGAACGAAAAGAACTGCACGGGTTTTCCATATTCGAACAGATGCTCGATGTCTTCATCGGATTCATCATGGTCTTTTTTGACGATTTCAACGACGAACTGGTTCAGCGAGTTGTAATAACTGCGCCCTGCCTCGACAGGGTACCAGCAGATGCCACGGTGTATCTTCCGTTTGATGCCCATCTTCTCTGACTGCACACGGAACTCTTCTTTTTCTGAGTCGTATTCCATCTGCAGGAGTTGACGGAGCCGCTGTAAATATAATGTGCTGTTCTGCATGGCAAATCACTGGATGTGGAGCACCAGTGCATCGGTGAAAAGGGTGAGGGTGGTGCGTTGGAGCAGTTTTTGACGACAGAGCGTGTCGAGTTTCTGCATCGTGTCAGCCTTGTTGTTGGCATTGATGAGGGGGTGCAATTGATTGTAGGCTTCTTTCACCTTGCCGTCGAGCAGCATCACAATGCCTAACAGGATGGCGGCGTCTTCACGGGTGGTGTCTTCGGTTTGCAATTCAAAGACGAACTTCATGGCTTCCTCTTTTTTGCCATTCACTATCAGGCACCAAGCCAACTGCATCTTGACCAACGGGGATTCTTCGTCGAGGAATGAGGCTTTGTACAGGAGTGGCAAAGCTTCTTCATAATGCTCGCATTGCATGAGCGATTGTGCCGAATTCATCAGGTATTTCAGACTCTCAGGGTTGATTTCCAAGAGTTCCTGATAGTATTTGCTGGCGTCTTCCATCCGTCCCGTATTGTAGCATAGCATGGCAAGATGGCTGAGTGTCCATTTGGAGTTGGGCTTGATGCTGTTGGCTACGGAATAGGCGTGAATGGTCTCTTCTGAGTGGTTCAGCTTCTGATGACAGAAACCGATTTTCTGCCAAATGCTTGCCAACTCGGTATCGAATTCGTTGGTGGCGAGGGTGGTGAAGATGTCCAGTGCGGCTTGATAGAATTCTTTCCGCATCAGGAAATCGGCATACTGCGCCATCTCTTCTTTGTCGTTGGTCATCAGCTCTTCCAGCCAAGGATTGCTGAATGGCGTGACGGGTTGCTCTTTCAGCAAGGCAAAGGGGTTGGTGAACTGCTGCTTGTAAGGATATATGTTGTAGAAACGATACAAGTCAAACACGTAGTGCCTGCGGATGTCTGCCTTCTTGGGTTGATGCAGTTGGTCACTGTCTGCCAATTCATCCAAATCCATTCCTTCTGGCAGTTGACGACTGACCTGTTCCGACAACGCATTTTCTGCCATGCCGCCAAGATTGGAGAATGTGAAGCAGAGGGAGTATTTGTCGCTGTTGCAGAAAGGACTGCCTTTCAGGATGAGCCGGATGATTTTATTGACCATTCCATCGGAGAACTTCTTCAGTTCTGGCGTGTGGTTGTTCTCCAATGAGAAGGGGTAGAACCAATGTGGCATCTGATGAAAGAAGGGATATCCTTTCAAGGTGGAGAAGGAGGCAAAATAGACATCTGCACCATCCAGCTGCATCTCTGCCATCTCCTGCATCTTCTTGTTCATCTTCTCATTGTCCATCCATTCGGGATTCTCTCCGTTTTTGATAAATGCGTCAGGGTCTATGTTCTGTGCATCGGGTTTCTTGCCCGTCGTCAAACCCCGCATCAGTGCTGGCATGATGTCGTTGCGCATTCGTGAGGTGACGCTTTCTGTGGTGCAGCTCATCTGCAGTTGCATCATCGTGGCATAGAGGTCGTGGATGAAGGCGGCATCGTCGCTGTAGATTTGCAGACGGTCTTTCAGGTCTTGGTTGTCTTTCACTTGTGCGAAAGAAAAATGAAATGCCAACAGGAATCCTACGAGTGCCCGTTGCGACACCATATCGTCTTCCACCAAATAGCTGTCGAGCAGGAACAGGAGCTTGGCAGCATCGACAAACTCAAGAAGGGATAGGGTGGTGGCTGTGATGAAAACGGCTTTGTCATTGGCGCTGATTTGGTCGGAAAGAATGATGCGGTTGGCTAAATCAACATCAGCATTTTGCCAGATGTCGGATGTCCATGTCCAGTTGAACAGGTTTAACATGGTTGACTCATGTTCTTCGATGAGTGCATCCATTTTGTGTTGACGAATGGCATCACGGAGCAATTCGTCTTGCGACACTTCAGACATCTCTTGCGACACTGACTCCAGCTGACTGACGATGCTCTCGAAGGATGGAATGCGCTTCATCTCTTTGCTGACACTCACATATTTTTCCTCTCCATGATTCTTGATGCGTTCGAGCCGTTCCAATCGACTTGCTATATAACTGAGCTGATGGCAGATGTCTGTGCGAATGCGTTCGCTCTGCGCATCGTTGATGCCCTGCAACATGAATTGCAGCATCTGCTGATAGGTGTTCCACAACGTCTCCGTCTCTTCAGCGAGCTCCCAACTGCTCACTTCAATGACTTTATGGAGAATCATCGGGAATGTATCCGCAAGGTTACCCTTTCTGAGTTTATTATGTATATCGATGTAATCCACTTCCGAATCATTTAATTCTTCACTAATCCTCTTCCTTTCACCCATTTCTTTACATCTGTCATCATCGTGTCATCGTATGTGATGCTGGGCTTCATCGGCACATATTTAAATAAGGTGTCGGGAAGGAGAATCCTTTGCTGTTCGGGAATAAAGTCTAACACGTTCGACAGGGTGTCGGTGTTTAACGCAAGCACCGCCATGTCATACGCTTGTCGTATCTTCTGAATCTCATCCTTTCTGACTTGACTGACAGAATCGTTGAACAGTACACATAGCAAGTTTGTCAATTTCAAGTCTTCTGTGCCAGTCAATCGTTTTGCACCTCTTGCCACCGCTTCGCTGGCATAAGGTTCTGGGAGAATGGCACCATCATACTGGTCTTGGTCAACCATCAAACCACGCAAGCGTAAGTTGTTGATTTGTGGCTTGTTGAGTTCTGTGCTCTGCAATTTCACCGATTCCAAAATCTTGTCCGCAAAATAATCTACGGAAGAATGTCTTGTGATGCCAATAATTTTCTCCTTGATGCTTTCAGCCTTCAACAGTCGTGCTTTCGGAGCTGTGACGAGCCACAATCTTAAATCACCAACCATCGCCACATGAGCTGTGTCGCCATTTCCACGCCAGATGCATTCTTTGACCAAATCTGTCACGATGCCATCAATGCAGCCGTTCATAAACGCTGTATCAGCATCCATGGCTGCCTCGAAAGTCACCAGCTTCACATCTATGCCCAATGAGTCAAATATTCCGATGGAATCGGCATAATAGAACGGCAGACACTCCATAGTGGGCAGAACACCCAGCTTGAGCGCGGTGGAATCAGTATCCATCTTAACCTTCTCGGTTTGACCGCATGAACCGAACAAACCAATCAAGCCAAGGAAGGAAAGAATATAGATAAGTTTATGCATATCCCGTCATCTTGTTGAATTTGCTTGCAAAGTTACATCTTTTTTCTCAATATTATAAGTTTCGTACTTCTTTTTTTCTCTACGGATTTAGTTCAGTTGACAATTGACAGGTACATCTTCCATCTTCCATCGTCCATCTTCCATCGTTCATCTTCCATCTTACATCGTACATCTTGAATGTAATCACGATTATGTTAAATAGCAAAAATATAAGGTAAGATTTTGGAAATTCAATACCACTCTCCTAATTCTTCATTCGGAATGTAAGTTTTGGTTTTTAGTTGGATGATGATACAATATATATAATAATAAATCGTTTATGAAATTGATGAAAGAAATCGTTAGAAAATATATCAATACAACATTGTTGATGTGGTTGCTGGGTGTTACGATTGGTAATGCCCAAACTGTTGTGATTAAAGGTAAAGTTGTAGATGACCAGAAATCACCACTTGAATTGGCTCAAGTTCGTGTTGAAGGTACAGGATGTGGTGCTGTGTGCAATTTGAAGGGAGAATTCCGTTTCTCTTGCGAAAGCACTGATTCTATGGTGGTTGTGTTTTCAATGCTTGGTTACGAGACACGCAAACGCGTACTGAATAATCCTGTGGATTCGGTGACCATGAGTGTGATGTTGCCTTCGTTGGGTTATGAACTGGGCGGCGTGGAAGTGACGGACATCCGTCGACAAACCAGCACGATGACAGATGTGAACATGGAGGACATGAGACACATGGGAAATGCCAGCGGTGGCGGTGTGGAACGCTTAATTACAAGCCAAGCGGGCGTTTCAACTCATAGTGAATTGTCTTCTCAATATAATGTACGCGGTGGTTCTTTTGATGAAAACTCTGTGTATATCAACGGAATAGAAGTCTATCGTCCCCTATTGATTCGAAGCGGTCAGCAAGAAGGTTTGAGCATCATCAACCCCGACATGGTGGAACGCATCGGTTTCTCAGCAGGTGGTTTTGAAGCCAAATATGGTGAGAAGATGTCAAGTGTGTTGGACATCACATACAAGAAGGTGAAAGGCTTTGAAGGAAGCGTCAGTGCAAGTCTTTTGGGTGCCAGCGCCTATGTTGGTTTCGGTTCGGAAAAGTTCTCGATGACTCATGCCGTTCGATACAAAACAATGAAAAACTTGTTGGGCACGATGGACACCAAGGGTGAATATGATCCACGTGATTTTGATTATCAGACCTATATCAGTTGGAGCCCCAGTCAACGATGGACGTTCGATTTGATGGGCGTGATTTCCAACAACGACTATGAATTCACACCGAGCGACAGAACAACAAAGTTTGGCACCTCATCGGATCTGAAGGAATTCAAGGTCTATTTTGACGGCAGTGAACAGGATAAATTCCATACCTATTTCGGTGCATTCTCTGTTACTCATAACTTCAACAAGATGAATTCGTTGACGTTCAATTGGTCGGGCTTTAAGACCAAAGAACGCGAGACGTACGACATCAATGGTGAGTATTGGCTGAACAACGATGGAGATGATGAAAGTCTGGGTATAGGCACCTATCACGAACATGCACGAAACCGGTTGAACGCAAGCATGATCAGTGTTGGCATGACGGGACAGAACCGCTTCACCAATCATTGGTTGCGATATGGAATGTTGATGAAGATGGAAAAAGTGGACGAAACGATGCGCGAATGGGAAATGCGCGACTCTGCAGGCTACTCACTCCCCCGCACTTCCGACCGTCTCGACCTTATCTATAACATGGTGTCGACAAACACCGAAAAATCAAAGCATTACGAATTGTATTTTCAAGACACTTACCGTAAGGAATTCGCTGAAGGAAGTCTGGTGCTGAATTATGGTGCAAGACTTACTCATTGGGATTGGAACAAAGAAACACTTTTCTCTCCACGTGCAACGGTGGCTTTCACACCTGCCAAGAATGACAACCTTACCTATCGCTTCTCTACGGGTGTGTATTACCAAACTCCTTTCTACAAGGAAATGCGAGACACGTTGAAGACGAATAACAATACGGTGGCTTTTCTGAGAGAAGACATCAAATCGCAACGAAGCATCCATTTTGTGCTGGGTATGGAGTATAAGTTCAGGGTGAATCAGCGACCTTTCAAATTCACAGCAGAGGCCTATTACAAGGCGCTTAGCAATCTTGTTCCGTACAATGTTGACAATGTGCGTGTTGTCTATTATGGAGGTAACATTGCCAAGGGATATGCAACAGGTCTTGACCTGAAAATATATGGTGAATTCGTTCCTGGAACAGACTCGTGGTTGAGTGTGGGCATCATGAAGACGGAAGAGAAAATCAATGGAAGCAAGTATGTCCCCCGCCCTACTGACCAAAGTCTGAACTGCTCTTTGTTCTTCAGTGACTACTTCCCCACCACCGACCGCTGGAAGATGACTTTGCAGGCACATTATGCCGGAGGTCTCCCCTTCGGACCGCCTCACTCGGGTCGTGAAGAACAGGTGTTCCGTATGCCCAGCTACCGTCGTGTGGACATTGGTATCAGTTACCGACTGCTGAAGAATGAAGACAGGCATATATACACGGGGATTGGACGTGCTTTCCGTAATATATGGTTGGGTGTGGATGCTTTCAACATTCTCGACATTTCGAACGTGAACAGTTATTATTGGGTGACAGACATTACAAATCATCAATACGCTGTGCCAAATTATCTGACCAGACGTCAAATAAATGCACGTTTATTGTTTGAGTTTTAATAATAATGTGTAACTTTGCATCCTGTTAAACAAATCAGAATAATGGCAGGATATTTAGTAGAGGATCAGCGTAAGGTTACAACTCACAGACTGGTTCAGATGAAAGCAGAAGGTAAAAAGATAGCCATGCTTACATCATATGATTACACAACAGCAACCATCACAGACAATGCAGGTATAGACATCATCCTTGTGGGTGATTCAGCCAGTAACGTGATGGCGGGAAACTGGACGACTCTCCCTATCACATTAGACCAGATGATTTATCACGCCAAAGCTGTGGTGCGTGGTGTGAAACGTGCGTTGGTGATTTGTGATATGCCTTTCGGTACTTATCAGGTGAATGAAACTGAAGCAGTCAGCAATGCTATCCGCATCATGAAGGAAACACACTGTGATGCTCTCAAACTGGAAGGTGGCGTGGAAATCATTCCTGCAGTCAGAAAGATTCTCGATGCAGGCATTCCTATCTGTGGTCACCTTGGCTTGACTCCTCAATCCATCAATAAGTTTGGCACCTACACCGTGCGTGCAAAAGAAGAGGCTGAGGCTCAGAAACTCATCAGCGATGCTCATGCGCTTGAAGATGCTGGATGTTTCGCTGTGGTTTTGGAAAAGATTCCTGCAAAACTTGCTGCACAGGTGACCAGTGAACTGAAAATACCTGTTATCGGTATTGGTGCAGGTGGTGCTTGTGACGGACAGGTGCTCGTCATTTCTGACATGCTCGGCATGACACGCGGTTTCTCTCCCAAGTTCCTGCGTCGCTATGCAGACCTCAACACCATCATGACAGATGCCATCGGACACTATGTGGAGGATGTGAAGGAAGGCAACTTCCCGAACGAGAACGAGCAATATTAAGCAGTCCATGCGTTGTGGGACTCTCAAACTTTGAGATTTGACAGAATCATATTATCAATAATAGCATTACTAAACAACTAAACAAAAAGTATTATGACTATCAATGAGTACAATTTTGCCGGCAAAAAGGCAATCGTGCGTGTAGATTTCAACGTGCCAATCCAGAATGGCGTCATCACAGATGACACTCGTATCCGCGGTGCTGTTCCTACCCTCAAGCTCATTCTTGAGAAAGGTGGCGCCCTCATCATCATGTCTCACATGGGTAAGCCAAAGGGCAAGGTGAAGCCAGAGCTTTCTCTGAAGCAGATTGTTCCTGCTGTGAGCCAGGCACTTGGTGTTCCTGTTCAGTTCGCAGATGACTGTCAGAAGGCTGACGCACAGGCTGCAGCTTTGAAGCCCGGTGAAGTGCTCCTCCTCGAAAACCTCCGTTACTACCCCGAAGAGGAAGGTAAGCCAGTAGGTATCGACAAGGAAGATCCTGCTTATGATGAAGCTAAGAAGGCTATGAAGGCAAGTCAGAAGGAGTTCGCTAAGAAGCTCGCTTCATATGCTGATTGCTGGGTGATGGATGCTTTCGGTACAGCTCACCGCAAGCACGCTTCTACTGCTGTCATCGCTGATTACTTCGACAAGAAGGACGTGATGCTCGGTCTCCTCATGGAGAAGGAAGTGCAGGCTGTTGACAACGTGCTCAACAACATCAAGCGTCCATTCGTTGCCATCATGGGTGGTTCAAAGGTTTCCACTAAGATTGGTATCATTGAGAACCTTCTCGGTAAGGTGGACAAGCTCATCCTCTGCGGTGGTATGACTTACACCTTCATGAAGGCTCACGGTGGTGAAATCGGTAACTCAATCGTTGAGTTGGACAAGCTCGATGTGGCTCTCGGTGTTGAGAAGATGGCTAAGGAAAATGGTGTTGAACTCGTGCTTGGTGAGGATTCTGTATGCTGCACAGGCTACGATTTCTCAACTTTCTCTGTAAAGCCAGGTGCTGAAATCAAGACTTTCCCATCTAACGCTATCGAAGATGGTTGGGATGGTCTCGATGCTGGTCCTATCAGCCGTGAGAAGTTTGCGAAGGCAATCGAAGGTGCAAAGACTATTCTCTGGAATGGTCCTGCAGGTTGCTTCGAGTGCGAGGAGTTCACTCCAGGTTCACGTGCTGTAGGTGAGGCTGTTGCCAAGGCTACTGCTGAAGGTGCATTCTCACTCATCGGTGGTGGTGACTCTGTAGCTTGTGTAAACAAGTTCGGTCTTGCTGACAAGGTTTCTTACATTTCTACTGGTGGTGGTGCCCTTCTCGAGGCTATCGAGGGTAAGGTTCTTCCTGGCATCGCAGCAGTGAAGGGTGAATAATCCTGTGCTGAAAGCATAAATCCAATCATAAAGAAGGGGTGGCAATGGTTTCATTGTCACCCTATTTTGTTCTTTTGCCATGTTGTCATCCTATTGTGATGTACGTGAATTGTTGGGTATGTACACCTTTTGTTACATATTTTCAACAAAAAGTGACATGAATGCACCATAATACTCATTTATTTGATGTATCTTTGCATTTGAAATTGTAAGGATTACACATGTCAATCTGTTGTGATCATCAACACAAACTAATTATTAACTGATTAACTAACATTTTTTACTAATTTTTATGATGAAGAAGACAATTTTACTGTCAATGGCCATCACGGCCATCATCTCAACAGCCTCTGCACAAGAGCAACGTGAGCAACGAGAACTTCGGAGGCTTTTACAGACAGAAACCCCGATGGTTCATGATCCTGTCATGGCAAAAGAAAGGGACACCTATTACATCTACGCCACAGGAATGGGCATTCAGCAGATGACTTCTAAAGACCGCAAGACATGGACGATGAGTCAGCAACCCGTGATGAGTGTCATTCCAGGATGGACAACAGATTCCGTGCCAGGCTTCAGCAATCACGTATGGGCACCCGATGTCATCCAATGGCATGGGCGTTGGTGGTTGGCATACAGTTGTTCCACTTTCGGTAAAAACGGTTCAGCCATCGGTCTGCTCAGCAGTCGCTCTCTGGCTTCCAACATGTGGAAGGATGAGGGATGCATTGTTGCATCGCATGATTGGAAGGTTGGTGCAGACGGCAAGACTTCTGGTGATAACTGGAATGCCATTGACCCCAACTTTGTCATTGACGAAAACGACACACCTTGGCTCGTGTGGGGCTCTTTCTGGGATGGTATCCAGCTTGCACGCCTTGATTCCACCATGCACATTGCCAAAGGGGAAAAGCCACGCACAATTGCTCGCCGTCATCGTCCGGGCGATCCTAATGCCGCTGAAAATCCGACATCCCGTTTTGCTGGCAGAAATGCCATCGAGGCACCGTTCATCTTCAAACACAATGGCTATTACTACCTTTTTGTTTCATGGGATTATTGTTGCCGTGGTGCTCAAAGCAATTATCGTGTAGCAGTGGGACGCAGCAAGAACGTAAGCGGTCCCTATCTTGACCGAAATGGTAAAGACATGCTTGTAGGTGGTGGAAATCTCTTCCTTGAAGGAGACAAGACAACATGGGAAGCTGCAGGTCATTGTGCTGCTTACAACTTCGAAGGAGAAGACATTTTCATCTGTCATGGCTACAGCACCGCTCGCAATGGAGCAGCGATGCTTATTCAACGTCCCATCAGTTGGACAGCTGACGGATGGCCTGAATTGAAGAATTGACTCTAAAGTTGACATGAGAAGAACCGTATATTCCATGATGCTTTTGGTATATGCCATGAGCATCATGGCACAACGCCCTGACACGCCTGCATCTCAACAAGAGAAACTGAGTCGTGGTTTTGTGTGCATCCCTACAGCAGAGTCATCCTCGTTTCTTACTTGGAGACTTTTGGGCAGTGATGACACACACACGTCGTTCCTCTTGTTGAAAGACGGCGTCGTGGCGACGGATACGATTCGGCATGCTACCAGTATGCGCATGTCCTCTACGCCAACATCGACATTTCGGTTGGTGACGTTTCAAAAAGGTGTGCCCACTGACACAGTCGCTCCAGTCGTATTCAATCAACGAGGGTATCACTTGCTGCAACTTGACCGTCCTGCCAACGTGAACGACATCAGTGGACGTTACTCTTATACGCCCAACGATTGTTCTGTAGGTGATGTGGATGGTGATGGTCAATATGAACTCATTGTGAAATGGAATCCAAGCAATGCGAAGGACAATTCTCATCGTGGTTATACTGGTAATGTGTTCATTGACTGTTACCGGCTCTTCACGGGTGAAAAATTGTGGCGTATAGACTTAGGGGTGAATATTCGTGCAGGGGCACACTACACACAGTTTCTCGTTTATGACTTTGACAAAGACGGCAAGGCTGAACTGATTTGCAAGACTGCTCCCGGCTCGAAAGATGCTTGCGGAGCGTATGTCAATGCTGTTGCAGACATCGCTTCAATCAGAAATGCGGACAATACGAAAGATTGGCGAAATCTCAACGGACGTATTGATGGTGGACAGGAATACCTAACCGTTTTTGAAGGGTTGACAGGCAAAGCCATCCACACGATTCCTTATTGTCCCAACCGCAATGGAAAGGTTACCCCGAGCGAGTCATCTGGTACATTTGATTGGGACGACCGCATAGGCCATATTGACTATTCAAATTATGGAAATCGTGGCGAACGCTATCTGGCTTGTGTGGCATATCTAGCTGGTCAGAACGAACGACCTTCTGCCATCATGTGTCGTGGTTACTACACTTACGCCTACTTGTGGGCAGTAGATTTCGACGGGAAGAAGCTGAAACCTCGTTGGCTGCACAGTTCTGACTCAAAAACCACCTACAAGTTAACGGATAGTGATGGGAAGACAACTACCCACACTCCCCCTGCCTGCACTTCAGGATTGGGACGTAACACAATGTATGGCAATGGCAATCATAACTTATCTGTGGCGGATGTTGATGGTGACGGTCATGACGAAATACTGTGGGGTTCTGCAGCACTGGATCACGATGGAACACTACTCTATTCTGTAGGGTTTGGGCATGGCGACGCCATTCATTTGGGAGATTTGAATCCTGATCGTCCAGGTCTTGAACTCTTCGATGTCCATGAAGAAAAGGGTAAATTCGCATGGGACATACATGATGCTGCAACAGGCGAAATTTTGTGGAAAGGTGGGCAGAGAGGTGTTGATAATGGTCGTGGATTAGCTGCTGACATTTTAGCAGAAACACGTGGCTATGAGTTTTGGTCTTCTTATGGTGGTTTCGAAGGAAACATCCGCAACTCATATCCTTTCAGTGCTGTGAATGGTCAACAGACAGGATATCGGAGACCATCGATGAATTTCCGCATCTACTGGGATGGCGATGCGTGTGATGAACTGCTTGATGGCACCACTATCACTAAATGGATGGACATTGGTAATGAAGAACTGGGCGTGTGGGTGACGGATTCCATGATGTCAACCTTTGCATCCTTGGGTATGTATCCAGCCTCTTGCAACGGTTCGAAATCCACGCCTTGCCTGCTGGCAGACCTCTTTGGTGATTGGCGCGAAGAGGTGATTTGGTGGAACCGTAACAATCCCTCACAAATCTATATTGTGAGCACTACGGCAACTACTCGGCATAGAGTGCCCACGTTGATGCACGACCACATCTATCGCATGGGGATTGTATGGCAGAATTGTGCCTACAACCAACCGCCACACTTAGGTTATTACCTACCCGACTTCATCGACTCCTTTCAGGGAGCGAATTCTGCTGAGAAAGAATGAACCGTATGGTTGTGCCAATTGTCAACCACATAAGGGTGAACCCTGTGCTCTGCATCGTGATTACCTTACACCCTGTAACGTAATTACACTACGCCCTTCATCGTAATTACGGTGAAGGGCGTAGTGAATTCTATGTTATTCGAAGATCAATAAATCTTTCCTCTCAACTCTTTGATGTCGTCGCTGTGAATATAGTCATCGTACTCCATCAGTTTGTCGATGTGACCTTTAGGACCTAATTCTATAATGCGATTAGCAACCGTCTGAATGAACTCATGGTCGTGTGAAGCAAAGAGGATGTTACCCTTGAATTGCTTGAGGTTGTTGTTGAATGCCTGAATGGACTCCAAATCGAGGTGATTGGTGGGTGTGTCAAGAATGAGGCAGTTGGCATTCTTCAATTGCATACGTGCAATCATACAACGCATCTTCTCACCACCAGAGAGCACATTCACCTTCTTCAACACTTCTTCACCACTGAAGAGCATACGGCCAAGATAACCTTTGAAGAACACATCGTTACCCTCGCCATACTGACTAAGCCACTCAATCAGATTTTTGTCACTCTGAAAGAATGCAGTGTTGTCAACAGGCAGATAAGCGGTGGTGATGGTTACACCCCATTTATAAGTGCCTGCTTGTGGTTCACGGTTACCGTTAATAATCTCAAAGAGAGCAGTCATGGCACGTGGATTATGTGAAAGGAACACGATCTTCTCACCCTTCTCAGCTGTGAAGCTGAGATCCTTGAAGAGCACCGTTCCATCTTCTTCGATAGCGGTGAGTCCCTCCACCTCAAGAATTTGGTTTCCTGCCTCTCTGTCCATCGTGAAGATGATGCCTGGATATTTTCGGGTTGAAGGTTGAATCTCTTCCACATTGAGTTTCTCCAACATCTTCTTACGTGAAGTGGTTTGTTTACTCTTGGCGGCATTAGCAGAGAATCGACGGATGAACTCTTCCAATTCCTTACGCTTTTCTTCAGCCTTTGCTTTCTGATTCTGTGCCTGACGGAGCGCCAACTGGGAAGACTCATACCAGAAAGAGTAGTTTCCGGCAAAGAGGTTCACTTTGTTGAAGTCGATATCAACAGTGTGGGTGCTGACTGCATCGAGGAAGTGACGGTCGTGGCTGACAACGAGCACTGTGTGTTCAAAGTTCGCGAGGAAATCTTCGAGCCACTCCACCGTGTCAAGGTCGAGGTCATTGGTCGGCTCGTCGAGCAGGAGGTTGTCAGGATTTCCATAAAGTGCCTGAGCAAGCATGACACGCACCTTCTCCTTACCCGTCAGTTCCGACATCATCTTGTAATGAAGGTCTTCCTTGATGCCAAGACCTGAAAGGAGTTGTGCCGCATCGCTCTCAGCATTCCAACCATCGAGCTCAGCGAATTTTTCCTCCAACTCAGCAGCACGAATACCATCCTCGTCGCTGAAGTCTGACTTGGCATAGAGAGCATCCTTTTCTTGCATGATTTCCCAAAGAACAGAATGTCCCATCATCACGGTGTTAATGACCGTGCAGTTATCAAATTTGTAGTGATCCTGTGAGAGCACCGAAAGGCGTTCACCTGGACCTAATGTAATCGTACCTTTTGTGGGTTCAAGTTCACCGCTGATAGCTTTAAGCAAGGTGGATTTACCAGCACCATTTGCACCAATCACACCATAGATATTTCCATTGGTGAACTTCATGTTCACGTCCTTGTAAAGAACGCGCTTGCCAAACTGAATGGCAAGATCTGAAACTGTTATCATTTGCTTTTTACCTTTAATTTGGGTGCAAAGGTACGATTAAGTGAGCACAATACAAAATGAAAAGCCCTATTTTCATTTTTATTGTCGAACGTGAGTACCTTCGGCGAAGCCAACGGTACGAAAAAAGAGCACAATACAAAATGAAAAAGGCCCTTTTTCTCACACATTATATATAAATAATAATACGCTTTTTCATCTGCCAAATACATGTTGACAACCAGCGTTTGAACACACCTTTTGCAACACGCAGTTGACAAAAGCAAACTTTTCCTTGTCATTTTGTTCACCATTCACGTGCATTTAACGTCTGTTCGTTCGATTTTAAAAAGAATTTGCGACAAAAATGATTTACATTGACAATTTTTTCGTACCTTTGCAGCCGGAAAGAGAGTTGGGATAATCGTAAGGTTTTTTCCTTCCCTTAAAAACACAAGCAATACACACAGTTATTATTAACTCAATAAATTTATTAAATCAATGACAAAAGTAGCTATTAACGGCTTTGGCCGTATTGGTCGCCTCGCTTTCCGTCAGATGTTCGAGGCTGAAGGTTATGAAGTAATCGCTATCAATGACTTGACAAGCCCAAAGATGCTTGCTCACCTCCTCAAGTATGACACTGCACAGGGCGGTTTCGCTGGCAAGTTCGGTGAAGGTAAGCACACTGTTGAAGCAACAGACAACTCTATCATCGTTGATGGTAAGGAAATCACTATCTACGCTAAGCCAAACGCAGCTGAGCTTCCTTGGGGTGAGCTTGGTGTTGATGTTGTGCTCGAGTGCACTGGTTTCTACACTTCTAAGGAGAAGGCTTCTGCACACATTCAGGCTGGTGCAAAGAAGGTGGTTATCTCTGCTCCTGCAGGTAACGACCTCCCAACTATCGTTTACAACGTTAACCACAAGACTCTGACTCCTGCTGACACAGTTATCTCTGCTGCTTCTTGCACAACTAACTGCTTGGCTCCTATGGCTGCTGCTTTGAACGGTTACGCTCCTATCGTTTCTGGTATCATGTCAACTATCCACGCTTACACTGGTGACCAGATGATTCTTGACGGTCCTCAGCGTAAGGGCGACCTCCGTCGTTCTCGTGCTGGTGCTCAGAACATCGTTCCTAACTCAACTGGTGCTGCTAAGGCTATCGGTCTCGTTATTCCTGAGTTGAACGGTAAGCTCATCGGTTCTGCACAGCGCGTTCCAACTCCAACAGGTTCTACTACTATCCTCGTTGCTGTTGTGAAGGGTAAGGACATCACTAAGGAGGGTATCAACGCTGCCATGAAGGCTGCTGGTACTGAGAGCTTCGGTTACACTGAGGATCAGATCGTTTCTTCTGACATCATCGGCATGAAGTTCGGTTCTCTCTTCGACGCAACTCAGACAATGGTTTCTAAGATTGACGACGACACTTACCAGGTACAGGTTGTTTCTTGGTATGACAACGAGAACTCTTACACTTCTCAGATGGTTCGTACTATCAAGTACCTCGCTGAACTCAAATAAGCAGTGAGAGCTAACAAGCTCGCTTGATTAGCCGAGTCGCGTTTTTGACTCGACGAAGTCAACTCAAATAAGAGTATAACAAAGAAGGGGAAGCCAAACGGCCTCCCCTTTTCTTTTTCATTCACTCTGCTATCCACAATTGCAATGGTGCGCTGTCGCACATGCAACCAGTAGCAGCAACATGCCCATTGAGAGTATCAAATACAATTTATTCTTCATTTTTTACTACATTTATTAACACTGTTCACGGCATTTTTCGTAACTTTGTGCCGAGTTCATTCAATGACGAACTGAACATATAACGACAATTGTTTACTTTTTATTATAAAAACGATAGAGATTATGGCAAAATTTATCGAAGAATTCAAAGAGTTTGCCTTCAAAGGCAACGTGATGGACATGGCTGTCGGTGTCATCATCGGTGGCGCATTTGGTAAAATCGTATCTTCAATCGTAGGCGACCTCATCATGCCACTCGTAGCAGCTGCATGGAGCGTGAACGTAGCTGACTTGAAGATAGAACTCAAGCCTGGCATACCTGAGGTGACCGATCCTGCTACAGGCGAAGTGGTGAAGGAAGCTGTAGAGGCTGTGACTTGGAACTACGGCGCATTCTGCCAGAACGTGCTCGACTTCTTCATCATCGCCATCTGCTTGTTCTTCATCGTGAAGGCTATCGCCAAAGCATCTGCCCTCCGCAAGAAGAAGGAAGCCGAAGAGGCTGCAGCTGCTCCAGAACCAGAACCAACGAAGGAAGAGGTGCTCCTTACTGAAATCCGCGACCTCTTGAAAGAGAAGAAGTAATCTTCTTTTGAAGGTAAAAGTGAAGAGTGAAAAATTTGCCGCCGCATTTGTTCGCCAAAAGTTGACCTACAAGTGCAGTGGCAAATTTTTCACTCTTCAATTTTTACTTTGACCTATTCCCTTCTTCAATCGATTTCACCACTGCCGAAACAAAGGTGATGTTCCTTATCATACACCACACAGAATTGGCCGGGAGCTACTCCGTGTATTTTCTCGTCAGCCTGTAAGAACCAACTTCCATCTTCCTTATGAGAAAGCACACCACCAAGCCATTCTGGTGTGTGGCGAATCTTGAACGTTACGCGCATCTGTTTCTCACCATTTTTCTCTTCGCCCCACCCTTCATCGAACGGGTTTCCACTGATGAAATGGAAGTCATTCATTATAATGTGGTCTTTGTACACCTTTTCAGGATCATAACCATGTGATACAAACAAGATGTTCCGTTTGATGTTCTTCTTCACCACGAACCAAGGTCCTCCACCGAAACCTAATCCCTTGCGTTGACCAATTGTATAGAACCACAAACCTTTGTGCTCCCCAATCTTATGTCCCGTCTCAATCTCACGCACATCACCGGGATTCTCGCCTAGGTGCGCTTTAATGTAATCACGGAAATCGATGTTGCCTAAGAAACAGATACCTTGGCTGTCTTTCCTTTCCGCATTCAGTAAACGCGCACTTTCAGCAATCTCACGCACCTGATGCTTCCACAAATGTCCGATGGGGAACATCAGCTTGCTCACTTGCAAAGAATCAATCTGGCAAAGGAAATCCGTCTGGTCTTTCACGGGGTCAGGCGATGTCGAAAGCCATACCTTTCCATCTATCGTGGTCGTTGTGGCATAATGTCCTGTTGCCGTATAATCAAAGTCCTTACCTGCCACTTCCTCAAAGCATCCGAACTTGATGAGTTTGTTGCACATCACATCTGGGTTAGGTGTCAAGCCTATACGCGCCTTATCCATTGTATAGCCGACAACCTTGTCCCAATACTCCTTATGCAAGTCAATCACATCCAACTTCAAACCGTATTTCCTTGCCAGCCACTGACAAATCTCCACATCCTCTTCCGAAGTGCAGTTCCATTCCGTATCTTTGTCGGGACCAATCTTGATGTAGAAGAGATGCGGGTCAATCCCCTGCTCTTTCAGCAAATGCACAGAAACAGCAGAATCGACCCCTCCTGAAACTAATGCAGCAACAGACCTTCTCATTTGCTTGACATGGCAGATTTCATTGTCTTTGATATCTCCAGCATCTTGTCAATGGGCTTCACCGCTTTCTCGGCAATCTCCGCATCCACTTCGATGGTGGGCCATTCATACTTCAAGGTGTTGTAGAGTTTCTTCAATGTGTTCAGTTTCATGAACTCACACTCGTTGCACGAACACCCGATGGTTTCGGTAGCCTCCGGTGGTGCAGGAATGAATAGTTTGTCGGGGCATGCCTTCTTCATCTCGTGCAAGATGCCGCTCTCCGTCGCAACAATGAATTCCGTAGCATCATCCTTGATGGCAAAGTTCAGCAATCCTGCTGTTGAACCAATCACATCCGCTACCTTCTGAATCGGAGCAGGGCATTCGGGATGCACCAGAATCTTTGCTTTCGGATGCTCTGCCTTGATGGCAAGAATCTTCTCTAACGAGAATTGTCCATGTACGTGACACCCACCATTCCAGAGGAGCATTTCACGTCCTGTCACCGAATTGATATAGTTACCTAAGTTCTTATCGGGACCAAAGATAAGTTTCTCATCCTGAGGAAATGAATCTATCACTAATTTAGCATTACTTGAAGTCACCACCACGTCCGTCAGCGCCTTCACTGCTGCAGTTGTGTTTACATAGCTCACCACCTTATAGCCAGGGTGCTCATCCACAAACGCCTTCAAGTCCTCAGCATTGCAGCTGTCCGCCAACGAACATCCTGCATTCAAATCCAGCACCAACACCTTCTTGTTCGGACAAAGAATCTTGTTCGTCTCACCCATGAAATGCACACCACACATCACAATGATGTCGGCATCTGTCTTGGCTGACCACTGCGCCAGTGCCAACGAATCGCCCACGAAATCAGCAATATCCTGCACTGCCCCATCCGTGTAGTAATGCGCCAGAATCACGGCGTTCTTCTCCTTACACATCCTGCGGATTTCCGCATTCAAATCAATCTCTGCAGGAATAGGCTCATCCACATAGCCCTTCTCCTTCCAAGAATCTTTCACTTGCATTCCTTTATTTAATTAAAAGTGATGACAACCCTGTTATTTCTTTTCCTTTTCAGTCTTCTTGTTGACAGGCACATCGGTCATGTCGCCTTGAATGAAAAGACGTGCCATATCTTCCTTGCAATTGGAAAACACCTGTATGTTCTTCTTGAAACGTCCTGGCATCTTGTTGGAACCATCGTAAGTGACGGTGATTTCGCCTGATGCACCGGGTGCGATGAAATCTTTTGGATAGTCTGCCACAGTACATCCGCAAGAAGCATGAACCGCAGTGATGACAAGTTTGGCATCACCAATGTTTTTGAACTTGAAGGTGCATTTCTGAATGGGGTCATCCATAGAGAAAGTGCCAAAATCGACAGTGGTCTTTTCAAATTTGATTTGCGGGTATTTCTTTGCCTGCATACCGAGTGCCATTGCAAAAACAGCGATGAACAGTAAGAGTTTCGTTCTCATAATTATTGTATTTATGTTGATTTTGATGCAAAGGTAAGAAAAAACCACTAACTCCTGACGCCCAACTCCCAAATTTTTCGTATCTTTGCACGATTTTTGTATAATTTAACCAGCCCACACGCTGGGGCAACCCATGTGTTGCACAATTTTCAAACTCTACAAGGTAAGATTTATAAAACTCATAAACGAACATAGAAAATGAACAAAAACACGTTAACGGCTTTTGTGCTGATGGCATTGGTGGTTTTCGGCTTTATGGCATACGAAAACTATGCACGTCGTGAACAGATGGCGGAGCAAGTGGTACTTGACTCCATTGCGCAGGTGGAAGCACAGAAGGAAGCCAAGGTAAGACAGAAAGAACTGGAAAAGAAGGCAGAAGAATTGGCTGATACGCTCAATCCCCTTTTTGAAGCACGGAAAGGAACAGCAAGCACAACAGTCATCGAGAATGAATTGTTGCGTGTCACCCTTTCTAACAAGGGCGGTCAATTGCAGAAGGTGGAACTGAAGGACAGTACCTACAAGAGTCGTGAAGGCGGCAATGTGGTGCTTTTCGATGGTCATGACCAGAATATGAAGCTCATGCTTGACGGGAAGACTGCCAACATCGTCACAGACGAACTCTTCTTTACACCAACAGATGTGACAAGGGATGGTGTCACCATGCATCTGCCTATCGCTTCTGGTTCACTTGACATCATCTATTCGCTCAAGCCCAATGCCTACATACTTGACATGGATGTGAAGGCAACTGGTTTGGAAGGCTTCTTCCCTTCAAAGACCAAGGAAATGCAACTGGAGTGGACAGAGAACATGAAGCAGCAGGAGAAGGGTTACGACTTTGAGAATCGCTATTCAACGGTGACCTACCGTGACACAGATGGCGACACGCATGAACTTTCTGTCAGTGGTGGTGATGAAGAGGAAGATGAGTTTGAAGAGAAAGTGAAATGGATTACTTATAAGACACAGTTCTTCAGTCAGGTGCTCATTGCTGATGCTCCCATGACTGTCAACACCATGTCATCAGCGTATTTGGAGAATGGCTCTGGTTATCTGAAGACCTACAAGACCACCTTTGCAGCAGACTTTGATACCAAAGGCGTGAAACCAACCTGCTTCCATCTCTATTTAGGTCCTAACAAATTCTCTACGCTGAAAGAGAATGAGAAATTGGTGAATTCTGACGATGACCTTGACCTTCAGTCCTTGGTGTATATGGGTTGGCCAATCATCAAATGGATCAACCGTTTCATCTTCCTTTACGCCTTCGACTTTCTCACAGGTTTAGGCTTGAACATGGGCATTGTGCTCGTGCTGCTCACGCTTATTGTGAAGTTCCTGGTGTTTCCGCTTATGAAAAAGAGCTACACCGCATCAGCCAATATGCGTGTGTTGCGTCCTAAGATGGATGAAATCAATGCCAAATACCCCAAGAAAGAGGATGCGATGCTGAAGCAGCAGGAGATGATGAAACTCTACAGCGAATACGGTGTCAGCCCTATGGGAGGATGTCTTCCAATGGTTATACAGATGCCAATCTGGATTGCATTGTTCAACTTCATCCCGAACTACATCGAAATGCGTGGAGAATCATTCCTTTGGGCAGACGACCTCTCCACTTACGATGACATCATCAATTGGGGCTTCAACATCTGGGGAGTCGGTGACCACCTGTCATTGTTCTGTATCTTGTGGTGTGTGTCAACTGTTATCAACTCAGTCATCACACAGCGTCAGCAACAGTATGCAATGACACCTGAACAACAGCAGCAGATGGGCATGATGAAATGGATGACCTACCTGATGCCTATCATCTTCTTTTTCTCGTTCAACAGCTACAGTGCAGGTCTGAACTGGTACTACTTCATCTCAGGTCTTGTAAGTATCCTCATGATGTGGTTCCTCCGCAAGACAACCGACGACGATGAGCTGCTCCGCAAACTGGAGAAGCGTCATGCCGAGCGTAAGGCAAATGCAGGTGACAAGAAAAAGACATCCAGCATCATGGAACGTTTGCAGGCAATGCAGGAGAAGCAGCTTGAAATCTTGAAACAGCAACAAGAAGCAAGAGACAAGAAATAGCCTCTCATAATTATGCATTGTGTATTATGCATTATGAATTAAACTGATTATTATGGCAAAACAAGGACATCCCAAAGGGCTTTATCTGCTTTTCGTGACAGAAATGGCAGAGCGTTTCAGCTACTACGGCATGCGTGCGCTTTTCGTGCTCTACCTCGTGGCAGCATTCTTCAATAGTGCTGACGCAAGTCAGATTTATGGTTCCTACACAGGACTCGTTTATCTCACGCCCCTCTTGGGTGGCTATATTGCCGACCGCTATTGGGGTAACCGTCGCAGCATCATCTTTGGAGCCATTGTTATGGCCATTGGACAGTTCTTGATGTTCGCATCTGCATGTGTTGTGCAGCAAAGCATTTTCTCCGACCCTGCAACAGGAGGTGCCATCAGCGACTCTGTCAACAATGGCTTGGCAATGACACTGATGTTCATTGGTCTTGGTGCCCTTATCATCGGTAATGGATTCTTCAAGCCCAACATCTCAACGATGGTAGGTGATCTCTATGCACCACAAGACCACCGGAAAGACTCCGCATTCACCATCTTCTACATGGGCATCAACACGGGTGCACTCATTGCCCCATTAGTGTGTGGCTCAGTATCTGCCGATGGCAATTGGATGAATCCCGGTGCCTTCAAGTGGGGCTTCTTCTGCGCAGGCATTGCCATGATTTTCTCTGTAGTGGTATTCATTTTAGGTAAGAAGAAATACCTCAACACCCCTGAAGGACTTCCTATCGGTCTTCCGCCCTCACAAAGCCAGCTTCTGAAGCAGAAGGACATGAAAGCTAAAGAGGAAGAACTGCATCAGAATGGAGAGATGGCTGAGAACAACGACAACGCCATGCCAAAGCCTGCCGTCAAGAACTCTTCACTACGTCTGTGGGGCTGCCTTATTGGCGCCATCGCCCTTTTCATTGTTTTCTCACTCAATGTGGACAATTTCAACGACTACATCTCAGCCGCCATATATGCCATCTCAATCGCACTCCCGCTCTTCATCATTACCGATAAGGGACTGACCAACGTGGAAAAGCAGCGCATTGGTGTTATCTACATCATCGCTGTGTTCGTTATCTTCTTTTGGAGCGCATTCGAGCAGGCTGGTTCTTCATTGACCATCTTCGCTGACCAGCAATGCGACAGAACCATCGGGAATTGGGAAATGCCGACAACATGGTTCCAATCCATCAATCCGATTGTCGTCGTTGCCTTTGCTCCAATCATGGCAACCCTGTGGGAAACACTTGCCAAACATAAGTTAGAACCAGCCTCACCCGTCAAGCAGGCGATAGGTCTTCTTCTTCTTGCTATTGGCTATGCCATCATAGCATTTGGCACCAATGGCTTGGCTGATGGTCAGAAAGCATCTATGTGGTGGCTCTTCGCCCTCTATTTCATCCACACGATTGGCGAACTCTCCCTCTCCCCCATCGGTTTGTCGATGGTCAACAAACTCTCTCCCGCTCATCTTGCTTCATTGTTGATGGGTGTGTGGTTCATGAGCAATGCAGCCAGCAACATCCTTGCAGGGAAGCTAGCCACATTGCTTCCCACCGTTGAGCAGCCCGTCCATTCTTTCCTCGGCTATCAAATCACCAACCTCACCGATTTCTTCACCCTCTTTGCCATCATGGCTGGTGCCGCAGCAATCCTCCTTTTCTGTCTCTGCCCATTGCTGAAGAAGATGATGAAAGGTGTGGAATAATCATCGCCACGTTAGCAATATCTAAACCTTTTCGTGCCCATTTAAGATGTCCATATAGCTGTCGTATGTGATATGTCGTCCTCCCATCGATTTAAGATGAGGAGTTTCAAACTGGCAATCAATAAACAAGCCGCCACGTTTCTCTAAGACTTTGGCAAGAGATATTAGGGCTAGCTTTGATGCATTAGGTACAAGCGAGAACATACTTTCACCGAAAAAGGCATTTCGGAGCGTGACACCATACAAGCCCCCAACAAGTTTTCTTTCTTGGAACTCTGATGTATTGCCGGCTGATTGCCACACTTCCACACTGGCTGCATAACCGGCGCGATGCAGTGCTGTGTACGCTTTGATGATGTTGGGTCCCAGCCACGCTTCAAAAATTCGGTTACGCCCATCAACTTTCGAACAACCTTGAATGACACCTTGAAAATCATGATTGATGGTGACTACGTATTTATGCTGATGAATCAGCTGTTTCATCGAGTGGCTGATGTGAATTTCCTTGGGAAAGATGACGAATCGGTCGAGTGGACAGTACCAAAGAGGCTCATCCTCACAACGGTAGGAATACCAAGGGAAAAAGCCGTTGCTGTATGCCAACAGCAAGCGGTCAACCGAGAGGTCACCTCCTGCGGCAATAAGTCCGTCTGGCTCTCCATTATGAGGGTCAGGGAACCATAAATCGTCATCCAATAGATAGACTGCCATCTTTCAATTCAATAGTGATGTCGCCACCGTTTTTCAGACTGCCAAACAATATTTCACGCATGAGCAATGGCTTGAGCTGCTGAGCAATGACACGATCCATTTCACGGGCACCATACTCAGCGGTGAATCCTTCCTTCAGCAGATAATCAAATGCTTCTGGAGTGGGATGCATCGTCACCTTTCGTGCCGTAAGTTTTGCCTCCAGCTCCCGTAACTTCTTCTGAAGAATCAATGTTGCCATCTGCTTGTCCATGTCGTGGAACACAACAGCGCCAGACAATCGGTTCAGGAATTCTGGTTTGAAGGTTTTCTTGACCTGCTTCATCATCGCTTCGCCACGGCTGACATTACTGCTGAACCCGATAGAACTCTGAGATGCAAACTGTGCCCCTGCATTGGATGTCATAATCAAAACCACATTTCTGAAATCCGCATGTCTGCCTTTGTTGTCCGTCAGCCGTGCGTAATCCATCACTTGCAGCAGGATGTTGTAGATGTCCTGATGAGCTTTCTCTATTTCATCAAGGAGCAGCACACAGTTTGGTGACTTGCGGATAGCATCAGTCAACAGACCTCCATCTTCATAACCGACATATCCGGCAGGCGAGCCAATCAACTTGGCTACAGCGTGCTTCTCCGTATATTCACTCATGTCAAAGCGTATCAGTTCAATGCCCAGCTCTTTGGAAAGTACACGTGCCACTTCAGTTTTGCCAACACCCGTTGGACCAACAAAAAGCAATGATGCCAAAGGTTTGTTGTCATCCAACAGTCCTGCCCGTGACATCTGTACAGATTCCACCACCTGATGAATGGCTTCATCCTGACCGTAAATCTGTGACAGCATACGGCTTTCGAGGCTTTCCAACTGTTGGTAGTCATCCTCTTCAGCCATAGAAAGTGCATCCACTTTGCAGGTTTTTGACAAGACGTCAGCGATTTCTTTCTTGCCAATCGTTCCAGTCGTTGCATCAATCTCCATCGCTGCTCCAGCCTCGTCAATAAGGTCGATGGTCTTGTCTGGTAGAAATCGGTCGTTGATGTACTTTGCACTTGCATCAACAGCAAATGCAATGGCTTCGTCATCATACTTCACATGATGGAAATCCTCATAGCGAGGCAATAATTGTCGGATGATGTTTTTTGTTTCATCCACGGACGGCTCTGCAATGTCAATCTGCTGGAAACGTCGTATAAGCCCCTTTGAACGGGAGAAATGGCGATTGTATTCCTCGTATGTCGTTGAACCGATAAAACGTATCTTTCCTGATTCAAGATACGGTTTCAGCATATTGGATGCATCCATTGCTCCTTCACCTGTGGAACCTGCACCCACCAAGGTGTGAATCTCATCAATATAAACGATGTTGGCTTCTGGTTCTGCAGGAAAAGCTTGATCCTCCTCTATGCCATCCATAATCATCTTAATGCGATTCTCAAAGTCTCCACGATATTGAGTTCCTGCCAGCAACGTTCCCATGTCAAGTTGGTATATCTTACAGCCTTTCAGTCGGTCTGGCACTTTCCCTTCTTCTATGAGTCGAGCCAATCCCCAAACTAGTGCAGTCTTTCCAACGCCCGGTTCACCTACATGCAACGGATTGTTCTTATCACGACGGCAAAGCACCTGAATGGTGCGTTTTAATTCCTTTTCTCTACCTATGAGCGGATTGTGTATTTTGTAATGGTCGTTCATGCAAGTGACCAACTTTTTCCAAGGGGCTGCACCACCCTCCTCTTCCTTCTCATCCTGCAGTTGGTCGTCATACTCACAAAACCCTATCAGTTCGCTCATAAAGTTGGACTCCTTGTTGTATAAACTATCTTTCAGCAAATATGCTGCCCATGAATCTTTCAATTCCAATATTCCGCTGACCAGATGAGGCATGTCCAGCGATTCAGCACTACTCATAGCCACATGTCTGACAGCGTTATCAATCACTTCACCCAATTGGGCAGATACAACAGGTTCGTAATCCACTCCTTCAGGTATGGTTTCTATATCTTTCAAGAAATCTTTGATTCGCTCCACAAACACTTGCGGGTCATAAAAGATGTTCAATGCTGCATTGAAGTTAAAATCATCAATCATCACCAACAGCAAATGTTCAGGCATAATGAACTCATGCCTGTAGCTTTTGCAGCATTCGAGTGCCCTGTTGAATAGGCGGGAAGTTCGTTCCGTCTGCTTTATTTCAGCCATAATAATATTGCTTATCTTCTTCCGGTTCAACGGTTATGCGCAAAGGAAAATTATTCTCCCTTGCCATCTTTGTGGCTTTTTGTGCCTTCGACATCGCAAGGTCGTAAGTGTAAATGCCCACAACTGCTTGATTGGCATGATGGACCTGTAACATCAATGCTTCCGCATTCTCTTCACTCATAAAAAAGACCTCTTTCAGTACCATCACGACAAATTCCATCGTGGTGAAGTCATCGTTATGGATGATGACTTGATAGCGACGAGGCTCCTTGAAATTAGTCTTCAGTCGTTCTCGTACATGAGATTGTTCTTGTGGCATAGCTTACTATTCTGCTTTATTACTGTTTGACACTGCAAAGATACGGATTATCCATCATTTATACAAATATGGTGTATGAACCCTTCCATAATAATCAGTAATTGCCTTGAATCTCACCCCCATTTTCGGACCACTTGTTTAAAGCAGTGTTCATGGTTTGGAAAAATACACCAATAACCCTTGTCAAGACCCTCTTCCTTCATCCCTCCTATACGTCACCATCAGATCAAAGAGCCGTCCACTAATCCGTTCGTCGCTACCATCGCGAGCCTTACGTCGCTACGCTCACGAGCCTTACGACGCTACCCTCGCGAGCCTTACGACGTAAAGCTCACACATCCAACGACGCTCAACATTCTCCTCGAGGGGAAGATGAAATACGTGAGAAGCCTCACACTGCCTCCCCTGCGGTTTGAGGGGCAGCGGAAGAACTTGGGGTGAAGTGGGTGATGAAAAATCATCAGATAGCATTTCAACTGAAGATTTTATGACCTAAGGGGGAAACAAGGGGGTAATCAGGGAGTTTTTAGGGATTTTTTTTAGTTTAAACATGCATTATAACTAAATGATAGACAAAAGAATACAAAGACGAGTCGGGTGAAAAGGGTGAAAAGGGAGTGAAAAAAAAGTTTTTTGAAAAATGAAAAATCAGATAGTTTTTGAAGAAAAACACCCGTTTCACCCGTCTTATCTTGCAACAAAATGGAAATCAAGCGTATACACACACCAAAAACTCCCTAAAAACACCCTGATTTCACCCTGAACACTTCCCCCCTGCCCTCGGACAAGATGGAGTATACTCCTCATATACAAAAAGGACAGCATTCGAAGTTGAATGCAGTCCTTTGCTTATGTGATACTTCTTTATTCAAAGACGAAGGCTGAGTGTTTGTAAACCTTAACACCGATTTCCGGATCGATATACCAATCAATGTCAGACGTTCTGTCTTTTGACCAATTGATGAATGCTGGATATGCATCCTTGATGCAAGTGCCCTCCAATGGATAACGGAAATCGCCAGGAATCATGATTGCATGTGGGTCTTCACCCATTTCTGCGATGTGGATTTCCTTGCCTGTCGTTGCATTGAAAATGTAGAAGATATCCTTCTTGTCTGCGAAACTGAAGGAAGGATCAACTTCGATAATCTCCGACACGGCATCTTCATGAGAGGAACCTACATTCACCACGCCCGTGGCATTGAACAATGTGTGAAGCTCAGTGTCTTCATTGAGAATCTTTCCACCGATATTGCGCAGATAAACCTTATCAGTTCCGCCACATGCCTCGATGCTGTACTTCACATGGGTTGCATCCATTCTGACAGCCTTGATGACAATGTCGTTCAAGTCGTAGTCACCCTCGTCGCGGTCTTCAAAGCAGAATGTGTAAACTTGACCAAAGATGTCTGGTACATAGCCCAATCTTGCCACACCGCCACTCACCTGTATGATCATATCGCTGAAGTTGCAGTCGGAACCATCTTCGATGGTCAAATAAGTATTACCATTCACTTGGAACATTGCCATGCGTGGGTCATCAAGCGTCATTGAATACTTGGAGACCACATCACCAAAGTGTCCTGGGAATTGGTTGATTTCCTGATTCAGACGTTTATCGCCATAGCAACATCCGTTGTAGGTTGCAGCAGCAATTAGATTATCTTTCTCAGATTGGCTACCCTTCATCTTTCGGATCATGAATCCAACTCTATAGCCCTTAGGGATCACATTGCCTTCTGCCTTAATCACCAAAGGAGTGGTTGAATGAACAAACTCTTCCTTCGTGGCAATCTGCTTGGAACCCTCGTATGGCTCTAAGTACCACTTGGAGCGTTCGCCGTCACTTGCAAGTTTATTGGTGGAGACACGTTTGCTGTCTTTGACGGTAAGGTCAGTTCCGATGCATTGTGTGTAGCTGTTCAGACTTTCATCCCAGCTGTTATGACTCCAGAAGCGCCAAGAGCCATCTTCTTCATTCAGGATATAGGCATTTCTCTTTGCCTTCTCCACGTCTGAACTCATCACTGTGAAAACTTGGTCAGGACACAGATACATCTGACTGCCTACATTATACAGCAACACACGACCTGTCGGATCTGTGAAGATTTGCCACAACTGATTGGCAACCTTTTCATCATTGTCGCCATATTTCGTGCTAAGTTTGTTGGAGTTCTTATCTGTCTTGCCAAGATAAGTCATGTAGTAGCTTTCGCCATTGAGCTGCTGTCCATTACGGAAACGATACAGCTTACCATCCGTCTTGCACATGTTCTTCACTTCTCCTTCGACACCAATCAACCTGTTAGGCTCTCCATAGTAAGGCAGCAGGTATTCATGCATCTTGCCGAAATTCACTTTCATATCGATGCCTGCTCTATTTGCTGCTGCCAAGGTGTGATGGCACATAATAGCTCTGAACTTAGGCAATGCCTTCATATACTCATCCTCAGTCATTCCAACTGGGATATCTGCAGGATTGTAGTAATAATAATATAGGTTACAATTGTCGAGGTCACTGGAAGCCATCATGACCGGAGTGATAATGATAGGAGCCACTCCTGTGCTAATCATATGGTTGTTGTTGACGCTTACAACAGGACTGTTGCGCACGGCCTCCATATTGTCTTGCTTCTTGTTATTTTTAAATGTTGCACGTCCCAAATAGGTGTCAAAGATATCTTTCAGGGCAGTTGCTTCATCTTCGTCAATGTTATCAATCACACGTGCAACGGTGTTGTTTTCAAAATACCATCCATTCTCCAGCTCGAGTCGATTACCATTGGTGTTACCCCACAAACGTTCCTTCTCCCAATGCTTGCCTTCCCACAGGTAAATGTTTTTGTCCTTCACAAACTGCTTCAGCTCCTCATCATCAGATTCAGCAGCTTCATTTGCCAAAATGGTACGTCTGGCATTATAAGAAGGTGTTGAAGACTTGTATTCCAGTTTCACGTTGCTCATATCTGGGTAGATACTTGCATCCTCGCCAATAGTGGCGCGTGTTGATTTGCTAAAAGCTAACTCTTCCGTACCTACATCAAAACCTTTGATGAAGTAATCGCCCTTGCTGCTTACGCATGCGGCAATCAGACGAGTGTGGGTTTTGGGGGCATCGTATTGGAGTGTCACCGTCTCACCCTTAGTGGCTTTCACTTCTGTCAGCACATTGGCATTAGCATTGAAGAACGGTGATTCTGTCAAGATTTGCACCTTGACAATGTCCTCCAAATCAGCATCAGCGGTGATGGTGATAGAACCACTCTCCGTAGTGCTCCAGTCGTGTGATGTGTCGATGTTTACGCCCAATGCAAGTGCTGCATTTCTGATAGCTTCTTCGTCAATAGGGGTTGGCAGGTCACCATAGTCAAATTCTTGGCAACTGCTCAGCATAATCATGCCCAATGATAATAGATAAACGATCTTCTTCATAATGATATTAATAGAAATGAGGTTAATCTTATGTTTTTTTGTGTTATGATTTAAGTATTTGTTTGATGTGCAAAGATACACATTATTTATTTTAATTATCAAGAATACTATGGGATGATTTGAGTAAATTTAACAAAATATAACATATTAAGGGCAAGAAAGTGACGTTTTGCCTCTTTCTTGCCCTTTTAACGAACACCTCAAGGTGTGATGAGCTTTAGCGCATACGGTTGTGGCGACGGATGTCCATCAGCTTCTCCATGCTCTGGAAAGTGTCACCTGGCAACTGATAACGTGCATTGCCATAAGGGTCAACTTTGAAGAGCATCATGGACTCCTCACCTTTGTCAACAAATGTCACCCAACCACGTGGAGACATGTTGTACTGACGGTCACCCATCACTGCGTTCACGAGACAGTTTGTATCCCACATGCGCTGACCAGTGTCGCAAGTGTAGTTTGTGTACACAGCCTTGATGGGGTTCACCTCAACACCTGAGAGGTCTGCAATCACATCTTCTGGCAGATAGTTCATTGCATCACCGATGTTGCTGGGCGACATGATAATGTCAACACTCTCGGGCAACTTGTCGAAGAAGACTGCTGACTGTTTGGAAGCAGCACGCATATTGTAACCAGAAAGGCTATCTTCTGCTTCGAAACGACCAGCCTGAATATACACAGCCTTCACCTTCTGAGCGAAGAGGTCAGATCCGACCAGCTTAGAATACTCGTCTGGCTTTGACTCCATCAGCTGCGACAATGTGGTGGCAAAACCGATAGCCACAATGACGATGGACTTGTCTTCTGCCTTGGAAAGAATCTTACGATAAAGCTTGTAGCCGTCCATGCACTTGCTGGCATCAATTGTGCGCTTGAAGAGTGGCTTACCCTGCGCATCCTTCAGATCGCAAATGCCATTGTAAGGAATAAAGCAACGAGGATTCTTCACACCATTACGCTCCAGACCTACAGGAATGTAAGGGTGACCATAGTAGGTGTTGAAGATGTCCACCACGCCGGCATTGTTCTCACCTTCGCGGTCAACCACGATACCCTGTAAATCTACGAGGCCTTCGTCGATGTAATGATTCAACATCATCAAAGCAAACAGGTCATCAGTGGAACTACCAAAATCCGCATCAAGAATCATCTTGACAGGTTCACGCTTCATGCCACCATTGGCACCACATGAGCACTGAGCACTTGCGTCCACAGAGAAGAGGAGCAGTGCTGCAACGAACATTGAAATAATCTTTTTCATCATGATTGTTATTAAAATTATGAGATAAGAATGAATATTTTGCGACGACAAAGGTACAAAAAAATTAACAATTGACAATTGATAATTAATAATTTTACAGTCCTCAGTGCACAACACCCCTAAAAATTGAACAAAAAGGCTAAAGGCATCTTTTATTTTGTGTTTTTTTAAAGCCTCTTGAGCTAAAAGGAACTTCGAAAGTTATGTTGTCAATTTTATTTGCTATCTTTGCAAGCGAATAGAAAACAAATACCAAAACCATTATGAACATCAAACGTACATTCGTATTTCTCGGGCTTGCCATAACCACGGTGACCGGTTTCGCTCAGAAAACATTAGATGAAAGCGAAATTAAGAACATTGCCTCTAAGATGGAGGACGATTGGCTATTCGGATTCAACCATGTAGTCTGGATGGAAAACCAACGCACTTTCTCGGAGTATCTCAATACCATTCCACTCCGCTGTCCTTATGAACTCGAAAACGTGGTGAGTTTTTCGAAGGATGCTCACGACCAGAATCAGAGCATCCTGCAACTGAAAAAGCAAATCTACACAAAACCTGGCTCTAAAAAGTCTGAAAGGGCACTCGCTCTCTACTTCAAGGATACAGAAAAAGCGAAAGAAAAATTTGCGGCAGCAGAAGAGTCTGAGCGGATGTACGAGCAGCTGATTAAAGCCGCTACCCCACTCATCGAATCTCAAGACAAACGCACTTTCACCATTCCGGAAGGTGAACTCACCTACTTCCACTATCATTTAGGTGGTGGTATGGTGTATAAACCTGCATCAGAAGCTACATTAGAACGTCAGAAAGATGGCAGCTACCTCGTGGCTGTTGATACCGAAGAATTTAACAAACTCGACACTATTCCTCTCACACAGGCACAAGTGGACACTGTCCGTCAAATGCTCATAGATGGTGAAATCTACAAGATGCCACGACTATATGACGATGCCGTTCGCATCCTCGATGCTCCTAGCGGTTCCGTGGCAGTTGAATTCTCTGATGTCTCCTACTCCTGCAACAACCTTCCACCTTCCAATTGGGGTGGCAAGAACATCTATAAAGTGTACCAATACCTTAAGGCTCTCCAACCTAAACACGGGAAGAAAAAAGAATGACAATAAAAGAAGCATGTCCACGAGGGCATGCTTCTCTTTGTTTATTATGATGGGTTCTTTTATGCCGTAATTGAACCTGCGATGAGGATGAGCACAAGAAGACCGAGAATGGCGTAAAGCTCAGGGAACACGGCAAGTACCATCGTGGTACCGAAGGCGTTGTGACCGCCACCGATAGCAGAGATACCGTTAGCACAAACTTTTGCCTGACGGATAGCCGAGAAGAGAGCTACAGCACCAAGTGCAAGACCTGCACCAAGAACAGCACAAGCAGCAAACATGCTGATATCTGCTGTTACTAGTGGGTTGAGGATGAAGAAGCCCACGAAACCATACAGACCCTGTGAAGATGGAAGGGCTGCAAGTCCGATGTAAGAACCGCTGGCTGATGGGTTCTTCTTGAATGCGCCGATAGCGGCATTACCACAGATGGTCACGCCATAAGCGGAACCGATGCCGGAGAGTCCTACAGCGAGGGCTACACCGATGTACGCTAAAAGTACTGGAGACATAATAATTTGAATTTGTTTTGTGGGTTAACTCTGTCACCCATGAGAAGGGTTGTTTGACACGGAGAACCCGAGTTAATAAATATGATTATTGATCTATATTATCCCATTTATGCATTATGAATTAAGCTTTAAGCATTATGCATTATCTTAAATGGTTTGTACTCTTTGCCGTTGCCTTCGAAGTCAGCATTCTTGAAGTACTCCACAAAGGTGAGTCGCATCGGGTGCACGAACGATGAAATCATGCAGAGACCGAAGTTGATGCCGTGTCCGAAGAGCAGGATGATGAGCATGACGAGTTCGTGAACGACTGGCACATCAGGACTCATCTCCATTGCCAACTGATTGAACACAGAGCCAAGCACACCTCCTGTAAGTCCGAGCGCAAAGAGACGGATGTAACTCAACAGGTCACCGAGCAATCCTGTGGACATGCCATATGTTGCCCATATGCCACCACCGAAGTTGCTTCCCACACCCAGTGCCTTACCAAGAGCAGAATCTTTCTTGTAGGCGTTAGGATTGTTGAGGAAGAAAATGCCAAAAGCTGACAGGGCAATGAGGGCATAGAACACATACTGGACGGGCTGTGACCATTCCACGCCGAAGAGCGGGAAACCGAAGAGGAGTGTTGCACTGAGCAGTGCCACCACCCATGAGAACTTGCCAACACCATAGATGAATCCATAGTTCTTCACCGCTTTGCAACCCGCCAGCGTCATGCCAAGTAGCACCTGGATGAGACCGATAATGACGGAAATGACCATCATAGGTGAATAACCGAAGAAGCTCTCCTTCATCGAGTCGTTGATGAAGTAAGGCTGCATGGGTTTGATGAACTCCCAATCAACTGTGGCAAGGTCTATACCGAAGAAGGTGCCTGTGATGAATCCACATATGCAGGTCATGCCACCGAGCAATGCACCGAGCTTACCGTATTTCGCCAAATTAGGCTTGGTAAAGATGATGGCGATGCTGGCTGCAAGAATCAGCAAACCGTAACCCATATCGCCCATGCAGAGTCCGAAGAAGAGCATGAAGAATGGAGCAAAGAACGGCAACGGATCAATGTCGTGATAGTTGGGCAAAGAATACATGCGCAGAATCGGTTCGAAGAGCGACGAGAATTTGTCGTTCTTGATTTGGATTGGCACATTATCGTCGAATGCAGGATTTTCCAATTCGTAGTAGATGTGCTGCTTTTCGAGGTAGTCCACCACCCTGTCGGCATTCTCTTTCAGTGTCCAACCAATCATCAACTTCACAGCGCCTTCGACCAGATTCTCATTGCTTAGATGTACTTTTGAGAGCTGGATATCGTTTTCGTTGGCTAACTGTCCAGCTTCAATGGAAGCACGGTCAACGGCATTCACTTGCAACATCTGCTCATGGATGCTTGCCAACTGCTCACTGAGCACTTTCCGCTTCTCCTGATAGACGGAGAGGGACTCCTCTGGCAAGAAGAGCCTTTCTGCGGTGATTTCAGGTTCTGTTTCCTCGTTGGAGAAAGCAACGAAATAAGTCTTTTTGTTGATTTCGTTGATAGGTGTGGCGAAATACTTCTCGCCCCACTCTGCTTTATACATCTTATTATTAACAGCATAGAAGTATGGCTTGTAGCCTGACTTCTCCAACTGTTGGATGCTCTTCCAGCTGAATTCGCCAAAAGGTTCCAACTGACTGATGGCGTCGTCAGTAGCATCGATGCCGTGTTTTACGCTGTTCTCTTCTTGAAGCAGACGTTCCACCGTGTCTATCAGTGCCAACCCCTTTGAAGCATCTGCTGGTTGAGGCGTGTAAGTGGCATCTGATTCGTATGAATCAACGGCAAAATCAAGAGCCTTGAGTGCTTCTTTGTAACGCACGGCAAGGTCTATACCTGCCTGCAGCTCATCACTGGTGGCACCCTGTTGCAGTTCGTCCACATGGATGACTCCCAACTCACGAATGTCGGCAATGAACTGTTCATATTCACTTGCAGTGACAAGGAAGGTCAGTTTTTTCATGTCTTGTATCATACCGCAACAACCTCCTTTCTTGCAGAAGAATCATTCTCTTCTTCCTCTTTCTTCTTTCTCGCCTCTTGAAGAGACTTCAGAATCTTTTGTGATGACTTGGAGAGGTTCTCCTCGTCTTCCATGAATCGCTTGATTTTTCGTATTGCCTCTTGATATCCTGGTATCTGGACTTTCTCAAAGAGATTGACCTTTTGTGTGGTCTTTCTACGTGCATGATCAAGAAGACCAAGCTTGGCAATGACGAATTCACGCTCCACAGCTGTCTTGGCAAGTCCCTGCAAGAGATTGATGCCATCAAAGTACCACTTCGGTGCAGAAAAAAGTCCGAAGGGTTTCACGTCCAATTCGATATTCAGCAGCACTGGCACTCGAACACCTGCCACTTTCTTCACATCGAGCTGTACGTCTTTCAGGCTGACCAGTGACGCATCAAATTCACCCCATAGGGCATACATTGACTCGTAGCCACCAATCTGACTCTGCAGTTTCTTCTCCAAGGCCTCCGCTTCCTCCTTGCTTCGCTTCACCTCAAGACGCAACGCCGTCTCCTTATTCTTAATGATAGGCAACGTGCGCTGACGCATCTTGAGGTTCTTCTCAATCTGCTGGAGCGATGTCTTGTTATATTGAAACTTTATCATAATGGATATTTTAATGAGGAATTAGGAGTTAGGAATTAGGAATTGATACCTGCCATGAGCATGCATGACATTCAATTCCTCATTCCTAATTCCTCATTCCTAATTCCAATAGATGTCTGTGAATTCTTTCTTGATGTTGACCTCTTCGAGCTTAAAGTACTTCTTGAAGAGAGACCATGTAACATCCAGCATTTCAGTCGTATCGAGATTGACGTCAATGGCAAGAAGTTTATCAGCATACTCTTTGGCGAAGTCGAGACAACGATTGTCGTAATCGGTCAAATCGAAACCATTCTCCATCTTTGTCTTAGCATTGGCTGCATCAGAATACAGACGGATGGCAGCATTCATCACTTGTGAGTGGTCTTTACGTGTCTTCTTACCAGACACGAGCTGCTTCAGACGAGACAATGAACGGAATGGGTCAACAATCACCTTACCGATATCGGAGTCACGACGCAGATAGAGCTGACCCTCGGTGATGTAACCGGTGTTGTCAGGTACAGCATGCGTGATGTCACCACCTGAAAGTGTCGTCACGGCAATGATTGTGATAGAGCCACCACCAACACTCTCTGGGAACTGAACAGCCTTCTCATAAATCTTTGCCAAGTCAGAATAGAGAGAACCTGGCATAGAGTCTTTCGATGGAATCTGATCCATACGGTTCGACACGATAGAGAGTGAGTCAGCGTATGACGTCATGTCTGTCAGGAGCACCAGCACCGTCTCATGCTTCTCCACTGCAAAATATTCAGCAGCTGTCAAAGCCATGTCTGGCACAAGCAGACGCTCCACAGCTGGGTCTTCTGTGGTGTTCATGAAAGCGATGATACGGTCGAGGGCACCAGCGTTGGAGAACGTGTTCTTGAAGAAATAGTAGTCATCGTTGGTCATACCCATACCACCGAGGATAATCTTGTCCACCTTGGCACGGAGAGCCACAAGTGCCATCACCTCATTGAATGGTTGGTCGGGGTCTGCGAAGAAAGGAATCTTCTGACCTGACACCAACGTGTTGTTCAAGTCGATACCAGCGATACCTGTTGCGATCAGTTCAGATGGCTGCTTACGACGAACAGGGTTCACAGAAGGACCACCGATTTCCACTTCCTTACCCTCAATTTCAGGTCCACCATCAATTGGGTTACCATAGGCATTAAAGAAACGTCCAGCCAACTGCTCACTCACCTTCAGTGAAGGAGCCTTACCGAGGAACACCACTTCCGCATTGGTGGGAATGCCGCCCGTACCTTCAAACACCTGCAATGTCACATCATCGCCGGCAATTTTCACCACCTGAGCCAACTTGCCGTTGATGGTGGCAAGTTCATCATATCCGACGCCCTTTGCTTTGAGGGAGACGGTAGCCTTTGTTATCTGACCAATCTTTGTGTATATTTTCTGAAAAGCTGTAGCCATAGTACTCTTTATGCGGCAAGCATTGCCTTTATTTGTGAAACAAAGTCGTTATACTGTTCGCTCTTGAACTGTGAGTAGTTCATCTGCTTGCAGAGGTTGATGAGTTTACGGAAATAATCCACACACTCTTCAAAGTGTTCAAAATGGAAGTCTGCCTCGCATATCTCAGTCACCAAGTCGAGAATAGCCTCCTGACGTTCAATGGAAGTCACAGCATCCACCTCGTCGAATGCATCCTGCTGCAAAAGCACGAAGTCGATAATTTCCGACTTCCAGAATACGATGTGATAATCCACTGGCACGCCGTCATCACCCAAGATGTTGATCTGCTCGGCAATCTCCTTACCGCGCTGCATACGAGTCTTCAGATTGAGCACCTTAGGAATCCACTTATCATTGATTTTCTTAGAGATGTATTCTGCAAATTCTGGATATTCCAGATACTTGGAATATGAGTCGATTGGATTCACGGCAGGATAACGCTTCTTGTCCGCACGGTCTTGTTCCAATCCGTAGAAGCAACGAGCCACCTTCTTCGTGTTCTCAGTCACTGGCTCTTTCAAGTTACCACCAGCAGGTGATACCGTTCCGATGAACGTGATGGAACCAATCTCACCGTTATTCAAATATACATAACCTGCACGTCCGTAGAAGTTACTGATCAGGGCACCCAAATCCATAGGGAAGGCGTCAGGACCAGGCAATTCTTCCATTCGGTTCGACATCTCACGAAGAGCCTGAGCCCAACGAGAAGTGGAGTCTGCCATCAACAGCACGCGCAATCCCATTGAACGATAATACTCTGCCATTGTCATAGCCGTATATACAGAGGCTTCACGAGCAGCAACAGGCATGTTAGACGTGTTGGCGATGATGATGGTACGCTCCATCAGTTTACGACCTGTATGTGGGTCATCCAATTCTGGGAACTCGGTGAAGATTTCCACCACCTCGTTCGCACGTTCACCACAGGCGGCGATGATCACGATGTCAGCTTCCGCCTGCTTGGAAATGGCATGCTGAAGCACCGTCTTACCCGTACCGAATGGGCCAGGAATGAAGCCTGTACCCCCTTCCACAATGGGGTTGAATGTATCAATCGTACGCACACCCGTTTCGAGCAATTTGAACGGACGTGGTTTTTCCTTATAGTTCGTCATGGCAAACTTTACAGGCCAGTGCTGCACCATGTCCACCTTCACTTCCGTGCCGTCCTCCTTTTCGAGTACAGCCACCACATCGTGAATCTTATATTTGCCAGCAGGCACGATGCTCTTCACCTTTGCCTTACCTTCCATCTGGAAAGGAGCCATGATTTTCAGTTTCTGCGAGTTCTCTTCCACCTCGCCGAGCCATGCAGAGCCTTCCACCTCGTCGCCCACCTTGGCAAGTGGAATGAAATCCCACTCACGATCCTTGTCGAGTGGTTCGGTGTACTGGCCACGCTTCAGGAAGACACCTTCCATCTTGTCGAGGTCATTCTGCAGACCATCATAATTCTTGGACAACATGCCTGGACCCAACTGCACTTCAAGCATGTGTCCTGTAAATTCGGCTGGTGCACCAACTCTCAATCCACGTGTTGATTCAAACACCTGAACATACACGTCACTGCCCACCACTTTGATGACCTCGCTCATCAACTTGTCACCACCTGTCTCAATATAACAGATTTCGCCCTGTTTCACAGGACCATCGACAGCCAATGTCACCATGTTGGCAATAACGCCACTAACAGTTCCTTTTGTCATATTTTGTTGTTTTTATTTATTCTTATTACACGGATTCAGCAATCATGTTTCTCACATGTGCTGCTTTTGCAACAAATTCTTCCGGCACACGTGCTTCCCCTCTCAGGTTTTCAATAATCTGACGGAAAGTTTGCTTGCCAGTTTCCACATCCAACTTGTCCCAACGAGCCAGCATGTCAAGTTTGCAGAGATAAGCGAACACAGCCTCAATCGAAAAGACGTTAAAGAAAGTCTTCTCTTCCAGCCACAGCCACTTGAAGGCATCCATCTTTTTCTCCTTTTCCACAGGGTCTTCACACTCCACTATCTTCATCAGGTCTGCCACATAGTCATATTCAGCTGTCAGATTGAAATCCTTCGTGTTGTTTGTCAGAATCATCTCTGTTACCTCATCATCGCCTTGAATGTAATCTGCCACATTCCAGCCGTTCTTGCGAGCCAAGAACGCCGTGAGAATGTTGGCGATGTCGAGATTGAGCTTATACCATTGACGTACCATCTTGTTCGGACAAGTCTCAATGGCATACTGATAGAACTTGTAGAGCATGTCGTCTTCAGGAAAGTAGCCTTCCTTATCTTTATTATATGCATGTTCACGCGCGAACATACTCATAAAAGAAGGATATCGGTGAACGTTGAAATTCATCTCCCTTGCAGAAGTCATCAAATCGACATACTGTTCCATGATCAGGTTGCCATTCATGTCGATTTCCGCGTTCGGATTCTTCAGCAACTTCACGAGGTTTGCACAGTCGTTCTTGAGGAAGAAATAGTAGATCACTTTCTTGTCGGCATCCGACAGAACAGCATCCAGTTCTTCTCTCAAGTCTTCCATGCTGACTCCCCGCTTCGTATCTTCCAGCGTGATGTCGGGCAGACCTGCCATTAAACAATAGTAATTACCCATAGCTTAGAAAATCATTTCCACCAATTGTGGACGCAAGAAATTCTTGAAGTATTCCTCAAACTCTGCCTCACCGAAATTCACCTTGTAAGCACCGTCGGCTGGCTGCACAGTGAAAAGCGCCTTCTTGCCGTTCACCTCTTCAATGGTCACACCCTTATCGAGGAGTGCTTTCGCCTTTTTCGCAAACAGAGCCTTCAAACTTGCTGCATCCTCAGTGCTGATTACAATATCCTCTTGTGCACCCCATTTCTCTGCCAACTTCAATACGAACTCATTGATGAATTCCTTATTGCCAGTGAGGTCTGAGGTTGCTTCCTTCACCACCTTGTCACCAACCACGTTGGCAATCTCACTTTTCAAGGCATTGAGAGCCTGAGCGGCATACATCTTGATTTCGCTCTTCATGTTCTCCTCCATACCCTGTACATTTTTCTTGGCACTTGCCTCAATCTCTACAGCCTGTGCCTTTGCATCAGCAACAATCTTAGCAGCCTTTTCATTGGCAGCGGCAATGATTTTTTCCGCTTCTGCATTGCCCTTCTCCACTCCTTCCTTCAGGAGCTTCTCTGTCAATTCTTGAATCTTATTTTCCATATTTAAAAAGGTGTTTATACATATTTCGGTACAAATTTAAGGAAAAAAATCACATACTTCACCATGCATTTGTACAAAATCGTTCTTTTTCCGTAAATTTGCTACCTGATAATATAAAAATGGTACGAAAATGAAGTATTTATCACTTTCAATTTTAGTCATTCTTCTTTGTTCATTCACCACTCCTGACGAGACGCAGACCCTCCGCGAGTGGACACCTGCAGCAGTTGTCAGCGATGAAGCAGTAAAGGCATATTCTCTTGACTCATGCTTCCATGCTTATCCCATCAGCGACGCCATATTCACTCGCATGCAAGGAAAATCCTTCAAAAAAAACTGCACCATTCCACGCTCAACCTTGCGCTACTTACGGGTTCTCCATCGCAACGTTGATGGTAAGACACAGCTTGGTGAAATCGTATGCAACCAATCTATAGCTAACGATTTGCTTGATATATTCCGACAGCTCTACAAACAAGGTTACAAGATAGAGCGCATCACCCTCATCGATGACTATGATGCCGATGACGAGCGAAGCATGTCGCTTAACAACACTTCATGCTTCAACTTTCGAGTTGTGAGTGGAACCACAAAACTCTCCAAGCATGCACAGGGACTTGCCATCGACATCAATCCTCTCTACAACCCATACATTCACCTCAATAACGGCAAAGTAGAGCCTGCCAACGGAAAACCCTATGCCACCAACCGTACCGCCAATCGCAAGTTGCCAGTACCTTTCATCAACACATCCGACCTCTGTTATCGCCTGTTCATCCAACACGGTTTTCGTTGGGGAGGTGCGTGGAAGACTGTCAAAGACTACCAACATTTTGAGAAATAAAAGGAAACTCTAAAAGGGTCTCCATACACAAGAGAGGGATGCAATTTCTGCATTCCTCTTTCTGTTTTCATACTCTTTCCATACTCCCCGAATCTCCTTGATTTCTCCTCCGCTCTTTCTGTTAAGTCATCACACCCAACAGTGCGAGCACATCTCAACAATCCCTTGCAGTGTAACACCAACCCATTTGTGTTGATTACACAAAATTATTTAGCTTGAATACAAATTTCAATTTGGCTTGAAGACACCAATTTGTATTCAAGCCAAATCGAGTTTTGTATTCAAGCCAAATTGAAATTTGTATTCAAGCTAAAGTGAAAGTTGTATTCAAGCTAAAGTAGAAAGAGTATTCACGCTAAAGTAGAAAGAGTATTCACGCTAAAGTAGAAAGAGTATTCACGCTAAAGTGTTTAATGCTTTACGGCAACGCATCAAATGGATGATTTCACACATGTTTTTGTGATTGCGAAAGCCATGTTTTTGTGTTACCCAAACACAAGCTTTCTGACTAAACTGTCGCAAGTTTTAGTTGATTGGAGTTAAAGGATTTAAGCAAATTGCGAAACTTTAGCAGATAACACGATTTTTTTAGTGCTAAATCAAAAATAATCCCTATCTTTGCGAGGTGTTAGAAAGATAGCACCAACATTTTGAGAATAAGCACATGCCCGAAGTGGCATTCTTGTATTATGAATGATGAATTAGAACATCTCCTTGAACATCACGGCATCCGTCCCACGGCTGTCCGCATTCTCGTCTATCGAGCCATCCATCACCGTTCTGAAGCATTCTCGCTTGCCGATGTTGAGAACTGGCTTCCCGAGATGGATCGCTCCAGCATTTTCAGGGCGCTCAAGCTATTCACTGAGCACCAGCTTCTTCATGAAATAGATGATGGCTCGGGCATTTTTAAGTATTGTGTTTGCCGATGTGAAGGGAGCCATCATCTTAACCATATTCATTTCGCATGCACCCGGTGCGGCAAGACCTATTGTCTGGAAGACCACACCATCCCCCTCGTTTCTTTACCCGATGGTTTTGAGACTCACGAAGTGGAATATATTGTCAAGGGAGTGTGTCCACGTTGCAAGTGATAATATCGCAGAACGTGAAATAGGGCTGAAATGATTAAAATGAGTGAAGAAATTTGTTTATTCTCCCACTTAGTCGTAACTTTGCACTTTCATAGCAAAAGAAATTAAAACAACTAAATATGGCAACAGAATTGAAGGACCTCACAAAGAGGTCAGAGGATTATTCAAAGTGGTATAACGAACTGGTGGTGAAGGCTGAGTTGGCTGAACAAGCTGACGTAAGAGGATGTATGGTGATTCGTCCATACGGATATGCCATCTGGGAGAAAATGCAGCGTGTTCTCGACGACATGTTCAAGGAAACTGGCGTGCAGAACGCTTATTTCCCTCTGCTGATTCCGAAGAGTTTTCTGAGCAAGGAGGCTGAACATGTGGAGGGATTTGCTAAGGAGTGTGCTGTGGTGACGCATTATCGTCTGAAGACAAACGACACACATGATGGTGTGGTGGTGGATCCTGCCGCCAAGCTTGAGGAAGAACTGATTATTCGTCCCACTTCGGAGACCATTATCTGGAACACTTACAAGAATTGGATTAAGTCATACCGTGACCTGCCCATCCTTTGCAACCAATGGTGCAATGTGATGCGTTGGGAGATGCGCACACGTCTCTTCCTCCGCACTTCAGAATTCCTTTGGCAGGAAGGTCATACGGCTCATGCCACACGTGAAGAGGCTGAGGAGCGTGCAAAACAAATGCTGAAGGTGTATGCCAAGTTTGCTGAGGAATACATGGCTGTGCCTGTGATTCAGGGCGTGAAGAGTGAAACGGAGCGTTTCGCTGGTGCGCTCGACACCTATACCATCGAAGCGATGATGCAGGACGGTAAGGCTCTTCAGAGCGGCACGAGTCACTTCTTAGGTCAGAACTTCGGTAAGGCATTCGACGTGCAGTTCCTTAACAAAGACAACAAGACAGAATACGCATGGGCTACTTCATGGGGCGTGTCAACCCGCCTGATGGGTGCGCTCATCATGACACATTCAGATGACAACGGTCTTGTGCTGCCTCCTGCTCTTGCTCCGCTTCAGGTGGTCATCATCCCAATAGGCAAGGGCGATCAGATGGCAATGTTGGATGAGAAGGCTGAGGCTATCGTGAAGAATCTCAAAGCAATGGGCGTGAGCGTGAAATATGACAATGCAGACAACAAGCGTCCTGGCTTCAAGTTTGCCGACTATGAGCTGAAGGGTGTGCCTGTGCGTCTCGTGTTGGGTGCCCGCGATTTAGAGAAGGGACTTGTGGAGGTGATGCGTCGCGACACACTGGAGAAGGAGAATGTTTCCATCGAGGGTATCGAGGCGTATGTGAAGAATTTGCTCGACGACATTCAAAAGAACATCTACCAAAAGGCTTTGGATTTCCGCAATGCGCACATCTACGAGTGCGACAACTACGAGGAATTCAAGGAGCGCGTGAAGGATGGCGGTTTCTTCCTCTGCCACTGGGATGGCACCGAGGAGACCGAAGCGCGTATCAAAGAAGAAACACAGGCAACCATTCGCTGTGTGCCTTTCATGTTTGAACAGACAGAAGGCGTGGACATGGTGAGCGGCAAACCAGCGAAGTGCAGAGTCTTGATTGCAAGGGCATATTAAGAGGGATGACATGCGTAGGCTCCACCTATCCATTGCGTTCTTGTGCTTAGCCTCTTGGCTTTCGGCACAAACGGACTCCACGCGGTTCATGAAACAGTTGTGCGCTTTGGATTGTGTGAGTGAAGTGCAGCCATTAGAGACCACTTGTTTCAAGGAGAAGTATGTGCTGAAGATGGAGCAGCAGGTGGATTGGAAAACATCTGCAAAGGGCACTTTCGGAGAGCGCATCTTTGTCGGAATGAAGGGGTTAGACAAGCCTACCGTCATTGTCACAGAGGGCTATTCTGCCAGTTACGGTTTGAATCCTGGGTATGAAGAAGAACTAAGTCGTTTGTTCGATGCAAACGTGGTTCTTTGCGAATATCGGTACTTTTCGCAGAGTGTTCCAGTGCCCACTAATTGGGACTACATGACCGTGGATAATTCGTTGGCAGATTACCATCATGTGCGCCAGGTGTTTGGACAGTTGTTCAAGGGCAAATGGATTAGCACGGGCATCAGCAAGGGAGGACAGACGGCCATGTTCTACCGAGCCACCTATCCCGATGACGTGGATGTGAGTGTCAGTTATGTGGCACCACTGAACCGAGCGGTGGAAGATGGAAGACATGAGAAATTCCTTGCCAAGAAAGTGGGTACCAAGGAGGAAAGAAAAGTCATCCGTCAAGCCATGCAGGAACTGATGAGACGAAAACCCGAATTGATGAAATTGTTTCATGCCTATTGCGAAGAGAACGACTACCAGTTCCTCATGTCAGAGGAGGATGTGTATGATTATTGTGTGTTGGAGTTTCCATTCGCCCTTTGGCAGTGGGGCACGCCTGTCAGCAGCATACCAGAACTGACCTCAGATGAAGACGATGAAGTGTGGTTTGATTGCTTGATGAAGGTGTCAAGTCCCGATTACTTCGCCTACCCATCTCAATATATGCCATTCGACGTACAGGCTGCCAAAGAATTAGGTTACTACGGCTACTCCTTAAAGCCTATCAAGAAATGGACATCTTTGAAGAGCACGAAAGGATACTTGAAAAAGATGTGGCTGCCCGACAGCCTCAGAAAGTATGACTTCGACTCCGCCCTTTACAAACGTACGGTGAAGTATCTGAAGAAGGAAGACCCCAAACACATCTTCATTTATGGGGAGATTGACCCGTGGAGCTCAAGCGGTGTGTGCACTTGGCTGAACTGCAAGAAAAAAAAGAATATGAGGGTGTATGTGCAACCTCGTGGCAGTCATAAGGCACGCATCAACAACATGCCCGAAAGGATGAAAACGGAAATCATCAACAGACTGACAAATTGGCTGAATTAACTAAGCAGGCATTTGTTTTGCAGGAACTGACCTTTCAATAATACATCACCTAAAAACTCATTAACGAAATCAACATTCATCAATGAATTACAAATATTCTGACAGAATCACACGTATTCTTGGATACAGCAAAGAAGAAGCTTTAAGGCTCAACAACGACTACATAGGTCCCGAGCATTTGATGCTTGGGCTCATTCGTGAAGGCAACAGCCGGGCTTTGGATGTTCTGCGAAGAAAGTTCTACGTTAATATACCTTCCGTCAAAGAAGTGTTGGAACGTGCTGTGAAAGATCATGGCACTACCCTTCTCTCTACGGACATCGCACTCAACAAGAAATCTACGACCATCATGCGTCTGACGATTCTTGAAGCGCGTCTTCTGAAGAGCGAGGAAAGCGATGCGGAACACATGCTGCTTGCAATCCTGAAACAGAATGACAATACGGTGGCACGTGTCCTGAATGACTGTGATGTGAGTTACAAGGAACTCTACGACTCATTGTCCACACAGAAAGCTTCCACCCAACCTAAGAATGACATTGATTTTGATGAGGAGGATGATGGGGAAGATGCTCCACCACCATCTTCAAATGAGGCGTCTGCAGCATCAAACGGTGCGACAGCATCTAAGACAGCTAAGAAAGGAAACTCTGACACTCCTGCCATTGACAAGTTCGGATTCGACCTCACCCGTGCTGCCAGCGAGGGGAAGTTGGATCCCGTGGTAGGTCGTGAGACGGAGATTGAGCGTCTGGCACAAATCCTTTCACGCAGAAAAAAGAACAACCCTGTGCTAATCGGTGAGCCAGGTGTGGGCAAGAGTGCCATTGTGGAAGGGTTGGCTACACGAATTAACGAGAGAAAGGTGGCACGTGTGCTGTTCGACAAACGCATCATCAGTCTTGATATGTCAAGTGTTGTGGCTGGCACAAAATACCGTGGTCAGTTTGAGGAGCGCATGCGCAGCATCATCAACGAACTGCGCTCCAACCCCAACATTATCGTCTTTATCGATGAAATTCATACTTTGGTCGGAGCAGGTAACCAAGCAGGGCAGATGGATGCTGCCAATATGATGAAACCCGCTTTGGCAAGAGGGGAATTACAGTGCATAGGTGCAACTACACTCGATGAATATCGCAAAAGCATCGAGAAAGACGGAGCTTTGGAACGCCGTTTTCAGAAGGTGATTGTGGAGCAGACCACACCTGAAGAGACGTTGATTATCCTGAACAATATAAAAGACAGATACGAAGATCACCACAATGTCAGCTACACTGACGAAGCTTTAGCTGCATGTGTCAAGCTGACAGAGCGGTATGTCACCGACCGTAGTTTCCCCGACAAGGCTATTGACGTGTTGGATGAAGTGGGTTCGCGCGTACATATTATTAATATAAGTGTTCCTAAAGAGATTGAGGATAAGGAAGCAGAACTGGCTGACCTTAACGCGAAAAAAGCAGATGCCATCAAGCATGAGAACTATGCACTTGCAAGTGAATGCCGTGACCAAGCCAAATATGTTGGTGAAGAGCTTGAGAAGATGAAGATGGAATGGGAATCCTCCCTGAAAGAGACACGCCAAAAAGTCACAGCTGATGAGGTTGCTCAGACTGTCTCGATGATGACCGGTATTCCCGTCAGCAAGATGGCAAATGCTGAGGGCATCCGCATGAAAGGAATGCGTCAGGAACTGAAAGATTCAGTTATTGCACAAGATGCAGCAGTGGACAAACTCGTCAGTGCCATCCAACGCAGTCGCGTAGGACTGAAAGACCCAAATCGTCCAATCGGTACATTCATGTTCCTTGGCCCTACAGGTGTGGGAAAAACATTTCTGGCAAAGAAATTGGCAGAACATATGTTCGGTTCGACAGATGCGCTTATCCGTATTGACATGAGTGAATACATGGAGAAATTCACGGTCAGCAGATTGGTCGGAGCCCCTCCTGGATATGTGGGTTATGAGGAAGGAGGTATGCTGACGGAGAAAGTACGCAGAAAGCCCTACTCCATCGTGCTTTTGGATGAAATAGAGAAAGCTCATCCTGACGTGTTCAATCTGCTCTTGCAGGTGATGGATGACGGACGACTGACCGATACACAAGGTCGAACTATCGACTTCCGCAATACCGTCATTATTATGACCAGCAATGTGGGTACACGTCAATTGAAGGATTTTGGAAGAGGTGTGGGTTTCTCTGCAATGGCTGGCAAGGACGACAAGGAAGTGTCCCGTGCTGTCATTCAGAAGGCTCTCAATAAGCAATTCTCGCCGGAGTTCTTGAACCGTATCGATGAAATCATCACGTTCGATCAATTGGAATTGGATGCAATTTTGAAAATTATCGGTATAGAGCTGAAGGGACTCTACAAGCGAATGGATGACTTAGGTATCACGCTTGAAATCACAGAAGAGGCTCAGAAGTTCATCGCTGAGAAGGGTTACGACAAGCAGTTTGGTGCCCGTCCACTCAGACGCGCCATACAACAACATCTGGAAGATGGCATCAGTGAAATGCTTGTGGAGGATGAGGCGAAGGAAGGCGACACCATCTTGGCAGAACTGAAAGATGACAAGATTGTGATAGTGAAAAAGAACAAATGACAACTCACGACAAAATGTCAGTCACGAATGCGACTGGCATTTTTTTTGCTTTCACATCTCAATCGGAAACTTAAAATACCATTCGTGAAATTTTAGAAGAATAATAACTCAACTTTCGGAAGTGACGAAGTAATCGAAGTTAAAGGAGTTAACGACGATACCTGACAGCGAGAAAACCATCAGCATGACAAACGTTGCTCACTTCGAGCGAAGCGCTCACTTCTATTACTTCAATAACCACAAGAAAGTGAAGCTTCCGAAACATAAAAATAATAATATTATGGCTCAACAAGGCAACATCGGGGTTACGACCGAGAACATCTTCCCCGTCATCAAAAAGTTTCTCTATAGTGACCATGACATCTTTATCCGTGAGATTGTGAGCAATGCTGTCGATGCCACGCAGAAGTTGAAGACACTTGCAAGTAAAGGCGAGTTGAAGGAAGAAGCTGGCGACTTGACTGTACACGTTAGCATCGACAAGGATAAAGGCACACTGACCGTGAGCGACCGTGGTATCGGCATGACCGAGGAAGAGATTGACAAATACATCAATCAGATTGCATTCTCGGGAGCTAACGACTTCCTTGATAAATACAAGGAGGACGCAAACGCCATTATTGGTCACTTTGGTTTGGGATTCTACTCTTCTTTCATGGTGAGCAAGAAGGTGGAAATCATCACGAAGAGCTGGCAGGAAGGCTCTAAGGCTGTGAAGTGGAGTTGTGACGGCAGTCCTTCATTCACTATCGAAGATGCAGAGAAGACCGACCGTGGTACTGACATCGTAATGTACATTGACGATGACTGCAAGGACTTCTTGGAAAAGTACAAGATTAGCGAGCTACTGAACAAATATTGCAAGTTCCTCCCTGTGCCAGTGGCATTCGGCAAGAAGACCAAATGGGACGACAAGGAGAAGAAGAGCGTGGAGACCGATGAAGATGATGTCATCAACGACACCACCCCACTCTGGACTCGCAAGCCATCGGAGCTGAAAGATGAGGACTACAAGGAGTTCTACAAGAAGCTCTACCCCATGAGCGATGAACCACTGTTCTGGATTCACTTGAACGTAGATTATCCTTTTAACCTCACGGGTATCCTTTATTTCCCGAAAGTGAAGAGTAATCTGGACATTCAGAAGAACAAGATTAACCTCTACTGCAACCAGGTGTTCGTGACTGACAACGTGGAAGGCATCGTGCCCGACTTCATGACCTTGCTGCATGGTGTGATTGATTCTCCAGACATTCCGTTGAACGTAAGCCGTAGCTATTTGCAGAGCGACTCGAACGTGAAGAAGATTTCCACTTACATCTCCAAGAAGGTGAGCGACCGCCTCGCTTCCATCTTCAAGAACGACAGAAAGCAGTTTGAGGAGAAGTGGGATGACATCAAAATTTTCATCAACTACGGAATGCTCAGCGAGAGCGACTTCTACGACAAGGCCAAGACCTTCGCTCTGCTGAAAGACACCGAAGGTAAGTTCTACACTTTCGAGGAATATCAGACACTCATCAAGGGTGAGCAAACAGATAAAGATGGAAACCTGATCTATCTGTATGCCAATAATAAGGATGATCAGTATAGCTACATCGATGCAGCCAATGCCAAAGGCTATAACGTGCTGCTGATGGACGGACAGCTCGACCCAGCCATGTGCAACCTCTTTGAGGAGAAGCTTTCCTCCGATGGGGAAAACGGGAAAGGGGGCTGCCGCTTCACCCGTGTCGATTCCGATGTCGTAGACAAACTCATCGTGAAGAGCGACGAGAAGAAAGAAGAACTTCCTGAGGACGACAAGAAGGCTCTCACCGAGACCTTCAAGAACGCTCTGCCAAAACTCGACAAAATCGAGTTCAACATAGAGCCGCAAGCATTGGGCGAGACTGCCGCACCTGTCATCATGACTCAGAGCGAATATATGCGCCGCATGAAAGACATGTCACGTTTGCAGCCAGGTATGGCATTCTATGGCGAGATGCCAACTATGCTCAACCTCGTGCTCAACACCGACCACCCGCTCATCAAGTCAAGTATCAAGGACGCAAAGACAGAAGTGGTGAGTCAATTGATTGACTTAGCACTGTTGCAGAATGGTCTGCTTCGTGGAGAGGCATTGAACAAGTTTGTGAAAAGAAGCATTGAACTGATTTGAATAATTCGTGCACAGAAATGTACAGGTATAAAGAAAGAGGGCATTCAACGAACACGCTGAAAAGCCCTCTTTCTTTTATTCGATAAATCCTTTCTGAACTTACTTCTTCTTCTCTTCCTTTTGGGGAGCTGCCTTGCTGTAACGTTTGTTAAGCGCCTTGACAACTTCGTCAGTCACGTCATAGGCTTCATTTGCATAAAGCACGTTGTCAATGCCAGAAGACTTGCAAAGGATAAAATCATACCCCTTTTCTTTGGCATAAGATTTTGTGAAGTTTTGAATTGTATCAGTCAGAGCTTGGAACTCTTTCTGATACTCCTCCTGAAGAGAATTGCTCAAACGTGCCTGAAGGTCTTGCAAATCCTGCTGCAACTTAGCAAGCCGTGCCTGTTCTGCTTCAAATTGTTGCTGAGTGAACTGATTGCTCTGGTATTTACGGTTGAATTCTTGCATTTGTGCAGTGAAGTTCTTACCTTTCGTGTTGATAGTGGCTTCGGCATTGGCACGTTTCTTTGTGAATTCCTCCTCAAGATCCTTACATTTCTGATATTGCGATGTAAGCGTATCAATCTGCACATAGGCAATCTTGTAGCCTGCTGCTTTTGCAGAAGCTGCCTTTACAGGAGCACTTTCAGCAGAATTTTCATTGTTGGTGTTGTTACATGATGTGAAGGTTGCAGAAATAGCTCCCATCATCAGTCCACAGAGGACAAGTGTAGTGATTTTTTTCATATTGATAATTTACGATAATTATTCTTGACAGCTCACTCTTTCACGGCATATGGTGACTTGTGACGCATGGCGAAATCCTGACTCTGCACACAGGTTATGCCCCTGTCACGCATCGCTTTTGATTGACCGACATGTGTCTTAACAAAGCGACCATTCTTCTTGAATATGAGTCTCACACTCAAGAAAAGCATGGCGATGCCAATAAGAATGACACAAATGATGAATAAAGTGATGAATGTTTTCAACATTATTTGTACCTTTGTACTTGAAAAGTGATACAAAGATAGGTGTTATAACGTTTGCCAAGGTACGCATGGCTCGTTTTTTAACCTTATTTATGATAAAACCACGTGTTTGACAAATAATCTTATTCTTTCATGGATAAAAAAGAACACAACATCTACCCCAAAGGGCATTTTCCCGTACACATCATCGTGGAAGGGAAAAACACAATGGCAGACGCTCAACGCCTGCTCGAAATATTCATTGAACAATCCAGAGAAAAACACCCGTCTGCAGTAGTGGAACAACCAACAGGTGATGCCACCCACGCAGAGGCTTTCATCTCTGTTCCTTTTCCCGACAGAGAGACCATTCGCATAGAGTTCAACATCTTTGCCAGTGACATGGAAGACGAACATGGAACAGGACTCTATTTTTATATGGAAAGTGCTTTCTGAGGGAGAAATGGGAAAAGTGGAATGAAAAGTGAAAAAAACTCATGACTCCTAACTCCTAACTCCTAACTTTTTTATACCTTTGCATCAAATTTAACCTATCAACATTCTAAACAGTTAGAAAAAAACATGAGTGAAGTAAGACCTTTCAAGGTGTTTTCTGGTACAAAAACGAGGTATCTGGCAGAACGTATCTGCCAAAGTCTGGACTGTCCGCTTGGCAACATGGTTATTTCACACTTTGCCGACGGTGAGTTTGCTGTGTCTTTCGAAGAGTCCATTCGAGGACATGATGTGTTCCTTGTTCAATCGACTTTCCCCAACAGCGACAACTTGATGGAATTGTTGCTGATGATTGACGCAGCAAAACGTGCCAGTGCCCGTAGCATCGTGGCTGTCATCCCTTATTTTGGATGGGCTCGCCAAGACCGCAAGGATAAACCACGTGTAAGCATCGGTGCAAAGCTTGTGGCAGATTTGCTAAGCGTGGCAGGCATTGACCGCCTTATCACAATGGACTTACATGCTGACCAGATTCAGGGCTTCTTTAATGTACCTGTTGACCATTTGTATGGCTCACTCGTGGAAATTCCCTATGTTGAGGCTCTTCATCTTCCAGACCTTGTCATAGCAACACCTGATGTGGGTGGTGCGAAACGTGCACGCTTGTTTGCGAAGAAACTCGGCGCCCCACTCGTGCTTTGTAACAAAACTCGCATACAGGCAAATGTGGTTGATTCCATCCAGATTATTGGCGATGTCAAAGGTAAAGATGTTGTCATTGTGGATGACATGGTAGATACTGCTGGCACTATTACACGTGCTGCTGATGAGATGATGAAGGCGGGAGCAAAAAGTGTACGTGCGGTGGCAAGCCACTGTGTGATGAGTGACCCTGCTAGTGATCGTGTGCAGAATTCCGCATTGGAAGAAATGGTGTTTACAGATTCCATTCCATATGCCCAGAAATGTCCAAAGGTGGTACAACTCTCTATTGCTGAGATGTTTGCACGTGCAATTCGCGCCGTATCAGAGCAGAAGAGTGTCAGTGAAGAATTCAATTTCTGATGAAATTTGCCATCCTTGCAGCAGGAGAAGGGTCGCGACTGTCACAAGAGGGTGTGGAAACACCTAAGCCTTTGGTGAAAGTGAATGGTGAGGCAATGATAGACCGCCTTATCCGCATCTTCAACAATTGCGAAGCAGAAAGTATCTACATCATCACCAATAATCTCACGCCACTCACGCAACAGCATCTCCGGCACTTGCAAGAGGTGGATCCCAAAATACATCTCATTGTCAAAACGACTCCATCTTCTATGCACAGTTTCTACGAACTTAGGCAGGTGATGGATGATGGAAAGTTCTGCCTCACAACTGTGGACACCATTTTCAAGGAAGCAGAGTTCCGGCAATATATTAAGGCTTGGCAAGAGTCTAATGAGGATGGAATGATGGCAGTGACTGATTACATTGATGACGAAAAACCGCTTTACATTGCCACCACGCAGGATTTGACTATCACGGGATTTCATGATGAGGTTCCTCAACATTATATCTCTGGAGGTATCTACGGATTGAATGAAAAGAGTTTTCCTGTTATTGACAAATGCATAAAAGAGGGACAATCACGCATGAGAAACTTTCAACGACAATTAGTGAAAGATGGACTTCAATTGCAAGCCTTCCCTTTCAGCAAAATTCTCGATGTGGATCATGTATCTGATATAGAGAAGGCAGAAGCATTCCTATCCGACTAAGAGTATTCACACTAAATAAAACAACCCTTATGAACAACAACTACTTATTAACCACAATTCTATTCACTCTGTTTGCCATGCCTCTCTGTGCAGGTAACAGTGCTGTTCAGGATGCACCTAATAACCCTGATGAAATGGTTGCATACCTGTTCACTTATTTTAATAGTAATGACCCAAAAGATGAACAAATCTGCTATGCCATCAGTGATGACGGATATAACTTTACCCCTCTTAACAATGGTGACCCAGTCATTTCATCCGACACCATAGCCTTCACTCAATGTGTGCGTGACCCTCACATCCTGCGCGGAGAAGATGGTAAGACATTCTACATGGTTGCAACAGACATGAAGTCCAGCTTAGGATGGTCAAGCAACCGCGGTATGGTGTTGTTGAAATCCAATGACCTCATACACTGGCAGCACTCTGTCATCAATTTCCCCACACGTTACACAAAAACATGGAAGAATGTCATCCGTGTTTGGGCTCCAGAAACCATTTACGACCACAAAGTTGGGAAGTACATGGTGTTCTATTCTTTGCGCACAAGTGATCCAGGCTCATTTGACAAGATTTATTATCAGTATGCCAATGAGGATTTCACAGACCTGGAAGGTGAGCCTAAATGGCTTTTCGATGCAGGTAACGCCACTATCGACGGTGATATTGTTTACAATGAAGCAGATCAGCTCTATCACCTTTTTTACAAGCAGGAATCAGGACGTGGTATCTATCAGGCAGTTGCTAAGAACCTGACTGACAAATGGCAGATGCTTGATGGACATGTGGAACAGACAAAAGAAGCAGTGGAAGGTGTCGGAGTATGTAAGACTATCGATGGAAAATCATGGATCATCATGTATGATTGTTATGGAAATGGCCACTATCAGTTTTGCAAATCCGAAGATCTAAAAACATTCAAGTTTGTTCAGAACACGGAGACAAAGGGCAAGTTCACTCCTCGTCACGGCACAATTATCCCTATAACATATGCTGAGAAAGAGCGCCTTTTGAAAGAGTTTCCCAACTACAACCAGCCCATTTTGACAGGCTTTCATGCAGACCCGGAGGTACTTTATTCCAATAAGACCAAGAAATACTATATATATAGCACCACAGACGGCACTCCTGGTTGGGGAGGTCATGATTTTAGCGTTTTCTCTTCTGAAGACTTGGTTAATTGGAAAGATGAAGGCAAAATGTTAGATGTGAAAGGTGACCAAGTGAAATGGGCAACAGGCAATGCTTGGGCTCCATGTATTATTGAGCGTAAGGAAAAGAACGGCTATAAGTATTACTTCTATTTTTCAGCGCACAATCCACAGAGTAACCGCAAGGAAATCGGCGTGGCAGTCAGCGACAACCCCACTGGTCCCTTCGTTGCCACAGATGCTCCTATTGTTACAGATGCAGACCGTCCCAATAGTGTACGTGGCGGACAAGCCATTGACGTAGATGTGTTCCAAGATCCCAAGTCTGGCAAGTATTATTTATATTGGGGTAACGGATTCATGGCTGGCGCGGAGCTCAACAATGACCTGCTCTCCATCAAAAAGGAAACAACCAAGAATCTTACTCCCCAAGGAGGCTCTCTCCAGACATGGGCATATCGTGAAGCGCCCTATGTGTTTTACCGTAAAGGAATCTATTATTTCCTCTGGTCAGTAGATGACACTGGTTCACCCAACTACCACGTATGCTACGGCACTAGCACTTCTCCATTGGGTGAAATCAAAATTGACGAACAGAATTACCGTGTTATTGAGCAAGTGCCCGAAGATCAGATATACGGCACAGCCCATAATTCCATCCTCCAAGTTCCCGGTAAAGATGAATGGTACATCGTCTATCACCGCATCAACAGGAACTACATTAACCATGAGCCAGGCATTCACCGAGAGACCTGTATCGACAAGATGACCTTTGACAAACAGGGCAAAATTGTACCGGTGAAACCTTCACTCAATTTCAGCAGATAAATATGTTTTTTCCTGCGGAATGGCATCAGCAAGCATTTGTGCAACTTACGTGGCCTCACAAGGACACGGATTGGGCATCCGTGTTAGCTGATGCCATTTCGTGCTTTTGCGACATTGCTCGTGAAGTGACCAAACGGGAACCGCTCTTGATTGTGGCCAAAGAGCCTAATGAAGCAAAAGAGGCATTGACACGACGAGGCATTTCTCTTGATAATGTCACTATCGTCCAATGCTCTACCAATGACACATGGGCACGCGACCATGCTTTTATCACTTGCATTGATACAAAGCAACAGAAAGTATTCCTTCAAGATTTCCAATTCAATGGCTGGGGGTTGAAATTTGCAGCTAATGAAGACAACCAAATCAATCGACGGATTCTTTCCAAAATCACTTCTCTTTACAGAGATGCTTCCATAGAATACTTGAATCATCTTGACTTTGTCTTTGAAGGTGGTAGCATAGAAAGTGATGGAGAAGGCACGCTGATGGTTACTTCAAGTTGTCTTTTGTCTGAAAATCGTAATAATACACTATCTCAGCATGATATTAGTGATAAGTTAAAGTTATTCTTTAATGCCAAACGTGTCATTTGGATTCACCATTCATGGCTTGCTGGTGACGATACAGATGGGCACATTGACACTGTTGCACGCTTCTGCTCACCCACATCCATCGCTTATGTAAAATGCGATGATCCCAATGATGAGCACTTCGAAGAAATGCAAGCAATGGAACAAGAGCTTCAAGCTCTCACAACAGTAGACAAACAACCCTACAAGCTCTTCCCTCTTCCACTTCCCGACCCTTGTTTTGACGATGATGGTAATCGTCTTCCTGCCACTTACGCCAATTTTCTCATCGTCAACGGTGCCGTCTTTGTCCCCACATATAATCAAACCAATAAGGATAAAGAAGCCATCGCCATGCTTGGTCTCGCTTTTCCTGAACGAGAAATCATTCCTATTGATTGTCGTACCCTCATCCTTCAGCACGGCTCATTGCATTGCTCCACTATGCAATACCCACAAATCAGCTAACAAGTAAGCCGTAACAGACATTCTGAAACAAGAATTTTTCTTTTTCCTGTTTGTATGTGAAAAATAATTACTACATTTGCAAGCGAATTACATGCTCGGGGTGCTGATACTGAATAAGTAAAGGCTGAGATTACACCCATTGAACCTGATACGGATAATGCCGACACAGGGATATACGGCGGATTTAGTTTAATCGCAAAAGAACAAACAACCTCGAGTAGTTAACGTAAGAGTCAACTATTTGAGGTTGTTTATTTTTAAATAATTACAATTACACATGGACATCAACATCAACAACAAAAAAACAAGCGTCACCTCCACCAATCTGCAAGAATTGGCTCAGGAAATGAATCTTCCCGAAAAGGGGGTGGCTATTGCCATCAGCAATCAGATGATTCCACGCACAGAATGGGCAAACACCCCTATCGCTGAAGGTGCCGACGTCGTAATCATCAAAGCCGCTTGCGGAGGATAAACCATGCTGCAATTCATCTCGCACTACACGGAGCAATACTCCTATCTCGACTCTATCCGCTTGGCACTTGAGGGCGGATGCCGTTGGATTCAGCTGCGCATGAAGGACGCGTCTGATGAAGAAGTGCGTCCCATCGCCTTTGAAGCGCTGCACTTATGCAGGAATGTGGGTGCCACCTTCATCATCGATGACCGTGTGGAACTGGTCAAGGAACTGGGTGCTGACGGTGTGCATTTGGGAAAAAATGATATGCCCATCAGCAAGGCAAGACAGATGCTGGGGAGTTCCTTCATCATCGGCGGAACAGCTAACACCTTTGAAGATGTGAAAGCTCACCATGAAGCTTCAGCCAACTATATCGGCTGCGGCCCCTTCCGCTTCACGACCACGAAGAAAAACCTTTCCCCTGTGTTGGGGCTTGATGGTTATCGCCACATAGTGAAGCAAATGAAGGATGCCAACATCCGACTGCCCATTGTTGCCATTGGAGGCATCACAGCAGAAGACATCCCAGCCATCATGCAGACGGGAGTGACGGGAATCGCCCTCAGCGGCACCATCCTCCATGCCGAGAAACCGATTGAAGAAATGAAAAAAATCATCAATATCACAAAACCATGAGTAAATTAGTTATTGCGGGACGAGAATTTAACTCCCGTCTTTTCCTCGGAACAGGAAAATTCAACAACAACGACCTGATGGCACGTGCCATCGAGGCTTCGCAGACAGAGATGGTCACAGTGGCCATGAAGCGTATCGAACTGGAAGACAAGCAGGATGACCTGCTCACCCATATCACACAGAACAAGAACATCCAACTGCTGCCCAACACCTCTGGTGTGCGCAATGCAGAAGAAGCTGTGTTTGCCGCCCAGATGGCGCGTGAGGCTTTTGGCACAAACTGGCTGAAACTGGAGATACACCCCGACCCACGATATCTGTTGCCCGACTCTATCGAAACGCTGAAAGCAACGGAGCAACTGGTCAAGCTGGGATTCATTGTGCTTCCTTACTGCCAAGCAGACCCCACGCTCTGCAAACATCTGGAAGAAGCAGGCGCCGCCACTGTCATGCCTTTGGCAGCACCCATCGGCACGAACAAGGGACTGCGCATGAAGGATTTCCTGCAAATTATCATTGAACAAGCCACCGTGCCTGTTGTGGTGGATGCCGGCATCGGTGCCCCCAGCCATGCTGCCGAGGCTATGGAGATGGGTGCCGACTGCTGTTTGGTCAACACCGCTATCGCCGTAGCAGGTGACCCTGTAGCTATGGCAGATGCCTTCCGTCAAGCAGTCATCGCAGGCCGTCAGGCATACGAGGCAGGTCTTGGTGCCATTGCCGATTGTGCCGAAGCATCCAGCCCCTTAACCGCATTCTTAAACTAAAAAATATGCCACAAGACAATAAAGCCTACGCCAAGCGCGAGAAAGCCTACATGCAGGGAAAGCTCTTCCCTCACATTCAAGTGGGCATGACGAAAGTCAACCTGACTCCCACCGTGACCAAGGACGAACGAGGTATTCCACACACTGAGCCTAATGCGCCTGTCTATATCTACGACACCAGCGGTCCTTTCTCCGACCCCAACATCGAAGTTGATCTCAAAAAAGGGTTGCCCCGCATGCGTGAGTCATGGATTTTGGAACGTAACGATACAGAGCAGTTGCAAGAAATCACGTCAGAATATGGAAAACAACGTCTGGCAGACCATTCGCTGGATCAGTTGCGCTTTGAGCATATCCAATTGCCACGACGCGCCATGAAGGGGAAAGCCATCACGCAGATGGCGTATGCCAAAGCTGGCATCATCACTCCTGAAATGGAATATGTAGCCATCCGCGAAAACATGAACTGCGAGGAACTGGGCATCAAGAGCCACATCACCCCAGAGTTTGTGCGCGATGAGATTGCACGAGGACGTGCTGTCCTGCCAGCCAACATCAACCATCCAGAAAGTGAGCCGATGATTATTGGCCGCAACTTTGCCGTAAAAATCAACACGAACATTGGCAATTCCGCCACCACATCCTCCATTGAGGAAGAAGTGGACAAGGCGGTATGGTCCTGCAAATGGGGAGGTGACACGCTGATGGACCTTTCGACAGGTGCCAACATTCATGAGACACGCGAGTGGATTATCCGCAACTGCCCCGTTCCCGTGGGCACTGTACCTATCTATCAGGCATTGGAAAAAGTGAATGGTCGTGTAGAAGACCTCACATGGGAAATCTACAAAGACACGCTGATTGAGCAATGTGAGCAAGGAGTTGACTACTTCACCATCCATGCCGGCATCCGCAGACAAAACGTACACTTGGCAGACAGCCGCCTTTGTGGCATCGTCAGCCGAGGAGGCAGTATCATGAGCAAGTGGTGCCTGATTCACGACAAGGAGAGTTTCCTCTACGAACACTTTGACGACATTTGCGACATTGTGGCACAGTATGATGTAGCGTTATCTTTAGGCGATGGTCTTCGTCCTGGCTGCACGGCTGATGCAAACGATGCTGCACAATTTGCAGAACTGGACACGATGGGCGAACTCGTCACCCGTGCATGGGACAAGAACGTGCAGGCATTCATCGAAGGCCCAGGCCATGTGCCCATGCACAAAATCAAGGAGAACATGGAACGTCAGCTCGACCATTGCCACGAAGCCCCATTCTACACTTTAGGCCCTATAGTGACAGACATCGCTCCTGGCTACGACCACATCACCAGCGCCATTGGAGGTGCACAGATTGCATGGTTGGGTACCGCCATGCTCTGCTACGTCACCCCAAAAGAGCATTTGGCACTTCCCAATAGAGAAGACGTGCGTGTGGGCGTGGTCACCTACAAGATTGCAGCCCATGCCGCCGATTTAGCAAAAGGACATCCTGGCGCGACCATCCGCGACAACGCCCTCTCCAAGGCACGTTTCGACTTTCGATGGCGCGATCAATTCCACCTTTCACTTGACCCTGAACGCTCGCTTCAATACTTTGAAGAGGCTGGACACACAGATGGAGAATACTGCACCATGTGCGGTCCTAATTTCTGTGCCGCCAAACTGACACACGACCTTCGCAAACTGAAGTAACAATGGAACTGACCTCTACACAGAAACAGCGATACAATCGCCATCTCATCTTGGACGGATTCGGCAAGGAGGGGCAACAGCGACTTTTGCAATCGAAGGTGCTCATTGTGGGTGCAGGAGGATTAGGTTCGCCCGTTTCCCTGTATCTTGCGGCAGCCGGAGTGGGTACCCTCGGAATAGCGGATGGTGACCAAGTGAGTTTGACGAATCTTCAGCGACAAGTCATCCACACCACCCCCGATGTAGGAAGACCCAAGGTGGATTCTGCTGAAGAGAAATTGAAAGCCATCAACCCCGACATCAACATTGTCAAGCACGAGATATATCTCAGCGAGGACAATGCACTGGAGCTGATTCGTCCTTATGATTTCGTGATAGATGGCACAGACAACTTCGCCACCAAATATCTGGTCAACGATGCCTGTGTGATGCTCCAAAAATCCTTCTGCATGGGTGGCATCAACAAATATGCTGGGCAGGTGATGACACACCGTCCTGGCACCGCTTGCTACCGATGTCTGTTTCCTGAACCGCCAGCAATTTCCGAGGTGGAGACGTGTGCCATGGTAGGTGTGCTGGGCAGCATTGCCGGCATGCTTGGAACAGTGCAAGCCACAGAAGCCATCAAGTGCTTGGCAGGTGTGGGTGAACCGCTTTTCAATGCCTTGCTCACTTTCGATGCCCTCACTATGAACTGGCAAAGATTTGAATTTCCCAAGAACGAAGGATGCGCCCTTTGTGGTAATCATCCGACTATCACAAGGCTGAAAGAGTACGCTTTTCAGCCATGTAGTAAAAAGAAATAGAGATTATGTTTTCAGAAGAATTAAAGAAACTCAGTTGGGAAGAGACAACCGAACGGATTGCCTCCATGACTGACACTGACGTGCGACGCGCTTTGGCAAAGGAACACTGTGACGTGAATGACTTCATGGCCATGCTGTCACCTGCAGCGGAGCCTTATCTCGAAACGATGGCACGATTGTCGCGCAAATACACAGAGGAGCGATTCGGTAAAACAATGTCGATGTTCATTCCACTCTACATTACCAACTCTTGCTCCAATTCCTGCGTCTATTGCGGTTTTCACAGAGAAAATCCGATGGCGCGCACCATTCTCACCCCTGAACAGATTGAAGACGAGTACAAAGCCATCAAGCAGTTGGCGCCCTTCGAGAACATCCTGCTCGTGACGGGTGAAAACCCTGCCAAAGCAGGTGTGCCTTATCTCGCCAAGGCTATCGACATCGCCAAGAAGTACTTCTCCAACATCAAGATTGAGGTGATGCCGCTCTCTGCCGAAGACTACAAAGAACTGACCCACCACGGTCTGAACGGTGTCATCTGCTTTCAAGAGACCTACAACCGCGGCCACTACAACCTGTACCATCCTCGCGGCATGAAAAGCAAGTTCGAATGGCGTTGCGACGGCTTTGACCGCATGGGACAAGCGGGGGTTCACTCCATCGGCATGGGAGTCCTCATCGGCTTGGAAAAAGAATGGCGCACAGACGTGACCATGATGGCGCACCATCTGCGCTACCTGCAGAAGCACTACTGGAAGACCAAATACTCGGTGAATTTTCCACGAATGCGGCCTGCACAAAACGAGGGGTTCCATCCCAACTGCTACATGACTGACCGCGAACTGGCACAAGCCACTTTTGCCATGCGCATCTTCGACCACGATGTCGATATCTCCTACTCCACACGTGAACCGGCTTTCATCCGCGACCACATGTGTACGCTTGGAGTCACCACCATGTCGGCAGAGAGCAAGGTGAATCCTGGTGGCTACCACACCTATCCACAGGCGCTGGAACAGTTCACCGTCAGCGACGAACGCACCGCGAAGGTCATCAACCAACGCCTCAAGGAATTAGGGCGCGAACCCGTCTGGAAGGATTGGGATGCTTCCTTCGACTTATTCGGACACACGGCATGACCATCGTCATCACACTACCCCATTTCTTCGACGGAGAGGCTGAACGGATTGCTCAGCTGCTCCGCCGAGGAGATATTGACCTCATTCATCTGCGCAAACCTCAAGCCAACCGCGATGAACTGGAGGCACTCATCCGCGCCATCCCTGAGGAACTGCACCAGCGACTGGTTCTGCACGACCACCACACCCTCGCCCTTTCCTATCAGTTGAGAGGTATCCACCTGAACAGCCGCAACCCCGTTCCTCCCGAAGGATGGAAAGGGCAACTCAGCATCTCGTGCCATTCCATCGAAGAACTGGCAGAAAAGAAACGCCAACCCTTCACCTATCTCAGCCTCAGCCCTATCTTCGACAGCATTTCCAAACAGGGCTACCACTCCGCTTTCACAGCCGAAGACATCGCGAAGGCACACGAAAAAGGCATCATCGACCATCGGGTGATGGCACTCGGAGGCATCACATTCGACAAACTTCAACTCGTCAAACAAATGGGCTTCGGAGGAGCCATGATACTCGGCGACGCATGGAAATAGTATTAAGCATAGCAGGCAGCGACCCCTCTGCAGGCGCTGGCATTCAACAAGACCTGAAGACCATCACGGCAATGGGTTGCTATGGGACAACGGTCATCACGGCACTGACATCACAAAACACGATGGGAGTGCGGGATGTGATGCCTGTGCCTTCCCATGTGATAGGTTCACAACTTCAAGCGATTCTTGATGATTTCGATGTTAAGTTCATCAAAATTGGACAGATACCGAACACAGAAGCAGCAAGAACGATTGTCGAAGTCATGCAAAAGAAACATCGTAAAATCGGCACAAAAACTCCCATCATCTATGACCCCGTCATGATTTCCACCAGCGGTCACCGTCTGATGTCAGTCGATTGCATCCAGTACATCCAGAAGCATCTCCTCCCTCTGTGTTTCCTTATCACCCCCAATATTCCTGAAGCCGAACAGTTGTTGGGGCATCCCCTCACAACACCCTCCGACTATCAGCAAGCAGGGCATGACCTCATGCTGCAATACGGTACCCACATTCTTCTCAAAGGAGGTCATGCGCATGGAGAAATGATGACCGACCGCCTTTTCCTCACAGATGGCAGCGTACACGAATACCAGAACGAGAAGATTGACAGCAAGAACCTGCATGGAACCGGCTGCACACTCTCTTCTGCCATTGCTTCCGCATTAGCACTCGGCTGCAACATAGAGGATGCCGTCGGAAAAGCCAAAAAGTTTGTTTCAGATGCCATCCGTGGAGGGAAAGACCTGCACATAGGTCATGGTAATGGCCCCATCTGGAACTTCTGAAGATTTGACATTCGATTTTCTCACACTTGTTCTCATTCACTCTCAACTCTATCAACGACACACAGATACGCTAAAAAGTGCCACAAACGCCTAAAAATAAACCTTTTTGAGAACGAAAGTAAACTTTGAGAAAATATTTTCAAAGAAAACCCAATTTTTGCAAAGTCAAGTTTGCATTTTAGGGAAAAATGTCGTACTTTTGCACGAAAATTCATCACAAAGGGATTTTTTGTCCTTGTGATATTCGCGAATGATTTTCTAATAAAACAAAAAACTTATGGAATCTTTTTTCCGTACACATGCTTTTTTGGTAGAGCATCTGAAAGCTCCCGTGCGTCGTGACCTGATGGACGAGATCAATTGGAAAGACCGAATGATTGGTATCAAAGGTGCTCGCGGCGTAGGAAAAACCACTTTCCTTTTGCAGTATGCCAAAGAACATTTTTCACCGTACGACCATTCGTGTTTGTACATTAACACTAACAACTTTTACGTCCAAAATGTAGGCATAACAGAGTTTGCCGGTGAGTTTTACCATTCAGGTGGCAAGGTGTTGCTTATTGACCAAGTGTTCAAGCAGCCTGATTGGAGTACTCAGTTGCGCGAATGTTATGACCGTTACCCCGGTTTGAGAATCGTGTTCACAGGTTCTCCCGTGATGCGTCTGAAAGAAGAGAACCCTGAATTGAATGGCATCGTGAAATCATACAATCTGCGTGGTTTCTCATTCCGTGAGTTCCTGAATTTGTCCACGGGCATGCAATTCCCTTCCTACTCTCTCGAAGACATCATCAACAACCACAAGCAAATTGCTACTGAAATCTTCACGAGAATCAATCCAAGAGAGTATTTCCAGGCATATCTACATCATGGTTTCTATCCTTTCTTCCTCGACAAGGCGAACTACAGCGAGAACCTGTTGAAGAACATGAACATGATGATTGAAGTGGACATTCTACTTGTCAAGCAGATAGAGCTGAAATACTTGGCGAAAATCAAGCAACTTTTCTATATGCTCACCACGAGCGGCAGCAGTGTTCCCAACGTCAGCCAGCTGGCACAGGAACTCGGCATGAGTCGCGCAACGGTGATGCACTATATCAAATATTTGGAAGAAGCCCGTCTTGTCAACATGATCTACAGCAAGGGCGACGAATTCCCCAAGAAACCTGCACGTGTGTTGCTGCACAACTCCAACCTTATGTACAGTTTCTACCCTCGTTGTTTTGACGAGCACGACGTGTTGGAGACTTTCTTCTGCAATACACTTTGGAAAGACCACAAGGTGAACAAGCACGGTAACCTCTGCTCATTTCTTGTTGACGAGAAGGTAGAATTCAAGATTGCCGAGCACAGCACCAAGCTGAAGAGTAAAGCCAAGGCGCTTTACGCTGTCAATCAGTGTGACATTGGCGATGGCAACCAGATACCTCTTTGGCTTTTCGGCTTCCTCTATTAAAATTCTTGCAACATATTCAAGAAGACAATAAAAGAGTGCCGTATCCACTACGGCACTTCCAATGAATTGTAATATACTTTATATAATTATTTATTATGAGTAAAGAAAAGAAATTTATCACTTGTGATGGTAACACCGCTGCGGCTCATGTAGCTTACATGTTCTCTGAGGTGGCTGCCATCTACCCCATCACCCCATCGTCTCCTATGGCTGAGCACGTGGATGAGTGGGCAGTTGCAGGTCGCAAGAATCTCTTCGGCGACACAGTTCTCGTACAGGAAATGCAGTCAGAGGCAGGTGCAGCCGGTGCTGTTCACGGTTCTCTCCAGGCAGGTGCGCTCACAACCACCTTCACCGCATCTCAGGGTCTTCTCCTGATGATTCCTAACATGTACAAGATTGCCGGCGAGTTGCTTCCATCTGTATTCCACGTTTCTGCACGTACCGTTGCCAGCCACTCACTCTGTATCTTCGGTGACCACGGCGACGTGATGGCTTGCCGTCAGACTGGTTTCGCGATGCTTTGCGAAGGTTCTGTACAGGAAGTGATGGACCTCTCAGCTGTTGCTCACTTGGCAGCATTGGAGACTCGCGTTCCATTCATCAACTTCTTCGACGGTTTCCGCACTTCTCACGAGTACCACAAGATTGAGGAGATGGATATGGAAGACATCCGTCCTCTCGTTCCAATGGACAAGGTGGCTGAGTTCCGCTCTCGTGCCCTCTCTCCAGAGCATCCAGAGGCTAAGGGTATGGCTGAGAACCCTGAGACATTCTTCGCACACCGCGAGTCTTGCAACCCATTCTACGAGGAGGTTCCTGCCGCTGTTGAGAAGTACATGGAGGCTATCTCTAAGATTACTGGTCGTGAGTACAAGCCATTCACATACTATGGTGCCAAGGATGCAACCGACGTGATCATCCTCATGGGTTCTGCCACTGAGGCTGCTCGCGAGGCTATCGACTACGCTAACGCCAACGGCAAGAAGTACGGTATGGTGTCTGTACACCTCTATCGTCCATTCTCTGTAGAGCGTCTGCTCGCCGCTGTTCCAAAGAGCGTGAAGCGCATCGCTGTGCTTGACCGCACGAAGGAACCAGGTGCTAATGGCGAACCTCTCTACCTCGACGTGAAGGATGCCTTCTACGGTCAGGAGAATGCTCCTCTCATCATCGGTGGTCGTTACGGTCTCGGTTCTGCCGACGTGACTCCAACCATGATTCTCACCGTTTACAAGAACCTCGAACTCCCAGAGCCCAAGAACCACTTCACACTCGGCATTGTCGATGACGTTACCTTCCGTTCTCTCCCCATCGAAGAGGAAATGGCACTCGGTGGTGAAGGCATCTTCGAGGCTAAGTTCTTCGGTCTTGGTGCCGACGGTACTGTAGGTGCCAACAAGAACTCTGTGAAGATTATCGGTGACAACACCAACAAGTACTGCCAGGCTTACTTCTCTTACGACTCTAAGAAGTCAGGTGGTTTCACTTGCTCACACCTCCGTTTCGGTGACACGCCCATCCGTTCTACTTACCAGATTAAGACCCCTAACTTCGTGGCATGCCACGTGCAGGCTTACCTCCGCATGTACGACGTGCTTCGTGGTCTCCGTCAGAACGGTCAGTTCCTCCTCAACACCATCTTCGAGGGTGAGGAACTTGTGAAGTTCTTGCCTAACAACGTGAAGAAGTACTTCGCTGAGAAGAACATCACCGTTTACTATATCAATGCTACCAAGATTGCACAGGAGATTGGTTTGGGCAACCGCACCAACACCATCCTTCAGTCAGCATTCTTCCGCATCACCGAGGTGATTCCTGTGGAACTCGCTGTAGAGCAGATGAAGAAGGCTATCGTGAAGTCTTACGGCAAGAAGGGTGAAGACGTGGTGAACATGAACTTCGCAGCCGTTGACCGCGGTGGCGAGTACAAGAAGCTCGACGTTGACCCAGCATGGAAGAACCTTCCTGCTGATCCTGTGGAGGCTAACGACGACCCAGAATTCATCAACAAGCTCGTGCGTCCTATCAACGCACAGAACGGCGACCTCCTTCCCGTTTCAGCCTACAAGGGTTATGAAGACGGTATGTGGGAGCAGGGCACAGCTGCTTACGAAAAGCGTGGTGTGTCTGCCTTCGTTCCTACTTGGGACAGCGAGAACTGTATCCAGTGTAACAAGTGTGCCTTCGTTTGTCCTCACGCTGCCATCCGCCCATTCGTTATGGACGAGAAGGAAGCTGCTGGCATCGACGCTGCTAAGCTCGACATGCTGGCTCCAGCACAGCTCAAGGGCATGAAGTTCCGTATGCAGGTGAGCGTTATGGACTGTCTCGGCTGCGGCAACTGTGTGGATGTATGTCCAGGCAAGAAGGGCAACAAGGCGCTCAAGATGGTTCCTCTGCAGGGCGAGCTCGGCGAGGCAAAGAACTGGGACTACTGCGTGAAGAACGTAGCCAGCAAGCAAGACCTCATCGACTACAAGGCCAACCCACGTGTGAGCCAGTTCGCTACCCCACTCTTCGAGTTCTCGGGCGCATGCTCTGGTTGCGGTGAGACTCCATACGTGAAGCTCATTTCTCAGCTCTTCGGCGACCGTCAGATGGTGGCTAACGCTACAGGTTGCTCTTCTATCTACTCTGGTTCTATCCCATCTACTCCATACACCAAGAACGCCAAGGGTCAGGGTCCTGCATGGTCTAACTCTTTGTTCGAGGACTTCTGCGAATACGGTCTCGGTATGGCTATCGCCAACAAGAAGATGCGCGCTCGCATCGTGGCTATGCTCAACGAACTCCTCGCTAAGGACGACACTCCAGCAGAGTTCAAGGCAGCCGCTGAAGAGTGGATTGCTGGCAAGGACAACGCTGACGCATCTAAGGCAGCAGCAGCTAAGCTCGCTCCAGCTATCGAGGCTGGTCGCAACGCAGGTTGCCCAATCTGCAAGCAGCTCTCTGAACTTTCTCACTACCTCGTGAAGCGCAGCCAGTGGATCATCGGTGGTGACGGTGCTTCTTACGACATCGGCTACGGTGGTCTTGACCACGCACTTGCTTCTGGCGAGGACATCAACATCTTCGTTATCGACACTGAGGTTTACTCTAACACAGGTGGTCAGTCTTCAAAGGCTACTCCAATCGGTGCCATCGCTCAGTTCGCTGCTGGTGGTAAGCGCATCACGAAGAAGGACCTCGGTCTCATGCAGTCAACCTATGGCTACGTATATGTGGCTCAGGTGGCAATGGGTGCAGACAATGCACAGTGTCTCAAGGCACTCCGCGAAGCAGAGGCTTATCCAGGCCCATCACTCGTCATCGCTTACGCTCCATGTATCAACCACGGCCTCAAGGCTAAGGGCGGCATGGGTAAGTCACAGGCTGAGGAAGCTAAGGCAGTTGAGTGCGGTTACTGGCACCTCTGGCGTTTCGACCCACGTCTCGCCGAGGAAGGCAAGAACCCATTCCAGCTCGACTCCAAGGCTCCAAACTGGGATAACTTCCAGGCATTCCTCGATGGCGAGGTACGTTACCTCTCTCTCAAGAAGGTATGTCCAAACGAGGCTCAGGAACTCTTCGACGCAGCCAAGAAGGCAGCACAGCACCGCTATGCAACTTATGTACGCATGAGCAAGATTGACTACTCTGCAGAGTAATATGTGATTAACAATATTAATAATAGGGGGCGAAACCACTATATGTTTCGTCCCCTATTAAAATAAAAAACTACATTCTTTCTCCCATATGAAATCTGACCGCTATCTTTCTTTACCACTTTTCTTTTCTGTTTTTTTTCTATATTCATGCAATACCGAGTTCTCAAAATATCAGAAATCTGGTAAAAACGATTTAGAAAAGAAACATCTTGTAGGTAATGTAAAGAGTGTAACCCGTTATTATGACGGGGAAATAACAGATATACATAGTTATAACAAATATGGCTTTATAACAGAATATCTTAATTATAGTGACGGTGAAGTAGTTGAGAAGAGAACCTATACATATAATGAATTTGGCAAGATTGCTCGTGAAGAAACAAAAAATGAGAAATGGCATAAAGCGGAAATAACGAAATTCGATGAATATGGAAATGCCATTGAAGAATCAGAAGAGATTTATGAGATCTATGATTTAACCTCTAAAGAGACGGTTGGAACGAGATTACGATATACATATGAAAACAATTATGACAAGTTCGGTGGTCTTATCAGCCGTAAATGTTTTAGAAGAAATGGTACATGCCAGATAGAAATAGAATACAACCAAGATGGGAATATATCGAAGAAAACCGAATATGATGAGAATGGTTCCATTTTCGAATATACCGAATATTCCTATAGGGGAAATATTTTAGCGGAAGAAAAAACTAAAAGACCACAATATCATTTAATGTATTCCATTTTCTATTATAATCCAGATGGGAAAATAGAGAAATTTGCCCGATTATATGAAGATGAGAGTTTATGTGACATGAAAGAATATGTTTTTGACGATAATGGATATCCGACAAAGCGGATTGACACATGGATTGCATCTAGCATAACGGCTAAATTAAGGGGCACTGAACTAAAACCTGGTGACATATATCATACTATAACATTATATGATTGTGATGAGCATGGATCTATACTGCAAGAAACAAAGATGACCTATTATCCCAATGAAGATATGTCTATACCCAAAGAAGCAGACGAGACCAAAACATTCCAATACGAATATGATACTCATGGCAATATCATATACGAAAAGGACGATGAAGGGCGCGAATACAAGTACGATATTTCATATTATTAATATTCTAACTATAACAATAATGTAATCATGATAAAAACAATTTTTATACAGGACTTTTTTTCTTTCCGAGGGGAAAACAGAATAGAACTTAATGAGGGACTCAATCTCTTATTAGGCATTAACGGAAGTGGAAAAACAACATTTCTTAATGCTTTCAGACTACTCTATGAGGGAGTTGCGGGTATAGGATTTGAAAAACTCTTTCAAGAATTATGGGGAGGCTACATGAATGTGGTCAATGCAAATCACCATGACACCCCATCTTTGATAAAATTGACTTTCATTTTCGACTATAAGAAATTAAAGAAAGTCACTCCAAAGTCCCCATTTAAGGAAGACGCATTCTATGAGATTGTAATAAAGCCTATTGGCAAAACAAGCTACAGCATAGAAGAACGTCTCTATTCTGAAAATAGAAAATCGCCAGATAAACCCTTTGAATATTTAAAGTTCAAGGATGGAAGAGGTAGTTTCAGTGTAAGACACAGTACGGGCGTTCGTATTGAACATGAGAATTATAGGGGTGATGTTTCTTCCCAAGAGTTGGTATTACGGCAAATTAGTGACCCTCGAAGATACCTCCCATCTCATACGATAAAAATGGCTATTGCATCAATGGCCCTGTATGATACTTTTAATACAGAAAGTAGTAGTAAAATACGAAAGCCCGCTGAATTTAATAGCGCAATGCGACTTAATTACAATGGGGAGAATTTAGTCCAATTACTTTCAAATCTTAAGACCTCAGACTTATGGACATATCAAGAAATAGAGAAACAACTTTCTACTGTAAACCAAGGTTTCCTATCATTTGAATTTAGTCCATTCGGATCTCAACTATATATGTCAATAAGAGAAGCGAATATGAGCCATACTATTGGTATGCAACATATTTCTGATGGCACTTTACGATATACTTTGTTAATGAGTATCTTATTAAATAAGCAACGAGGAGTCCTTATAGGATTGGATGAGCCAGAAGGACGGCTCCATCCGGATATGATTAATTCTGTTGCAGAAATGCTGCGTAAAGCGTCTTTGGATTCACAACTTATTATTGCAACCCACTCCCCGCTATTACTAAACGCCTTTACCTTAGAGGATGTTCTTGTTTTTGAAAAAGAAGAGAATAATGCTACAGTTGTTAAACGATATTATGAGGAAGACTTTGAAGAGTATGAAGGGGAAATCCTACCAGGACAATTGTGGTTAAGAGGTGAAATAGGAGGGAAACGATGGTAATTCGTATTATTATAGAAGGTGGTGCACTTCCCTGTAATACAAATAGCACTACTAATGAGGAAACCATCAAGACATATGATGGTTCAGAGGTTCTGCGTGAAGAACTAAAAAAGTTCTTCATAAATGTATTAGGTATATCAGATATCAGTGTGATAGTAACTTATGAAGGGAGCAACAAAAATGCTGCTAAAGTATTTGTTGCACAACCTGAGGAAGATTATCTATATACAGATTTAGATGACATTCCAGAGAAACGTGCAGAATGGTTTGACAAGATGGAAAAAGACGGAATTGCAATACCCAAAGATAGAAAGCAAGACGTCTTTTTCTGGATACAAGAAATGGAAGCATGGTTCTTAAAACAGCCACAATGTATTGAGGCGTGGGCTGCTGTCAGAAGAATTGAGATCAAAACTCCGATTGCGTCTGACCCTCTAATCGCAGGGAAAGATATAGAGCACTTAGCCCATAAGCCTTCAAACGTTATGAAAGTAATCTTTAGACGTGATCTGAAGAACACAAAGACAGGTAAAAATGGTAAACCTCAGAAACTTGTTTACGGTAAATTGCGTATTGCTCCGCGCATTATTCCATACTTAAATCCACAAGAGCTTGTGACTAAGGATTCAGAATTGCAATCGTTTGTCGATTCCGTTAAACGCAAAGTAGAGGCTTCGATTCAATAGAAATAGCTTTTTTATACCATTTTGCGAAACAATTCCTCTCATATCACGACTATAATACCCGAATGATTAATGAAAAACTCATACTAACATGTAGAAGACAGCCGTAAAAACTGGGATAACTTCCAGACATTGACTTCGTCTTCTTCCGTCACAATTCGGCAATGCTCAAATGAATTCAGCATGCACTCGCTGCTCCGTCAATTCCTCGACGGCGAGGTACGTTACCTCTCACTCAAGAAGGTATGTCCAAACGAGGCTCAGGAACTCTTCGACGCAGCCAAGAAGGCAGCACAGCACCGCTACGCTACCTACGTGCGCATGAGCAAGATTGACTACTCAGCAGAGTAATAAACTTACTTACATATCATCATCCCAAAGGATGCCGTTCCATGATGGTTCGGCATCCTTTTTTAAACTCCTCATCTTCTGCTTGTTCCAAAGCATGGAACGAAATTCAGTATAGAACAGCATATATGAAAACAATAAGAGCCTGTGCGATTGCACGGGCTCTTGTGATGTATAATGATTGTGAAAATGAAACCATCAATCAATATTCTCCGTCTTCTTATTGCAGTTATGATGGTTCTGCAACCAACATCGATTCGGACTCAAAGTCTGTCCTATACGAATAGCATGATGCCTGAATCATGTCTTCGCCCAATTTTTTGATGTGGTTCATTATGTCTTGTTCACGTTCCTTGGAAGGTTTTTTGAATCCATTGATGTAATTCCGAAGCAATGTCGGGTTCATGTCCATGGAACGGGCAAACTCCGCAACGTTTATTTCCTTGTGTGTTAGAAAGAATCGCTGCATGGCACTTGGCTCAGTGTCCTCGTACTCAAAACTCTCGAAGCTGATGTCCTCGTCCAGATTCCGCCAATGAATGCCATCAAAGCCGAAAGTATATTGGCTTCGCTGTTCTGCAGATGCAGCTCGCAACTTTGGATACCAAAGAAGTGACTGCTTATATTCCTTTCCTGCTTCGTCTCTGCCCCAAATGTGGTTGGCATCAAACCAGATTTCCTTGATTTTCATAGACACTCCTCCATTTAATTTTCAAAATAATCCTTCCAGCGCTTCATGATTATATCGGCATTATCATCTATCACTCTTTTTATCTTCTTGAAGTCATTTGCCTTGATTCCTTGCTTCTCATTCAGTTCAAACTCTGTTTCGTTCCATGTAAACTTAGCCATTCCGCCATTGCCCTCAACATGTACATGCACAGGCTCATGCTCTCTGCTGAAAAAGAAGAACGAGAAACCAAAAAATCTAAATACCTCTGGAATAAAACTATTCTTTTAATTGTTATTACGCCGCAAAATTAGGTATTATTTTCGATACCTCCAAATATTTTATTGTTTTATTGCAGAACTTATCCAATAAAATAAGAGCCTGTGCGATTGCACAGGCTCCTAACTGGGATAACTTCCAGGCATTGACTTCGTCTTCTTCCGTCACGACTCGGCAATGCTCAAATGAATTCGGCATTGCACTCGCTGCTCCGTCAGTTGACTTCGTCTTCTTCCGTCACGACTGCTCCGTCAGTTGACTTCGTCTTCTTCCGTCACGACTCGGCAATGCTCAAATGAATTCAGCATTGCACTCGCTGCTCCGTCAGTTCCTTGACGGCGAAGTTCGCTACCTCTCTCTCAAGAAGGTATGTCCAAACGAGGCTCAGGAGCTCTTCGACGCAGCCAAGAAGGCAGCACAGCACCGCTACGCTACCTATGTGCGCATGAGCAAGATTGACTACTCTGCAGAGTAATTAATTCTCACATAATTCAACCCAAGGGGATGCCGTGAATGGCATCCCCTTTTCTGTTCTGTATGCGGTGTGAATCGTTGCCCTCATCCCCGCAATCCACCCAAATGACTTTACTTCCATCCCCGATTTGTTTTTGATGAACATCCATTGAATACCTCACATATAGGATTAGCCTACTTGGGAAAACCAAAGTCCATATTTCATCGGCAAAAACCATCTTAATGCTCAACCAGAACTGACCTTACACTAAAGATGGTATATAACCATTCCAGATTGGTGCACCGCATCGAAATATCACTTTTTACCTTAACAGCATTAGAAATCGTCCATTTTTAGAGGACACCAGTTATCTTGTTTTAGGATTTCTTAAAAAATTTCTCTGCAATCCTCCTTCTATCAGGATGCTTACTACAATTGTACCAAAGTTTATAATCATATTCTTTGAGTTCTTGCATATTTCTCACATTGCAGCAAATCTTTGCCATCTGTTCTTCAGATAGCCTCCTTGTTAATGGCTTTAGATGTGGGGCTATAATATCCCAATCTTTTTTAACTCTTGTGACTTCCATTGCCTGTGGATATTTCTTCTTGAACTCAGTTCTTGTTTTGCATTGAGCAGCAGCTTCCCGTCTTGCTTCATCTGTCCATTTCCGGTTGTACACATCACCTTTAGGGTAAATACTATCCAAAAGATTATAGAACTTTAGATGATTATATGCAGCCTTATTTTCGTTATAAAGTTCTGTTCTGTTGCAATAATGTTTTGCAATGGCAAATGCCTCTTCTTTGGAATATTTCCAATGGGGATTTTTCATATGAGCACACACTTTCTCATATATGCCAAGTTCTTGAGCACGTTTTGCTGCAATTCCCGATTTATTAAGAAAATCAGAACGTTTGTAGTATTTAAGTGCTTCAGCCCTAATTTCATCTTCTGTCAACTCGATTCTTGAACGCGGCATCTTTTTCATGTGAGCACACACTTTGTCAAGAATCCCTTTTCGTATTGCACTTTGATATGCTTTGGGATTAGCTTTGTTAAACACAGAACGGTACTTATATTGTTTTGCGATATTGTACAATTCTTGTTCCGTGAACCGTTCAACCTTATAACGCTTTTTAGGTTTAACAAGATAATCTTTTGTTAAATCTTCAAGAATACCCAGCTTATTGGCAGCATCAATTGCAGCATGTCTATGTTGCCGCAATTTCACAATGCTATCATATTCTGAGAATATTTCACGTAATTCAGCTTCGGTAAAGCCACCTTTCCATTTTGAATGACATATGCGTCGAACATCTTTCATCCACCCATTTCTATATGCACGCTGATAATGACCCGGAGAACCTCTAAAGAAATCGGGCAATGTGTTGTATTTAGATGCCTCTTTCAAGACCTCTTCAAGTGTGTAGCCTTCTCCTCCACCAAGAGAGCCTGTCTTTGCTTTATTAAGGATAGTCCATCCCTCACTAGCATATTTATTCTTCCAAACTCCCTCCTGTATGCTAGCTTCTTGATAATCCATATAATCTGTCAATCTTTTCCATTTGGGAGCAAGTCCAGTTTCTTCTACATGTTTATTTACAGCACTATTTTTTGTATGCATATGATCCGACCATCTCCGCTCTGCAAAGTAAGTTAACCCGATATAAGCGCTATTGTCATCAAACTCGGCAACATATATACAACGTTTCTTTTTGTTGCCTCTACGAAGCATCTGCGCACAAATTTCATCAAGTATTCCATGTTTGCGCGCATACGTATAATACCTGTTATCCTTTTTTTCAAATTCTGAACGAGAACTGAACCTCAAAGCATGCTGTTGGCATGATTTATAATCAGGCTTATCATCATATACATTAATCTTTCGCAAATTCGGCATATGCGAACAGATTTCTTCTAAAACACCACGTTTTCTCGCTCCTTCATAAGCCCCCAAATCTTTCTCACGAAATTCTTTATATGTGGAATACTTTAAAGCTATTTCTTGTAGTTGTTCGTAAGTATACTCTTTCACTCTTACACTCATGTACTGGTAACATTTTTCTTGCCAGCCATGTTTACGAATAGAAAGTTGACAACCTCCATATTTCTTATGTAATTCTTTTGTGTTTCGGCACTCTTTACAGGCATCAATGCAGTGTTGCAAGTCGTCCCACCAACCTGCAGGTCGTTTGTTGGGGCGTTTAGTTGCATGACTTTGATCTCCAAGTTCCAAATACCTATAACACTCTTCTTTCCAAGCATGCCTATGTATAGATATTAAACAACCGCCTTGATTTTCTCTAAGAGCATTAAGTGTTTTCCATTTTTTACACTCTTCGATACAATGATCCTTGTCATTCCACCAACCAGATGGGTGTTTGGTCCTTTTCATACATTATTAAAGGATAATTAATATTTGTTCGCCGGTTTCGAAGATTTTCTTGATGTCCTTGCCATCACGCTGTACCTTGCAGAGGCTAATACACTTTCGCTATTCCATATATTTTTCTCATTTAGAATGCTTCTGCCATCAAATCCTTTCGACCAATCAAGAAGATTCCTTTGTAATCATATTTCATGAACGTTCCACCCAGTTCTCAATCTCAATGCCAGGGATACGTTCGAAATGTTCAATGTTCTCTGTCACCATGACGTAGCCATGATGAACAGCAGATGAACCAATGAGCATATCGAATTCTTCTATCATTTGACCTAAACGACGAAGAGAGGCTTTGGTCGCTGCATAAGTAGGCAAGGAATCATAGATGGGGACAACTGTCAAACTCTCCAAAATGATTTCTACATCATGGCTGTGCTTGGAAGAGCCACTATAAGCCGCACCATACAACAACTCAGCGATAGAGATTTCACTGATATAGCAGTTCTTACGACCAACTTGTTGTATTTTCTCCTTGATGCCATATTTGCCTTGAAGAAAGAATATACAGATGTTCGTGTCAAGCAGATACTTTCTCTTACTCATCTTCCTCGAAATATGCAAGTTTACGTTCGTATCCTGTGGGCTGACGACCTACACGGATAGCATCTAACACCCGGTCACCAACAGCATCGTCTTTCCATGCACCAGCAACGCTATAGAAGAGTTCATCCTTCTCTTTCTCGGTCAACTTTTTCTTCACTTTGACTGCTGATGCCGTTTTCTGTTCTGCCCGAACCTCCTCATACAGATGGTCGGCAAGCCAACGTTTGTTGCTTGTTGATAGAGCCATCGAATGTAGGAAGTTCAGCACCGTCTCCATTGAAATTGTCAAGTTCATAAGCGTTTCTTTTACAAATTCGCCACAAAGATAGTGTTTTTTCTTTTAATCAGAACAAACATTGCGGAGAAAGTTGTACCTTTGCCCTGTGAAGAAACAAAAAAGAATGTATCTTCAAAGTTATACATTCATCACTAAATATATACCTGACAATGTTCCACACCATTCAATACATCGGCAATAAAAAACTTCTCAGGAGGGAGAAGACTTTGTTTGTGTGTTCGAAGCGAGCACCTTGGGGAACGTATGAGAGGATTTTTGGATGGGTGGAATCGCTGACGGAAAAAGATGTGGTTGTGTGTTGCAATACGTCGGAACTAGAGGTGGAGGTAATGAAGTCGCTGGTGGTGAATCAAGTGCCGACAATATTGGTGGTGATGAATCGGTTTCGGGAGGAGAATAACATGCAGATACAAAGGGCACTAGCAGAAGGACGGATGCTGATTGTGGTAATGGAGCAAACGAACAAGAGAAGATGGTCACCACGAGACAGAAATGCTTTTCTAATCGAGAAGGTGGAGCATATTGTTGGAGGATATATTGACAAGTATGGAAGTTTGTTTCCCTTGCTTGTGGGCAAAACGAATGTGAAGGCACTCACACATAACCTTATATCAGACATTGCGGCAGAACCAGACAATAGTTATCAACGATGGACGGTTGGAGAGGACAAGACACTGTTGCGGATGTATTATGAGGATATGGGCATTCATGCTATCAAGAAGCGGTTGAACCGCACGTATCTTGCTGTGAGAGAACGCATTCGCGCGATTACCATGCCCGAGGATGTGCTGAAAGGTCGGGAGTTTGAAGAATTTGTGCTGGAATTGTTGGATGTGAAGAGCGGGAAACTACTGCTGAAAGAATGGCGAGGCGACAAGACAATGGGTGATGTGTTTCCCAAGAACAATAGTTACCCCGATTTTCTGATTGAAGAAGTGGAAACAAAGCACAATGTCGCCATTGAATGTAAGTGGAGGAAGTTCCTCAATCATTCCGCGATGATGGATTTGTTCTCGCCTGAACAACTCACTGCTTATCAAGAATTTTCCGAAGAAAGAGACTTGCCCGTGTTCATCTTTCTCGGCATTGGTGGAGAGCCATGCGAACCAGAAGACATCTATATCATTCCTTTGGAAAAAGCCACTTTCGTAATGACACCCAGCAAAACGAACCCCAACGCTCTTGTGTATGAACCTTCACAACTCAAGCCTTTCAAACGAACGAACATCAATGCCCCACTCTGCTTTGACGAGTTTTCATCAGAATACAAAACCATCCAAGGTGCCATATCTAAAGATGATACACCCAACTATATCGTAGAAACCCGAAAAGAACACCCTAATGCCTACAAACCTTGGACCCAGTCAGAAGAAGAAACCCTCATCCAACTGTTCAAAGCAGGCAAAAACACCGAAGAACTTTGCGAACTCTTTGCCCGAAAACCTGGTGCCATCCGTTCAAAATTAAGGAAATTAGGACTTATCTAACCTCTAATGCCGCCAAGAAGGCAGCACAGCACCGCTACGCTACCTACGTGCGCATGAGCAAGGTTGACTACTCAGCAGAGTAAAAGACCACTCACATATTATTTCAAGAAGGGAGCATCCATGAGTGCTCCCTTCTTGTTGTGCTTTACAATAGAATGAAAGATTTAGACATCTAAAAGTTAAATCGGCTCAAAAACAGCAACAAATCGGCTCAAAATCTTGTATATTTGAACCGATTTTCATACTTTTGTGAGCCAATACTATTTTACAAATGGATAAGAACATCGTTTTACAATACATCAAGGAGCATCCGGGTGCATCATCAAAACAAATTGCTGAGGCTCTGGCAGGTGAGGCAAGCTTCGCCGTGGAAACATATTTCTAACAATCTGGCAATAGACTTACATTATATATATTATAGTAAAAGGGATGCTGTTCATTCAGCATCCCTTTTTATTGTTTTCATGTTCTTCTTTCGTCATCGTCTTAGCCCTCGTCTCCACCTGATTGCTGATCCGTACCTCATAAGCAGAAGTGAGAAATGCCCTTAAGCACGAGTGACGTTCAAATGTGTTTGTGAACTACGTGCGCACCGTGCGCATCTCATTTCACACACCCATCGCATTATATTTCGTTATTACAGCGCATGTTATTATGCGCTGAGTGCCTATCTTTGACAGGCATACGCTTCTTGTGCTCACTAGCATCCACATAAGAGGCTCAGAAATGTTCTCTCCAGCGCCTCAGTCGTTATCTCTCGGGAGATGACGAGTGTCAGAGCTGGGAGATGGCGAGCGTCAGAGCTGGGAGATGGCGAGTGTCAGAGCTGGGAGATGACGAGCGTCAGAGCTGGGAGATGACGGAAGTGACGAGGCGGAGATGACGAGTGTGACAAAGCAGAGATGACGAGTGCGAGGCTGTGGTGGATACGAGCAAGCGTGAGCGGAGATGACGAAAGGGACGAAGAGGAGATGACGAGTGTGAGGCAGTTGTGGACACGAGCAAGCATGAGCGCAGATGACTAAAGAGAGTCTTGTGAGATGATGTAGAGTTATGCGGAAAGTTCTATGAGTGAGACCCCGTTGGGTGTATGGGTGAGATACAAACACATGTATGGGTGAGACACCAACACATGTATGGGTGAGACACCTCAACAGCTGTGGGCTAGAAGACGGGGTGCGGCAGAATTGATTAGTACTAACCCCCAACCGTCTCCATGTGTAATGTGAAACAAAACGGGATGAAAAAGTGTAATAATAAAGGTTAACAGTTGACAACAAAGACGCTTGTGAATTATGTGAATTGTGAATATTGCGAATTTCACTTTGAAGCTAATGAGTGGTCAGCTTATCGCTGAACTCACGT
>ONDH01000046.1 GCA_900316505.1 uncultured Prevotellaceae bacterium
TGGTTGCGTCTGCATACCACTTCCACGCCTCTCGATGCAGCCACCTCTCCCACTTTTGTGGCAAGACGTCAGACAGAATTACGTTTCAGCGCCACCGCACTCATTGACGCATCTCATCTGGCAGAAGGCTCTCAGGCAGGAATTACGGCTTACGCAGCCCCCTTGAATCATTATGATGTGATGGTAGAACGAAAGAACGGAAAACTATTTGCCAAGTCAAACATCCGTGTGGGAGCTCTCAGACATGACGACCAACCCGTTGAACTGAAAGACGCTCAGGCTTACATACGCATCAGTTCCGACAAGGACTATTACTACATGCAAGTTTCTGCCGATGGCAAATCATTCACCACACTCAGCAAGATGGACTACCGCTACCTATCCACCGAGGTGATAGGTGGGTTCACAGGCGTTATGCTCGGCTTGTTTGCCCAAGGTGATGACGGATATGCAGATTTTGATTGGTTTGAATATACAACAGAATAAAGAAAGGAGCATCCTGTAGATTTGTGTCAAAATGCGTTTTTATTGGCTAAAGCGCTGAGCCGTTAGAGCCTCTCATCCGTTTAATCGGCTCAATCCAAACAGACCTTATATTAAGCCACTATGTAGCAGCACTCCGAAGGCGAGGAGGACACCGAAAAGGAAGATGTTGCGGGCGGTGGCACCAAGCACCTGGTTGAGTTCGCGCCCATCGAGTGACTTGAGCTGCTGGAAGGCACGAAAGTGGAGGATGAGGTAGAGGAACATCAACGGATGCCGAATGCTGATGGGAGAGAACAGGAAAAGAGCGGTGAAGGCGAGAAACGTGGCAACAATGCCCACCCAAAGATAGATGTCAAGACAAATGTTCTCGGCTTTCTTCTGACCTTCTTGATCACCATACTTGCGGATTTGTGCCTCGATGATACGCACGATGATGGTGCGCTTGCCGCTCACCCGGTCTTGATTGCGGTCACGATAGTTGTTGACCATCAAGAGATTGTCGGTGGCAAGTCCCATGGCAAGACTGGCAATGAGCAGAGGAACACTCCATTCACCATTGGTCATGACATAGTGGGTAAACACCACCGGTATAAATCCAAAGAAGATGAGCACAAGAAGGTCACCCCAACCGAGATAGGAAAGACGTGTGGTGTAGAGAAAACAGAAAACAACGCACAAGATGCCCACGAGGAGCAGTTCCCACTGCATGTGAACAAGCAGGATGGCAATTCCCACCAGACAGGAGAGGGCTGTCATCACACCTATACCCCATTGCATGGCACGCGGCGTTATCCAACCTTGTGCACAGGCACGTTCGGGCCCCAGGCGGTCTTCACGGTCTGTTCCTTTCTTAAAATCGAAATAGTCGTTGATGAGGTTGGCATCAATCTGCATCAATATGGCAAACAGTAGACAGAGGAGGAAGAGAAGAAGTTGACAGTTGACAGTTGACAGTTGACAGTTGACAGTTGACAATTGACAGTTGAGAGTTGGGAGTTGGGAGTTGGAGGAGGCATAAGCGAAGGCGGCTCCGACAAGAACGGGAGCAATGGCTCCTGTGAGTGTCTTAGGTCGTGCTGCAAGAAACCACGCTTTCAAAGAATTTGTCTTAACCATCATTTTCAACCTTAACCTTAACGCTAACCTTAACCTCTAAACCCTAACCTCTAAACTCTAAACCCTAAACTCTAAACTCTAAACTCTAAACCAACTCACTCATCTTCGCTCTTCCAGTACTGGATGGTCAGCGTGTTGTTGGTGTAGAACATGGCACCGAAACCTTGACGGTCGTTGTTCTTGTAGCGACCATAATAGTAGTTACCATTATTATAATAGTATAGGCCCACACCTTCACGCTTGCCATTGACGGTCTCGCCTACATATTTGTCGCCATTCTGATAGGTGAGCGATTCGAAGCGGTAGGTCTTCTCGTAGTCGGCAGGAAGAGTATATTTGTCACCATCCTTCATGATGTAGAGCGGATTACCCGTCGTGAGGTCGTAGCAGATATAGTGGTCGTTACTGCCCACCTTGGCTATCTGAGTGCCCATCTTGATGCCGAAGAGGAAATTGCCAAGACGATACTGTCCGTAGATGACACCATCGTTGTCGGTGTAATAGGCACCAAAGCCGTAGATGTTACGTTCCTTAGTGATCTGTCCAAAATACTGACCATAGGAGGATTTGGCGACTCCGCTGGCAAAGTCTTTCACATAATCAACAAATGCCGCATCGTACTGACCGGGTATGTTGGGATATTTGTCCAGACGTGCGAACTGCGCTTGCACAGAGAGGATGAAGGATGTCTGCAAAAAAAGGAATAACAGTAATATTTTTTTCATGAATCAGGGGGCTTTAACTGATTGAACCACTTAAAATCGCTGCAAAATTACACATAAAAACTCAATTTTTCAGCATTCCATTAAACCTTTTATCCACTTTATAGTCAATTTGAGTACAATAGCGAAGAAAAATCAAACAATAACATCACAATATGAAAAAATCACTCATCGCTTTGTTTCTCACGTTTGTGGGACTCAGCGCAATGGCTCAGTCCAAATTTAATGTTTCGGGAACAATCCTCGAAGAAGAAACAAACGAAGTTGTCATCTCAGCCACAGTACGTATCCTTAACTTGCCCGACAGCAGCATGGTTGCCGGTGCAGCTACTGGTTTTGACGGCAGTTTCAACATCAAGAATGTGAAGGCTGGAAAGTATGCCCTGAAAATCACGTATGTGGGTTTCCAGACAAAAGTGCTTCCACTTGACCTGACCAACAAGAAGGACAAAAATGTGAACGTGGGTTATCTGCACATCACACCAGACGCTAAGCTGATGAACGACGTGACAGTGACCGCCAATGTTGCGAAGGTACAGGTGAGCGGTGACTCTATCGTGTATAATGCTGACGCATACCGCGTGCCAGAAGGTTCCGTACTGGAAGACCTCGTGAAGAAGCTCCCTGGTGCACAGGTGGATGAGAATGGTGGTGTGACCATCAATGGTAAGAAAGTGAACAAGATTCTTGTGGATGGTAAGGAATTCTTCTTCGATGACGCAAGTGCAGCAATGAAGAACATCCCAACCAACATGATTGACAAGCTCAAAGCATACGACCGCAAGAGTGATTTTGCACGTGTGACAGGTATTGACGATGGTGAAGACGAAACTGTGCTCGACCTGACTGTGAAGAAGGGTATGAACAATGGTTGGTTCGGTAACATCGATTTAGGTTATGGTACAAAAGACCGCTGGTCTAGTCGTGCAACTATCAACCGCTTCAACAACAGCAACCAGTACACCTTAATGGGTGGCGCCAATAACACCGGTGACATGGGCTTCGGCGGCGGTGGCGGCCGTTTCGCTGGCGGTGGCGGCATGGGCGGTGGCCTGCGCAACTCTAAGAACATCGGCTTCAACTTCGCCACAGAGGTTAAGAATCTGGAAATGGGTGGTAGCGCACGTTATCAATATAATGGTAATGACAGCAGAAGCTGGTCATCCACCAAGAGCTTCGACACCTCACAGGGTGCATTTAGCAACAGCGAAAGCTTGAGCCGCAGCAGCGCCCACAACTGGAACGCACAGTTCCGTTTTGAATGGACTCCTGACTCATTGACTAACATCATCTTCCGTCCATCAGGAAACCTTACCAAGAATAAGGGCTACAGCGACAGCGAGTCAGCAAACTTCAGTGATGACCCGAACAAGATCAGCGATGATCCACTGGATGATGCAGTCAATGGAGTCAATATTGACGATTTGATGGATATCATTGTCAACACGAACGTGAACCGTCAGCAGACTTACAGCGAAAATAAGCGTCTGGCTGGTGAATTGCAGGCAAACCGTCGTCTGAATGACTACGGACGTAACATCACCCTCCGTGCCACAGGTAACTTCGGTAGTTCGGAAAGCAAGCAACTTTCTGGTGCAGACATTCAATATGCAGCTGGTGGTGAGAACATCAACAACCGTTACTACACCACTCCTGGCAGAAACAGATCTTTCGGTGCACAGTTGACTTATTCTGAACCTATCGCTAACAGAACTTATCTGCAGCTTTCTTACAGATTCGACTATAGCTACAACAAGTCTGACCGTAAGGCTTTCGCCATGGATCCAACAGCTTACACTGACTTGGCAAATGCATTGGTCAACTATCGCTACAACATTGATGGTGCCATTGACTACTTGCTGAACAATGGATACAAACTGTATGGAGAGGATGAGAATGAAGATGCCAAAAAGAACACTCAATTCTCAGAGTACAAGAACTACAACCAGACCATCAGTCTCAGTTTCCGCAAGATTTCTGATTACTTCAACTTCAGTGCAGGTATCGACCTCTTGCCACAGCGAAGCACACTTGACTATAAATATATGGGCAAGAAATATGACACCATCACTCGAAACGTGTTCAACATTGCGCCAAGCTTGGACTTCCGCTACAACTTCACCCAGCAGACGAACCTGCGTATCAACTACCGTGCTCGTACACAGCAGCCAAGCATGACCAATCTGCTTGCTATTGAAGATGATTCGAATCCATTGAACAAGACAACAGGTAATCCTGACTTGAAGCCTTCCATCACCCACAACATCAACCTGAACTTCAACACCTTCACAATGGCTCATCAGCAGAGTATCTTTGGTTGGGGTGGTGTCAACTTCACCAGAAATAGTGTTAGCAATAGAACCTTCTATGATCAAACTACTGGTAGAAGAGAAACCAAACCATTTAACATCAATGGTAACTGGAGCGGTAACCTCGGTGGTGGTTTCAACACTTCACTTGACAGAAATGGTTACTTCACGATGAACACATTCACAAGCTTCAACTACAACCATCAGGTTAGTTACGTCACTCAACAACAACTAAACCTTAAATCAGAGGATACAGGTGCTAAAGCAAATACCAACACTATTGGTGTGAACGAAAACCTCGGCTTCGACTTCCGTAAGGACTGGTTCGAGATGGGTATCAATGGTAGTGTGAACTACAACAACTCACGCAACTCTGTCTTGACAACTGGTAACATGGAGACTTGGACATTCAGCTACGGTGCTGACATGAACCTCGTATTCAACAACGGTCTGACCTTCTCCACAGACATCAGCCAGAGCAGCCGTCGAGGTTTCTCCTCTGCAAACATGAACACCAACGAATTGCTTTGGAACGCTCAACTCGGTAAGTCTTTCCTCAAGGGTAACGCTTTGACCGTCACACTGCAGTGGAATGATATCCTGCACAACCGCAGCAACATCAGCCGTCAAATCAGCGCTTACCAGCAAAGCGACTCACGCTACAACGCCATCTACTCTTACGGTATGGTACACGTCATCTACAAGCTGAACATCTTCGGCGGTGGCGGCGGTAGAGGCGGCTTCGGAGGCGGCATGGGCGGCTTCGGCGGAGGCATGGGCGGCTTCGGAGGCGGTGGCTTCGGCGGAGGCTTCGGAGGCGGCATGGGCGGCATGAGATAATGCCCCCACCCCACACAAAACCAAGCATACTAAACTTAAATAATTATATTACTTCTGTTCTCAATTACAAAGAACACAAGAAAGGCTCGACCAACAGGTCGGGCCTTTTGTTTGACACTATCACTTGAATCAAAAACAACGAATGGGACGAATAGGAGGAATAGGAGGAATACAAAAGTTGAGTAATGTAATTCAACTTTTGAAGCTCAATCTCGTTGGATGTTATAGGAGTTAGAGGAAAGTTAAGGCCTTTGTCTTATTGGAAGAATGAGAAGTTGACGCTTCCGTAGTTACGGTGCTCAACAAAACGGGGATGAGCAGAGAAGTCATAAGTGCTGCCATGTTCGAGAACAAGCAATCCTTCTTCTGCCAATAACGGCAAAGCCACATCTGGAATGTCCTTCAGGTTCTCCAAAGCATAAGGAGGGTCGGCAAAGATGATGTCGTAACGTTCTTTACACGTGTGTACATATTTAAATACATCACCTTTCAGTGGCAACCATTCCTGCGCTTGCAACTCTTTCTGCACACGCATCAGGTACTGCCAATGCTTGAAATCCTTCTCCACTGACACGACTTTTCTGCATCCACGCGACGCCAATTCCAAACCGATGGAGCCAGTGCCTGCAAAGAGATCAAGAGCCGTGGGTGATGATTCAAAATCCACATAGACATTCTCCAAGATATTGAATAGTCCCTCCTTGGCAAAGTCTGTGGTGGGGCGTGCCTTAAAACCTGAAGGAGCAGGGACACGCCGTCCCTTGTATTTTCCACGGATGATGCGCATACTTAGAAACCGCAAATAAGCAAGGTTTGCAAATCGTAAGGAATCAAGGCATTACCCATTGTCAGACGGTCTTTGAAATCTTCGCTGCGGTCAATGATAGATACATTCTGCAAGAAATACTTGATTTTCTCTGACAGTTCAACAGTGCGTTTCTCCATATCGCCCACCACGCAAAGCGCATCGTCCACTTGGTCGAAACCCAGTTCTTTCCACACATTGAGTGTGTAGTACTGCATATCTGCCACACTGGTGCATTCGAAGTTGTTGACAAAGAGCATACGTCCTTGCTCAAAGGCATAAAGAGTAATCTCTTTCTCGTGCAGATAGACAAACATCTTTTTCCCAGGACCGAACAGGCTCTTCTCGCTGAAAAACTCTATCAGCGTGCTGGCAGAGGCATAGAAACGAGCACGGGGGAAGTCGTCAAGCAACAACTGATAGATGCTTCGCTCCAACCCGAACACGATGGCAATGCCAGAACGGCGCAACACATTGTAACTGACATGCTGAGGCTTATCCTTCGGGAAGGTGAACTGATACACAGCATGAATGTCCTCCTTCTTGAATGCGACAACAGGTACCGTAGTGAAGTGAGGAGTGGTGATGAGCACATTCACACGCTGATACTCCTGTTTCAGCATTGGCTCATTCATCAGCGCATCCTTCAGGTTTGCTGTCAGCGAAATGGTGTGGTTCACATCCCACACTTTATATTCGAACGGATTTTCCTGACCGGGCGTATAAGTACAAAAAGAAAGTCCATTCGAGCAGACCCGAATGGACAAACTTTTATTGTTAATCTGAATTTCTGCCATCAATTGTCAACTATCATTTGTCAACTGATTATTCCCAGTTACCAGCCATTTTGTTGTTCGTATCCTCAAGGTCACCGATACGGAGTCCGTACCATTCACCGTCTGTCTGGTCCTCGTTGTCGAGCATCAGCTCAGCACGGTTTCTGTGACGCTTCTTCAAGTCAGCCTTCACACTCTTCACCTTCTTCTCGTTCATGCCGTCCATATAATCTTCCAGACGAGCACGGAACTCAACCAGCATGTCGAACTCATTTGACTTCATGTTGAACTGAGCCTTCTTACGCAATTCAATCACGCCCTGATAAATGGTGTCGTACAAAGAGGGGTCAAAAGTGGAGTGTACCACAAAGAATGAACCGTCAGCAGGACGACCAACTGGCACATACTTCATAGAGTCTGGATTGGCAATGCCCAACTTTTCAGCAGCAGTCATCCAAATGGTGTCACGCTTGATGAGACCTTTAGCGACAGCTTCCCTTTCAGTCATGCCGGCTTCCAACTGGTCATCTGTCAGCTCGCCATCCTTGATGATCTTGTCAACAGTCTTACCGTTCTTCACAAAATCAATCAGAGAGTCGATGGTGCCGCAGTATTCACCAAACGTCATCTTGTACTGCTCTTCTGCATCGCGAATCTGCAACAGACGGGCAATAACCAGTTTCTCACGTTCTGCCTTCTCCTCATCAAAGGCAATATCGCTGTAGATGCTGAAGATGCATGCAGCGACCAGACCTAATGTACAAACGACAAGAAGTCCATTTATTACACTTTTTTTCATGATATGTTTTGTTAATTTTTTATTGTTTCCACGCTTTTTTACCGTTCTAAAAGCAAGTTTTTCGCCTCACTTATAGCCCAGTTCATGAATAATCACTATATTCGTTGCAAAAATAGTGCAAAAAATTGAATTGCACCCACAACTTTCCGCATTTTTTTCAAAAAAGATGATAAAAGACTACTTAAAAGACCTTATTTTGCACCATTTCGGGCATAAACCGACCAACGACCAAGAAAAAGTCATTGACTCGCTTTGCCAATTCATCCTCACGCCCGATGCAGATTCGGTGTTCATTCTCCGAGGTTTTGCAGGCACAGGAAAAACATCGCTCGTCAGTGCCCTCGTCAAGACGATGGAGCAACTTGAACGAGAATGTGTGCTGATGGCACCAACAGGGCGTGCCGCCAAGGTCTTTTCTTTCTATGCAGACCACCCCGCCTTCACCATTCATAAACGCATCTACCGTCAGAAATCCATCGACAAGGATTCCATCTTCACGCTGAATTTCAACATGCGGCAGAACCTTCTCTTCATTTGTGATGAAGCCTCCATGATTGCCAATGAAGCCCCCCTCCTGTCCTCCCAGGGGGGGATGAGCTACGGCACGGGGCGTTTGCTTGACGACCTTGTACACTTCGTCTATGGAGGCAAGGGGTGTAGGCTCATCCTGATGGGTGACACAGCCCAGTTGCCTCCTGTGGGTGATGATGAAAGTCCTGCCCTCAACGATGAATATATGGGTGGTTATGGCTTCCATGTCATCAGCCACACGCTCACTGAGGTGGTGCGCCAAGCAGACTCTTCGGGCATCCTCTGGAATGCTACACATTTACGCACCCTGCTCGAAAATGAAGACATTTTCGTGTGCCCAAAGATTCTTTTCAAAGGATTTCCAGATGTGAAGAACATCTCTGGCAATGAACTCATTGAAATTCTCGAAGAGTGCTACCAACGTGATGGAGAGGATGAAACCATCGTCGTCACCCGCAGCAACAAACGCGCCAACCTCTACAACAACGGCATACGTTCCAGAATTCTGTGGCGAGAAGAAGCACTCGAAGGTGGTGACATGCTCATGGTGGCAAAGAACAATTATTATTGGACAGAGAAATACAACCAGTCACTCCCCTCACCCTCCCAAGAAAAGACTTACCACTCACTCTCTCAAGAAAAGACCCTCCCCTCACCCTCCCTACTGGGAGGGGGGTGTATCTCTGCTAATGAGAGAATTAATGGAGAAACAGACAAGCAAGGTAACTGCCTTTCCCCTCAAGGGGAAACGGGAAAAGGGTCAGTCATGGATTTCATCGCCAACGGAGATACAGCCATCATCAAAAGAATGCGTAATGAGCGCCACTTCTATGGCTTCACTTTCGCTGATGCCACTTTGGAGTTTCCCGACTTTGACAACTTCCAAATGGAGCTGACTGTTCTCACCGACACCCTCCAATCCGAAGCGCCAGCCCTCACCAAAGAGCAGCAGGATACATTATATAATAATATCATGGAAGACTACGCAGGCGACCCTACCCTACGCTCCAAACAAGACAAGCTCAAAGCCCTGCGTCAAGACCCTTACTACAACGCCCTGCAAATCAAGTATGCCTATGCCGTCACTTGTCACAAAGCCCAAGGCGGACAATGGACAAATGTCTTCATCGATCAAGGCTACATCACTGAAGACATGCTCGCTCCCGACTATTTCCGTTGGCTCTACACAGCCATCACCCGAGCCACCACAAGGGTGTTTTTCGTCAATTGGCCAAAAGAACAAGTGATGGAGAAAATGTTGGAGGGTTGAAAAGAAATTTGTACCTTTGCATCGCAAATCATTCTATCACCCAAAAGAAGCATCATTATGGAAGTCGTACAAAGTTTCACCATTGACCACACCCATTTGAAACCTGGCATCTACGTATCACGTGAGGATAAGGGTTTCACCACTTTTGACCTTCGTATCACAGAACCCAACAAAGAGCCAGCTATAGCTCCAGCTGCCATACATAGCCTGGAACACCTGATGGCAACATGGTTCCGTAATTCTGACGTAAAAGAGGATGTGGTGTATGTGGGTCCCATGGGGTGTCTCACAGGCATGTATATCATCATGACTGGAACCTACACCGTAGAGGACATGCGACGCTTGACCATCAAGTGCCTCAAATGGATTCTTACGCAGACTGAAATACCTGCCACACGTCCTGAGGCTTGTGGCAACTATCTGCTACATGACCTTCCGATGTGCAAATGGGAAAGTGCCCGCTATCTGAATCGTCTGGAGCATGATTTCCACTGTGAATACACCAAACTGAGAATCACGCTTGACGACGGGAAAGTGTTCGCTGACGCATAGATGGTTTCGGGGATAGCAGCATCCTTCTGTCTTCTGTCTTCTGTCTTCTGTCTTCTGTCTTCTATCTGCTATCTTCTATCCTACCGTCTAAAATCTTCCACCACCACCTCTTGCGCTATTGCGACCTCCAAAGACATTGAGGCGATAGCTCACATGCAGCATCGCATAGCTGGTGATGGCATTCACCTCGCGATCCGTCCAGCCATTGGCATTGACGGTTCGGGTGAAGTTTGACTCTTCGTGAAGGATGTCATACCACTGGAACATCACCGTCAGTTTCTTGCCACGCAAGAAGGAATGTGACAGCTGTGCATTCCAAAGCAACTCATTCGTATTGAGCGACTTGTCGCTGTAACCACGTTTACTGTACATGTGGAAGTCGGTTGAAAGACTGGAACCCCAAGGGAAGGTGATTCTTGTGTTGCCGCCATACTGGAAATTCCACGTGGACAGATTGCGCGAAGCCTGCAGTTCGTTCTCCGTTCGGGCAAAAGTGACATTGGCATTCAGGGAGACGCTGAGCCACTTGTTGCGGAAACTGAGCGAAGTCGAAGGGGTGAGATTGTAGGTATGCGTGACATTGCGTTCTGACGATGCGCTTCTGTTCAGATTCACATACGAGACATGGTGGTTGTAGCTGCCTCGGATAGAGCCACTGATATCCCAGCGGTTCAAGGTGTCAAGAGCCGTGTTGTATGTGATGCCTCCGCTGGTGCTCCAGTTACCATCAAAGTTTTCTGGTCGTGAGATGCGCCCACCCGTTTCCTCATCATAGGTGACAATGTTGCCCACCGAATTGGTGGTGCGGCGCACACTTGCGTTGCTGCTGAAGCTCCCGTGACGATAAGCCTTAGGGATATTGTTGCCCAAACTGTCAGTCACGTATTTCGGTGTGCGTTGTTTCTGGAAAGTGACATCCATGCTGGTGGTGAAGGAAGGCTTCAAGCCCGGATTACCCATCGTGATGTTGAGTGGGTTGGTGTCGTCGTAGATGTTCAGAAGCTGAGTGATGGATGGTTGTTGGGTTTGTCCACGCAGTGTCACCTGCAGATTGGTCTGCTGAGTGAAGCGATAGCGCATATTGAGCGTAGGCGAATAGTTGACAACCGAGCGAATAGTGTCAACAGGACGTCCCAAATATTGCTGAATGTAGTGCGAACGCTGAGGTTGTGCAGACACACCCACATTCATGTTGAGCTTGTTGCGCACCAATCGCAGCTGCACATTGATGTTGTGTCCATACTCCTTACGTTCCGAGTACCGGCTCAGACGAGTGGAGAGATATTCTTCATAAGGATTGTCCAAGAAACCAAACAAACGGTTCCAATCGCGGTAGTCCTGCAACACAGCATCGAAGGCTTCTTCACCCAAATCGGGGAAGTCGTAAGTCAACGGGTCATTCTTCTGATAGCTGTAGCGGAAATTGTAGTTCACCTGCAGGAAGATGCCTTGCGAACCCGAATTGCGTTGGTTGCCCCCACCAGCACCTCCTCTGCCACCTCCACGACCGCCTGCCATATTGCCTCTTCCATTACCTCCACGATTGCCAGGAGTCGGGATGCTGTCTGTGCTCAAGGTATCCACAGGCACAGGCTTAGGCTTGAAGATGTAAAGCGGTTCGGTATAGGTGATGCTCACATTATAGTTGAAGCTATTGTTGGGCGAAGAGGTGTATCGGTTGGTCTGATAAGTCGAGTCATTGCCCGCACGCGTTTGTGTCTTGTAAAGATGCACTTGTGAGAGATTGGCGTTTCGGTTGCTGTTGTCACGATAGCTGATGCTTCCGTTGACCGCCATATTGCGTCCACTATTGCTGAAACGGCGATGCAGCTGCAACTGCGTGCTGAGGTCTTTGCTCTCACCATAGCTCATCGACTTGTTTTGCCTGCCATTCACAATCAATCCAAGCCTATTCATCAAGTCCCTACCCTCATTGCTCAGAGGTTGCTCCGTATGCTCAAAGGGATCGGCATTGAAGGAAGCTGAAGAAGAATGGCTGCGGCTGTCGTTGGTCGAGAAAGACAGGTTGGGACGGAACGAGAGTGTGGTGACCGAGTCGATGGCCCATTGCAAGTTCATGTTTCCAGTCCAGCTGTTGTTGCGTGAATAGCTCTGGTTGACACTGTTGGAGAAAGAGCCGCCACGTGTATTGACAAAGTTTTCAGAGCCTGTACGGTTCCAGTTGTCAGCTGTACCATGAGTCCAAGTCACACGTCCACTCAATTTGATGTCTTTATTGTTCTCGTAGCTTACATCCAAAGCAGCTGTCTGCGTATGCCTCTGTCCATTGCCGTTGCCTCTGCCTCGTCCTCCACGTCCAGAGAAGTTGCGGTCATTCACATTGTTGGCATTGCCCATGAACGTGTAGCGCATCGCTCCGAAGGGCTTCATCGCCGTAAGTCGGATGCCATAACGATTGTCTGTTCCATAACCGAAATCAGGGTTGGCCTGCAGACCTCTTCGGGCACTTCTCTTGGTGGTGAATTCCAACACGAAATCATCTTCTCCATCATCAATGCCTGTCAGTCGCGAGAGGTCACTCTTCTCGTCATACGCTTTCACCTTTTCGATGACATACGAGGGCAGGTTCTTCATCACTGCACTGTTGTTGCCCGTCATGAAGTCACGACCATCCAGTTTGAATCGTTTCACATTCTTACCATTGATGGTGATGCCTCCATTCTCGTCAATTTGAGCGCCAGGCAACGCTTCCACCAGCGCCTCAATGACAGAGCCCTCGGGCAATGTGAACGCATCGGCATTATAAATCAAGGTGTCATCCTTGACCACCATCTTGGGGATATTTGCTGTAACAATCGCTTCGTCAAGCTCCTTGATTTCAGGGAACATGGAGATGGTGCCCAAAGACGTGTTCTGACGTCCTTTCCTTTCAAATGGAATCTGTCTTTCCTGATAGCCGAGGAATGTCAACTTCAGCAAATAGGAACCAACCCCGACTGAAGAAAAACTAAAACGGCCATTCTGTTCAGAATAAACTCCTTTGACAAAAGTGGTGTCCTTCCTGTTGCGTCGGGTTGTGATCTCGTAAAGTTGCAACGTGGTGCTTGGAAGCGGTTCTCCTGTTGCATTGTCGATGATGCGGCCACTAATTGCATCATTTTTATTCTGTTGAGCGAAGACAGGCAGCACCCCAGCCACAAGGAGGACAAGGATTATGCAAATATAGCGTAAGAATACAGGATGTTTCATATTGATATAGACCTGCAAATTTCCCAAAAGTAAAGAGGCATTCCAATTAATTATCACTTTAGTTCTGTATAAGACACTAAAATTACGTCAGTTCGGTATAAAAGAAAATGCTTTATTGCGGCAAACCGCCGAAGGTGCTTGGGGCAAAGCTCCCAAGAACTTCATTAAAAAGAAAAATATAAA
>ONDH01000014.1 GCA_900316505.1 uncultured Prevotellaceae bacterium
CCCAATTTCGCATCTCAGCACATTTTACTAAAGAATGGTTTTATACAAGAAGGAGTCATGCGCAAAGCGGTGATTAAAGGAGGTATTATTTACGATATATTCTTATATGGTTTATTGAAGTAAATTCCAATTTATCGAACTGATACAAATATGGATTTCAAGGATAAAGTAGTCGTAATAACAGGTGGTGCGCAAGGCATAAATTTTAACTTTCCCCTTTTAATTCCATAAAGCTTTATTTGGGATTTTGGAAATTCTCTTTTTCCCGAAAAACTTGGAGGAGTGTTATTTTATTTGTAACTTTGCAATGGAAAATGAATGAAGATATGACACCAAAAGAAGAGATTGAGCAGCTCAGGAAGGAGCTGGAGCAGCATAACTATAATTATTATGTGTTGAATCAGCCGACGATTTCGGATTATGATTTCGACCAGATGATGCATCGTCTGGAGGATCTGGAGTTGTTCTATCCGCAATATGCAGACCCGAACTCGCCTACACAACGGGTGGGAAGTGATTTGAACCAGTCGTTCAAGGCGGTGGCGCACAAGTACCCGATGTTGTCGTTGGCAAACACATATAATGAGGGTGAGGTGCGCGATTTCTACAACCGCGTGAAGGAGGGGCTGGAAGGAGAGGATTTCGAGATTTGTGCGGAGATGAAGTATGACGGGTTGAGCATTTCTCTGACCTATGTGGATGGTGAGCTTGTGCAAGCGGTGACGAGAGGTGATGGCGTGAAGGGTGATGATGTGACGAACAACGTGCGCACGATTCGTTCTATTCCTCTGAAACTGAAGGAGGGTAGTGGCTATCCGCATGAGTTTGAGATTCGTGGTGAGATTTTGATGCCATGGACTTCGTTTGAAAAACTGAATGAGGAACGGGCAAAACGGGAGGAACCTTTGTTTGCCAATCCGAGAAATGCTGCCAGCGGCACCTTGAAGTCGCAGAGTTCGAGGGTGGTGGCTGAGCGTGGGTTGGATGCGTATCTGTATTATCTGTTGGGTGATGAGATTCCGAACGATGGCTACCATTATGAGAACTTACAGAAGGCGGCTTCGTGGGGTTTCAAGATTTCTCAGGGCATGAGGAAGTGTAAGTCGGTGGAGGAAGTGATTGATTTCATCGACTATTGGGATAAGGAACGCAAGAACCTGCCTGTGGCAACGGATGGCATTGTGCTGAAGGTGAACTCGTTGCGTCAACAGCGGCATTTGGGTTATACGGCGAAAAGTCCACGGTGGGCGATTGCTTATAAGTTCAAGGCAGAGAGGGCTTGTACGCGACTGAATGAGGTGACGTATCAAGTGGGGAGAACGGGTGCCGTAACGCCTGTGGCGAATATGGATCCCGTGCAGTTGGCAGGTACGGTGGTAAAGCGTGCGTCGTTGCACAATGCTGATGTGATGGAGGAGTTGGACTTGCACATCGGTGACATGGTGTATGTTGAGAAGGGAGGCGAAATCATCCCTAAAGTGGTGGGTGTGGATAAAGACCAGCGTCAACCGGGCTTGCAGAAGGTGCAGTTCATCAAGACCTGTCCTGAATGTGGTGCTGAATTGGTACGCTTTGAAGGTGAGGCGGCGCACTATTGTCCGAACGACAGCGCGTGCCCTCCTCAAATCAAGGGCCGTATAGAGCACTTCATCTCTCGCAAGGCGATGAACATAGACAGTTTGGGGCCAGAAACGGTGGATGACTACTATCAGCGGGGATTGATACACGATGTGTCCGACCTGTACAAGCTGACGGTGGCGCAGATATGCGGCTACAACACAAACCGTGTGAAGTCGGCGCAGAAGGTGGTGGATGGTGTGAAATCGACGCTGCAGGTGCCGTTTGAACGTGTGGTGTTTGCCATTGGCATCCGCTTTGTGGGTGAGACGACAGCCAAGCTGATTGCCCGTCATTTCAAGTCGATGGATGCCCTTAGAAACGCTTCTGTGGAGGAGCTGATGGAAGTGGATGGAGTGGGACAGGTGATAGCCGAATCGGTGGTGAAGTATTTCCAAGACACGAAGAATGCGGAGATAGTGGACAAGTTGGCGAGCGAGGGCGTTCAGATGCAGCTCTCTGAGGAGCAGCTGGCAGGGCAGACGGACAAGTTGACCGGCAAGAGCATCGTCATCTCCGGCGTGTTCCAAAAGCATTCCAGGGATGAATATAAGGCGATGATTGAACAGAACGGAGGCAAGAATGTGGGTGGTATCTCGAAGAAGACCACGTTCATCCTTGCTGGGGATAATATGGGCCCCTCAAAACTGGAAAAGGCCAATAGTCTGGGTGTCCCCATTGTGTCGGAAGATGAGTTTCTTGCCATGTTAGTATAGCAAAGAAAGGACGTGCCGCCCATTTTAACAGGACGCGCACGTTTTTTTTATTCTGAAAATTTCTTAAATCAAAATAAATCAGTACCTTTGCGCTCGATTTAAGTTTTAAGGTAAAAGAATTTTCTGTTGGTATTTATGGCAAAAAAGACACGAGATTTACAAGAACCGCATTATATTTTCGAATCAAGTTGGGAGGTCTGCAATAAGGTGGGCGGCATATACACGGTGCTTTCCACACGTGCGAAGACCCTGCAGGATAAACTGACAGACAAGGTCTTTTTCATCGGTCCCGATTTTTGGGAAGGGAAAAAGAATCCGCTTTTCAAGGAAAACAAGACTTTATTGGCAAAGTGGCGAAAGAGTGCGCAACAGAATGACGGCGTTTCTTTCCGTGTAGGACGCTGGCAGGTGCCGGGCGAACCCATTGCCATCCTTGTGGATTTCAAGCCATTTTTTGTACAGAGAAATGAGATTTTCGGATGGGCTTGGGAAAACTTCCAGGTCAATTCGCTGAATGCATACGGCGACTATGATGAGAGCCTGATGTTCTCATGGGCAGCAGGCAAGGTGGTGGAGAGCTACTATAAGTTTTTCGGATTGAAAAAGGAGGACAACGTGGTCTTTCAGGCGCATGAGTGGCAGACGTGTCTGGCTGCCATGTATGTGAAGAAATATGTGCCGGAAGTGGCGACCATCTTCACGACTCACGCCACAACAGTGGGACGCTCCATTGCCGGCAACAACAAGCCACTCTATGATTACCTTTCAGCCTACAACGGTGACCAGATGGCATCGGAACTGGGTGTGGAATCGAAGCATTCGGTGGAGAAGCAAGCTGCATGGAACGTGGATTGCTTCACAACGGTAAGCGAGATTACCGGTAAGGAATGCGCGGAACTGCTGGACAAGCCTGCTGACGAGATTCTGATGAATGGTTTTGAGAATGATTTCGTGCCTTCTCCTGCTGCTAAGTTCGATGCGGCAAGGCAAGCTGCGCGCAAGCATCTTTTACGGATTGCCAACACGCTGATGGGTGCGCAACTGGATGATGAAACCATCATTGTTTCGACGGGCGGACGATATGAATATCAGAATAAGGGCATTAACGTGTTCATTGATGCACTGAACCGTCTTCGTTGGGATGACAGATTGGAAAAGAACGTGCTGGCATTCGTCATGGTGCCTGCATGGATGAAGGAACCCCGAATGGATTTGCAAGTGGCACTTGCCAACAAGAAGCACAATCCTGCTGAATATGGTGCCATCGGTGACCCACGCATCACGCACGTGCTGCATGAGCCCGAGAATGATAAGGTGTTGGGACAGCTGAACTGGCTCGACATGTACAACCGTCCTGAGGATAAGGTGAAGGTGATTTTTGTGCCTTGCTATCTTGATGGCAAGGACGGAATCTTCAACAAGGACTATTATGATATCCTCATCGGCAATGACTTGACCGTGTTCCCTTCATATTACGAGCCTTGGGGCTACACCCCGACGGAATCGGTGGCATTCCATGTGCCTTGCATCACGACAGACCTGGCTGGTTTCGGTCTTTGGGCTAATAGTTTGAAAGGTCGATATAGCGAGATTGAGGACGGCGTGAAGACGGTGCATCGTTCAGATTACAACTTCGACGAGGTGAGCAACGGCATTCGTGACACAATGCTGCAGTTCTCGAAACTGAACAAGAAACAAGTGAACGCAGCGCGCAAGAATGCGGAGAAGGTGGCAGAGAAAGCCCTTTGGAAACATTTCATCCAATATTATTACGAAGCCTATGACAAGGCGCTCGCAAGTCGCGATGCACGATTGGAAGGAAAAAAGTGAGAAGTATGAAATAACACATACTGAAAGTAGATAATTACAATAACCGATTGATAAAATTATGAAAATTCAAGCAAGCAACGCCAATGTTCCTAATTGGCGTGAAATCAGCGTGAGGTCGTCAGTTCCTGCAACTCTCCAACCTCTTAATGAGATTGCTCACAATATGTGGTGGGCATGGAACAATGAAGTGGGTCATATCTTCAACGATATGGACACAAAACTTTGGCATGAAGTTCAGAAGAACCCTGTGCTGTTCCTTGGCAGAATGAACTACGAGAAGCTGGAGAAGATTGCGGAAGACAAGAAACTTGTTGAGCGTATCAATAATGTATATAAGGAGTTCCGTGCATACATGGATGTGAAGCCTGACACAAAGCGTCCTTCTGTGGCATATCTCTGCATGGAGTATGGTTTGAGCAACGTGCTGAAGATTTATTCTGGTGGTCTCGGCATTTTGGCTGGTGACTATGTGAAAGAGGCATCAGATTCTAACATCGACTTTTGTGCTGTCGGATTCCTGTATCGCTATGGCTACTTCACTCAGACTCTCTCGATTGAAGGTCAGCAGGTGGCTAACTATGAGGCTCAGGTGTTCCCGACGCTGCCTATCGAGCGCGAATTGGATGAGAACGGCGATCAGGTGGTGATTGACGTGCCATACAACAATTATACAGTGCATGCGCTTGTGTGGCGTGTGAACGTAGGTCGTGTGAAGCTGTATCTGCTCGACACTGATAATGATATGAACTCTGAGTATGACCGCTCCATCACTCACGCCCTCTATGGTGGTGACTGGGAGAACCGCCTGAAGCAGGAGATTCTGCTCGGTATCGGTGGTATCCTGCTGCTCAACAAACTGGGCATCAAGAAGGACATCATCCACTGCAACGAAGGACACGCAGCTCTTGCAAATGTGCAGCGTCTGGTGGAGTATGTGGAAAGCGGCATGACTTTCAACGAGGCTCTGGAAGTGGTTCGCACTTCTTCTCTTTACACTGTACACACTCCGGTTCCTGCAGGTCATGACTATTTCGATGAAGGTCTCTTCGGTAAGTATATGGGTCAGTATCCTGAGAAGCTCGGCATCAGCTGGGATGATTTCATGGGTATGGGACGCGTGAACCCTGATGATAAGGGCGAGCGTTTTTGCATGTCCACTTTCGCTTGCAACACCTCTTCGTGGGTAAACGGTGTGAGCTGGTTGCATGGTAAGGTGTCAAAGGATATGTTCAACGGCATCTGGAAGGGTTACTTCCCAGAGGAACTGGACAACGTGGGTTATGTGACCAATGGTGTGCACATGCCAACATGGACGGCTTCGGAGTGGAAGGCACTTTATGCCAAGAACTTTGACAAGAGTTTCCTTTCTGACCAATCGAACGAGAAGATTTGGGAAGCTATCTATAATGTGCCTGATCAGGAGATTTGGAATACACGTTTGGCTTTGAAGGCTAAGCTGATTGAATACATCAAGAAGGCGTTCAAGGAGGATTGGCTGAAACATCAGGGTGACCCTTCACGCATCGTTTCCATCGTGGAGAAAATCAATCCTAACGCTTTGACGATTGGTTTCGCCCGTCGTTTTGCTACTTATAAGCGTGCGCACCTCCTCTTCAGCGATCTTGACCGTTTGGCAAAGATTGTGAACAACCCCAACTATCCTGTGCAGTTCCTCTTTGCAGGTAAGGCACACCCAGCTGATGGTGCGGGTCAGGGTCTGATCAAGAAGATTTACGAAATTAGCCGTCGTCCTGAGTTCTTGGGTAAGATCATCTTCTTGGAAAACTATGACATGAAGCTAGCCCGTCGCTTGGTGACTGGTGTGGACATTTGGATGAATACACCAACACGTCCATTGGAGGCTTCTGGTACTTCTGGCGAAAAGGCGCTGATGAATGGTGTTGTGAACCTCTCTGTGCTTGATGGTTGGTGGCTCGAGGGTTACCGTGAGGGTGCAGGTTGGGCTTTGACTGACAAGCGTACCTTCCAGAATCAGGAACAGCAAGACCAGCTCGATGCTGCTACCATCTACTCCTTGCTCGAGAACGAAATCCTGCCACTTTATTACGCTCGAAATGCGAAGGGGTACTCAGAGGGTTGGATTCAGACGGTCAAGAACTCAATTGCACGTATTGCACCTCACTATACGATGAAACGTCAGCTTGACGACTATTTCACGAAGTTCTATTGCCCATTGGCAAAGCGTCGTAAAGAACTCTTTGCCGACAACTACAAGAAGGCTAAGGACATCGCTGCATGGAAAGAACTCGTGGCTTCCCGTTGGGATGACATCAATGTGGTTTCCTTCGAGAAGGAGGAGGACATGCTGAAGGGTGATGTGCTCTCTGGCAAAAAGTACCACATCAAGTATGTGATTGACGAGCAGGGACTGGATGATGCCATTGGTTTTGAACTCGTTACAATCTATCGTGATGAGGATGGCCGTGACCACATCAGTCAGGTGGAACCACTCGAGGTGACCAATCGCGATGGTAACCTTTACACCTTCGAGGGCACTCATGTCATTCCAACAGCCGGTAGCTTCAGAGTGGCATACCGAATGTATCCTAAGAATGCAGACCTGCCACACCGTCAGGACTTCTGCTACGTGAAATGGTTCAACTAATTGACACATAAAACTAAAAACTAAAAGTTAAAAGTTGAAAGTATAAGTTACCGGCTGCCCGGATGTGACTTTTATGCTTTTAACTTTTAGTTTCTCATATGATATGAAAAAGATTCTTATACTTTTAGTTTTTAGTTTTTCGTTCATAGTCTCTTACGCGCTGCCTTACAAGAGAGCCAGCGTTGTCAAATCCTACCGCACCAGCATGAAGGAGAAAAACTTTGTGCAGGCGCGGCAGGTGCTTATTGATGCCATGCGTGAGCATTCGGAGGCGGCATCGGATGCACAATTGTATCGTTTCAAGCTAGATGCCATCAACGAACTTATTGGTGTTGAGAACAGGAAAATATATCTGAACTCCAAACCTGACACTGTGAGCTTTTTCAAATATATGTATGAGCTTTATGTGACGGGGCTTCAGTGCGACAGCGTGGAACAACGTGCTGTTGCCGCAAGGCTGGCTGAAGGCAAGAAGGCTGTTCCGAAATTGCGTAGTGGAGTGGGGCAGATGTTGCTTCCTTACAGAAAAAACCTGTTCAATGCCGGTAAGTACTATTACACGAAAAAGTCATATGTCGATGCATTTCGTTTCTTCGATATGTACATGCAGACAAAAACTGCAGAGGTGTTTGTTGATGCAAAGGGTAACTCCATTCTTTCTGATCCCGATGACATCATAGATGCTTCTGTGCTCTCGACCTTAAGTGCATATGGTTCCAATAACTATAAGGGGGTGTTGACCTACCTGACGGAAGGTCTGAAAGAAGAAAGCCTTCGTCCTCAACTGCTTGAGATAGGAGCAAAGACAGCAGCAGAACTGGGTGACACCATCCAGATGGTCCGATATCTGGAAAACGGATTCAATGCCTATCCGGAATCGGAATATTTCTTTGTCACGCTGGTCAAACACTACAATGACCATGGGGAGTATTCACTGGCTTTGCAAAAGGTGAACCGTATGACCAATCTTCACCCTCAAAAACGTGACTATTGGTATATGAAGGGTACGGAATTGCTGTTGCTTGAACGCTATGACGATGCCATTCAAGCATATCAGCAGTGCATTGACATCAAGGCGGACGATGCCGAGGCATGGGCGGCTATCGGTAGCATCTATCTTCATCAAGCCCATGTGACATATGAACAGTTCAATTTGCCTAAGTCCGACCCTTCGTATAACAAACAGAAGAATGCCATCACGCAACTCTACCGTCAGGCTTGCACAGCATTTGAGCAATCACGAAAGTTTGATGAAAATAACAAAACCCTGTGGCTTGAAGGTCTTAGGGAAACCTATTTCAAACTGAATCGGGGAAAATCTCTTCGAGCTTTGGAAAAACTATAAATGATGCCACCTCGTTGGAGATGGCATCATTTTTATATATACGACAAATATTGTTGTTATAACAAAAGGAATGACGATTTGTCGTGCGTTTTATTCAATTGCTTTTCAATTAATCATTTCGAATCCAGTGTATGGCACAAGGGCCTTTGGAATGCGGATGCCCTCTGCTGTCTGGTTGTCTTCAAGGATGGAGGCAACAATGCGAGGAAGGGCAAGAGCGGAACCATTGAGGGTGTGACAGAGCTGCACCTTCTTGTCAGCATTGCGGTAACGGCACTTGAGGCGGTTTGCCTGATAAGTGTCGAAGTTGCTGACAGATGATACTTCAAGCCAACGACCTTGTGCTTCGCTGTATACCTCAAAGTCGTAACAGATGGCAGAGGTGAAACTCTGGTCGCCTCCGCAAAGACGAAGAATGCGGTAGGGCAGTTCAAGTTTCTTCAAGAGACCTTCCACGTGGTCAAGCATCTCTTTGTGGCTCTCCTTGGAGTGCTCGGGTGTGTCGATTCGCACAATCTCAATCTTGGAGAACTCATGCAGACGATTAAGTCCGCGTACATCCTTGCCATAGCTGCCTGCTTCACGACGAAAACATTGGGTGTAAGCGCAGTTCTTGACAGGAAGATCTTTCTCGTCGAGAATAACATCACGGTATATGTTAGTGACAGGAACTTCTGCTGTGGGAATAAGATAAAGGTCATCCACTTCGCAGTGATACATCTGCCCTTCCTTATCGGGCAACTGTCCTGTGCCGTATCCTGATGCTGTATTCACCACTGTCGGTGGCATGATTTCAGTATAGCCTGCTTTGTTGGCCTCGGCTAAGAAGAAGTTGATGAGGGCACGTTGGAGTTGTGCACCTTTTCCTATATAGACAGGGAAACCGGCACCTGTAATCTTTACACCCAAGTCAAAGTCGATAAGGTTATACTTCTTTGCGAGTTCCCAATGTGGAAGTTTGGCTTCGCCATTAGAGGGAATGGTGTCCCAATTGCCAACGGTGTCACCAGGTTTACATTCGCGAAGGGATGACTTCACCACTACATTGTCTTCTGCACAAGAACCTTCTGGCACTTCATCGTATGGAATGTTGGGAATGGTGCAGAGGTGTGCTGTCAACTCCTGCTCTGCATTTGCCTTAACAGTTTCGAGCTCGGTTGCTGATGCTTTGAGTTTTGCCACTTCAGCCTTTGCTGCTTCAGCATCATCCTTCTTGCCGGCTTTCATCAACTGTCCAATCTGTGCGGCATATTTCTTGCTTTCTGCAAGAATGGCATCAAGCTTGGTTTGTGCTTCACGACGCTGCTTGTCGATGGCAATTGCTTTTTCAACTGCTTCTTTTGCACCAGCGAAGTGCTTTTTCTCGAGACCTTTGATGACTCTTTCTGTCTCTTCTGTAATGAGTTTGAGTGTAAGCATGATTTTATTGAAAAGATAAAAACCAAAAAACTAAAAACTAAAAGTGAAAGGATATACCATCCGTTGGGACAGTTACTTAAACTTTTAGTTTTTAGTTTTTAACTTTTTGTTGGTATTTGTTATTTTAACAGCCCAAGTTCCTTGAACACATCAACGAGGATGGCGACACAACGGTCAACCTGCTCTTTCGTGTGAGTTGCCATCAGTGCCACACGGATAAGTGTGTCTTGTGGAGCACATGCTGGCGGAACGACTGAATTGACGAACACACCTTTGTCGAATGCCATCTTGGTGACTTGGAAAGTCTTGAATGCATCACGCACATAAAGTGGAATGATTGGACTTTCTGTGTCGCCAATTTCAAATCCAGCTTGTTTGAACTGCTCGAGTGCATAGTTTGTTGTCTTCCAGAGATTCTCCTGACGCTCAGGCTCTGACTTGAGAATATGGATTGCTTCGAGTGCAGCAGCAGTTGCAGCTGGCGTATTGGATGCACTGAATATGTATGTACGGCTGTTGTGACGCAACCAGTTGATAGTGTCGCTGTCGGAAGCAATGAAACCACCGATGGATGCAAGACTCTTTGAGAAGGTGCCCATGATAAGGTCGACATCCTCAGTTACACCGAAATGGTTGCAGACTCCACGTCCTTGCTTACCAAACACACCTAAACCATGTGCTTCGTCCACCATGACTGTGGCGTTGTACTTCTTTTTGAGTTCTATGATTTCGGGAAGTTTGGCAAGGTCACCTTCCATAGAGAAGAGACCGTCAATAACAATCAGTTTGAGAGAGTCTGCATTGCAACGCATCAACTGATGCTCAAGGTCTTCCATGTCGTTGTGCTTGTAATGGAAGAATTGAGAGAAAGAAAGACGACGCCCGTCAACAATGGAGGCATGGTCGCGGTCATCACCAATGATGTAGTCATTTCTGCCTGTCAAACAAGACACCACGCCTGAGTTTACAGTGAAACCAGTAGAGTATACCAGTGCTTCATCTTTACCTACAAAATCTGCAAGTTCTTTCTCGAGCTGGATGTGGAGGTCAAGTGTGCCGTTCAAGAAACGAGAACCAGCACAACCTGTGCCGTATTTCTTAATTGCATTGATGGCAGCCTCGCAAATTCGCTTATCATATGTTAGACCCATGTAAGAGTTTGAACCAAACATGAGAACTCGCTTCCCGCTCATCATCACCTCTGTGTCTTGATGACTGTCAATTTCTCTGAAATAAGGATAGACACCCGCATTAATGTACTTCTGCGGCTCTCTATACTTACTCATTCTTTGTTGTAATAAACCCATAATAAAATTGTGCGTTTCGGTTTGCAGTCAATGTTTGAGACGTTTCATCTCGCATGAAATATTCTCCGTTGACACCGAAAGGGACACGTTATTTGTTTTGATTATTTTCTATTGTTAATACAAAAACGATGCAAAGGTAGTAAAAAAAGCCCGTTTAACTCTTATCTTTTCGGAAAAAAAAACGATAAACTCAAAAAACATAGTTGTATTTACAGAATTTGACGTAAAAAAGTTGTAATTTTGCATCGCAATTCCAAGTGAAGAGTCTTTTTGAAGAGCAGACATTGCAATACACATTATATAATATATTATAGTTCAGATACTGCAACAGAACCACAGACTGTTGTTTTCTATGGCGGACAAAAAAAGAATCGTATTCATTGTTAATCCTGTGTCGGGAACTTCGGGAAAGAACTTTGTTCTTAGGCTGATTGAGGACTATCTCGACAAGTCGCAGTATGACTATGAAGTGATGAAAACAGAATATGTCGGACATGCGACGGAGTTGGCGAAACAGGCATCGGTGCATGGGACTGACATTGTATGTGCGATAGGTGGTGATGGCACTGTGAATGAGGTGGCGGCTGGACTTATTCATACGCAGACTGCTCTTGCCATCATTCCCTCTGGCTCGGGAAACGGACTTGCACGCCATTTACGTATTCCAACAGATCCTTTGAGCGCCATCAAAATCATTAATAGGGGATTAACGCTTCCGATGGACTATGGTGTCGTGAACAAGCGACCTTTTTTCTGTACATGCGGAGTGGGATTTGACGCCTTCATTTCACAGCGCTTTGCAGAGTCGGGTAAGAGAGGTCCCGTGTCCTACATCGAAAATGTGCTGAACAGCAGCCTCAACTATCATCCTGAAACATACGACCTGGACATAGTCAACAATAGTGATGGGGAAGAGGTGCATCAGATTTACAAGGCATTCCTCATTTCTTTTGCTAATGCATCCCAATATGGCAATAATGCATATATAGCACCTTCTGCTTCAGTCAGGGACGGATTGTTGGATGTGACTATCATTGAACCCTTCCTGGCGATAGAAGCCCCTCAGATGGCCATTCAATTGTTTAACGGAACAATTGAACAAAATTCGCGTATCAAGACTTTTCAATGCCAGAAGGCCATTGTTCGCCGTATGAGACCAGGAGTGGTGCATTATGACGGAGACCCGATGCAGACTGATCAAAATGTGGAAGTGGAGATTGTGCATAATGGCCTTATGTGCGTGTCGCCCGCTGAAGAAGGAATGCCGACGGTGGAGGAAAGAGTACAAAATTTTATTACCGAACAATTCAAAAATATGTACAATAAAACAGAAGAGTTAATACAAGAGAACATGAAGAAGGGACCACGCATTCCGAAAATTAAGAAAGGCTTCATTCGTAAGCTTTCGGATAAATAATGGTCTATTTTCTCAAAAAAATGCCAAATTATTTGTTGCTTTGGACAAAATACGTTATTTTTGCAAAATTCGTTGGGAACGAGTTCCCGCAAACGTGTTTTTTCCTTCTTAATGGATACGAGATTTACATTGATTAATAACCTTAAATAACTTAAAAAAGAAAAGTTATGGCTCAAAAAAGAGTTTACACCTTCGGCAATGGACAGGCAGAAGGTAATGCGCAGATGCGCGAGGCTCTCGGTGGCAAGGGTGCAAACCTTGCAGAGATGAACCTCATTGGTGTGCCAGTGCCTCCGGGCTTCACAATCACTACAGATTGCTGTAATGAATATTATGAGGTCGGAGAAGACAAAATCAAAGAGTTGCTTCAAGACGAAGTGAATGCCGCTGTGGCTCATGTGGAGAAACTGATGAACTGCAAGTTTGGTGATGTGAACAACCCGCTGCTTGTCAGTGTACGTTCCGGTGCACGTGCTTCCATGCCTGGTATGATGGATACAATTCTCAATCTTGGTCTTAACGACGAAGTGGCTGAAGGTATGGTGAAAAAGACTGGTAATCCTCACTTTGTATATGATTCTTATCGTCGTTTCGTACAGATGTACGGTGACGTGGTTCTTGGTTTGAAACCAGTGAACAAGGAAGACATCGACCCATTTGAGGAAATCATCGAGAAAGTAAAGGAAGAGCAGGGTGTGTCACTTGACAAGGACCTCTCTGTTGACTCTCTGAAGAAACTTGTTGAACTTTTCAAGAAGGCTATTAAGGAGCGTACCGGTCAAGACTTCCCAACAGATCCTATCGTTCAGCTTTGGGGTGCTATCTGCGCCGTGTTCCGTAGTTGGATGAATGAGCGCGCTATCCTTTACCGCAAGATGGAAGGCATTCCAGACGAGTGGGGTACAGCAGTCTCTGTGATGGCAATGGTGTTCGGTAACATGGGTGACACATCTGCAACAGGTGTTTGCTTCTCTCGTGATGCTGGTAATGGTGAAAACCTCTTCAATGGTGAGTATCTGATTAACGCACAGGGTGAAGACGTGGTGGCTGGTATTCGTACTCCACAGCAGATTACCAAGATTGGCTCACAGCGTTGGGCTGAACGTGCAGGTATTTCAGAGGCTGAGCGTGTTGCCAAGTACCCATCTATGGAAGAGGCTATGCCTGCGCTCTATGCTGAACTGAATGACATTCAGGACAAACTGGAGAAGCACTATAAGGATATGCAGGACATGGAGTTCACTGTACAGGAGGGCAAACTTTGGTTCCTCCAGACTCGTAACGGTAAGCGTACAGGTACTGCAATGGTAAAGATTGCCATGGATCTCGTTCGCGAAGGCCTCATCGATGAAAAGACTGCGATTCTTCGTTGCGAGCCACAGAAGCTTGATGAGCTCCTTCACCCTGTATTCGACAAGGACGCTTTGAAGAAGGCTAAGGTCATCACTCAGGGTCTGCCAGCATCTCCAGGTGCTGCTTGTGGTCAGATTGTGTTCCATGCTGACGATGCTCAGGAATGGCACGCCAATGGTCACAAGGTCATTATGGTACGTATTGAGACTTCTCCGGAAGACCTTGCGGGTATGGCATCAGCAGAAGGTATTCTTACTGCACGTGGCGGTATGACTTCCCACGCTGCTGTGGTTGCTCGTGGTATGGGTAAGTGCTGCGTTTCTGGTGCAGGCGCCATCAACGTTGACTATAAGTCAAAGACTGTTGAAATTGAAGGTGTTACTTACAAGGAAGGTGACTACATCTCTCTGAACGGTTCTACAGGTCAGGTGTATGCTGGTGAGATTCAGACAAAGGCTGCTGAACTTTCTGGTGATTTCAAGGCTCTCATGGACCTCTGCGACAAGTACACGAAGTTGCAGGTACGCACGAACGCCGACACTCCACATGATGCTGAGGTCGCTCGTGCTTTCGGAGCAAAGGGTATCGGTCTGACTCGTACAGAGCATATGTTCTTCGATGACCAGAAGATTATTGCTATGCGTGAGATGATTCTCTCCGACACTGTTGAAGGTCGTGAGAAGGCTCTCGCTAAGCTCCTCCCATACCAGAAGGCAGACTTCTACGGCATCCTCAAGGCTATGGATGGTCTTCACGTGAACATCCGTTTGCTTGACCCACCATTGCATGAGTTCGTTCCTCACGACCTTAAGGGTCAGCAGGAAATGGCAGAAGCGATGGGCGTGGACATCAAGGTTATTCAGCAGCGTGTGGCTTCTCTCGCAGAGAACAACCCAATGCTCGGTCACCGTGGTTGCCGTCTCGGCATCACCTTCCCTGAAATCACAGCTATGCAGACACGCGCCATCCTTGGTGCCGCTTGCCAGTTGAAGAAGGAAGGCTTCGATCCGCATCCTGAAATCATGGTACCACTTATTGGTATCCTCTACGAGCTCAAGCAGCAGAAGGAAATCATCCAGAAGGTTGCTAAGGAAGTATTCGCTGAGGAAGGCGTTGAAATTCCGTTCGAAATCGGTACGATGATTGAGATTCCACGTGCAGCCCTCACAGCAGACAAGATCGCTAAGGAAGCAGAATACTTCTCATTCGGTACGAACGACCTCACTCAGATGACCTTCGGTTATTCTCGTGATGACATTGCCTCATTCCTTCCAGTATATCTGGAGAAGAAGATTCTGAAGGTTGACCCATTCCAGGTACTTGACCAGAACGGTGTTGGTCAGCTCATCAAGATGGCAGTGGAGAAAGGTCGTGCCGTACGTCCAGGCATGCGCACAGGTATTTGCGGTGAGCATGGTGGTGAACCTTCATCTGTGAAGTTCTGTGCTAAGGTTGGCATGAACTACGCATCATGTTCTCCATTCCGTGTGCCAATTGCACGTCTCGCCGCCGCGCAGGCTGCCGTTGAGGAGTAAAATCACTCTATCATAATAAAAGGGATCTGTCCGCTTGGGCAGGTCCCTTTTTACATTCTATCTTTTATATATTGAGGCAATGAAGTGCGGCTGTCCTGTATTGTCGTCCGATATTCCTGTGTTGAGGGAAGTGTGTGGAGATGCTGCTATTTTCTTTAATCCTTACCATGTAGAAGAAATGAGAGATACTATCAGGCAGTTTCTGAATGCGGATAACACGCTCCGCTCTACGCTTGTGTCAAAAGGTTTTGTGAATGCCAAAAGGTTTTCATGGGAGAAGACCGTCAAGACCATCATCCAATTGGCGCAACAATCGGACATCAATGGGAGATGACCAGGGACAATAGCTATTCGAGAATCATCAAGGAAACTCACGGATTTGCAAATAATCTGCAATTTATCAGGCTCGTGCGGCAAGGGTGTGGGAGGATTCTTCATTCAGTTGTCATTTCTGCTGACTTCATCGTCTCACAAAGGAGTTTGAGCGCTTTGTCAATGAGATCACGAGTTCCTGAACCGTCATTCACATATTGCACAACCATATCAGCATAGTTAATAGCTTCACGTAAATCGGTAGTTATGTCGGGATTGTTTTTTGCTTTGGTGAGCATCTGAAGGAGTTCGCCGAGGTCTTCTGGCTCTGCAAGATTGCCTGGACGCATGGTGTTGATGGCCATGTTGAGTGTGGACGTAGCTGCATTAACCTCGTCTTGGGTTATAGCTTGGACTGATTTATGAATGATTTCCTCTGCTTGATTTACTTGCTGAACCAATCTCGCATAGCCATAGGGTGCCCATGGCGAGAAAGCGGGTGTCTTGACGGAAAGAGCATTCCACGCAGTTTGTCTATCCACACGTTCTTTTGCAATTTGCAATGCATGTTTCAGAGAGCTCATGTCAACACCTTTCTTGCTCCTGCTTTTCTTGCCAGTTTTCATGTTGAGGCGCAGGTAGTGGGTGGAGTTCTCTGTTTGGTAATAGTCGGGTTGGAACTGTTTTCCGTTGAATGTTAATGTGTAGAGATGGCCATTGAATCCTGTTTCAGAAGAAGCTTCATTGGGCTGAATGTCGCTCAGGTCGGAATGCAAGGAGAATTCCGCATCCTTCCATTCCTTTATATCGGGAGTCGCCATAACAAGCGGGCCATACATGAGAGCACCTAACCATTGTGGGGTAAAAGGAGTTTGTGTTTCATTCTTGCCCGTTGCTGCGATGTCCATTTTGTCAGGTCCCCAATTGATGTGTGGACTGAATGGCATCAACACTTCAATCTTGTCGTCAGCACTCCATTCTCGTTCTGCTATTTCCACGTATGAACAGGGTTTGTATTTCTTGGCGATGGAATGACCGTTCAATTTTACATCAAAACCACTGGTCGCCCAATAAGGCACACGTAATTTGATGGAAAAGGTGTGGAGTTTCTTGTTGATGGCTGGTTTGAATGTAATGGTGCTTTTCTCTGCGGGCCATTCACAATCCTGCTTGATGGTGTTTGCTCTCCATTGGGCTTCTGATGGCAGATAAAGAGTCACCCAAAGGGTGTTGCCCTTCGCGAAGTAAGCAGCCTCTTGATATTTCACGTGATTCTCTGCGCCAGTTCCTCCACAACAGGTGCTTTGTGGAGTCAAATTACCATAAGGCTTACGTGCATTCATGCCCACTGCATAATGGTATGTGACGCCCCAATGTTCGGGATGAACGGAACCTACAATTTGGTTGTAGAGCACCCGTTCATAGTAATCCATGTATGCCGCATTATCAGGGTCGAAGCAATTGAGGTCTTTGGACAACTTGGCAAGGTTGTAAGCGCAACAAGTCTCATTGATGGTGGGATTGGGGTACATGTCGCGTCGGAAGTCACTCTGCACATTCGTGTTCATGGATAACATTTGTGAATAGGGCTGCCGGAACATTTCCCCATTTCCAACGCCACCCATTGCATAAGTGTAACGTCCTTGCACAAGATTCCAAAAGTTGTAGGCAAGGTTGTAGTAGTATGGAGTATTATTAATAATGTACGAACGTAATGCACCCGTAATCATGGGAATGTGTTGGTTGGCATGACGGGTGCGGATGTCATCAACATTTTTTGCAACAGGGTCGAAGAAAGCTGGAGAGTCGAAGCAGTTGGCAGCCTCTATGAGGTGTGCCTTTTCAGTAGAGTCGTTGACCATTTCTGCAAGGCGAGAGAGTGATTCTGCCATACCGCCCACTTCGCCCGCAATGTATGTGTTCCACATCTCGTAACGATTGCCAGGTTTGGCATGACGCTCTGCTACAGTGCCATCAGTCTTTACATAAGTACGGTAGTGCATGCGGTTCCAAACCCACAATCCCATGTCTTTTGCTATCAGTAAAGCTTTGTCTGCAATCTCTTTGTTTGTGGTATATAGAGGTGTTCTTGCATGAGGTGATACTTCACTTCTCGGTCGGATGGTTGGTGCGTAGCTCATCACGTTGGCAATGTCAATGAGACCAGCCAATTGTTTGTGAATGCTGTAGTAGGGTGCCCACACCCATTCTTCATTGTTGTATTCACGATAAAATTCGACAAGAACGGGGTGAGCGGCAGGGATGGCATTGAGGTAGCCATAGCCATAGTGTTGATAATCTTTCTTGTATTCGTCAAAAGCAGCCCAATTACCTTTCATCTGTTTCAGTTCCTCTTCGGGTGCATAGTCACGCGCTTCCCAATATCTGTTTAAGGTGCTGTCCCAGACAAAGGTGCGTTCCTGACATTTTCGCAGTTCGTCCACCATGTGCTGGATGCGGGTGCGGAGCTGCATTTTATGCTCGGTTTTAGTGGCTGAAGCATAGGCAAAGGCAAGTGCACTCATATAGTGTCCGCTGCCATGTCCTTTCAGTTTGGTGGTAGGGGAGTCCCAACCATCGGCTTTCGGGTAGCCTTCGGTGGGGAGTCCATACGTGTCCCGATAGTTGTAAAGCTGTTGCTCTACATCCCAAGAGAGGATGGTCTTGATGGCAAGGTCACGATTATTGGTCAACCTGTTATCGCCCTTAATCACCACATCGCTTAACGGAAGAGGCTGAGCGGCAGGGGTGTTGCTGGGAACTTTCCATGGCTGAGAGGTCACGCTGACTTTGGCGGTGATAGGGTAGCCGTTCTCGGTGGTGTTGTCACCGATAATGAAACCCTCAACCGTGTATGTTTTTCCTGCCGGATTGAGTTCGGGATTGGCTTCTTGGCGTTCTGTGGAGAGTTGGGAATTCATCCATCTGGTTTGTCGCCATTCGTGAGTCCCGTCGCTGTAAGTGACCCATACTTGCCAAGGCAGTCGGGGTGCAGTACCCACAGGTGTTTCCACTTGAATGGTTTCCACTTTTTTGATGGTGCGTTGTTTGGTTTTGGGAGTGGACCATGCATGTGTGGACCATGCAAGAAAGAGGCATAGTGCGCCACAAAGAATCAGATTTGTTTTACTACTTATGGTGTTCATATCGTTAATTTGTGTCCAAAATTAGTGGTTTTCTTCGACATACCCAAGTGTCATGCGCGGAAAAGATTTTTTTGATGCCTATTTCCCCTTTTTGTCGTCCTCGTTCGTCATTTTTTGTTCACTCCGCATCCCCTTTTTCCCGAACGTCGTAAAGTACACGAGCTTTACGTCGCTATCCTCGTGAGCCTAACGTCGTAAAGCTCAAAGGGGCAACGACGTACGACTTTTGTACCCCAAAATGACAAAATGACCAAATGACAAAATGACCAAATTGTCTTGGAGGCACAGACAAGTCCCATAGGCTCTGTGGGTGTTTTTTCTTTGTGATTTCAAAATAAAGTCGTACCTTTGCAAACAAAACAGATATAATAGGGAATTGTATATGCACAAACACACCTTGAAGCGGCAATTGAAGGTACTGACTATCCCTGTTTTCATTGAGATTGCGTTGGTGATGCTGTTGGGTGCCGTTGACACCGTGATGCTGAGTCGTTACAGCGACAACAGCGTGGCGGCTGTGGGTCTTGACAACCAACTCATGTCGTTGGTGTTTCTCGTCTATCAGTTTTTCTCGATGGGCGCAGCCATCCTTTGTGCCCAATATATCGGCGCAGGACTGCATAAACGTCTTGTGCAGGTGGTGGGCATGGCGTTGGTGGCTAATCTGGTGTTTGGCATGGTGGTCAGTGCATTGCTTTTCTTCTATGCAGAAGAACTCCTGTTGCTGATGGGATTGCGCCCCGAACTGATGGGTGATGGACTGGTGTATCTTCGCCTGACGGGTGCTTTGTCGTTCTTTCAGGCATTGTCGCTTACGTTCTCAGCCTCGTTGCGCAGTGCAGACAAGGTGGTTTATCCGATGGTGGTGACGGGCTTCGCCAATGTATTGAACATCTTCGGTAACTATGCCCTTATTTTCGGACATTGGGGCTGTCCGCAGATGGGTGTTGAGGGTGCTGCCATTGCCACTGCAGCCAGTCGTGCCATAGCCATGACGTTGCTGGCCATCATCCATTTCAAGAAACATATACTCCAATTCCCTCTTGAATATTTCCGTCCTGTCCCTTGGCGTGAACTCCGCCTCCTGCTGCATATTGGCATCCCTGCCATGAGCGAGAACTTATCCTACAGTCTCTCGCAGGTGGTCATCACGTTCTTTATCAATCAGATTAGCAACGAGGCGTTGGCTGCCCGTACTTACTGCGCCAATATCATCGTGTTCGTCTTTTTGTTCTGCATCAGCATCACGCAGGGTGGGGATATCCTTGTGGGGCATCTTGTGGGACAACGTCGTCATCAGGCTGCTTACATCCTTGGCAATTTCTTCTACCGCTGGTCAATGATCATCACATTGACTGGTTCTGCGTTGTTGGCTGTGTTTGGACGCCCCATTCTCAGTGCTTTCACTGACAATGGGGAAATCATCACAATGGGTGTGTGGGTGTTCGTTGTTGACTTCTTTCTGGAGATAGGTCGTGTGTCGAACATCTTTGCCTGCGGCACTTTGCGTGCTACGGGCGATGCCGTCTATCCAGTGGTGATAGGTGTCATATTCCAGTGGGTTGTGGCTGTGGGTGTGAGTTATGTCATTGGCATTCCGCTTGGTTATGGACTTGTAGGAATGTGGATAGGTTTTGCCCTTGACGAGAACATACGTGGTGTTGTCCTTATGCGTCGTTGGAAGTCTGGAAAATGGCGTTCAAAAGGCTTTGTAAAATGAATTTAGGGATTTTCCCCTATGAAGGTAGGGATTTCAATATAAAGTAATGAAAATTATTTGTACCTTTGCATCAGTTATAATCTATCATAATGTCAAACCATAAAAACAGAACGGACATGAAGAGATTGTTGACATTGGCTTTGGTTCTGGTTCCATTGCTCAGCATGGCACAGGACGACCTCTACTTCACCTCATCCAAGAAGGCGAAAGAAGCGGCACAAAAAAGAGTGGCATCATCTATGGCGGCGCGTACTCAAACAGTTGCAGCACCGACAGTGGTGGACTATCATAGCAATACACGCAGTGAGGATGAATATAATCGTCGCTATGTGTATGGTGGTGATTTCCAAAATGCTGGCGGGGCATATATGGACGATTCACTCGCAGCACGAATCGATACGATTGACAATGGGCAACCCATTTATGACTTGAACGACCCCGAACTGGACTATCGTTACTCTCGTCGTATAGTCCGTTTCCACAGTCCACGTCTCTATGCACTGACAAGTCCTTACTATTGGGATTTGTATTATGGTTATGGTGCATGGGATTATCTCTATGACCCATGGGATCCTTGGTATTGGCATTATGGCTGGAGCTATGGCTGGACATGGGGACCTTGGGACTGCTGGTATGGAAGCATCTGGGGATGGAGTCATCCTTACAGCTGGACATACTGGGGATGGGGACCAGGTTGGAGTCGTCCCGTTTATTACACCTCTTATCGCCGTAATATAGTTCCTCGCGAGTTCAATTCTTCTCGTGGACACATGGCTGCAGGCAACCGTATCCGCACGAATGCAGTGGGTGGTCGCAACTTGAACACACGCACCAGTGCTCTTGGTTCACGTGTTGGTGTGGTTGGTGGCACTACGACAGCAGCAGGACGTACACGCACCACTGTGCAGGGCAGTCGTATGGCAAATACTCGTACAGGTGGCACATCTTATACAGATTATACCAATGCCCGTACAGGTCGTGTTGCGACTTCAACCAATCAGGGCACACGTACACAGGTCTATAATTCAGCTCGTGAAGGTGCTGCAAGAAGAAGCACGATTGGAAACAGCACTTATCAGCCAACCCGCACTACAGTCACTCAGCCCACCAATGGCCGTACGACTGTTCAGCAACAGCAGACACGCACGGTTCAGCAGCAACAGCCTACACGCACCGTTCAGCAGCCAACACGTACATACACACCCACAACGACTACACGCAGCTCTGCAGGTAGCATAGGTTCTGTTGGCGGAGGTAGCCGTGGAGGTGGTAGCTTCGGTGGTGGAGGAGGCGGTGGCCGCAGTGGTGGCGGAAGACGCTGATTGCACATCGGTTCGTTTTCATCAGTTATCAATACACATTATATAATAGATAGTATATGAAAAGAATGAATAAATATCTCTTGCTCGCGGCACTCGTGAGTGTGGCAGGTGCAGCATACGCACAGGACAGCTATGATGCACAGACCTTCGCCAACAGCGATTTGAACGGAACTGCCCGTTTTGTGGCAATGGGTGGAGCACTGGGTGCTCTGGGTGGCGATGTCAGTGTGATGAGCACCAACCCTGCAGGTACGGGTATGTATCGTAGCAGTGATGCAGCCATTAGCATCAGTGGTCTCTTCACAGGTGATGGCGCAATGGGGCATGATGGCTCCCGCATGTCTCTTGACCAAGGTGGTGTGCTCATTGCCTTCGATATGGACACGCCTACCAACAAGGGTTTGCAGTTCGTGAATTTTGGTGTGAACTACCAGAAGAAGCGCAACTTCCTCTTCAATCAGTTGACCAATGTTCAGCATCTGGAAGACACCTATAGCCAGACTTTCCAGATAGCAGACCTTTGTGCCTACAGCTTGACCAATGATTACTGGGGCACGATGGCTGATATGTCAGCAGGCATTTATTCAGGGAATCGTCGTCGTGGATTGCTGTATGAATCCTATTTCGATAAGGATGAGAATTTCTTGGGCAGTGAACTTTTTGATGAAACGAACCCTGATTATCTGCAGAAAAGTGATGAGGGCAAAGTGGCAATGGTTGCCTATGACGGTATTGGCGCTCAGAGCGCCTACTACGAGCGTGCTACTTTCGGTGGCAATGTCCAGGCAGACGTCAACCTCTCTTTCAACATCAGTGACCAGTTCTTCTTGGGTGCATCGGTTGGTGTTTACGACATTGACTATAACCGCGAGTCCTTCTATCAGGAACAGGGCTTGGATGGTTTTGTTTACGATTTCACCAACTGGTACAAGACTGAAGGAGATGGTTTTGATGTGAAACTTGGTTTCATCTGTCGTCCTGTCGAGGATAGTCCTTTCCGTTTTGGTGCTTATGTGCATACACCTACATGGTATCGTATGACAGACGCCAATGGTTCAGACCTTTTCCTCAATGATCAGTTCTTGGCATCCAATTCCAACGCTGAATACGACTACCGTTACCGCACACCATGGAAGTTTGGTGTAAGCCTTGGACATACTATCGGACAGAACTTTGCCATTGGTGCAGAATATGAGTTCCAGGATTTGGGCACCGCTCATTACAGCGAGGTGGATGGCTACAATTCTGACTATTTCCGCAACATGAACAGAATCACCAAACAAACTCTTCGTGGACAGCACACCCTGAAGGTGGGTGCAGAGTTCAAGCCAATTGAATCACTCTCATTCCGTGTGGGTTACAACTTCGTGTCCTCTCCATTTAAGAAAGATGCGTTCCGTACCATTGGTTATGATGGTCCTTACACCGAGACAGACTATACCAATTGGGGAGCCATCAATCGCTTCTCTGTCGGATTAGGCTATCGCTACAAAGGTGGTTATGTTGACCTTGCATGGCAGTATCAGGCACAGAAGGGTGACTTCTATGCATTTAACAATGAGGGCATGAAATCCACTAAGATTGATGCCAATCGCTCACAGCTCATGGCAACCTTCGGTTTCCGCTTCTGATAATAAAAACGAGCATACAAATTGAATCCGCTCTCTCGGCACCAAACCGATTGAGCGGATTCTTTATCAATTCTCAATTATGAATTATGCATTATGAATTATGCATTATGAATTATGCATTAAAATCATCTCCTCCAGCATCCCTTCACAGGCATCTTCCAATATCTCAATCACATTCTCAAAACCTTGTGCTCCCCCGTAGTAAGGGTCGGGAACATGGTCAATGACATGTGTGCGGCAATAGTCGGTCATTCGTACAATCTTCGTCTCAGCCTCCACTGTGGGAGCCAACCGGTGCAGCTTGTCCCAGTTGCTGTCATCCATGCTGACGATGAAATCAAATGTGTCAAAGTCAGTCTCTCTGATGGGGCGTGAAATATGGGTGAGATGATACCCGTGCCGATAGGCATGAGACTTCATTCTTGGGTCGGAACCCTCACCTTCATGGTAGCTGATGAGACCTGCAGAATCAATTTCATACTCCTTATCCAAGCCTTTCTCCTTCACTAATTTACGCATGATGGCTTCTGCCATTGGCGAACGGCATATATTACCTAAACAGATGAAGAGGATTCTTTTCACAGTATCTTGTTGGTGTTCTGGTCAGGGAACACAACCTTGGGAGTGAATGTCTTTGCTTCCTCAAAGTCCATGAGGGCATAAGACATGACGATGATGATGTCGCCCACCTGCACTTTGCGGGCAGCAGCACCGTTGAGACACACACAGCCACTACCGCGTTCACCCTTGATGACATAGGTGTCGAACCGTTCGCCATTGTTGTTGTTGACGATATAGACACGTTCACCGGCAATGAGACCGACGGCATCCATCAGGTCTTCATCGATGGTGATGCTGCCCATATAGCTGAGGTTGGCTTCCGTCACCTTCACGCAATGCAGCTTGGATTTCAGTACTTCTATCTGCATGGCAGTTTATTTGTAGTTGATATTGTCGATGAGTCGGATAGGGGTGGCACCGCAGAAGACGGTGATGCAGCCCTGAATATGGTCGGCATCGTCCCATGAAGCGACACTTTCGAGCGTCAGGGCATTCACGATGTCGTAATACTGCACCTCAAGCCCCTCCACGGCATTGATTTGCTCAATGGCATATTGCTTGGTCTCCTCAACGCTGTGGTTCTTGCTGTATTTCACGCTTGCCTTCAGCGCCTTGTAGATGTTCGGAGCAATGGCTCTTTCGTTGTCAGCCAAAAGCGTGTTGCGTGAAGACAGCGCCAGTCCGTCCTCCTCTCTCACGATGGGGCAGGGACAGATTTCGAGTCGCTTTGCCCATTCTGCATCTTTCGACACATAATCAGCCACCATCGCCTTGATGACAGCAATCTGCTGGAAATCCTTCTCTCCGAAATAAGCTTTGTCTGGCTCCACAAACATGAAGAGCTTGCTCACAATCTGGCACACACCATTGAAGTGTCCCGGACGGAACGCACCCTCCATCACCGTGTCAGTGGGAGGGTAGGAGAACGAGCGGGTGTCAGGCTCTGGATAGACCTCCTCCACCGTTGGTGCAAACACATAGTCAGCACCGATGCTCTCCAACAGGGCACAGTCAGCATCCAACGTGCGTGGATAAGCCTGCAAATCCTTCTTGTCGTTGAATTGGGTGGGGTTGACAAAAACGCTAACCACAGTAGCATCGTTTTCTTTCACACTTCTCTTCACCAACGATGCATGACCTGCATGCAGCGCACCCATTGTTGGCACCAATCCAACAGTCTTGTTATCACTTCTCAGGGCAGAAACCTTGGCCTTGAGTTCCTTTACTGAATTGATAATTTCCATCGCTTCATATTTGAAAAGTGGTGCAAAGGTACGATTAAGTGAGCACAATACAAAGAGAAAAAACCTTTTTTTCACTTTTATTGTCGAACGTGAGTACTTTCGACGTAGTCAGCGGTAGTGAAAACCGAGCGAAGAACAAAATAAAAAGGCTTTTATTTGGTATTCCGAGGTGCATCCTACCTTGGAGCATAGCTCAACGGTACGATTTTCCTCTTCCTTCTCATTCACTATATTTGAGTATTGCACAATCCAGTCCTTCCCTATATGCTCGCCTTTGCAGCAGGTGCCATGTTCTACGTCGTGGTTGAGGAACTCATCCCTGAAGCTTCCAGCGGTCAGCACTCCAACCTCAGCACCATCGGCTTTGCCATCGGTTTCGTGCTGATGATGGCTCTCGATGTAGTGATGGGCTAATCGGGTGGTGAAATAGCCTGACGGTATTTCAGAACAAAAGAAAGGCAGCCCCCCACTGAGATTGGGAGGCTGCCTTTTTATGTTGGTATGAGTTGTTTACAATGGATAGTTCTCGAAGTCGTAGAGGACTGTTGAGAGGTAGCGTTCGCCAGTGTCGGGCAGAAGAGCCACGATGACCTTGCCCTTGTTGGCTGGGACTTTGGCGAGCTGAGTGGCTGCATAGGCAGATGCACCTGAAGAGATGCCGACGAGGACGCCTTCTGTAGCGGCAATCTTGCGGCTGGTCAGGATGGCTGCATCGTTAGGTGCCTTGAAGATTTCATCCACAGCGTTGCGGTCGAAAGTCTTGGGAATGAAACCTGCACCGATGCCCTGAATCTTGTGTGCGCCGGGAGCTTCACCGCTGAGCACAGCAGATGTCTCTGGCTCTACAGCCACAATCTTCACGTTAGGATTGAGTTCCTTCAGACGTTTGCCGATGCCGCTCACTGTACCGCCAGTGCCGACACCTGCCACGAAGATGTCAATCTTGCCATCTGTGTCGCGCCAGATTTCCTCTGCGGTGGTGGCGTAGTGGGTGGCGGGGTTGGCAGGGTTTTCAAATTGCTGCAGAATGATGGAACCTGGTGTTGCATCGCGCAGTTCCTCAGCCTTGGCAATAGCGCCCTTCATGCCTGCAGTGCCAGGAGTGAGCACTACGGTGGCTCCGTATGCCTTCACAAGGTTGCGACGCTCAATGCTCATCGTCTCAGGCATTGTGAGAATGAGCTTGTAGCCCTTCACAGCGCTGACAAAAGCAAGACCTACACCTGTGTTGCCTGAGGTTGGCTCGATGATGGTGGCACCTGGTTTGATGACGCCACGCTTCTCGGCATCCTCGATCATGGCGAGTGCGATGCGGTCTTTCACTGAGCCTGCCGGGTTGAAGTATTCCAGCTTGGCGATGATATTTGTGTTGAGATTCTCCTTTTGGGAGTAAGCGTTGAGCTGAAGGAGTGGGGTGTTGCCCACCAGCTCTGTCAGTTGTTTTGCGATTTTAGCCATAGTTAAATGAAGTTTTTTTGTTGTTTTTGATGATGCAAAGGTACTAATAATAAATAGATGTGGAAAATGTTTGGGCGGAAAAGGGATGCAAAATACCATAATTGTGGTATGCTGCAACCCGTTCCCGTCACCTGTTTGTGTTAGCCGATTTGTGCAAATGCCTGGTCAAGGTCGGCAATGATGTCGTCAATGTGTTCCACACCGATGGAGAGACGCACTGTGTTTGGCGTGATGTGCTGCTCAGCCAGTTCTTCGGGTGAAAGTTGTGAGTGTGTTGTGGTGTAAGGATGAATCACCAGCGACTTCACGTCTGCCACATTGGCGAGCAATGAGAAGATTTGCAGTGAATCGATGAATTTCCATGTGTCTTCCTGAGTGCCGTTGATCTCGAAGGTGAAGATGCTGCCACCACCATTGGGGAAGTACTTCTGATAGAGTGCGTGGTCGGGATGAGAGGGCAGGAGAGGATGGCTCACGCTCTTCACCTTGGGGTGCTGATTGAGGTATTCAACCACCTTCTTGGCGTTGTAGCTGTGGCGCTCGATGCGCAGTGGCAACGATTCAACACCCTGCAACAGAATCCATGCGTTGAATGGGGAGATGGTGGCACCTGTGTCGCGAAGGATGACGGCACGAATGCGAGTCACGAAGGCTGCAGGACCTGCCACGTCGGCAAACACGGCACCATGATAAGATGGGTCTGGCTTGGCGATGGTGGGGTACTTGTCTGCATTGGCTTTCCAGTCGAATGTGCCAGCATCCACGATGACACCACCAAGTGAAGAACCGTGACCGCCAATGAACTTGGTGGCAGAGTGAACCACGATGTCTGCTCCGTGTTCGATAGGACGGAAGATGATGGGAGCGAAGGTGTTGTCAACAATGACAACGATATTGTGTTTGTGTGCAATTTCTGCAATGGCATCCAAGTTAGTCACGTCGCTGTTAGGATTGCCGAATGTCTCTACATACACAGCCTTTGTGTTGGGACGGATGGCAGCCTCAAGAGCCTGAAGGTCGTTGACGTTGATGATGGTGTTGCTGATACCCTGAGTGCTCAGTGTGTGAGTGATGAGGTTGTAAGAACCGCCATAGAGGTTGTCGGCTGCCACGATGTGGTCACCGTTCTGTGCAATGTTCTGGAGGGCGTAAGTGATGGCAGCTGCACCAGAAGCGACAGCAAGTCCTGCCACACCACCTTCGAGGGCAGCCACACGCTCTTCAAACACGCTCTGAGTCGTGTTGGTCAGACGGCCATAGATGTTACCTGCATCGCGAAGACCAAAACGGTCAGCTGCATGCTGTGAGTTACGGAACACGTAAGAAGTGGTCTGATAGATAGGCACTGCGCGTGAGTCGGTTGCTGGATCTGGTTGTTCCTGTCCTACATGAAGTGCCAATGTCTCAATGTGAAGTTTCTTTGCCATAGTTGTATAAGTTTTTTTGTTGTTAATAAATTGCTTTGTTTTTGATTTCTGGTGCAAAGTTACGGCGAGTGGAAAAACTGTCCAAGCAAAACGATAAACAATGGAAAATATTTCTACAAAATAAACTTATGAAAGAAATATTATATTGCAAATACAATGCATCTCAAATATTAACTTGAGTTTGACATAGGAGATTGTGGCAACAAAGACTGGTATTCTTATTATGCACTGACGTTAAATGATAAATGAAGGAGAGGGGCTATGACTTGGTGTCACAACCCCTCTCCGTTTACTGAGTACCTTTTGTGTGAAAGGTGTCTTTAGTTTATCTGATGACGAACTTACTGCTGTTTTCACTGCCATCTGATGCCTTCACGCGGGCGATGTAGATGCCTGATGGAAGGTCGCTGGTGGATATAGTGGCACTGCCATCAGTGAGATTGAGTGTCTGGCTCTGTTGCTGAAGACCTGCAATGGAGTAGATGTCAAGCTGTGCGCTTGCTGCTTTTCCTTGGATGAGGAGCTTGGTGCCAGCAAAGCGGATGCTGATTTGGTCGTCCTTTGCCAAGATTGGCTTGATATCATCCACTTCTTCAATCTTCACGCCTGTGTCTGTACCGATGAAGGTGTCATAAGAGTGGAGATCGTTTGTCTGACCGATTGTAGGATGGTTCATGACGTAGAAACTGTTGCCACCATCAGGATAGCGTCCTACGCTTTGGTCACCCTTATGTGTCTGATAGACGATGTGGTCTGCAAAGTGCTTGAAGGATGGGTGCTTGTCGAAGTACTCCTGATTGTTGGCGATGAATTCGTCTGACCACGTGATGATGACCTCTTGGTTCTTTGCTTCGTCGTTGGTGAGTTTGAAGGGTGCGTGGAAGTTGGAGAAATAGATGCTTTCACGTACCACACCAAGTGGGGTGCTGGTGAACACATACTCTTCTGGATCAAGTTTGTCTGCCCAGATGATGAGTTTGCCACCAGGTTTGATGATGGTCTTCACTTCAGGGTTGCCTGCAGGAATCTGATATTTCTGTGGCTTGTTAGGATTGTCGCTCACGTAGAGACCTGCCACATTGAGTGTCATGTCGGTTGGGTTGTACAGTTCAATCCAGTCGTTCTTCTTGTAATATTCGTTCACGTAGATGGTGTTCCCGGCACTTACTTCGTTGACACGAATAGGTGCATATGGCGATTTCTCCAGATTGGTGATGAGTTCCTCGTCTTGGATAGGTTCGAAACATGCAGTGATGTCGGTGTGAACATTGTTTTTGATGACGTTTTCCAGATTGAGCTTGGCGGTACGTCTTGTACTGCTTGATTGTGATGATACGACTTTCCACCCTGTGAAGGTGTAGCCTGCAGGAGCTTGGGCTGTGAGCACAGCGGGTGCAAATACGGTGCCTTCGAGTTTGCCTGTAGGAATGGTCACGTTGTTGAGTTTCAGGACAGCCTTGTCAAGGTCGCTCTGGATGGTGACATCAAAACTCTTCTGAAGACCGAAGAAGTTCTTCATCGCATTGATGCGACCAGCACGCTTGGACCTGTTGGTGAGGTCGTTGAGCAATGTGCGACCAGAGATTGGATGACCTGCAAGGTTATGAACACCTTCGGCATCCCATGGATTCAAACCGTCAAGAGCCAGGGCTGCTTCGCTGAAAGATGCCATGCTGTTGATAATTTGGGATGAACGCTCGGCATCGAACACACTACCTGCCACAATGCAATAGGTGTCGATGAATTTCTGCCTGAATTCAGCTCGGGCTAACAGGTTGGAGAGAAGGTCGGTGAGGGAGGTGTCGTTGAACCAGCCGCCTCCCCAGCCCCAGCCACCCCAGCCGCCACCGCCGCTGTTTTGACCTTTGTTGGCGTCAAATTTGCTGAAGAGGTCGGTGCGCTTGAAGGCTTCATCCACGTCGAAGAAAACGAAGTGGAACTTGCCGTCGTTGCGGTCGCGGAACAACTTGGTGTTATTGTTGTTGGTCACCCAGTCCTCCGAACCTACGTAAAGCTCAGTGGCGAAGTAGTTGCACAACTCGTCAATGTCGCAGAGGTCGCAGATTTGCTTCCAGATGTCGTCATCGGTGGGATTGGATGAGAGGTCGTTGCAGAGGTTGGTCAGCTTTTTGTATGCGATGTCATCACCAGCCTTCACACCATAACCACCGCTGTACTCAAGCTGGTCAACTTCGTCGGTGTCGATGCCATAGTTGCTGTAGGCGTAGTTCTTGTTGGTGGTCTCACGCAGATTGAACATGAACTGGTATTTACCATTGATGAACACGTGGGATGGCTGATAAACCTGACAGTCAATATAGAATCCGCTGCTGGAGAGGATTTCATTGATGGCTGCATCCACAATGCGGCATTCACAATCGTTACCACCATTGCGAACGATGATGGCCTTGTTTCTGATGTAGGGTTTCTGTGAGAAGATAGGGTAGGAGAAATATTTCGCCCCATATAACTTTCCTGCTTTCAGTTTGAAGGATGGGGAAGGTGGAAAGTGACGGCTCCATCCACCACTCACCTCTAAGTCAACTCCTTGGTTGAGTGCCACACAATATTCTTTATCCTTGTTGGGCACAATCAGCTCGAAGTTGACGGGACGTTCCCATCCACGGTTCTTATTGCTTGTCCCATCTGAACCATGAACAAACTTATAGCCACCATTGCCGCCTGTACCGTTTGTTCCGTCCACAAGCGCACCAATCTTGTTGTCGTAGAGGTTGTCGGGATTGGTGACGACAGACACGATGGGAAGGTAGTAGTTGCTGGAGTTATATATATAAGTATGTGTAGCCACATCGCTGGGAAGGAATCCATCCTGGTAGAGTCGGAAACGGTAAACGTAGTTCTTTTTCCCATTGATGCCGAAAACACCGTCTTGACTGGTTGCACCATTAATCAAATCAGGTGTGGTGCCATCTGTCGTATAGCGAAGCGTAGCTCCTTCGGGTATGGTGACATGGATGTCAAAATCAGAAGTGTAAACGGTTCCCGTGCGGTCAACTACAGGAGTTGCCAGTTGTACTTCAGCAAAGATGCTGCCCTCGTTTGATTTACCCTGAGTGGGGGTGTATGTGACCCCCCATTCCGACCCTCCGTCAGTTTTGCGAGCATAGCTGGTGCGTGCAATGGCTGGAGGAACAACTTGGCTGACGAGGATGGTGCCGTTCTTGTCGGAGATGAAAAGCTCGTCGCCATCAGTGTCAATCTTGAAGTCAATCTGATTTTTAGCCTTGTCACTATATTCGCCTCCTGTGGAATAGTGGTCGAACCACAAGGTTTTGAAACCCTTTGCAGGAACAGAACCGTTACCTGCAGGTATGGCAACCATTTTAGGATTGGTTTTATCATAACTGATATACAATCCATTCAGGTTGATGGCTGTGTTAGTCGGGTTGTATAATTCAATCCATCCGCCATAGTTGAATGATGGGTCCATCATCATGTCGATGTTTCTCGCCATGATTTCATTAATAACCAGTTTTGATGCGGTACTTTGTGCGTTGACAACTTGGGAGCATGACAAGAGAGCCAATGCGCCCAAAATCACATTTTTCTTCATTTGATTTGATTAATAAAATTTCTTTGTTTGATGTACAAACAGGAGATAGGTTTAGTCTTCTTTTGCTTTTTACCCTTTTCAAGGCACAAAGATATGCATTTTATTAGAAATAGAGTGAATAATTTTCCCTATTTCCATAAAAATAAGTGCTGAAAACATCTCAAAAAACCTAAAGGAGGGTGGGTGTGTTGGCATTGCTTACACTGAAAACGGGAAAAATAGAAAAAGAGCACCATTGGTTTTATATGGGGGGAAAGAATGACCTCATAATTGCAAAAATGAACCCTTTTTGGCGCTATTTTATCCTTTTCGTGTATTTTTTTTGAATATAATCCGCAAAAAATGGAAGAGTGTTTAGTTTTATTTTGTATCTTTGCTAACTGAAAACTAACAATACCTACCAATATTCTATCCGAGAATTTTTCTTTTTTTATTATTATCAATTTTATTACTACCAAATTACTACTAAAACATGAAACAGAAAACCAAATGGTTCGTTACCTCCTTGATGCTGGTAATGTTTTGTTTACAGGCTACCGCACAGCCTGAGGGCAAGTTCTATCTCTACAATTCCGCTAAGGCGTTCTTGAGCCGTGCAGCGAATGGTGATGCCACAGTTGACAAGTTCGGCATTCCTGTTGAAGTGAAGAAGAGTGACGCAGGTTGTTCACTCATGTTCCTCGACAATGGTCGTTATGTCGCTCCGAGTGGTACTACAGTCAAGGGGGATGTGTCAAGTGCTGCGTATGCCACCATCACAGCAGATGGTGACAACTACACAGTTGCTCTGAACGAAGGTCAATTCCTTGGTGTTGATGGCAACAATGGTGCACTTGCCGTTAAGGATGATGCTTCAGCTTCAGGCTTCAATGCTAAATGGCAGTTGCTGACTCAGGCAGAGCGTGACGTGATTGTTGCGGACATGGAACTGGCACAGATTGAAGCTGTTGCCAAGGCTGCAGGCATCACGCTTGCTGTTGGTACAGACAAGATGACTCAGTTTACTGAGGCTTTGAAGTCATTCTCGTCTGAAGATGCTACAGATTTGATTTCTAACCCAACATTGGCTACAAGTCAAGATGGTTGGACAGTGAATGTGCTGGCAGGAAACAACAACATTGACTACAAGAGTCAGTATGCAATGACGCTGTATCAGAACACTGCTTTGGAGATTTCGCAGTTGGTGGAAGTGCCTAATGGTATCTACAAGGCAACCATCCAAAATACATATCGTTCTTCAAAGCGTGAAACATTGACAGCGTATTCATTGAGTGAAGATCATCTCAGCATTTGTAATGTTTATTTCGCTGCCAATGAAAATCAGGCACAAGCTGTTGAATGGTCCAAGATTCGCACTTCTGCAACATTGCCATACTCCCGCGGAGACTTTGAAAATTTCACGACCAATTCTAAGTACACTACAACAGTTTGGGCATACGTGAATGATGGTAAGCTTACATTGAAGTATGTTGTACCTTCCATCAACAATTCTGGCGGTGACTACGACCTCGACTGGTTCACTTTCGCTAACGTGAAACTGACGCGCTATTTCCAGCCTTCAGAAACAACTGAAGAATTTAACCTTTACGATGAGATTGTCATTCAATCATCAGATCCAAGTGCGTACAATGCTGTAAAGCAAGCCTTCATGGATGATTTTGCAAAAGGCACCATGACGGAAGAAGAAGTGACTGCCGCAAAGGCTGCGTTGAAGGCTGAGCTCTTCAAAATGATGAAGACGGTTCCTGCTCTCTGGGGTCAGTATGACATCACCAGCCTCCTCACCAATTCCACACTCGACAGCAATATCAAAGGCTGGAAATCTTCTCCACTTAATTCTTTCAAGGTTGCAAACAAGCTTGTGGAGTCCTTCGGAACCAGAACTGCAGCAAGTTTCTCTCAGGTAATCAGCGATATGCCTGCCGGTGAATATACCTTAAAGGTGCAGGGTTTCTATCGTAATGGCGAGTGGAAGCAGGCTTTGGCTAACTACGAGCGTGGTAAGGATAATGTGAAGGCTGCTATCTATGTAGATGATGTGGCTAATAAACAGCCACTGAAGAGCATTTTTGCTGATGGCTGTTACATGCTGGAAGGTAAGCATCACAAGTCTGCTGATGTATTTGCAGTCGTAAGCGGTAAGGGCTATCCTCACAGTCACTATATCGATGCCAACAACCGTTCAAACGCAATCAAGACTCCAGACATCGCTAAGCAGGCAATTGACCATGGTCACTACTGGAACGAGATGGTTGCCACTCATGCAGCTGATGGTGATCTCACTATCGGTATCACCTTGGAAACAGGTGCTCCTACTGAATCATGGATTGTTATCGACAACTTCCGTCTCTACTACGGAACTCCAGCTCCTGTTATCGTTAATCATATAGAAGGAGTTGCACTTCCACCGGCTGTATTTGACGACACCCATGCTCCTGTTGTACTGAAGAAACAGTTCAAGGCTGGTGAGTTGACTCCATTGGCTGTTCCATGTGACATTCCTGCTTCAAAGTTTAAGGCTGTTTATGCGATTGGTTCGCTTAACGAGAAAACTAAGACAGCTGTACTTTGCCCCGTTGACCACGTGAGTGCCAACGTTCCTTGCTACGTTGTGGCAAATGAGGATGTTGATGAAATTACGGTTGATGAGCCGACTTTGATAGCTGCAGCACAGCCTGATCAGTTGCCAGTGATGTGGGATGGTGGACTTGTTTACAGAGTTCCTGGCACCTTCACATGGAAGGCTCTCACCTTGTCTGAGCAGGAAGTTGATGCATCATATTTCACAACTTTCGAATATGTTGATGCAAAGAACATGGATTTCTATGCCAACATCGAAAACTTCCGTGCTCGTCAGTATTTGGAGAACACCAAGTATCCAGAGCCTGATACGAAATCTGTGATTGAAAACTACTTCAAGCCTGCTCCTCCACGTCTTGATATTCCTCACAATATTGGTGTGCCGGTTCCGGCAGACAAGGTGAAGGATGCTGTTGTGAAGTTCGGTCTTGAGAGTGACTTCAGCGATGCTCAGAGCCGTATGATTCTTGATGGTTCAGATATGGCATACATGCCAAACCTCATTCCTGGCAACACCTATTACTTCAAGGTCGAGGCAGGAGAAGAGGTGCTTACTCAAGGTAAGTTCCAAGTTGAAGGACCTGTTCGTATGATTTACGCTCCAAGTATCAATAACATCCGTGACCTTGGTGGTTGGACTGTTCAGGATGGTAGAAAGGTTCGTTATGGACTTATCTATCGTGGTGGTGAGGCAAATGGTCTCCATCCTTCTGTGGCAGATGACCGTCAAACTCTGATTGACCTCGGTGTTGGTGCAGAAATTGACCTCCGTAAGGATAACAACTACGATAGCGGTAATGGTCAGGTAGGTAAATGCGCTTTTGGCTTCCCCAAAGCTGACTACTTCTTCAAGGAAGGTGGTTACGATTGTAAGCTTGAACACTTGACCGATGCTGCATCAAAGGCTCGCTACAAGCAGTGGTTCCCATTCATCGTTAATCACATCAAGGAAGGTAAGGCTGTTTACTACCATTGTGTATGGGGTGCTGACCGTACAGGACTTGTATCTGTTTTGCTCGAAGGTCTCCTTGGTCTCTCACAGGAACAGATGAATCTGGAATATGAATTGACATCTCTGTCATTTGCGGGTCTTCGTCCTAAGAGTGGATATGCTGATGGCGACCACCAGAAGCTGATTGAGAAGATTAAGACTTATGATGGTGAGACACTTCGCGATAAGTTCGATACCTACTGGACAAAGGAAGTGGGTGTCAGCCAGGAGCTCATTGACGAATTCCGCAGCATTATGCTCGTGGGTGAATCAGATGAGCCAGATGCTATCGAAGATTTGAATGCTCAGGATAAATCAGAAATCAAGGCTGTTTACAGCATTACTGGTACTGAATTACCTATCAGCGCACTCAATCAGGCAGGCATCTATGTTGTGAAGTACAACAATGGTGCATCAAGGAAGATTGTCGTGAAATAACCCTTATCAATTAAATAAGTTGTAAAATCCAAGCGGGCAAAGGTCGCAATACTTTTGCCCGCTTTCTTTGTTTTATTGCCATGAATGATCCCCTTGCATTGAAATTCTTCCTCGACATGAATGATCACTTTCATTGAATATCATCCTTTCATTGTCTTTGTTGGGAGATAATATTGTTTCAGTATTTCTCATCCTTCTTGAAATGAAACAGGAATGGACATAAAAAAGGGCTACTCCGTTTCTCACGAAAAAGAATAGCCACAACACAAACACAAAATAAAACACGACAAACGATTCTGGTACCCGACCAGAACGTTGCTCTGGTACGCATCGGGGGTGTGTTTAGTGCCCCGTCACGTTAGATTTCTATTGAACGCCATCTGCACGGAGTTTCTCTTGCCACTTCCAAGCAGAGCGCAGGATGTCGTCAAGCGGTGTGTCAGCACTCCAGCCTAACACTTTGTTTGCTTTGTCGACATTGCCCCAGATAGCTTCAATGTCGCCTTCACGACGCGGTGCATATTCCCATGGGAGCTTCACGCCAGTTGCCTTTTCAAAGCCTTCCACAATTTCAAGAGTGGAGTAGCCATGACCAGTACCGATGTTGAACACCTCAACAGGGTCGGTGTCTTGTTCGAGCACGCGCTGCATAGCTTTCACGTGTGCTTTGGCAAGGTCAACTACATAGATGTAGTCGCGAATGCAAGTCTTGTCAGGGGTGTTGTAGTCGTTACCAAACACCTTCAACTGCTTACGAATACCGATGGCAGTTTGAGTGACAAAAGGTATGAGGTTCATCGGAACTCCATTGGGCAGCTCACCGATGAGTGCGGATGGATGTGCACCGATAGGGTTGAAATAGCGAAGGATGATGGACTTGATAGGTGCTCCAGAATGGATGTAGTCCTGTATGATTTCCTCGTTAATCTGCTTGGTGTTTCCGTATGGAGACAAGGCTTTCTGGATAGGTGCCTGCTCTGTCACGGGAAGATTCTCCTTAGTGGGCTGTCCATACACTGTGCATGAAGAGGAGAAGATGATACCCTTGCCGCCATATTTGGTCATCAACTCAAGCACGTTCATGAGTGAGTTGAGGTTGTTGCGGTAGTAGAGTAGGGGTTTCTCCACGGATTCTCCCACTGCCTTTGATGCAGCGAAGTGGATACAGCCTTTAATGGAGTATTTCTTGAACACGGCTTCTGTTGCCGCAAAGTCATTCAAATCTACTTTTTCAAATGCAGGACGTATGCCTGTGATTTTCTCAATGCCGTCAAGAACTGAGGCATTGGAGTTAGATAAGTTATCGATGATGACCACATCGTAGCCAGCTTGCTGCAGTTCCACAGTTGTGTGTGAACCAATAAAGCCGGTTCCGCCAGTCACAAGGATTGTTTCTTTCATGTCCGTGTATTTTTAATGTTTCGTGTTATTCAACAATTTTGAATGACGAAGAGTGATTTTAATTTGTTCTTCTGTTTTTGTTTTGCAAATATAGAACAAATAATTCAATCTTCGTCATTCAAAAATTAAATATTTTCGTCAAATGTGCGCTTTACCTCGCAAAATGCTTTTTTTTCTTACTTTATGATGAATTTGATGTGGTTCTCATCTCCATCTTCGGTGGTTGCCTTGACAATGTAGATGCCCTTTGGAAGGTCAGCCACGTTGACAGATACAAACCTGTTTCCGGCATTGGCGAAGGTGGATGCCTCCATCTTCATGCCCGACATGCTATAAACGTCAACACTTCTGATTGCTGCGTCTTCGCTCTTGACATTGACCACCCCACCTACGTAAGCGATGGCGATGCTGCCTTCCTTGCTGTAGGACTTGATGGCATCAGGTGTTGGGTTGAGCGGCTTGACATAAAGCGTGTCGTATGAACCAATCATGTTTGCCTTGGCAATGGTCGGGTTGGTCATCACATACACATCGTTGGCACCATCAGGATAGCGCCCGTAGGTTTCTGTGCCGAGATGCTGCTCATACTCCAGTTTATCTGTATAGCTGTCGGTGGAGATGATGACCTCGCCTCCCTTCGTTTCCAGTTTGAAGTTGGTGTGGATGTCTGCACCGATGATGTCGAGCTTGTCACACCACACCACTTTATACCCATGTGCAGGGATGATGGTGTTGAGTTTTACGTTGTTGGTCGGCACTTGGTAGTCATGGCGCTTTTCAGTCTTCGACTTGTCCGTGATGAGCGAGATGGTCATACCCTTGATGTCGATGTCTGCATCAGTGGTGTTGTACAGCTCTATCCAGTCATTCTTCTTGAAGTAGTCGTTGATGTAGATGGAATTCGCTGCGCTGACCTCGTTGATGCGTACAGGCGTGATGCCTTCAGCCAGTATGTCTATGTCAGAAAGATTCTCAAACTCAGCCACGACTGCTTGTGAACCAGTTGATGGCAACGTGTATTCCTCGTCAGTGGAGATGTATGTTTGAGTATTGTTCTGAACGATATAGGAGAGGGAAGCATCCCAAAGAATGTCACTTGAAGTCGTACTGTTGTTATGTACCTCCACCGCAATTACATTCTTTCCCTTTTTGAAGAGCGAGCCCTTCAGTGTCATTTGTCCTGTGTCGGGATTATTGTGTGCATGGGTTGTTGCCACATCATTATATAATATAGTACCTGAAGGCATATTGTAACGTCCAGCTTCCACGCCATTGATATAGACAATCATGCCGTCATCAATCACATAATCCAGAATGAACTCGTCGGTTGCAGAAGGATTGTCAGCCAGATTAAAGGACTTGCGGAAATAGTAGGTGGTCAGATAGCCTTCTGTTGTTGTCTTGAGACCTGTGTGCCAGTTGTTGTTGTCGTAACCAATGCGGGCAAGGCCTTTCTTCCATTGAGAGTCGTTATATGAGGATGATTTCCAGCTTGTGCCATCCAGCGAACCTGAATCATAGTATTTCCACTCTTCTGCAGTGGCGAAGACACTCTTCATCTGTGTAGTTCCAGTAGACTTCCAACCCTTGAATCGGAAACCCACAGGAGCCACGGCTTTCAGTGTGATGGGTGCGAACAGATAACCATCAAATTCGCCGTAAGGAAGTTCCAAGCCATTGACCATCAATTTTGCATTGGCAACACCGTTTGAAGAGATCTGCACCTTCTGACGTTCCACACCTCCGATATTCATGTGCGAGCAGTTCTGCAATGCCATCGTTGCACCATTGTTGCGTGAACCCAACTTGCTCATCAGGTCGTTTGCTGTGTTCCAAGGATTCACAAAGTTCTCAGAAGCCGCATAGCTGGCCATCTCGTTCACAATCTCCTCCACCTTATATTGCTGGAACACCGAGCCTCCGACGATACAGAAGGCGTCAATGAACTGTTTGCGGAACTTTTCATTCATCAGCATGTTCTTGAAAAGTGTCACCAGTTCAATCTGCTTGGTGATGTGCTTTCCTTCAATGTTTTCATTATTTGAGTAGTTATATCCGTGAAGGGTGTCAAATCTGTAACGCTCCTTGTTGAAGAATTGGTTGAAAATGTCACCCGCACTCAAATTGAAGGAACCGTCAAGGTCAAAGAGCACAAAATGGAATTTGCCGTCATTTTTGTCACGGAAACCCTTTGCGTTATTTTGTGGCCAGTCCCAGTTGCCGATGTGGAGTTCCACTGCCATGTAGTTGATGAATTCATCAATGTCAAGCATCTTCTTAATCTCCTCATATGTCTTCTCGTCATCCGCATTCTCGCTCAGCTCCAGCAGGTGGTTAAAGCTTTCTTTAGTCCCTTCCATCTGCACATAACCTGAGTCTGGACAAATTTCAAACTGATCCATCTCGTCCGTGTCGATGCCATAGTTGGCATAGGCATAATGCTTATTGTTAGGCTCACGCATGTTGAGCACGGCATAATGAGAACCATTGATGAAAACATGCACAGGTTGCCATGCCTGATAGTCCACATAGAGACCACTGCGTGCCACCACCTGTTGGATGGCAGCATCCTTGATGCGGCAACTTCCATCGTTACCTCCATTGCGGATTTGCAGCGTCTTATTCTTGTTGTAAGGTTTCTCGTCAAAAAATTGTGCCTGGAAGAAATTTGCCATGTCGTAGGTCTTTGTGGCCTTCAGCTTGAACGATTTTGGATTGGATGCACGAGTCCATCCACCACAGACGGAGAGATCGCACTCCTGAGAGACAAGATACTCATTGTTATCCGTGATGAATTCAAACGAGACTGGTCTGTCCCAATCCATGTTCCAGTTACAGTTGCTTGTCTGTCCATTACCAGGGCGTCCGTTAGGGCCTTTCTGGAACACGCCATACTCACTGGAGTTGAGATTGTCCGATTTCGTCACCAAAGAGATAATGGGGAAGGGGTAGGTGCGGTCATTTTTGATGAACGAACGTGTCACCACTTGTGAAGGCAAATATCCGTTTTGGAACACACGGAAACGGTAGCATGTCGTCTTATTCACCGAGAAGATACCGGTCTTCGACACCTCTCCGTTATTCTGTGTGGGTGCAGTGCCGTCAGTTGTGTATTTCAGCGTTGCCCCCTTCGGGAAACTCACACTCACCTGCAAAGTGCCGGAGAAAAGTTGTCCATCCTTGTCCACCACTGGAGCGTCAAGTTGTGCTGTGGCAAATCCACCGTTGGTTTGGTTGGAAGAGCCAGGTGATGGGTTGCCCGTATAGCCCCATTCTGCACCACCATCAGTCTTTCGTGCATACGAAGTTCGTGCAATGGAAGCGGGATACTCCTGTTGGACAATGATTTTGGTGCCGTCAGAGATGATGATGACACCACCATCGCAATCCAGTTTGTCATTAATTTGGCGATAAGAAGCCTGTGTCCACACCTCATGGTGGTCAAAGTTCAACAGGGCATAACCCTTTGCTGGCAATGCGCCATAATTGCTCAACAGACGGTTCTTCTTTAGGTTGTTCGGATTGTCGCTGATGTAGAGATTCCCCAATGTGACGCTCTTGTCAGTTGGATTGTATAGTTCCACCCAGCTGCCATAGTTGAACGAAGGGTCAAGATACACATCTACGTTTGCAGCCATGATTTCGTTGATGATCACGTTCTCCGCAGTAGGGTTCTCACGTTTCACTGTCACCCTGCATTGTGCCTTCTTGCCACTGCCGTCCTTCGCAGTTGCAACGATGTAGCACACGCCAATGCCCACAGCAGTGATTTGTCCTTTGCTGTCCACAGTTGCTACGCTCTCTTTCGTGGAAGACCAGTTCACATTCCTGTAGGTGGCATTTTCAGGAGCCACATTGGCTGTCAGGTCATGCATCTCCGATTGGAACATTTCAACAGATGTTTCAGAGAGGGTGATGGATGTTACACTAATCAATGTGCCCCAATACTCCAGTTTCCAGTTGTCCAGACAAGTCCAGTCCCATTCCAGCACATTGTCTTTTCTGATACCGATTGTCAGCAAGCCATCATTCTCCACCTCACAATCCACATAGTTATTGTAGTAACCCTTCTCAAACCAGTAGTGGGCAGCTTCCATGTTGTTGGGTATGTAGCGTGTTCCATCCTGCGTGTTTATTTCGCTGTATCCACCTCCCAGTGGACTTTCCAAAGCTGCTGACGAAGCAAAAGCGATGGGAGAGTCATAGTAGTTCTTGCTTGAGCGTGAATACAGTCGGGCATATTGGAAATCCTCCATGTTGCTTGCATGTGAATAGCTGTAGTCTTGTTGAGCAGAGCCACAGCGGAAGAAGGCATTCAAGCTCACACGATAAGTGCCGGCTTTCAGTCCTGCCACATTTTGGTAGGTGTTATAGCTCTTTTGGTAATGCTCAGCATTCTCCACGGGATCGGCAGAACCAAATCCAGTTCCTTCCCATCCCGTTGTGAGGTCGTTGTTGTTGAATCTTGGGTTAATAATATGCGCGTCAGTCACGTCAATCCAAGTCTGCTGTGCAAAGCTGGCAAGCGATGCACAGGATAGCATAAAAGCAGTAAGTGTTAGTCTTATCATATTGGTGTTGTTAGTTTGTTCTATTCTTGTATTGAGGTTTCTTCCATACGTTGACACCCAGCAGGTATTTCAGAGTGCCATAGGTGTTGGTCAGACCGAACTTGTTCTGTCGGTAGTCATATGTGTGGGTTTCGAGAATCAGACCGCTGAACATTCTTGTGTTGTTCCAGAAGAGCGACATGCGCAGATTCAAGTCTGTTGAGACATTGTTCAGGATGGAATGTCCCATATCCTTTGCTTCTGTGATGTTTGACCTTCGATACCCGATGCTGGGGATGAACGAGATGGCAAAAAGCACATTGCGCCCCAACACCCAGTTGTAGTTATATCCAACGCTCACGCTGTAGTCATTGTAGTTCACCTTGTTGAACAACAGCGTTGAGTCGATGTCCTCCTTGATGTAGTCAGGCAGTTCCTCCTTGTCGAAGGTGATGCGCTGGTGGTTATATTGGAACCCTACACTCCAGCTGCCACAACTCTTTCTCTGCACCGCATTGGCTCCAAAAGCAGCAGGCCAAGAGAAGTGGCGGTTGTTGAACATGTACAAGACACTGACTCCATTGCATCTGGAATCCAAGCCATGAAATGTCCTTTCCTTTCCCTTTGTCTCAATGCCGCTCACACTCCTGATTTCAGCACCCTTACCGGAATTGAACATATAGTATTCAGCAAAGAATTTCGCAGTGTGTATGACAAAAGTCTGTCTCAGAGACGTGCCGTTAGTCTTTCCTGCCTTAATGCCCAGGTCATTCAAGTTCCACACCGCACCATAACCGAAGATGCTGTAATAAACAAATCCTCCAAGAATGACAGAAGGGTCTGACTGAATCACCATCGTGTTGTTTGTCTGCGATGACCGCAAGAAATAGTAGTCATGCCAGTATGACAACTCCACCTGAGCCGTCAGGTTATACTTTTGAGGCGTGACATAGCTGGTGTCACATCCCATGAAGAAATTCTCCACACCCATCAAGAGACGCTGCGGCAAAGGAGGCCTTTTCTTCTGCTCAGTCACCACCACACTGTCCAGAGTCTGTTCATCAAATGTTTCACCCACCCCCAAAGAGTCCTGAGCATCAGCAGTCATGCATAGCGCTATCACAAACGCCACCACACACCCAATTCTTTTTTCTACCATACCCGTTACTCTATGCTCTAAACCCTAAACTCTAAACCCTAAACTCTCAACTCCCTAAATCTTCCCCAATATCCTGTCCATCACCCAATTCGTAGGCGTGGCACTCACTGAGTCACAGTCACAAATCTCCTCACCCTTCAAATGCTTCACCACCTTCTCAATCAATCCCATCTGCACGTGCGGAGGGTTGGGTACAATGATTTGTTCTTGTCCACGCTCAGTGTCCAGCACGATAGGTTCATAGTCAAACACCGAGAACACAATCTTACCCTTTGTACCTACAATCGAGATTCTGTCCCTTCGAGCCGATTCATGCGCCACGAAACACCACGACGCACTGCCCGTCAGACCATTGCCGAAACGGAAACATGCATTGAACGTGTCCTCCACCTTATACAGTCCCGCCATGTTCTGGCAGAAACCCTCAGCCTCCACAATCGGACCAAACCAATATTGCAGCAAGTCAATCTGATGCGACGCAAGGTCATAGAAATAACCGCCACCACCTGCCACTTCAGGTTGCAATCTCCATGGCATCTCCCTTCCGCTCTGATAGTCCAGTTCTCTCGGTGGCACAGCAAAACGAATCTGCACCGTCAACACATCCCCAATGTCTCCACTCATCACAATCTGCTTCGCCTTCTCGAAATAGGGCAGGTAGCGTCGGTAGAAAGCGACAAAGCAAGGAATTCCCGTCAGTTGGCTGATGCGGTTCACCCTCAGACAGTCCTCATAGCTTGCCGCCAATGGCTTCTCGATATAGGCAGGCTTTCCCGCCTTCATCGCCATGATGGCAAAGGTGGTGTGAGAGGATGGGGGAGTGGCGATGTACACGGCAGTCACATCAGGGTCGCTCACCAACGCTTGGGCATCAGCATAATACTTCCTGATGCCATGACGTTCTGCATAAGACTTGGCTTTAGCTTTGTCGCGACTCATCACCGCCACCACTTCGCTTCCTTCAATCTTACCGAATGCAGGACCGCTCTTCTTCTCCGTCACCTCACCGCAACCAATGAAGCCCCACTTGACTATCTTCTGATTTTCCATTATTTTTGACGTGTAGATTGGCGCAAATCAATTCAATTTGCAAAATTACGACAAAAAATCCAATCCGTCAAAAGAAAATCTCCAAAGCCCGCCCATTTTAAGTTTTCTTTTCTCCAACAATGGAAATTTTCAAATATTGCTACGCAATTTTGTCAAAAAAACATTCGTTTCATTCATGCAATTTGTGCTTATCCCATCTTTCGCAAGTTTTAGTTTGTTGGAGTTAAAGGAGTTATGTCTTTACTTCTGATTTCTTTAGCGAAGCCCTCTATTTCTTCGGTTTTCTCTCTTCCATCTCGCAGTAGAGCTTGAAGAACTTATCGTTGATTTCATCGCGAATGCGGCGGTATTCGTTCATCTTGAACTCATAAGTGCCCTCAGTCACCTTGCTGGGGTCTTCGAAAGGCATGTGGATGCGGTGCTTCACGTTGCCACGGAAGATGGGGCAGGTCTTGTCGGCATTGTCGCACACAGTGATGACATAATCCCAATCTTCATCCATATACTCATCCACCTTACAAGGCTTGTGGTCGCTGATGTCGATGCCCATCTCGCGCATGACAAGCACTGCTTTGGGGTTGACACGAGGCTCAGCTTTGACACCACCAGAATAGACTGCCAAGTCCTTACCATACGACTCAAGCAAGCCGTGAGCCATCTGACTTCGGCAAGTATTGCCTGTACAAAGTACCAGCACCTTAATACCATGTTTCTGTGCATTCATTGTGCTCGCACCCATCATGAGGGCGAAACACACCAATAGAATTTTCTTGATTGTTTTCATTGTTCCTTAATTTTACTCCACAAAGGTAGCAATAAAAAACAACGCATGATACACGGATTTCCCTCATCACGAAAACACCACGTGCCAAAACGAAACTTGAAATAATACACGCCCTGTCTGGTTGATTGAAAAAACAAAATTAACCTATTATCTTTAACCTTTGCGCTTGTCGCTATTTCTTATGTTGCATGATGCATTCATTTCATTAACGAGGCGCATGGAGTTCTTTTTGCTCTTGACATCAATGTATATCTTCTGGATTATCTATCAAGTCCAAAGGGTCTTGTACAACGGGCATCGTGTCAGGTGAGCCAACAAGTACTTGTATACCCATCTTCAGTTCTGTCACCTCTATCAGAGGCTGCATATATTTCTTTTTCATAACGCATTCCTTATTTGATTATCACTTTCTTGCCGTTACTGATAAATATGCCCTTTGTAGGTCTTGCCACCTTGACACCTTGAACACTATAGAATTCTGTAGGAAGGGCGTCAGCGTTAGAACTCACATCAATAATCCCTGTCGTTTCATTATCAAAGGCAAGTGCTTTTGCCAGACCTCCGGACATAGTCAGGTATGCTTTATGAGCAGGAATCATCAATCCTGTATTTACCGGATAGAATCCTGTTACACCTTTCTTTGTTGACAAGGCATACGTGTTTGCTGGGGCTGCTGTTGCCGTCAATGTCCCATGCAATTGGTTGGCAGATACATTATCTGTGGCATTCTCTGTCTTATACAAGTCATACCATGCGTTACCCGTACCTTTCAGAATAAATCCAGTCTCTGCAGGGATCACACTGACCTCCTGTAATACCACCGTTGTTTCTGTTACATTATTCACGATATAGGCAGTCACTCCTGTAGTCCTGCTGATATCCAGTCTGTTCTCTGAACAATATGTTGAATAACCATCCGCAGCCAGTTTGATAGCCTCCTCTGGCACTTCTATGCTCAGCGTTAGGTCGTTCGTTACATTCTCACGTTCCGTACCATACTGACTCTTATCCTGCAGCATACTGCTTGCCATATCTTTCAGTTCCTGTGCCTTGGCTTCACCTATAAAGGCCTTACCCTTCTCGGCTGCAGTAATCAATGATGACAATGTCGTCGCCGCACTTGCATTCTCCGTTTCATTACCCTCTGCATGAATAATAAAAGCCTGAGCTGCTGTAGGTGCTATCAATGAGTATGCCGTGCCTTTGGCCTCTATCTGATTTTTTACAGCAGTATTCAGTCTTTCCTTGGCTACTTCCACCTTTGATACTGTGATGTTGCCCGTCAGTTCACTTATCTGGTCTGCTCCTTCTACGGCATTACCTAAAATATATAGACCAGTATACTTGCTTGCTGCACCATAGTACATTACTACATTTCCCCATGGTGAGAACAATGCCAGTGTTCCAGCAGGGCAAGCCCCTTCTATACAGTCTGACGAATAAATGATAGTCGTCTCCGGATAGAATATCTTCTCATTCGTGCTGTAGTCCTGCACTTCTTTGGTCGTTGGCAACATGTTATATAAGGACTGAGCTGCACTCGTCTCGTTCAATTCAAAGGTAACATTATGATTACCGTCTGTCACCTTTATTCGCTTGGGCAGAGCCTCGTCAGCTATTCTTCCTGTTGCTATCGCCATATCAGTGAAGTCTGCACTCATCGTCACCTCACGATAGTCACAAGGATATGATATCAGCGAACCTGTATTTACGTCATATATCTCCCTCGATTTGTCTGCATTCCAGTCCTTGGCTATATCAGAGGTATGGAAATGTCCAGTAAACACGACTCTGATGCCAGCATCTGCCAGAGTGTTGCGCACTGTCTTGTAGTTGCCCACCACAGCAGTACTTACGAAGTTGTCAACACCCGCGAAGTGTGGCATCAGCGGATGGTGCATCATGGCAATCACCTTCTTTCCGCTTGCCCTGGCAGCATCCCGTGATGGGTTCGCAGGCATAGGTCAGTGTCGTTCCCTCACGCTCCGAACTCACTCCATAGCCATAGTTGGCATACTGTGTGGCAAACCACTCGTTAGTTGCCACTGTAGCTGCTGTTGTACTCTCGCCATCATAATACACGGCATCGCTATTGCTACCCCTGTCATGATTGCCAGGTATCACCAGTGTCTGTATACCTACCGCTCTCAGCTCATCCAACTTACTTGTCACATATTGATGACTTACCTGTTCACCATCCTTGGTCAGGTCACCAGAGATAAGCACAAGGCCCGGACGTAAGTTTCTCTTGATACGAACTATCATATCATCAAACAGTCGCTGGCTGTAATCTACCAATTTGCGCTGTCCGCTTAGATATGTAGTCCATGCAGTACCCTCGCTAACCAACAACCCAGGTGCCATCACATGAGGGTCAGACAGCATTACCATCTTCTGATTGTTAATAGCACTCACCTGCCCTGTTTCCACCAACCAACTGTTCAGCATACTGGCTGCCTGAGAAACCTGCGAAGACTTTATCCAAATTTGGTTGCCTTGGAAATTCCCGTCTGGGATTAGTCGTTCTGCATCCGCTACAACGCCACTGATACTGGAGCTGGCACTTGAAACTATCATCCAGATATTCTTTCCTGCCATCGCAGCACCATTATTAAACAAGAATGTCTGCATGGGTGCAGCCATCTGACTCCACCACAATGGTGTGGCTATGATAATGTCATCATATTGAGTTAAATCCACACTCACCTGCTTTATTTCCGGATAACTGGATGCATCATTCGGAGCCGCTTTGATAGCATTCAGCAGTTGTGTACCGAGAGCATAGTTATTCGCAGCATAGTCCTGTCCCTCTTCAGCAGGCTGTATTTCAACAATATCCACATCCTTCTGTGTGGCTAATTCATTCACTATAGTCCTCACATTGTTTGTGTAACTATAATACACTACCAGTGTTTTAGCGCTGATTCCACAGCATATCCCAATCAAAAGGATTGCCAATAGCAATGTTCTTGTTTTATTCATGATTTTTTCTGTATTAGTTTTCGGTTGCAAAGTTACTGCCATTTTTCCATTATGGCATAACACATATCGCAGAAACATCTACCAATTTTACTGAAATCGCATTGTGCATTATTCTTGATTGCAAAATAACACAAATGCGAAAACAGTTAAAATACACGCCCTGTCTGGTTGATTGAAAAAACAAAATTAACCTATTATCTTTAACCTTTGCGCTTCGCTAAATCATGAATGACAAATGATAACGAAGGCACTTCGCGGAATAAATTTCAGTAAAGGTGTCAACGTTTCTAGTAAATTGTCAACTAAATTGCAAAAGAACCACCAAAATCAGGAAAAGACATTTGTGTGGTCAATTTGTCATTTCGTCATTTCGTCATTTCGTCACTTCTCAACTGGTTTGGGGGATGATTAATAGGGGGAGTACTGTAAAAAATATATTATATATATTTATTATATTTATTATAGATATATTTATTATAGCACGCGAAGCGAGAGAGACAAAAAATGACGAAATGACAAAATGACAAAATGACCTTTTAGGGATGCAGGTCTTTTTATAGTGAGACTTCCACAAAGACACTTGTGAGACTTCCGTAAAGAAATGCGTAACACGCTCGTAAAGACACCAATGCATACGAAAGACACCTGACAGAATGGGCGAAAAACGCGACTAGTCGCAAGAAACACAGGTTTGTTGCGACAAACTTGTTACCGCACTTTTTAGGTCGTAACTTTGCAGCAAGAATAATTAAAAAGTAAAAAATCTCAATTATCAACTGTTCACTTTCACCTGTCAGTTAAATCAAGTTTTGTACATTTTTTCGTTCATATTTGCTTGTAAGTTCTAAATTTTCTATAAATTTGCAACCATGAAGAGAATAACAGAAAAACAATCACGTAATTCGCTGACCACGCAAGTTGTGATGTGGGTGGTCGGATTTGTGTCTGTGCTCTTCGTCACTGCTCTCTTCGTCATGTTCCACCATGCCCGTGAAGCTATCTATCAGGAGGCTATGGAAAAAGCACGTCAGACGTTGCGCACAACAGAACTGCGCATCGACAACACCTTGAACGAGGTGGAGACGGCTACGCGCAGCTTGCACTGGACCGTAGAGAAGCGTCTGCACAGACCGGAAATCATGGACAGCCTGTGCCGACAGCTGTTGAAGGAGAACCCGCACATTCAGAGCTGTGTCATCGCTTTCGAACCGAGTGTGTATCCCGAATATGGCACCTACTATGAGGTGTATGCTTCACGTAGTCACACTGATTCGACTCAGATAAACGTGACAGTGAATGGTGGAACGAGGCTTTACACCCGTGAGAAATGGTATTTCATCCCCTTGCATCACGGCAAGCCTATTTGGATAGACCCTTATGTGGATGTTGAACATGGCGAGACTTCCATCATCACCTCTTACGGCATGCCACTGCACAACAAGGAGGGCGAACTGGTGGGCGTGCTCTCGACTCAAATCTCGATGAAATGGTTTGCCGACCTGGTGCTCTCGCTGAAACCTTTCCCTAATTCACATGCCTCCATCATGGGTACCGATGGTCACCTGATTGTCCATCCGGACAGCACGCTTGATGCGCATGAGGCTTTCTTTACCGAGGCGTTCAACGAACCGACGAGTCAAGGGCATCTGGCTGCCATATCGATGAAGACTGGACACATCGGACATGGCGAAATTGAGATGGATGGCAAGCAGAACTTTATCTTCTATCATCCTTTTGAGAATGCGGGTTGGAGCGTCGCCATCGTATGTCCGGAGAGTGATATCTTTAGTTCTTACAATTCCTTGTTGCGCGTCACGCTCATCATCAGTTTTGCGGGTTTGTTGCTGCTGGCAGTGTTCTGCTTCTTCATCAGCCACTCGAAGCTGAAGCCGCTGCAGAAACTGGTGGATGCAGCACACCGTATGGCGAATGGTCAGATGGATGTGCCGGTGAAGAAAAGTCGTCGTACGGACGAGGTGGGCTATGTGCAGAACACGTTCCGGCAAATGCAGCTGAGCATCAATCAGCACATTGATGACATCACCCGACTGACCGAAGTGCTGAGACAGCGTAATGAAGACTTGAAACTGGCTTACGAACAGGCGCGTGAGGCTGACCGCATGAAGGACGCTGTCATTCTGAACATGAGTGACCGCATGGAACAGTCTGTCAAGGTCATCCACGCCACAGTGGACGATTTCAGACAACGTGTGATGGATATGGATGCCAAAGAGTGCCGCAGCATGGCTGATAAGATACAGAAGCATACGGAAATCACCACTGAGGTGCTGATCAATTTGCTTGACATCGCCGACAAAAAGAAGGAGGACAGCTTATGAAGGAGATGAGGAAAAACATACGGCAATCGCTTTCCACAAAGCTTTGTCTCGACATCCTGTTTGTCGTGGTGCTGGTGTTCTCGCTGTCGCTCGGATTCCTCTATTGGCAGTCGCGCAACATCATTCGTGAGGAGGCTGTTGATGAGGCATCGCACGTGCTGGACAATACGGCGCTGCGTGTGAAGGGATATATGGTGGAGGTGGAAACAGCCACGCGCAACATCATCTGGCTGGTGAACCTTCACACCGAGAAGGACTCCTTGCTGAAGTACACACATCGAATCGTTGCCAACCACCCCAACACGAATGGTTGCTCCATCACGATGGAACCTGATTTCTATCCTGACGAAAAATATGGCTTCTCTGCCTATTCTGTACGACTTGAAGAGTATTTAACGCCTGAGAAGGACTCGGTTGCCACTGTTCGTGAGGCGAATTATAACTATTATGACAAGGTGTGGTATAAGACGCCTCGCCAAAAGAAGACAGCTTGCTGGGTGGACCCCTTCGATGATTATAATGACGGAACGCTGTCAAGCCCGGAGATGATTGCTTCGTACTGCATCCCTCTGAACGACCGGCAGGGTAAGTTCGTGGGTGTCATCTCCACCGACCTGTCGCTGAAGAGACTAACGGAGACCATCACGGCTGAACATCCATATCAAAACTCTTACTTCATGCTGCTGGGTGCCGATGGTCACTATTTCGTGCATCCTGACACCACGAAGCTGCTGAAGCAAACCATCTTCACGGGCACTGACCCCAGAGAGCACACCGACATCGTGGCGCTGGGATATGAGATGACCAATGGACGCACAGGACACATGGATGTCAAAATCGATGGCAAGACGCACATTGTGCTTTACCGACCTCTTGAGGGCACCCAATGGAGCATTGCACTTGTGTGTCCTTCCAACGAACTGCTCCGTGGATACAACAAACTGAACTACATCCTGGTTCCTTTGCTCATTATCGGATTGCTGCTGCTGGGATTGGGCTGCCACCGCATTGTGAAACACTTCACGCAACCGTTGGGACTGCTGGCTGCCGAATTGCGACAGATTGGTCATGGCGACTATGAGAAGCCTCTGCCACATAGTGAACGCACCGACTTGATTGGTCAGCTGCAGAACAGTTTCTGCCAGATGCGGCGCAGTATCAGCCAGCACATTCGGGAGATAGAGAAGAAGAAGAAGGAAACGGAACAGCGCACCACCGAACTGGAACAAGCCACTTTGCTGGCACGCCAGGCAAGTGAAAAGAAGACGGAGTTCATGCAGGACATCACACACCAGATTCGCACACCTCTCAACATCGTTCACGGGTTCTCGCAAGTTATGCGCGATGACAGTTGTGAGTCAATTTCTGATGAAGAGAAGAAGGAAATGGCTGAGACGATGTATGTGCAGACCAATGCACTCGACTATATGGTGAGCAAATTGCTCATCGCTTCGCTGATTGAGACTCGTCAGACCATCAGTACGGACGAAACGGTGGTTTGTAATGATTTGGCACGCGAAGCATTTGAAAATGCCAGTGGCCTGATTCCTCACACCATAGAAATGCACCTCGACAGCCAAGTGAGTGATGAACTGACCGTGAAGGTCAACAGGCATCATCTGCTCATCGTCCTTACGGAACTGCTCGTTAATGCACTCCATTTCACTACCGAGGGCAGTTTGACCATGCGCATCGAAGCGACTGAAAATGATGTGAAATTCACCGTGGAAGATACGGGTCCCGGCATTCCCGTAGACAAGGCAGAATTCATTTTCGAGAAGTTCACGAAAGTGGATATGTTCACCGAAGGTCTTGGTCTTGGCTTGTTCCTTTGCCGACGTGTGGTCATGCTGATGAATGGCACCCTCACGCTCGATTCGGAATACACTGGCGGTAGTCGCTTCGTGGTGAACCTGCCGGTGGGAAATTGAGAATTAGGAATTAGGAATTGAAACCTTAACGCTAACCCTAACCCTAATCCTAATCCTAACCCTGTCTTCTAAGAGCAAGGTAACTTGGATTTTTCACTTTTCACCTTTCACCCCCCCCCCACACAAAAGAAACTCAATTATCCCCTTCTTTCCATTTTGGAGAAGATGCTGATGAGAAGTGAACCGAGTATGCCGGCACTGAGTGAACCGAGCAGAACGGCAATTTTGCCGGATGAACGGAGCATGTCGGTAGTGGTTGCGTCGAGTTCTCCGAAGGAGAGGGTGTCGACGAAGATGGCCATGGTGAAGCCAATGCCTCCAAGACAGGCAACAGCGAAAAGCATCTTCCATGAGGCTCCTTCGGGCATGGCGCCCACTTTGCACTTGATGGCAATGAAGGAGGCGAGGGTGATACCTATTGGCTTGCCTAAGAGCAATCCAAAGAAGATGCCCATGCCGACCATTCCGACTCCCTCGAGTGGAAGTGCCTGGAAGATGTTGAAGAAGCTGATGTCGGGGATGACCACTCCTGCGTTGGCAAGGGCGAAGATGGGCATGATGAGGAAGTTGACCCATGGGTTGAGCGCATGCTCAAGACGATAGGACATGCCGATGGAATTGTTGGTGATGTAGCTCATGCGACGCAAGCAATGGCGCTGTGGCCCATTGGGGAATGGAATGCCTTGTTCAAATTCGTCATCATCGAATTTAGCGATACGTGTGAGGTACTTGCGGTTGCTGCGGTTGAGGTAAGAGCGACTGAAACGGGCATCCATAGGAATCATGAATGCCATGACCACGCCCGACATGGTGGAGTGGATGCCTGAGTAGTAGAATAGGAACCACACGACAATGGCGGGAATGAGGTAGAACATCATGCGTTTCTCACCGAGCTTGTTCATGATGAGTATGCCTGCTATGAGCACGATGGCGATGAGAAGCAGGGGCAGATTGATGTCACCACCATAGAAGAGTGCCACAACGAGGATGGCTCCGAGGTCATCGGCAATGGCAAGGGCGGTGAGGAATATCTTGAGGGAAACGGGCACTTTGTTGCCAAGGATGGACATGATGCCAACGGCAAAGGCGATGTCGGTGGCAGTGGGGATACCCCAACCACCTGCTGTGGTTGTGCCTACGTTGAACAGGGTGTAGAAGAGGGCAGGGATTGCCATTCCACCTGCTGCGGCGATGACGGGCAGGAGTGCTTTCTTCACGCTGGAGAGTTCACCGCATATCACTTCACGCTTGATTTCAAGTCCCACCGTGAAGAAGAATATGACCATGAGAATGTCGTTAATGAATTTCTCAACGGTCATGTCTTGCGGGAAACTGACGGTGAATGCCTCGTTGCTGATGGTCATGGAGAGGCTGGTCTCCAAAAACTCATGATAGAAGTGTGAGGTGGCGGGAAGATTTGCAAGCAGCATCGCGATGATAACGCACACGAGCAATGTCACGCCACTTGCCCAGGGCTGCTTCATGAAGTTCGTCTGAGATATCTTCATGGAGTGTAGCCCCTTGTTCCAAGTGTAGAGGGGAATAAGTCTCATAAAACAATCTTTTTATCCTTTATCAATTAGAATGACTCTGAGTTTGCTATAATGTCTTTGAATTGGCAAAGTCTTTTGGCGTGATGCCTGTGACACGTTTGAAGTATCTGCTGAAACTGCTCACTGTGGGGAAGTGCAACGCCTCGCTGGTTTCTCCGAGTGAGTAGTGGTGCACCAAAATCATAGCCTTCGCTTTCTGTATGACGGCTTCGTCTATCCATGCAGAGGCGTTTTTCTTGCTGTAGCTGGTGCAGACGAAGGATAAGTATTTACTGGAAATGCCTAAACACTCAGCATAATACTGCACGGTTCTCTGCTGAATGGCGTGTTTGTTGAGCAGAGAAAGGAACTTGCAATAGACGTCGTATTGGCGCGAGCTGCTGTCACCTTCAAGGGGCAGCGGGTTATAGTTGTGGATGTTGATGTTCTTGATCATGAGCGCATTGAGCAAGGAACTGATGTACACGTTGCGGAACTCATAGTCAGGAGCTTGCAAATCCCGTTTGATGTCTTTGTAAATTTGGAGGACATCAGCGAGCTGTTGGGAGGAGAGGGGAGAGATGAAATGACGGAGGGAGAGGCGGGCATTGCTGTATGTGATGCCTGTCTCATGATAAATCTGATTGGACACCTTTGGATAGGTGACAAACATGAAGTATTGGATATCGGGATTGTGGAAACGAATTTGGAGCGTGTTCTCTGGCATGATGGTCACGAACGTGTTCTTCCCGATGGTTTCTTCCTGCCCGTTGATGATGAGTTGGCATTCACCGTCCGTTACATAGAGGGAAAGCCTCTGATATATCTTTGTGGATATGGCATTGCTGAGCTGCTCGAGGGGGTTGATGCCGTTGAATGTGTCGAACAGAAGCAGGTTGTCCTTGATGCCTGCTGAAGGAATGATGTCTTCCCGTGAGAATATATCGGTGTATTCGACGTAGTTCATATTCTTTGTCGGAATTTATTGGTTTGATGCAAAATTGATGGATTTGATGTTGTTGTGCTTCACGTAGGCAAGGGGTGACATGCCTGTGATGCGCTTGAAGTAACGTCCAAAGAAACTTTGGCTGGGGAAATTGTATTCCAGACTGATTTTCTTGATGTTGTACTCGTTGTTGTAGAGTGTCTGCTTGATGGCATAGATGATGTATTGGTCTATTGCCTGAGATGCTGTAAGCCCTGTGTATTTGTAGACGATGGTTGTCAGGTATTTGGGGGTAATGTGCAATTGTTCAGCATAGTACTGCACGGAGCGCTCTTCTTTGTGTTTCAAGTTGAGCGTGTTGATGAAGTCGCTGAAGAACTTGTATTGCCGTGAGTCTTTGATGTAATGGATGAATTTCTTCTCGTCAATCATGGAGAAGAGTTTTGCGATGTGTGCTGAATAGTATGCGCGCAGCACTATTTCCTTCATGGGATAGTTCTCATGCTGATGTTCACGTTTGATGCGAACATATGATTCCAACAGCGTTTCCATTTCTTCTTGAGTGAAATGCAGATGATGGAATTTGAAGGCATTGTAGGTGAACTTGGGATGTATGTGAGTACGCTTGTAGATGTCTGCCATGAGGTGACTGCGAGTGAGGTAAGAGAAGAAAATGCAACGGGATTCCTCGACCTCCACGCTCATACAAGGCATGACGGCAAGGTATTCGTTGGCTTTCACTTCAAGTTTGGTGCCTCCAATAATGATGTTGAGGGTGCCTCGCAACACAATGGTGACATAGATGTATTCTGCATTATAGACTTCTTTCCTGGCATGGATGACGGGGTCACCTTTCTCGTCAAGGTTGTCCATGATGGTGTATTTCCCTTCAAAGGAAGAGAAGAATGCATTGGGTGCATCGTCTCGAGTGATAAGATCTCCTTTCAGAATCATAATTCAGCGCAGTGAACCTAATAGGTTCTTAAGTTAAAAATTATCAGTCAGTTATAAAAAAAGTATCTGTTATTGGATGAAGTTTTAGCTGTTTGCTGCACGCAGGATGAGCGTGGTGGCTCCGATGGTAATGATGGCTCCATCTTCAAGGTTGATGCGGTCAACATCACGAAGGATGTCATTCATATAGAATGTGCCGGTGTCGCTCGGAGCGTCGCGAAGGATGTATTGCAGTTTTCCTTGCTTGTTCTTTTTGACTGTGATGACACAGTGGAAGGTGTCTATGCTGGGGTCGCGTGTCTCGATAGGCTTGTTGATGTTGGTGCCCCGTACGTATCTCCCAAATTCATTTTCGCCCAAGTCTAATGGGATGACTTGCTTGAAGGCAAATCTGTTCTCCACCACTACTATACTGCCATAGTCTTCATTGTAGGCATGCTCGTCGAGGTTTTTCTCTTCATGCCTGTTGGAGAGTTTTGATTTTCCGATACGGATGCCAAACTCCTTTTTGCAATGTTCGCATACAAAGACAAGGGACTGGCCATCTGCGTATTTTGTTTCGTCGAAGACAATGTAGCTGTCGCATTTAGGACATCTGACTCTCTTCATGTCATCCTCCCTTCTTACAGTTCAAGTATCCAAGCCTCGGCAAAAGCAGCATTCTGTTGACGAAGTTTGTTCAGTGCCTGTTGTGCTGCTGACTCGTCTGCATATTCAGAGTAGAGGACACGGCTTACTTTGCCGTTCTTCACGTACCTTCCTTCGCTTAATCCTTCCTTGGCAAGGTCTTTAATGAATTTCTCAGCATTGTCTTGGCTCACATAGGTGGCAAGAACAATGGCAAAACGAGCGTTTTCCACTTGAGCGGGAATTTCTTCGGCTTCGATTGCCTTTGCTGGCTCAGCTTTGGCTGGAACGGGCTTCTCTGCCTCGTTCTTTGCAGGAGTGGCGACCTGCTGCACGGTAGCAGGTTTTGCTGGCTTGATGGCTACTTTGTCCATCGTGGGGAAGGCGGCAACAATCGTGTCGGAATTGCCGTTCGTCTGGTTCATGACCAGATAGGAGAAGCAGAAAAAGAGCAATACTGCTGCAGCGGCTGCAATGCCCACATCCAACCAACGGCGATTGAAGTGGATGGTTACATCTCCCCGTTTGGTCTCCTGTTCGGCTGCCTTTTTGGAGGTTTCTTTTTCCTGCTGGGCGATATGCATGGAAGCGGCTGCCTGTAAGTTCTGCTCTATGTCTTTTTCCTTAATGACGCGCTGGAGAGATTTCATCTCATAAGAATACAATCCGTAGAGGGATGGAGTGAGTGCTCCTGTTTCTGGTGAGATGAAAGAAATGTTTTGGTTGAGCCCTTTCTTGATGATACCGATGTTTTCCAACTCATATTCACCCTTCATCTCCAATTCGTTCATCATCTTTTCCAGGTCTTTTTCCATCTGGAGATTGGCAGCAGGGTAGGATGTGTCGTAGGCAGCCATATAGGACTGCACCAACAAGCCATCGTTCACTTGCAGCTGCTGGTTGAACCCAATTGTTCGATAGGGTGGAAGGAAAAGGCCCTCTTCTTCCCCTGTGTATCTGGCATCGGCATGGTTGGTGATGAAGCCACCCAAACCCGGCACAATCACACAGTCATGCTCGAGCAGCAATAATTCAATATGTCTTGCTATAGAAATCATGCCACAAAGATACAATGTATTTTTATATTAAACGCAACATTTACATTTTTATTTTGGGAAAATTGTACGTTTTGTCCACAAACCCCGACATTATGACCATAAAAAAGAGCCACATGATTTTCATGTGACTCCCTTTTTCTTGTTATGTGTTCTTTATTTTGCAGGAGTCTGTGTGCCGGTGGCAGGGAAAGTTGGAACATTCTCTGCGTCGGTTGACTGAGCTGGAGCTGTGATGTTGATAGGTGCTTCTTCCACTGTGTTTTTGGTCACGAATGCTGCAGAAACAATGCTGAGCACAACCATAGCAACAGCCAAACCCCATGTGGCTTTCTCAAGAAAGTCAGTTGTCTTGCGGACACCCATGATCTGGTTTGAAGAGGCGAAGCTGGATGCAAGACCACCGCCCTTGGATTCCTGAATAAGAACAATTCCGCACATCAAAAGTGATGCGAGAATGATAAGTACAATGATTAGTGGGTACATTTTTGTTATTTGATTTTTTTGTTTATTTATCTTGTTTTTGCTTCAATATCTGAGGGGAAAATCACTTGTTTTCTTTCAAGAGCACCTCCAGCAGATAAATTTGCGCTGCAAAGTTAGAACTTTTTTTTGGATTATTCAAAGAAATCTTGCGTAATATTTCCAAAGCCTGTTGATATCTGCCTTGTTTTATGTAGATATTGACCATGCTTTCGGTATAAATCTCTTCATCTTCAGCTGATAATTCTGGAGATTCGAATTCTTCGTCATCGATGTCGGCGATGTCCATGCGCTGTTTCCCTTTTGTCTCCTCAATGAAACTGTCAATGAGGTCAGCACCTTTGAGTTTGGGAGCCTCGCTGCTGGCATCGTCTGATGTGCCAAGCGTCTGTGAATCTTGTTGCATGAGGTAGGAGGCGTAATCATTGGTCAGGTCAATCAATGACGGGGTTTCACGTTGTGGCCCATGGTCATCATCTGTCTCAATGCCCCCTTCCTGCAAGAAGCGGTCAATTAGCGATATGGTTCTTTCGCTCTCGCCTTCTGTCTCAATGCTGAGAGTGTCGCTGTGGGTGGGAAGGGTGTAGTTGATGCCTTCCGTCAAAGTGAATAGGGCTGTGCGGTCTGGAACGAATGAGCTTGCTTTTCTCAATTCTGCACCAAAATCTTGTGAGTGGAGCCTGTACAGATTGGATATATAGAGCAGTCGTGCCGCCTGAAAGAATGGGTATCGTTCAACCAAGGCTTTCAGTTCTGGCAGTGTTTCGACATTTAATTTTGAGGGGTCTTCCAATAACTCTCTTATGTTCATTGTATTCTTTAAGTAAATAGGTTTTAGTAGATGATTACCAATCGGCTACGGTGGCATTAAATATTTGGTCTACGATATCGTCTATCATCTCCTGAACTAATTCTTCCTGCACTGCCGACAATTGTTTGGATGAGTCGTATTCTGTGGTTGCGCTGAATCGTTGTTCGAAATCCTTTTCGTGTTTCTTGGTGTTGACAAAGCGCACATTTACCACAATCTTTAACTGCACCTGCGTGGAGTATCCATCTGAACCCACACTCTTGTTCGTCTGACTGTATTCGACGATTTCGCCTGACAGTTGCAGGTCACCGTCACGCTTCAGGACTTTCAGCTTGGTCTTTTGGGCATATACGTCACTGATGCTGTTGTAGAACATCGACTCCATCGGGCTCCACACATAGTTGGCACGAATGGGGAACTTGTCAAGGCTGATGCTCTTGGTTTTGGTGTAGTCAATGCTTGTGCCTGTAAACTTGTAGCTTACGCTGCAAGCTACCAACCCACTCACAAGTAACAGTGTCAAACTTGATATGGTGACGTATCTTCTCATCTCTTCTGATTTTTCATCTTTGCACTATTCAATGTCTCATTCTCTAAATTTCCAATCCGTAGTCTTTTATTTTTCTATATAATGTGCGTTCGGAGATATCAAGTTCCTGAGCAGTTTTCTTGCGGTTGCCGTTGTTGCGTTTCAGTGAGTCGATGATGTTTTTCTTCATGAGCTCCTTGTTCGACATGGGGGCTTCCTCAATCGTTTCAATGTCTTCCACTTCTTGTATGTTGTGGTTGGAGTAGGGCATATTGCCTTGCGGTTGATACCTCTGCTTGTTGACGATGTAGGGTTGCAGTTCCTCTGCCTCCTCGTTGTAAAGCCCATAATGCCCTTGTGGCACATGCTGCATGCTGTCCATGTTGTTGTGTACCAATTCTTTCAAATCCTTCACCTCTTTGCCAATGCTTGATAGCAGTTGGAACAGCAAGTCACGTTCTTTCTCGTAGCTGTGTGTTTCAGGGGTGTGCATTTCTCTGTTAGCACCATGCAACACCAAACTGGTTTCTCCCAATGAGTCGTCTGTCACACCATAGCTCATCAGAATTTGAGGGGTGATTTCACGTTCCTGGCTGATAATGCTGATTTGTTCCACCAAATTGCGCAACTGACGAATGTTGCCAGGCCATTTGTATTTCAAAAGAAGCATGCGCGCTTCTTCTGTCAAACGCACTGGTTCTATGCGATATTTCTCGGAGATGTCGTAGGCGAATTTCCTGAACAGCAGTTCGATGTCTCGTCCTCTTTCTCTCAATGGTGGCATGCTGATAGGAATCGTGTTCAGACGATAATACAAATCCTCGCGGAATTTTCCCTCCCGGATGGCTTTCTGCATGTTCACATTCGTTGCTGCCACAATTCTCACGTTGGTCTTTCTCACTTCGCTTTCACCCACACGGATGTATTCACCTGTCTCAAGCACACGCAGCAGACGTGCTTGTGTGGCAAGTGGAAGTTCACCCACTTCATCCAAGAAGAGTGTTCCGTTGTTTGCCACGCTAAAATAGCCCTCACGGTCATCCAAAGCTCCTGTGAAGGAGCCTTTCTTGTGTCCAAACAGCTCAGAATCTATGGTGCCTTCCGGAAGCGAACCGCAGTTGATGGCGAAATACTTGTTGTGCTTTCGCGTGGAATTATCGTGAATCACCCTTGGCAACACTTCCTTACCAACACCGCTTTCGCCATATATCAGTACCGACAACTCCGTCGGTGCCACTTGAATGGCTATGTCGATGCTGCGGTTCAAACCATCGTAGTTACCTACAATGCCATATCGTTGCTTGATTTGTTGTATAGCTTTCTCGTCCATGGTGGTCAAAACACAAAATCGTGACAAAATTACACAAATTCCCTCAACTAACAATGAAATTTTGTCAGTTTTTGAGGGAATCAGGAGTTTTTGTACAAACTTTTGCCTTCCTTGCGAGTTTATGGAACGAGTGAAGGATTATTTATCTGGCATAGCTGCAACGTCACGTCTATTCAGAAGGTCATTCTTGTTTCTCTGCTGCAGCATCACTTTTCTCAGTCTCTGGAACAGCCATTCTGAAAGAGATAGGAAGTGAATATCTTACGCGTACAGGCTTGCCGTCTTTTTTTCCGGGTGTCCATTTGGGCATCGACTTGACCACTCGTGCAGCTTCTTCATCCAAAGCGGGATGTATGGATTTCATCACTTTCACTTCATCGATGCTTCCATCCTTGTTGACAATGAAACTGACGATAACCCGTCCTTGTGCATTATCCTTCTGTGCTTCTTCTGGATATTGCATGTTTTGTGAGAGCCATGTCATGAGTGCTTGCTGTCCGCCTTCGAACTCGGCTTGAACATCAGGTGCTTCCACTACAGGCTCCATTTGTCGTGGTGGAAAAGGAAACTGTGGCTGTTCTTCTTTTTTGACTTCCAATTTGATGATGTCCTTATAGACTTTTGCCCAATACTCTGCCTTCTGTTCGTCTTTGGGCACACCTGCTCCTTGGTGATAAATGGAGGCAAGGTTGAATTGTGCATCTTTCAGTCCTTGGTTTGCTGCTTTCTCAAACCATTCCACAGCTTTGCTTATGTCTTGTGGCACCACTTTTCCCTCCACGTAGAATGTACCGATGTTGTACTGTGCACCGGCATGTCCGTTTTCTGCTGCTTTTTCATAGGCGGCAAATGCCTTGTCGTACTTCTGTGCTTCGAGAAATTCGTTGCCTTTCTGGTAATTCTTTTCTGCTTCAGCAGCTTTCTGTTGTGCTTGACGTTTCGCCATCTGCCCGAAGTTGCCGAAACCACCAGGGAATTGTGCTGACATATGCATGGTCAGCATCATGGCTACTGCCATTAGGAGCCATCTGTTCTTTGCCATTTCTTTGTTTGATTTTATTAGATTAGTAAATAAAGTGATTGATGTCGCAAAGTTACGAATAAATTCCTGAAACAAACAAAGATTTGGGAAACTTTCTTGGAAAGATTTTGTGGTTTGCAGAAAATGTCGTTACTTTGCAAGAGGTTTTTGCAATCACTATTTAATACTTTTACAAATATGAAGAAACTAGCTTTGTATGCATTGGGACTTTGTGTGTCCTTGATGTTTATGAATTGTAAGGGACAGGCTTCTGGTGGTAACTCAGATGGTGACGCTACGGACGACTCTGTACAGGTGGAAAATATTCTGAATGTGGGAGAGCCTACGGTGGAGAAGTTTGTGAGGGTCGTGAAGGAAAACAGTGAGATTTTCCGATATGCTGATCCCGAGAGCCCTTGGCTTGTAACATGGATGGAAGACCTTGAGTCGGATATGGCCATCATTGTGGATAAGTGGTCAAATGAAGATGTGCCTGACGGCTATAGCTGTGATGAGAGCTTTGCTTATCCTGGTCAGGTGTTTGCTGTGCTTGGTGAAGAAGGTGACTTCTACAAGGTGAGCATCTATAACGATAATTGTGACATAGAGTCTGGTTTTGTGAAGAAGGCAGATGTGGAGGATGTGGAACCGGAGACTGCAACAGCAGATGCTTTGGAGGAATTTGATTCCGAGATTGAGGGAATGGACATGAAAATTTTCAAAGAAGGAAAGTATAAGGGACTTGTGTTGCGTGTGTTACAAGATGAACTGCATGGTATAACTTTGGAAGTGGGCGTGCTGATGAATGGTTGTTTGGCATTTCCCGAGCTGAACCGTGGCGAGATTTTCTGTGACCGAAATGTGAAGGAGCTGACTTTCATGGGAAAGGCGAAAGAGGGCGAATTGCAATACTATTTCAAGTATCCGAAATCAATGGCATGTTGGCCTGAACAGGATTTTATGGAGGGATTTGATTTTGACAAGTTGACGGATGAGCAGATAGGGAAGATTGTGCAGGACATGAAGGAACGAAAGTCGGAATTTGTGAAGTATGATTATTTGATTCCAGGAGCGGAAGGTGGTCTCTTGTCTTTCTGGATGAAGAACAAGTAATGATGTTTAACCAAAAATAATTATTATAATATGAGAAAAATCGTATTGCTAATGGTAGCAATGACAATGGCAGCTGCGACTCTCTCGGCAAAAGAGAAAAAACAGCAGTATGTGGCAACGTGGACTACTGCCATTCAGAAAGTGGAACCTCACAATCTGGCTCCTGCTCCATATTTGTCGGGTAATTCCTTGAGGCAGATTGTGGAGGTGTCTTTCGGTGGTAAAGAAGTTGCACTGAAGTTGTCCAATGAATTCAATACGGAAGAAACAGAAATTCTGGGTGTGGAACTGGCTGAGGCTGATTCACAGGGTGCTTCTTCTGAGATTAAAGGTTCGTCTACACCTTTGTTCTTCAATGGTAAAAGAGGTGTGACCATGAAACCTGGTGAGGTGATTGTATCTGACCTCGTGGCATTCAAGATGAAACCTCGCATGAACGTAGCCATCACCATTCATTTTGGTAAGGCTTCGCAGACAGATGTGACGGGACACCCGGGTTCTCGCACTAGTTCTTACATAGCCAAGGGGGACACGAAGGATTTCAAGGATGCTGTGGAAACTGCCCATTGGTACTATATCAACAGTTTGTTGGTAGCTGTTCCGAAAGGGAAGTTTGGTGCTATTGCTGCTATTGGTAATTCCATCACAGACGGTAGAGGTACTACTACCAATGGACAGAATCGTTGGACAGACGTACTTTCAGAACGCCTTTTGCAGAACAAGAAGACCAAGAACTTAAGTGTTCTGAATTTAGGACTTGGCGGTAATTGTGTGCTGCGTGGTGGATTGGGTCCTACTGCAAACAGCCGATACAATCGTGATGTGTTAATGCAGGAAGGTGTAAAGTATGCCATTGTGTTTGAAGGTGTCAATGATTTGGGTGGTTCTCGCGATGGTGAAGCGACTGCTAAACAATTGATTGAGTCATTCCAGGCAATGATTAAGAAAGCGCATGAGAAAGGCATTAAAATCTATGGTGGTACCATTATGCCATTCAAGGGTAACAATTATTATAATGAATCACGCGAGAAAGGTCGTCAGATGGTGAACGAGTGGATTCGCACCTCTGGCGAATATGATGGTGTCATTGATTTCGATGCTGCCACAAGAGATCCTGAACAGCCTGACCGTCTCAATCCGGCTTTCCTTTTCGAGAACGACTGGCTGCATCCGAACGCCATTGGTTATCAGAAGATGGGTGAATCGATTGATCTCAACCTCTTCACACGATAGACAAGACTTCTACGGAATAATAGAGAGGCATTTCCTGCTTGGGGATGCCTCTCTATTATTGAATCGTATTTAATGTTGCAAAGAGTTTAGCCTCTCAGATAGGGGTTGTACATCTTTTCTCTTCCTATCGTGGTGGAAGGGCCATGTCCACAAAACACTTTTGTGTCGTCAGGTAAGTTTGCCAGCTTTTTGAGGCTCTGCATAAGGGATTCGTAATTACCGCCTTCCAAATCGGTGCGTCCGCAGCTGCCACAAAAGAGGGTGTCGCCAGAAAAGAGGATATGGTCTTTTTCGGAATGGAAACAGATACAACCATGGCTGTGTCCTGGTGTGGTGAGCACTTTAAGGGTTGTTTCGCCAAACATCACTTCGCTTCCATCGAGCAATGATGTACCAAGTGGTGGAAGAGGAGGGTGGGGAATGCCAACACCGATAACAGAACGAATCTGCTCATCCATGTTCTCATAGATGTGCAAGTCCTCGTAATTGGCTTCAGGACATAATCCCATATCACGATGTACGAAAGTGTTGCCCCATATGTGGTCGAAATGCAGGTGTGTGTTCAACAAATGTTTCACTTGCAAGTCATTGTTGGCAATGTATTTCTTGATGTCAGCCCATTCATACTCGTCCGAGCAACCACAATCAATGATGACAGCTTCTTTTGTATCATCGTTTACCACATAGCAATTCTCACCTAATGGGTTCACCACAAATGTCTTGATTATCATAGATAATTATAAGTTATGGATTCAAGTTTGAGTTTGGCAAGAAACTTTACACTTTACAAATTACGTGCACCACTTTTTTTGTCTTGAAATACTCTTCTTCGAAAAAGTCACTTAGCTCCCATACTGTCGCAATATTTTTCATCGAGGCAATTTCACCAGCCAGTTCTCCTCCCTTCAAGGCAATGATACCATTGGGAAAAGCATTGCGCTGTTCCTTCTTAATGTTCTTTTTTGCCACTTTCATCAAATCTGTCATCGGCATTACGGCACGAGTCACAACGAAATCGTACTTCTCTTTGATCTCTTCTGCTCTTGCATGACTGAACTTCACATTTTTCAATCCGATGGCTGTTGCTACTTCGTTGGCTACTTTTACTTTCTTTCCGATGCTGTCAACGAGATGAAACTGTACGTTAGGGTAGAGTATTGCCAATGGAATGCCTGGGAAACCACCACCTGTTCCAAGATCCATAATGGTGGTGCCGTCTTTGAAGTTCACCACTTTGGCGATGCCTAACGAGTGCAGTACATGGTGCTCGTATAGGTTTTGGATGTCCTTACGCGAAATCACATTGATTTTCGCGTTCCAATCATTGTAAAGAGCCTCAAGTTGAGAAAACTGCTCAACCTGAAGCTCTGTGAGATGTGGAAAATACTTTTGAATGATGTTCGTCATTTTATTTTCAATTATACGATTTACAATTTACCATTTATTTTGCAATTAAATTATTTAGCGATTTGTTCTATGACCGCATAGTTAAAGGTCAAATTATGCAATCGCTCCATAATCTGTGAATGGTAAATGGTCAAATTGTAAATGATGCTATTGGTGTTGTGGACGCAGCAAATCGTTCACCGTCTTCACGGGATTGAATGTGCCGAGTGACACCTCCACGAAGATGGTGTTCCAATCGCTCATCGCACCGTTCCAAAGACCTGGTAATTCGAGTGCCTTGAGCTCTTTACCATCCTTGCTCTTGCTGGAGATAAATCCAGTCTGTGAGTCAACGTACTTGGTCAAGTTGAACTTGTTACCCTTGTAGTCTTTCACTGCACATACCAAATCAACAGGATTGAAGTGCGTGCCATTTTGGAACATCTGCAGGTATTCGGCATTGTTCTTGTCAATCTGGCTGCTTTCCAAAATCTGCAAACTGATGGTGCCATCCTGATTGTATGCCAAGAATGGACCACCGCCTGGTTCGCCCACATTCTTCACCATACCGCACACACGCATAGGACGATTCAGCTTTTTCTTCAGATAGATGGCGAGTTCCGCATCTTCCAAATCTTTCAACTCCGGATTACGGCAACAGAGTTCGTCACGCAAGAAACGGATGATTTCCTCTAATTGTGCGTGAGTGTATTTTCCGCTGTCGAGCAGTTCGAGATACTGGAAAGCCTTCTTTTGCTTGCTCACCAACACCCCTGCAATCAATTTTTTGTACTCAACAGTCTCGGCTTTCAGACGGTCGGGTACTACGTTGTCAATGTTTTTGATGAAGATGACATCTGCATCTAAGTCGTTCAAGTTCTCAATTAGTGCACCGTGACCGCCTGGACGGAAAAGAATCTTGCCGTCCTTCCCGCGGAATGGCGTGTTGTCAGGATTGGCAGCTACAGTGTCTGTGCTTGCCTTCTGCTCTGAGAAACTCACCGAATATTTCACACCAAACTTCTTTTCGTATTTTGGAGCAACCTTTGCAACAAGAGCCTCAAACAATGGGCGGTGTTCAGGGCTAACGGTGAAGTGGACGTTTACATTACCATTTTTGCCGCCAGCATAAAGTGCACCTTCCACCAGATGTTCTTCTACAGGAGTGCGTGCTCCATCCTCGTATTTATGGAATTTCAGCAGACCTTTGGGTAACTTGCCATACGAAAGACCTTCTTCGCCCAACAGAGTCGCAATCGCTGTCTTCACGCTGCTGTCACCGCCATTCTTGCTGATGGCTGCTTTCAAGTCATCGATGAAAGCGAATTTGTCAATATTCTCTTCAAACTTCTGGATGAAGTCTGTCTTTTCCTCATTGTCAAGATATTCAAAAAGATTCTTGAACATACGGCTTGCTGCACCCGATGCAGGCACAAATTTGAGCACCTTGCCTGATCCTTCAAGGTATGCATCCCAAGCTGATAGATAGTCCTGCTTCTCAGTTTCCGATGGAATCGTGATGCCATTACCAGGTGATGCAGCCCCTGCCAATTTCAGCCACGGAAATCCTGTCTTGAAACAATTCAACTGTGCGTTCAATTTCTCTTCTGAGATGCCTTTCTTCTCGAGAAAGGCTTTGTCTTCTTGTGTGAGCATGTTTATTAAGGTTTTTGGTTGTTATGTGAAAATTTTGCCAAAGATACAACTTTTCCTTCAAACCACAATGATTGTTATGGCAAAAAAGATATACGAGCGGAACATTTCGGCATGAATGATTGTAAAAACAAAAAATGGTGAGGAAAAAAATCCCCACCATCGTATCTAAAGGAATAAAGGCTTATTTCACCAACACTGTTTTGCCCTTCACCACATAGATGCCAGGTTCAAGGCCTTCAATGCTGTCTGCCACTTTCACGCCGGAGAGGTTGAACACTTCCACCTTCTCGTTTGCATTGACAACAGACTTGATGCTTGCTGCTTCTTTGTCTCCGATGTGTACGGTCTTTAACATCTTGGAATTACCATTTTCCATCTTTACATAACAGCGAGTGGCATAGAACCCGTTAGCTGTCTCGCTTGCATTAACAAACGCTGCTTCGCTGTTGTCCTTTGCAAGAATGCCGTACAAACCTTGTGGCTCTGTTTGCTGCTGAGCAGCTGCCATTGTGATTTTTTCACCAGTTCCTTCTGCTGTGAACACCAAAGATGCAATGCCATTTACAATCAGCGCATTCTCTGTGGTGAATTGTTTAGTGCCGTTTTCACCTGTGTAATTGAGGATGTACGGTGTGTTGGCCTTGATTCCCTCTTTCTTGCAGTCTTGGAAGTTTAGTATAACATCCACGCCGTCGTTTTCAACACCAACGAGTTTCTCCAACTTGCAGTCGCTTCCAAATACTTCATTTACTTGGTCTTCCGTCATGGCAAAAGGGAGGGAGATGGTGTTCCATCCCGTAAAGAGATAACGGCTGACAGATACGTTCAGCGTCTGCCCGTCATACTTTGCAAGGTCTGTTCCTTTGTAAGTGCTCAGTGTCAATGTCTTCTGAGCTGATGCGCTGATGCAACCGAGTGCAAAAGCAGCTAAGAGTAATAGTTTCTTCATACGCTTTGAGTTTTGGTGTGAATAATTTGATGTTATTTGATTTCTTTGATAAATCCGTTCCGATAGGCAAAAAGGAGTCGTTTGAGGTTCTCGACTTTGGTGCGAAGCACTTTGCCCTTATCTGTATCTTTTACGTACATGCGTTGTGAACTTAATTCCACAATCTGGGTGGAGCTTTTGATGTCGTCACCATTCTGGATGGCATCCTCAGCAGAGCGGAAGGGCTGGTGCTGTACGAGATCAAGACCACGACTATGGAAAGTGAGGGTGTAGCCTGCAATACCCGTCTCGGGTTGATAGGCTCGGGAGAAACCGCCATCGATGACAAGAAGCTTCCCATTGGCTTTGATTGGTGTTTCGCCTTTCAGCACTTTTACAGGAGTGTGACCATTGATGATATGTCTATGCTTGCCCTCTACACCAAAATCATCGAGTATCATGTCAACGGTCTTTTCATCATTATTATATTGGTAATAGAACCCTTTGGTTTCCACATGGGTTGACTTGTCTTTGATGAAGTAGCGTTCAAAGGTGGTCATTTTATCCTTGTCGAATAAGGGTGAGTCCTTTCCGCACCACAGATACCAAATGTAGTCTTTGGCGTAGCTCTTCCTGTCTTTGGGTGTATCGTTATTGAAGGCCTCACGGACAATGTGTCCCGTCTTTTTCATCAGTGCCATACCTTTGTATTTCTTGCCGCTGATTTCCACTTCCTTCAAGGTGCCATTGGCATTGAGTGGTACAGTGGCATGATACATGAGGTTGCTATTGGAGATAGAGTACATGCCACCGTGAGCCAGCAAGCACTGTACATGCCGTTGCAATTTGTCACTCGTACGGAACGAGTGCGCCAGTTTTGCCATCAATGATTCCTCCTCTTCAGAGAGGGCATTGGGACTCTCCTTATCTACAGTGGGTAGGAACGTGTCCTGCATCTCATACTCTTTGCCATCGATGAAACAGGTGCCATTGCTGAAATAGATATGTTCCAGCATTTTGCGTCCAGCCATATCAAATTCCGGATGACGATCGATAATCTTTGCTTCCTCCTTGAACTGAATGATAGTGATGGCCTTGTGCATCTGCGCAATGAGACGGTTGGTTTTCTTATCATGCTGGCTCTCCTTGCCCAATTCGGTGGCAGAGAATAGTTTGCATGGATCATCTTTGTATGTTTCCATGGCAAAGGTTGCCAACGGCAAAAGGTTGATGCCATAGCCATCCTCAAGAGTGGTGAGGTTACCATATCTCAAGGAGAGTCTGAGCACGTTGGCGATGCAAGCACGATTGCCTGCTGCAGCACCTATCCATCCAATGTCGTGGTTTCCCCACACGATATCAAAATGATGATAATTCATCAATGTTTCCATGATGAGGTGGGCTCCGGGACCTCTGTCGAAGATGTCGCCCAAAAGGTGAAGCCTGTCTATTGCCAATCGTTGGATGAGGTGGCAGATGGAAACTATGAAATGATCGGCACGCTGGGTGTCGATGATGGTCTGTACAATGACGTTGTAGTACTGGTGGCGTTTTTCGCCGACTCCGCTATGACTCTCGTGAAGCAATTCTTCGATGATGTAGCCAAACTCTTCTGGAAGTTCCTTGCGTATCTTGCTTCGAGTGTATTTAGAACTGACTTCACGTAATACCTTGATGAGCTGATTAAGTGTGATGACATAAAAGTCCTCCATGTTGGTTTCTGCCGCCTTGATGCGTTGCAGCTTAGCTTCGGGGTAATAGATGAGGGTGCAGAGCTCTTGCTTTTCGGATAGACGTAATGTGGGTCCGAAGATTTCTTCCACCTTCCTCTTAACGTAACCCGAAGCGTTACGTAGCACATGGTTGAATGCTTCACTCTCACCATGTGGGTCGCTGATGAAGTGTTCTGTAGGTTTGGGCAGATTCAGTATTGCCTCCAAATTGATAATCTCACAACTTGCCTCTGCCACATTCGGGTAGCTTTGTGCCAATAGTTGCAGATACCGGAGGTCTTCCTTTATCTCCTCTTCTGTGAATATGTGTTCACGTATATTGTCCATGTAAAGGTATTTCTGTGGCAAAATTAGGGAAAATGTTTCTAATGAGCAATGTTTTTTGCTGAAAATGTTATAACTTTGCAGTCAAATTGAAAAAAAAGGACATCAAATTATGGCTGCACGACTTAGATTCAAGGTGGTGGATGAGGCGTTCAAACGTGCTCCTGTATATGTGGAGCAACCCAAGGAACGTCCATGTGAGTATTTCGGTAAGTATGTCTTTGACAGACAGAAAATGTGTAAGTACCTGCCATCGGAAGTGTATGAGAAGATGTGTGATGTGATAGATAATGGCGCACCGTTTGACCGCACCATTGCAGATGCAGTGGCTCAGGGCATAAAGACATGGGCAATAGAGAATGGTGTGACACACTATACGCACTGGTTCCAACCTCTCACAGAAGGTACGGCGCAGAAACATGATGGCTTTGTGGAGCATGACGGAAAGGGTGGCATGGTGGAAGAGTTTGAAGGAAAGTTGCTTGTGCAGCAGGAACCGGATGCCAGTTCCTTCCCATCAGGCGGAATTCGTTCCACTTTCGAGGCTCGTGGCTATTCTGCATGGGATCCCACATCCCCCGTGTTCATCATTGGCGATACACTAATGATTCCTACCATTTTCATTTCCTATACAGGGGAAGCACTTGATTACAAGGTGCCTCTTAAGAAATCGCTCCATGCTGTTGATAAGGCTGCTACTGCTGTTGCTCAGTACTTTTATCCTGACGTGAAGAAGGTGATTTCTAATCTTGGTTGGGAACAGGAGTATTTCCTCGTGGATGAGTCACTCTTTGCAGCACGTCCCGACCTTGTGATGACAGGGCGCACCTTGATGGGACATGACTCTGCAAAAAATCAGCAGATGGATGACCATTACTTCGGTTCCATTCCAGCCCGCGTGGAGGAGTTCATGAAAGACATTGAGATTCAGGCGTTGCAACTTGGTATTCCTTGCAAGACACGCCATAACGAAGTAGCGCCCAACCAGTTTGAGTTGGCTCCTATTTTTGAGGAAACAAACCTTGCTGTTGACCACAACATGCTGATGATGGCCATTATGAAGCGTGTGGCTCGAAAACATGGTTTCCGTTGTCTTCTGCATGAAAAACCCTTCAAGGGTGTAAACGGTTCTGGAAAGCATGAGAACTGGTCGCTTGCCACCGATACGGGCATTCTGCTTCATGCACCAGGTAAGACTACAATGGACAACCTTCGTTTCGTCACTTTTATTGTCGAAACACTCAAGGCTGTCTATGATCATAACGGACTGCTCAAAGCATCTATCATGAGTGCCACCAACGCTCATCGTCTCGGTGCGAATGAGGCTCCTCCTGCCATTATTTCTTCTTTCCTTGGAAAGACGGTCACTGATTTGCTTGAACATGTAGAGAAAGCAGATGACAACAACCTTTCAGTGGCAGGAAAAAAGGCATTCAAGATAGACCTTCCTTCCATCCCTGAATTGCTGATTGACAATACCGATCGCAACCGCACATCTCCTTTTGCCTTCACAGGCAACCGCTTTGAGTTCCGTGCTGTAGGTTCTGAAGCCAACTGTGCCTCAGCTATGCTGATGCTCAATGCGGCTGTAGCTGAAGCGCTCATCAATTTCAAAGTGCGAGTGGATGCCTTGATTGAAAAAGGTGAAGTGAAGGAAACTGCCATCTTGAAAGTGGTGCGTGAGGATATCAAGCATGTAAAGCCTATTGTGTTCAATGGTAATGGCTACAGCGACGAATGGAAAGCTGAGGCTGCTAAACGTGGGTTGGATTGTGAGACATCCGCACCATTGGTTTTCGACAACTATCTGAAAGACGCTTCTGTCAAGATGTTTGAGAAGACACACGTGATGACTCGTTTTGAATTGGAGGCACGCAATGAAATCAAATGGGAAACATACACCAAGAAGATTCAGATAGAATCACGTATTTTCGGTGACCTATGTCTCAACCATATTATTCCTGTGGTGACTCGCTACCAATCTGTGCTGATTGATAATGTTCACAAGGTTCGTGACATCTTCCCTGCAGATAAGACTCAAAAGATATCTAAGGAGAATATGCACCTCATTGAGCAAATCTCCGAACATGAAAGCTTCATTGTTGAGAATGTGGAGAAAATGGTCGAAGCTCGCAAAGTGGCGAATCGCATAGAGTCGGAACGTGAGAAAGCTATTGCTTATCATGACACCGTGGCTCCACTTTTGGAGGAAATACGCTACCATGTTGACAAGCTTGAGACCATCGTTGATGATGAGGCATGGCCATTGCCAAAATATCGGGAATTGTTATTTATTCGATAAGCGATACTTTTCAGTTACCCTGGAGTTAAAGGAGTGGCTCAAAATTAGGAATTAGGAATGAGGAATTGAATCTCAAAACTCAAAACTCAAAACTCTAAACCCTAAACTCTAAACTCTAAACTCTAAACTCTAAACTCTAAACTCTAAGCTCTCGACTCTAAACTCTCAACTCAAAACTCTCGACTGTTAATTGTCAATTCCCAATTGAAGGTTTCAATATAAAAGGAAGGACGTTGTTTACGCCCTTCCTTTTTATGTAAAGAATGTTATGTCTTAGAAAGTCTGTTTCGTCTTAACAGATGTTCCAGTTTGCTTTTCGGTTGCAGAACGCTCCAGAAAGCTACTTTTATCCACCGAAATTGTCGAAACGGATCATGTCGTCTTCTACACCGAGAGAGTGGAGCAGGTCGAGCACGGTCTTTGCCATCATTGGAGGACCACAGAGGTAGTACTCGCAATCTTCTGGATTCTCGTGCTGCTTGAGGTAGGTGTCGCCCATTACAGGTGCGACGAAACCTGGAGTGTATGCAATGCCTGCTGCATCTGCCTTCGGATCTGGACGGTCGAGGGCAAGATGGAAGTGGAAGTTGGGGAATTCCTTGTCGAGTGCGAGGAAGTCGTCGAGGAATGGAATCTCCTCGAGGGCACGTGCACCATAGAAATAGTGCATCTCGCGCTGACGGTCTTCTGGAGCAATGCCGTTGCCCTTGAGCATGTGCATAATCTGCGCACGCAGAGGAGCCATACCGGCACCACCACCTACCCAAATCATCTCACGACCAGTGCCGTATTGTGGACGGAACTCTCCGTAAGGACCTGACATGATAACCTTGTCGCCCGGTTTGAGAGAGAAGATGTAAGACGATGCGATACCTGGATTTACATCCATGAAGCCAGGACCTTGATCCTTTGGCTTGAATGGAGGAGTGGCGATACGGACGTTGAGCGTGATGATGTCGCCCTCGTCGGGATAGTTCGCCATAGAGTAGGCACGGATAGTTGGAGTTTCGTTGACGCACTTGAGTGGGAAGAGTCCGAACTTCTCCCATGCAGGGAGATAAGTGTCGCCAATGAGGCTCTTGTCGAAATCTTTGTCGTAGTCGATGAAGAATGCAGGAATCTTGATCTGTGCGTAAGAACCAGGCTCGAAGTCCATGTGTTCGCCAGGAGGCAGAGCCACCTTGTACTCCTTGATGAAGGTTGCCACGTTCTTGTTGCCAATCACGGTGCACTCCCATTCCTTCACACCCATCACTGAATCTGGCACCTTGATGTCGAGGTCGCCTTTCACCTTGCACTGGCAACCAAGACGGTAGCCTTCCTTAATCTGCTTACGAGTGAAGTGTCCTTTCTCTGAGTCGAGGATCTCGCCACCACCTGATACCACCTGACATTTGCACTGTCCGCAAGAGCCCTTACCACCACAGGCAGAAGGGAGGTAAACATCATGAGCAGCGAGTGTGGAGAGCAGGCTTGAACCTTGTTCCACTTCAAGCTTATCCTTTCCGTTGATGGTAATGGTCACATTACCGCTTGGAGAAAGGTACTTCTTAGCAACGAGGAGGATGATGACGAGCACAAGCACAATCACCAAGAACACCCCTATACTATATAATATAAATGTCATATCCATAATTGCTATGTCCTTTCTTTTTTAGAGTTTGAGACCAGAGAAACACATGAACGCCATGGCCATGAGACCTACAGTGATGAAAGTGATGCCGAGACCCTGAAGAGGCTTTGGCACATCAGAGTAAGCCATCTTTTCACGGATAGCGGCGAGACCTACGATGGCGAGAGTCCAACCGATACCAGAACCGAGCGCGTATGCAATGCAATCGCCTACACCTGAGATAGCTTGAGTGCTTGTCTCTGGGTCAAGCAGGATGCGCTGTTGCATGAAGAGTGATGCACCCATGATGGCGCAGTTCACTGCAATCAGCGGAAGGAAGATACCGAGTGCGGCATAGAGAGAAGGGGAGAAGCGTTCCACAATCATCTCGACGAGCTGCACCATACCAGCGATGACAGCAATGAAGAGGATGAATGCCAGGAAAGTCAAATCAACACCTTCTGCCAAAGCACCGCTGGCGAGCACCTTCGTTTGGAGCAAATAGTCAACGGGAACGGTGATGAGGAGCACGAATGTGACAGCCACACCGAGTCCGAACGAAGTCTTTACGGTCTTGGATACTGCAAGATAAGAGCACATACCCAAGAAGAAAGCGAAAATCATGTTGTCCACAAAAATGGAGCGGACGAACAAACTAATGAAATGTTCCATAATTCTTTTCTTTTATTGATTAGGTATGTTACACTTATGCTTCTAAATCCTTATTGTATGAACGGTGTGCCCAGATGACGCAAGCCACGATGATGAGTGCCATGGCTGGCATGGTCATCATACCGTTGTTGATGTAGAGACCACCATTCTCAACGTATGCACCGTCAGGAATGATCTGGAAACCGAACAGGGTGCCGAAACCGAGAATTTCACGGATGAAACCAACGATGACGAGCACAACTGCATAACCGAGACCATTGCCGATGCCATCGAGGAAACTCTCCCAAGGACCGTTTTGCATGGCGAATGCCTCAAGACGTCCCATGAGGATACAGTTGGTGATGATCAGACCGACATACACAGAAAGCTGCACGCTCACATCATAAACGTATGCCTTCAGGATGTTGCTCACAATCGTTACAAGTGCAGCGACAACCACCAGCTGAACGATGATGCGGATGCGGTTAGGAATGGTCTTGCGAATCAAGGAAATAATCACATTTGAGAATGCTGTGATGACAGTCACAGAGAGTCCCATCACGATGGCGGGCTTCAGTTGCGAAGTGACAGCGAGTGCCGAGCAAATGCCGAGGACCTGAACTGCAATAGGGTTGTTCAAGTTGAGCGGACCCATGAAAACTGCGCCATTCTCTTTAGAAAATAAACTCATATTCTTTGTCCTCCTTTAATTTTTGAATGCTTCAATTGCGCTCTGATTGTCACTCAGGCACTTCTGAATCATGTCGTTAACACCATTGGACGTCAGCGTTGCACCTGTCACAGCATCTACATAGCAATCTGTAGAGAGTGTTGCAGGAGCCTTGCCCTGTTTGTAAACACCGAGGGCAACTTGGCCGTCCTGATAAATTTTCTTGCCTTTGAACAAATCCTGGAACCACTGCTCTTTGATGCGGGCACCCAGACCTGCTGTCTCTGATTCGTGATTGAAGAATGTGCCATATACAGTTTCACCATCCTTGTTGACGGAAATCCATCCCCAAAGTGGTCCCCAAAGACCTGCGCCCTTCACGGCGATGACGAGCTTCTCCTCACCATCCACATTGGCTGTGAGGGTAGGGCTGTCGAGTTCACCGCTGGTGATCACCTCGTTGTACTTGGCTTCAGCGGCTGCGTTGTCAAGGTCGCGGATGTTCAATGAAGAAAGAATTTGCTTCTTGGTATCGAGTGCCACATTGGCATCCTGTGTTGGTTTCAGAGCCGAAGCAACGAAAGCGAGGAGGAATGCCACGATGATGACCATGACGGATGCATAAATAATAGTATATGCATTACCATTTGTATTCATTTTTGCCATATCTTGAGTCCTCCTTTACTTTTTGGCACGCTTAGCGCGCTTGTTAATGTTAGCCTGTACGAAGAAGTAGTCGAACAGAGGTGCAAACACGTTCATCAACAGGATGGCAAGCATCATACCTTCTGGGTAACCAGGGTTGAGCACACGGATGATGATGGCCATGGCACCAATGAGGAAACCGAATATCCACTTACCACCTTCTGTGCGAGGGCTGGTAACAGGGTCGGTTGCCATGAACACGGCACCAAAGCAGAAACCACCGACAGTGAGCTGCTCCCACCATTCGAAGTTCTGTGCACCATCGTAGCGAAGGAAGTAAGCCATCAAGGCACCACCCACAAATGTGGAGAGGATAATCTTCCAGCTGGCGATGTTCGCCCAGATGAGGATGACTGCACCAATCAGGATGGCGATGACAGAAGTTTCACCGATGGAACCGGGGATTGTACCGATGATGGTCTGCATGGGAGTGGCAGTTACAGCCTCACCTGCAGCCAACTGACCGAGTGGGGTGGCAGCAGATACTGCATCCACAGCGGGAGTGCCGTTGATACAATCAATATAGTTGCCATTCACCCACACCTTATCGCCTGACATCATCGATGGATAAGCGAAGAAGAGGAAGGCACGAGTGACGAGGGCGGGGTTGAAGATGTTCATACCCGTACCGCCAAACACTTCCTTGGCGAAAATGACTGCGAATGCTGTTGCAATGGCAAGAATCCAAAGTGGGCAGTTCACAGGAACGATGAGCGGAATGAGGATACCAGTTACGAAGAAACCTTCGTGAACCTCTTCCTTTTTCCACTGAGCCACAGCGATTTCAATGCCGAGACCTACAGCATAGCTTACAATGATTTTAGGAAGCATCACTGCCAAACCATAAAGGAAATTGCCCCAGATGTCAGCGCAAGGACAAGCCTCTGGAGTGCATGCTCCTGTCACCAGAGCGTGCTGATAACCGATGTTATACATTCCGAAAAGTATAGCAGGAATCAGGGCAATCACCACAAAGAAGATAGAACGCTTTGAGTCGATGGCGTCGTGAATCTGTGCGCCACGCACCTTAGCCGTCTCATTAGGCACAAAGAAGAAAGTCTCTGCAGCGTCAAAGAGAGAGCCGAAAGCGCTGAGCTTACCTCCTTCTGAGAAGGTAGGCTTCAAGTTGTCAAGAATTTTCTTAAGTCCCATATTGCTTATTCGTTTTCTTTACGCAGCATGTCGAGACCTTCCCGAACAATGCGCTGGAGTTCTACTTTAGAGCTATCCACAAACTCAGCCACAGCGAAGTCTTCAGGTGCCACCTCATAGATGCCGAGCGCTTCCATGCGGTCGATGTCACCAGCGATAATTGCCTTCACCAGCTGTTCTGGATAGATGTCCATTGGGAATACAGAATCATATTCGCCGCTGAAAATCATGTGGCGATGACCACCCTTCACACGTGCGTCAAGCACATATTCTTTACTCTTAGGCAACAGCCAAGAGAAATAAGAACGGCTGACGGAGAAGTTCTTGAAACGTGGTGCAATCCAACCGAAGAGTTCGTTGGCATCATCACCTTCAGGAATAGCGGTCACCTCAGTGGTGTGAGCGAGAAGGAAAGCATCCTCATTGGTCTGCATACCTGTGAGTGGGTTGCCATCAATCAGGCGCACCTTCTTGTCCGCATTCACATTGCCTGCCACGATGTCGCCAATCTTGGCACCAACGAGCACTTGCTTGTATTGAGGCTCCTTGATTTCAGAACCTGCCACTGCGATGGTGCGTGTCAAATCCACGATGCCCTTGTTGAAAAGTCTGCCGATGAAAACGACTTCTTCAGCACCGATAGTCCAAACCACTTCACCCTTGTTCACTGGATTGACGTGGTTAATCTGAACGCCCACGTTGCCTGCAGGACATTTGCCCTTGAACACGTTGACCTCAGCATCCTTCGTCCCGGCAAGAGCACTGTCGGGCTTCACACCCAGATAGACCTTTGCCAACTTGGCAAGTGCGGAGATACCTGTCTGGAAATCCTCCTCATTGCCTTTCAACACTACGTCGATGTCAGCAGCGAGCGGCATGTCTGCGATGGCAGACACAAAAATGCCCTTAGGCGCATCGTTGGGGTCAGCAACAACGGCGTAAGGACGCTGAAGGAAGAAACCGAAAAGTCCGCTTTCAAGGAGAGCCTCTTTCACCTGCTCACCACTCAGCGACTTCACGTCCTTCTTTCCGAAGTCCACATACGCCTGTTGCGCAGCGGCTTCTACCTGAACGCTTAATACTTTACGACGGTCGCCTCTCTCCACGAGCGTCACCTTGCCCGCAACAGGAGAGACGAACTTTACTTCCGGATGCTGTTTGTTGACAAACAACGCATCACCAGCTTTCACTTCATCCCCTTCCTTGACAACCACCTTTGGCTTCATACCCCAGAATGCATCAGGCACAAGTCCATAGACTTTCGATGCAGGAGCGGCAGAAACCTGAGCAGCAGCCTTACCTTTGAGGTTGATGTTCAAGCCTTTCGTAATTTTAATTACATTCGCCATAATTTGTTAATATTAACTATGATTTGTTTCTCTCTTATTGTGCGTTAGATTCACCCTCTACCAAAAGGGTTCTTCTGTGTGTATAGCCTAACTAAACCGAAAAATAAACAACGGAAGAAATCCCGTTGATTCTAAAAACGCGACAAAGTTACCACTTTTTGATTGATTGTGGAAATTTCCGAACACATATTTAATAAAAAACCTTAAAAAAAGTACAGACAGTCTTCTGTTTGGCTTAAATAAACAACATCATCCCTCGCATATTGTTTGTATTGTTTTTGCCTGTCAAGAGTATAACCCGAGTAAGGAAGGTGGGAATTTCAAGGGAAAGAGATATGGAAGGAATCATGAATTACACAGGGTTTTGCAAGTTTCCCAGAACCCCTTTGAAAAATTTAACTTTTTTTTACTTTTTGATTTTACGTCGGAAGTTGAACGATGAAATCGATTTTTCAACAGAGTTATCAACAGTTTGAAACAAAAAGTGTTGATAACTTTCGGTTAAAGTGTTTGTTTGTATTAAATATTCTTATTAAATTTGCAGCCCGATAAAGTGGGAAAGCCTCATTGACGTGCCACAAAGCACTATTCCTAAACCAATAAAATGCCAGAACAAAGACCCGCATCACGTAGAAAGACTGTTCGCAGCAACGACCAAGATCAGCTTGCACAGTTAGGCAGATTGCAGCCTCAAGCCGTAGAACTTGAGAAGGCTGTGCTGGGTGCATGTATCATTGAGCAGGATGCCTTTGCTACGGTGTCTGACTTCTTGAAGCCACATTCTTTCTATGATTCAAAACATCAGGTCATTTTCCAGGCAATACAATCGTTAGCTGCAGCAAACTCGCCTGTTGACTTGCTGACGGTGACTGAGCAGTTGCAGAAAAGCGGTGATTTAGAGCAGGCAGGCGGTGCAGCTTATGTAGCAGAACTTTCACGCTCTATGCTGTCTTCTGCCCACTTGGAATATCACGCACGAATAGTGGCACAAAAAGCATTGGCGCGTGATCTCATATCCTATACCAGTGGCATCCAAAAAATGGCATTCGATGAAACTCAAGACATCGAATCGCTGATGCAACTTGCGGAAGGGCAGTTGTTCGAACTTTCCAAGTCCAACCTGAAGAAAGATTTCACACAGATTGACCCAGTCATTCACGAAGCATACGAACTCCTGCAAAAGGCAGCAGCCCGCACCGACGGTCTTTCTGGCTTGCCTTCTGGTTTCGACAAACTGGATGCCATGACATCTGGATGGCAAAACTCCGATCTCATCATCATAGCAGCCCGTCCTGCAATGGGTAAGACCGCATTCGTGCTCTCCATGGCTCGAAATATGGCGGTTGACCGTAAGATACCTATTGCCATGTTCTCTCTTGAAATGTCAAACGTACAGCTGGTGAACCGTCTGTTGGTGAACGTCTGTGAAATATCCGGTGAGAAAATCAAGAGCGGTCAGTTGGCAAAGTATGAATGGCAGCAGCTTGACCATAGGATGAATGACCTTTTCGGAGCGCCCCTCTATGTGGATGACACGCCTTCACTCTCGGTGTTTGAACTCCGAACGAAAGCTCGCCGATTGGTGCGTGATTGTCAAGTCAAAATGATCATTATTGACTATCTCCAATTGATGAATGCATCGGGCATGTCGTACGGCTCCCGTCAAGAAGAGGTATCCACCATCTCTCGTTCTTTGAAAGGCTTGGCTAAGGAACTGAACATCCCTATCATTGCTCTCTCGCAGTTGAACCGTTCAGTGGAGCAGCGTACAAGCAGCAATCCTGAAAGTCCAGACAGTAAGCGTCCGCAACTTAGTGACCTTCGCGAATCAGGTGCCATCGAGCAGGATGCCGACATGGTGTGCTTCATCCACCGTCCCGAATATTATAAGATTATGAAGGATCAACACGGCAACGACACAAAAGGTAAGGCTGAAATCATTATCGCAAAACACCGTAATGGTGCTGTGGGCGATGTGACACTTCGATTCCGTAGTGAGTTTGCCCGTTTCTTGAATCTTGATGACGATCTCCCTCCGATGCCGACAGATGACGGAACAATTAAACCGACACCCTCCAAACTCAATTTGGGTGGAATAAATGACGATTCCTTCGATGGATTGGACATTTCTTCCATGCCGGGTGAGACACCATTCTGATGTTTAAGAAAGAAAATTCTCGACACGAGATATATGTAAGAATTGAATGAATTCGTATCGAAAAAAGTAATTTTTTAATGATTGAATGAAATAATTTTCAGATGATTATGCCTTCATTCGCGAGAAGTCAGGGCATACATTCAGTACGAAAGGGCTGCGTGAGCAACGTATCCGTAGTTGAATGATACAATTTTTTCTCACTTTATCAATTAGAAGGCGTGGATACTCCAAGACCAAGTTCTGGCAGGAGTATCCACTTTATTTTCCACCGATTTCATCCACCTATTTTGCTCACCAGAGCGCACCGTTTGGCTAAATGATAAATACAAGTTACCGAATCAAACTCGATTCTAACACCCCGCATGGTCTCCCCTTCTACGGGGGAGATGTCCGTAGGACAGAGAGGGTCTTTTATTTTCGTGTTCCTCGCAAACACAAGCAAGTGTTCCCCACAAACGAACGTAAGTCTTGCCCGTAAACGAACGTAAGTGTCCCTCACAAACGAGTTGCAAAACGTAGAATATTCTCGTTTTTGGGGACCTTCGGTGTTAAATTGTTAAATTGTTAAATTGTTAAATTTTTGTTTTTCCAAGTCTGAAAAACAATTATTTTCATTCCTCTTTGAAAAATAACGAGAATCTTAGTGTATTTCATAATTTTTTTGTAAATTTGCATATAAAACCAGTTGATAGAAAATGGCAAATAAGAAGGAAAATACAACCTCAATAGGTTTTGAGGATGCGATATGGAGAGCAGCAGATAAACTTCGTGGTAATCTGAATGCTTCGGAATATGAAGGTGTTGTGCTTGGACTCATCTTCCTGAAGTATATCAGTGACAAGTTTGAGGCAAAGTTTGCAGAACTTTCCCATGACGAATATGCTGACGTAGAGGATAAAGACGAATACGAAGCAGATGGTGTTTTCTTTGTTCCACAGGATGCACGTTGGAGTGTTATCTCTCAGGCAGCTCACACACCACAGATTGGTAAGGTGATAGATGATGCACTGGAGGCAATAGAACGTGAGAACACCAAACTGAAAGGTGTGCTTCCTTCCAATTATGCCCGTCCTGAACTTGACAAACGCCGCTTGGGTGATGTGGTGGACTTGTTTACCAACATCCACATGCTGGCATCAGGCGACGAGAAAGACCTGCTTGGCAGAGTCTATGAATACTGCCTGCAAAAATTCGCTTCTATGGAAGGCAAGAATGCCGGAGAATTCTATACCCCCAGCTGTATCGTCCGCACTATCGTGGAAATACTGCAGCCCTATGCAGGTCGTGTCTATGACCCCTGCTGTGGTTCGGGCGGTATGTTTGTGCAGAGTGCCAAGTTTATACAGAACCATCAGAAGGACATCAACAATATCAGCGTCTATGGTCAGGAGGCTAACCCTTCCACATGGAAGATGGCGCACATGAATGTAGCCATACGAGGTTTGGAAGCCAATTTGGGACAGTCGTATGCCGATACCTTCTTCAATGACCAGCACCCCACATTGAAGGCAGACTTCATCATGGCGAATCCTCCTTTCAATCTCAGCGATTGGGGAGCAGACAAACTGGAGAAAGATGTACGTTGGAAGTTTGGCATTCCACCAGCAGGCAACGCCAACTTTGCTTGGATGCAGCACATGATACATCACCTTTCTCCAACAGGTCGTATTGGTTTGGTGTTGGCTAATGGTGCATTGAGCAGCCAGACGGGTGGGGAAGGAGCGATACGCCAGAAGATAGTGGAAGCCGACTTGGTGGAAGGCATCATAGCCTTGCCTTCGCAGTTGTTCTACAGCACAGGCATTCCTGTCAGTCTTTGGTTCCTCTCTCGTAATAAGCAGCAGGCAGGCAAGGTATTGTTTATTGACGCCAGAAATATGGGTACGATGGTGACACGTGCTGTACGAGAGTTGCAGCAGGATGATATTACGAAGATTGCTTCTACCTTTGAGTCTTTCCGTAATGGAACCCTTGAAGACGAAAAAGGCTTCTGTGCAGTAAAGACCTTACAAGACATCGCAGCTCAGGACTTCATCCTTACTCCAGGACGCTATGTAGGCATAGCAGAGCAGGAAGATGACGGAGAGCCATTTGCAGAGAAGATGAGTCGTCTGACATCAGAGCTGAGTGGACTCTTTGCAGAGAGCCATCGCTTGGAGGAGGAGATAAAGAAACAGTTAGGGAGTATTGGATTTGATGTAAAGTAGTAAACGCATGGAGCTGATAATAACGATAATAAGTGCTATTGCTGCTGTAGTCGCAGCAGTATATGCTGTGCGTAATGATAAAGCGCACATAAAAAAACGTATCCGTCAGAAAAGAGATAAAATCAGTCAGTTAGAGACTCAGATATTCATTAAATACCGTAATAGTTTTGGGGGAGGAAGCGTATCTCCTGAACAAGAAAAAATTAATAAGTTAAATCAAGAAATCAGAGATTTAGAGGATAGGCTATGATGGAGTGGAAAGAATATAAGTTAGGGGAAGTTGTCATCTCAGTTAAGGATAGAATAACCACATCTGTCCTAAATGCTTCATCATATATTTCTACAGAAAATATGTTGCCCAATAAAGCAGGTGTCACTTTGTCTTCTGGCGTACCATCGGGCAATGCAATTAAGTTTGTTGCCGATGATATTCTGATTTCAAATATTCGTCCATATTTCAAGAAAATATGGCAGGCAGATAGAATTGGTGGTTGTTCTTCAGATGTTATATGTTTGAGAGCAACCAATATCACCGAACCAATTTATCTTTACTATCTATTGAGTCAAGATAGGTTCTTTGATTATGTAATGCAAGGAACCAAGGGTACAAAAATGCCACGCGGAGATAGAAGTCAGATAATGCAATGGCCTGTGTTACTTCCTTCAAAAAATAAACAAAAAATAATAGCCTCCATCCTTAAATCCCTTGACGACAAAATTGAGGTTAATCGTAAGATAAACGAGAATTTGGAGCAGCAGGCACAGGCTTTGTTTAAGTCTTGGTTTGTAGATTTTGAGCCCTTCAAAAATGGAGAATTTGTAGAGTCAGAATTAGGAATGATTCCGAAAGGGTGGAGAGTAGGAACGCTAGATGAAATAGGAGATGTTGTTGGAGGAAGTACTCCGTCTAAATCAAAGCCAGAATATTACACAGATAAAGGTATTGCTTGGCTAACACCAAAGGACTTGTCAATATCAAATAATAAGTTTACAGCTAAAGGTGAAATTGATATAACTGAAGAAGGATATAAGAGTTGTAGTACTAAATTAATGCCGAAAGGGTCTGTCTTGTTCAGTTCTCGTGCTCCTATAGGTTACATAACTATAGCAAAGAATGACATATGCACGAATCAAGGATTTAAATCTGTTGTTCCCAAATTAGCAGGAACGGCATTTATCTATTATTTCTTGAAAATATCAACAAAAGACATAGAGAATAAGGCAACTGGATCTACATTCAAAGAAGCATCAGGTGCATTAATGAAATCATTGCAATTGATTATAGCACCAGAAAGAATATTGCATGATTTTGAGAATATAATGAAGCCTTTGTTTACGCAACAAGAGGTTCTCGAAGACGAATCCCGACGCCTTGCGGAACTTCGTGATACACTTCTTCCAAAACTGATGTCGGGAGAGTTGAACGTAAATGAAATAGCATGATAAATTTATGAAAGATAATATTGTACCAATAGAAGATGAGATAGTCCTTTACCAATCGGAAGATGGTAATGTGAAAGTTGACGTACTGTTTCAGGACGAGACAGTATGGCTGACACAAGAACAAATGGCAATGTTGTTCGGAAAAGCCAGGTCAACTATCAACGAGCATATTCAAAATATTTATCAAGAAGGGGAGTTACAAGAAAGTAATAGTATGAGAAAATTCGGAAATTCCGAATTTTCTATGAAACCTACTAATTACTACAACCTTGACGTCATCATTTCTGTTGGCTATCGTGTGAAGTCTCGTCAGGGTACGATGTTTCGTATTTGGGCAACACAACGACTGCGCGACTATATCATTCGTGGTTATGCTTTGAATGAGGAGCGATTCAAGAAAGGTTCTTCTATGAACTATTTCCGTGAACTGATAGAAAAAATCAGGGAAATACGTTTGGAAGAAAAAGTTTTCTATCAGCAGATTAAGGACATCTACAAGACAAGTATAGATTATGACCCATCAGACGAGATGACTGTACAATTCTTTAAGGAAGTTCAAAACAAATTGTTATGGGCTGTGAGTGAGAAGACAGCGGCAGAGCTGGTATATTATCGTGCCAATGCCTCGCTCCCGATGATGGGACTGACTTCTACAAGTATTGTTGAAAAGGTGAGAAAGCAGGACATCCTTGTAGGAAAGAATTATTTGAATGAAGATGAGTTGCAAGCATTAAAACTTATAGTGGAACAGTATCTGGCATACGCTGAGGCACAGGCGTTGGCTCATCGACCAATGTATATGCGGGACTGGAAAGAGCGTCTGGATGTTATTCTGAAACTGAATGAACGTAATGTTTTGGAAGGTCCAGGTAAAATTTCCCACGAATTGGCTAAACAAAAAGCAGAATCAGAGTATAGCAAATATAAGGAAATAGAAAAGGAGCAGACACATCTCGAGAGTATTAAAGAACTGGACAAAGATATCAAATTATTAAAAGGGAAGTAAGATTGTTTGCAAGAGGGCAAATTTAAGACAATAAGCCTATGAATACAAACCACCATACAGAAGAGAGTTACGAGAACACATTGATACAGCTGTTCCAAGATTTGGGATATCAGTATGAGTGTGGATATGACGTGGAGCGTGACTACAGGAATCCTTATTACGAAGAGGATTTGCGCGAAGCGTTACATAGGCAGAACCCCATGTTGAGTGAAGAGGTGCTGAATGAGGCGTTCCGCTTGATTACGCATGTGAATGAGGGTGTTCTGGAACAGCGTAATGAAACGCTGATGGACTATCTGCAGAATGGTGTGGAGGTAAAGTATGCCGAAGGTGGACGTTCAAAAACAGCCCTTGTAAATCTGATAAACTATGACAGTCCCTTGCAGAATCATTTCAAGGTAGTAAATCAGTGGACGGTGGTAGAATATGAGAAGATTCGTTGTGACTTGGTGGTATTCATCAATGGTCTGCCACTTGTTGTGATAGAACTGAAATCGCCAAGCAATGAAAATGTGGGAGAGGATGATGCCTATCTGCAAATCAAGCAGTATCAGCAGAAATGCCCATCGCTGTTTGTATATAATGCTTTCTCTGTTATCAGCGACCAACTGACCTCAAAGGCTGGCACCATCACTGCGAAGGAAAACCGCTATATGGAATGGAAGAGTGTGGATGGAACAGTGGAGACAAATGCGATTGCTGACTACGAAACATTCTTCAATGGTATCTTCAAGAGGGAAAGACTCATTGACATCATACAGAACTTCATCTGCTTTGACCATAAGGACGGAAAGACAGCAAAAATCATGGGAGCCTATCATCAATACTTTGCTGTGAATAAGGCTTTGGTAAAGACAGACCATGCCATTGGTGGTGACGGAAAGATTGGTGTGTTCTGGCACACACAAGGCTCAGGTAAGAGTCTTTCTATGGTGTTCTATGTCCATCTGTTGGTGCAACGCTATCCGCAATGCACCATTGTGGTGGTGACTGACAGAAACGATTTGGATCAACAGCTGTATGAGCAGTTTGCAGGATGCCAGAAGTTCTTAAGACAGGAACCGCAACGTGTTGGTTTCGAACTGAATGAAAAAGGAAAACTCACCAAGACAGCAGGACGTGAAGACCTCGTCAGGAAACTGAAAGACTTACAGACAGGCGGTATCATCTTCACTACCATTCAGAAGTTTGAAGAGGGAACAGGGCTGCTGAGTGACAGGAGTAACATCATAGTAATAACAGACGAGGCACACCGTTCGCAATATGGTGACGAACACTGGGATGCGAAAGCAGAGAAGATGAAGAAGGGCTTTGCATTGTTCATGCGTGAGTCGCTGCCTCATGCCTCGTTTATAGGTTTTACTGGTACACCCATATCTCAAAGGGATAGAGATACAAAGGAGGTGTTTGGTGACTATATAGATGTATATGATATGACTCAGGCTGTTGCTGATGGCGCAACAAAACCAGTCTATTATGAAAGCCGTGTCATCAAACTGAATCTGAATGAAGATGCCTTGCGGAAACTCGATGAAGAGTTTGATAATCTGGCAAATGAAGGAGCAACTGATGAACAGATAAACAAGGCACGTCAGGAGAATAGCGGGCTGAAAGAGATATTGTGTCATCCTGATACGATAGGGAGTCTCTGTAACGACATCATAGAACACTACGAGAAAAATCGCCAGTATGAACTGACAGGTAAGGCGATGATAGTGGCTTACAACAAAGAGGCTGCTGTGAAGATTTACAGGAAGATGCTGGAGATGCGCCCAGGATGGACTGAGAAGGTTCATGTAGTGGCAAGTGCTGCGAATAATGACAAGGAAGAATGGCACGATGTGATAGATGCCAAGCGAAACAAAGAATATGCAGCCCTCTTCAAGGATGACAACAGCCCAATGAAGATTGCCATTGTTGTAGATATGTGGCTGACAGGTTTTGATGTGCCAAGTCTTGCAACCATGTATGTCTATAAACCTATGAAGGAACACAATCTGATGCAGGCTATAGCTCGCGTAAATCGTGTGTTCCCTGAAAAGGAAGGTGGCTTGGTTGTAGATTATGTGGGGATAGCAGGTGCTTTGAAACAAGCTATGCAGGACTATACAAGTCGTGACAAGAAGCAGTTTGGTGACCCTGATATTGGAAAGACGGCATTAGTGAAGTTCCAAGAGAAATTGGAGATATGTCGTGACCTGTTGCATGGATTTGATTATAGCAGATGGTATGAAGGCTCTGACCCAGAACGCAGCAAACTGATTACAAGTGGAGTGAACTTTATGCTGGAGGGAGATAAGCAGGAAAGACGCAAAAGCTTTATTACTGAAAGTCAATTACTGCATAATGCACAGACATTGTGTAAGTCGTTGATTCCTGATCATGATAAGCTGGAAGTCACCTTCATGGATGCAGTGAGGGTTATGCTTCTAAGACTGGATGCAAAGGGAACCACCATATCGAAACATGACATAAACGAGCGAATATCTCGCTTATTGGAACAGAGTCTGCAAAGTCAGGGTGTGGAGGTGCTGACTCCTAATGTGACGTTCTCTCTGTTTGATAAGAGTTTCCTGAATGAGATTAAGAAGATGAAAGAGCGCAATCTGGCTCTGAAACTTTTGGAGAGTCTTGTTCGGGATAAAATACGGAAGTTTGAACGAACCAATATCGTACAAAGTCTGAAATTCAGCGAAATGATGAATAATGCTCTGTCTAACTACCTGAAGGGTATGCTGACCAATGAAGAGGTGATAGCAGAACTGCTTAGGATGGCAGAAGAAATCAAGCGATGCGAAGAGGAAGGCAATGAGTTGGGACTGACTACAGAAGAGAAGGCTTTCTATGATGCATTGTCGTCACCTCAAGGAGTAAAGGATGCATATTCAAATGAGGAATTCGTAAAACTCACAAAAGAACTGACAGAACAGCTTCGCAAGAATAGAACCATAGACTGGAATCACAAGGATTCTGCACGTGCTAAGATGCGTGTAATGGTAAAACGTTTGCTGAAAAAATATCACTATCCACCAGAGGGTCAGGAACAGGCTCTTCAAACGGTAATGGCTCAATGTAACAGATGGGCTGATGATGAAGGAAACTTCCAACCTGTCGGCGATGTGACGACCTCAAACGTGGTGCCTCTCCATCCTGTAGATTATCTGAATGAAGCTTCGGAGGAAGAAAAAACGTCAAAAGCAGCAGAAGATGAGAGTTGACAGTTGACAGTTGACAATTGACAGTTGAGAGTTGAGAGTTGAGAGTTGAGAGTTAGGCTAACGCGATGCATACACTCCGCATGGCACTCTCTCCCCCTTGGGGGTAGCGAGCGATGAAACAGGGCAACTAAATGTTGCGCTGTCGGGAGCGACCGAAGAAAGTGCCCTTTCTGAGGACGGCAAGGGAGGGGGCTTTTCAATAGGAAGACTGATAGCATCCTGCATCGGGCTTCTCACCACGTGCCACTCCCCATCTGTCCGTAGGATAGAGGGAGGAAAAGGATGTGGAAGCCTTGCCACGTGCTACGCTGGCAGAGTCAAGACGGAAATCATAGATGTATGCATGGGTGTCGAAGGTCTTGAAGTTTTTGTCTTTATATGCTGAGGCATCCTTCGATTCTCCGATACAATCGTGGAAGTAGGTGGTATTGCTTACATCTGTGAGAAGAACACAGTTGTAGAAATTCAAGTTGAGCTGTTTGTCACCTGCATTTCCAAACACCTCATCGTCTGCATAGCCCGTAATGAAGCTGTTGTAGAAATTGACAGATTGTATCAGATGTTCCTCTTCACCTATGTAGTTGCTCACGTAGAGCGCATTGCCGCGGTCGGCTTTCCAGGGATAGAATTGCGCTATCGTGCAGTGATAGAAATCTGCCTTTCCACCATAGATGCCTACACAGCCAAATTTCGTGTTTGACACTTGTGTGTTGGTCACCAATGCATCACTTTCTTTCAAATACAAGCCATATCCTGCCACATTGTGAATGACAGAGTTGGCAAGCTTCACTTTTCCTTTGATTCCATCGCATACAAGGCCATAATTTCCACTATGGATGTCTGCATAGTTGATGTCGCATTCCTTGCAAGTGGGGAACAAGTAGATGCCACCCCATTGGTTTTCCAACCGGTCGTAAGGTAGGTAGTCAAACATCCTGTCCAACCGGTCGCCACGTAGTGTGACTGGCTTTTCTTGTGTACCCTCAATCTTCAAGGAACCATGTACAATAAGACTGGCACCATTGTGGAAATAGAGTGTTGTACCTTCCGTGATGCGGAGTGAGGCATCCTTTGCCACCACCAAACTATCGTAAATGACATACGGTATTTCATCGGCACTCATGACCATGTCTTCTTCCAGCACTTTTCCTGTCAGTGGCTTCATGTTCTGTCCAGAAGCCTCCAACACCACCTTCTGCTGCACTCCACTTTCAAGTGTGAAGATAACGGTGTCTGTAATTTTGGTCGGTTTCATCGCAGAACTTGTGGGGATGTTCACTTTGACGAAAAGGAAAACACTGTCTTTCTTCAACACTTGCACATCGTTGATGGATGTGCCGTTCTGACCATCCACGTTCATCATGAATCCCGACGTCCCACCAGACTCCAATCTCACATTCTTGATGCGGAGTCCCTTGTCATTCTTGTTGTACACACGTACACGTTCCGTCGGTGATGTGATGCCAGAAAAGATGGTGTCAAAAGAAACGGTGTCCTGACTGAAACTCAATTGGGCACTATGGTCGGTGGTCATCTGTTCATCATCGCTGCACGATGAAATCAGAACAGAGGAGAGCAATAGCATCATTGCTCCTATTATCATCCTATATGTATGTCTTTCCATATGTCTAAAAACAAAAAGTGAACCATCCATATAAACGAATGATTCACCCTTTTTATTGTATGTGTCGAACTTTATTCCGTGTTGCCATTCTCTTCGGTGTTGTTCTGTTCTGCCATGATAGCAGGGTCTGGTTGTGGAGTGGGGCTGTTGTCTTCCAGCGGGAACTGTCCCTTAGAGGAATGGATGATGTAGTCGGTCATCTGCTCATTGCTGCTAAAATTGTAGCCGGAAAGCTTGCGCGTTTCACCGTCTATTTCCATATAGGCAGGAGAATAGATGCGGTGGGCACGCTGATCCCAAAAGACCAGGGATGTCTTGAAGGTCTCGTTCTTCAGATTCTTGATGAACACACGTCCACGAAGTTCCCAAAGTTCCTGAAGGTTGTAGAAATAGGCAGTGTCGCACGAAATAAAGGCATCCACCTGGAATGAGGTGTTGTAGCGTTCAATAAACAGCCCTTTTTCAAAAGACCAGTATTGAGGATCTTTCTTGTCGTAGATATACCAATCTTCCGAAATGATTTTATAGCGTATAATACCTGAATCGCTGATAAGGGTGCTGACGCCAACGCTTTTGAGGGTGGGCAGAGAATCGCGCTCTCCAATGTCAGGACCCACCTTTTCATCACTTTTACTACAGGAAGGGAACAACAATACCGTTGCAGCAGCCATGACGACTGCTGCAACGGTAATTGTATGTGTGAATCTTTTCACAGGTTCAATGCTGTGTTATGCAAGATGAAGTGTCTGGATGCCGATAACAATCTGACACGTGAACTGTTTGTTAACGGAAACGGATTGTTGTTGAACCATAGGAAGTCGAAGCAGGAGTTCCTGCCTTGATGCCTGCCATGAATCCTTCTGACTTGGGGAAGAGGTTCGCGGTGTAGTTGGCAATGGCGCGGTTAGCTCTACCGGCACAAGATGGGTCAACAGACTTAGCCTTGTTGCAGATGTCAATGGCAAGACAATAAGGTGCAGTTGCCATGATGTCCTTGTGGCTACCACTGCGCGCAACGATGCTCGCCTTCAGCAAGTAGGCACCGCCATTTGCAGGGTTGTACTGCAGTGTCTTGTTGATGTAGTTGAGACAGCCGCTGGTGTTACCTTTCTTATACAGGAGCGCTGCAACGATATAGGCATACTTTGCTTTGCTGGCATTGTCGTTGAGCATCGAGATGGCCTCGTCAAAGTATTTGATGGCACCATTGGTGTCGTTAGCCTTCAGACATTTGGATGCCTTACCGATGGCTGCCTGTGGAGTCTTGTTGATCTGGTAAGAATAATCTGCTGCAATGTCATACAAGTCGCTCTTGTCACAGTCGAAGCTTGAGAGGACTTTCAGCACACCTGTCAGATAGTTGTTGTCCGTCTTGTTTGCTTCCACTTTAGGACGGTAGATCTTATCGAGTGCTTCACAGTCAGCAGCTCCAGAATTCACGAACAGCTCTTCTGCCTGGTCGTATGGAGGCTGATAGTTGGCGATAATCTTCTCGGCAGTAGGATCCAGGATTACTTGTTCCACCCACTTTGTTGAATCCTCAGAGTTGGGGTCTGCAGGAATCACCTGAGTCTCATACTCGTTAGCCTGCTGCAAGAGTCTTCCGCAGATATCGGTCACGAGGAGATAGTCGTTGATGTAGTCTTCACGATACTTTTCGTTATCAAATTTGTAGCGGGCGTCGCTCAAAATCATGAAGCCATACAATACAAAACCCTCTGTGTCATTACCTGTGTCGTTGATACCTTCCTTGAACAAGGCATAGGATTTTTCAACATTTGGATTGGGGTTGAAGAAATAAGAGTCATAAGCCTTGCGGCAGGTGATACCTCCCTTTGAAGACTGATCTTTCTCAGAAGAGAAGGAATTCAACTGCTCCATGTACTTCAGACGCTGGTCGTAGATTTTCATCAGTTTGTCGAAGTACTCCTGCTTCTTCGCTGCATCCGTCTCTTTCTGGATGAGTTGCTCGAACATGTAGGCTCCTTCCTTGTAGATACGAACCTGAGAAAGTGGAGCCTTCTCAAATACAAATTCCCATGGCTCTACTGCTTCGACGTAGCTCTGGCGCTTGTAAGCCTCCTGATAGAGTGAGAGGCTGCCGAGCACATCAATAGAGTCTTGACCATGACCGATTCTGTCGTTCACAGAAGTGCCTTTGAGGTTTTGTGCAGATGCTGCCAGTGCCATGATAGCAAGGGAGCAAGCGAATAAAATCTTTTTCATAATCATGTATTTTTTAAGTTTCTAATTCCTTGTTATTGATTTTTGACGATGCAAAGTTAGCGAATGAAAAGCAGATGAAGACGGTTTTTTCCTTATTCTTTGTAGGGAAATGTCTATTCAAGATTCCGAAACGCCCCCTTCGCCCGTTGTTATTTCACTTTCAGTTTGTAGAACCAGCGTTCGTTGAATGTGATGCCGATGCACAAACGGAGATAGTTCTCATTGAGTTTTGCCTTCCGCATGTTGGCAGTATCGAGATATGGAATGTTCGTGTGTGTCCATTGCACAGCCAGATTGATTCGGGGAGCAATGTTGTTCCATGCCGTGTTCTTGTTGGAGATGGGAATGGTGAGACCTGCCGAAACACCAAACTCATTGGGCTTGTCAGTGATGGTGCCTGTGGGGTCAGCCTTGGCATAGGTTTGTGCATAATAACCACCGACCTTGTAAGTGCATCGTTTGAAGAATTTGGAACCATAAGGGTCAGGTGTCCAGTCAAGACCTGCCGAAATCTTGGTGCGGTCGTTGAGCTGTCCTTTTGTAGAGGTGTAAACATCTGATATGGTGCTGGAGGATTCTCCTGTTTGGTGATTGGGGAAACGGCATTGTGACCATTTCTGCAATTCGAAGTCGGCGCCCACACGGAGATTGTTTGCATGATAGTAGGTCACACCTGCTGATACAGCGTGTGGCAATTGGAATGCATTCTTGATGGTGTCGCTCGTTGCCTCCTCGATAGCGGCGGAGTTGAGGGTTTGTGTGGTGCGGGTGGCTTCGCTGCCCAATTTGTGTCCATAGGTGTATGTGGCACCCAACACAATCTTGTCTTTCTTGTTGAGAGGCTGGATGAATTGTAAACCAGCTTGCCAACTGTATGTGCCCACCTCGCCAGTGTAGGTTCGAGCCAGATTGAATGCCGTACTTTCGCTGAACGACATTCGTGCGTTATGTGTATAATCACCCCAGATGTAGCGGACGTTGAAACCGAGTGAGATAGGGCGGAATGGGCGCCATCCTGTACCGAAGAACACTTCGCGGAGTCCTCCGTCACCGTTGAAACTATATGATGAGGTCACATTTTCCGTACCCTCAAGCGTTTCGCCCGATGAAGAGAAATTGTATTTGATGTTGGTGATAGGCATGATACCAACCGTCATGCCGACATTTTTGAAGGCACGGAACTGAAAGGCAAAATAGTCAAAACTGCTGTTACGGGCGTTCTGTTGCAGATTGCCCATCTTGTGGTTGCTGTTCTGTAGTGAGATGCCTATGTCGAAGAGTGCTGTGAGTGAGTCAACAGCAGAATACGATGCAGGGTTGGCTATATTGATTTCCCGTCCATTGCGGAATCCTTGCGCAACGCCACCCATACCTTTGTTGAAACCCATGGCACGTTCGGATTGGATACCGAAGCCATAGCGGGAGTAGGGCGTGTTGATGCCGTTTTGGGCATAGGTTGCAAGAGCGCACGATGCGGCAATGAGGGCAAGTGTTAACTTCTTCATTCTATTATTGGTGATAAACAATTGTTTTCGACTGCAAAATTAATCCTTTTTACGGAGTTCTCGTTCTTTATGCGAGTTAAAAAAGTTGAAACACCGCGATTGTGATACGATTGATTACTGCTGGGAGTTGTTTGAGGGCTTGTTTTGGGGCTTTCCGTGCCGTTTGCCTCCGTTGCCCCGTTTGTTGTAACGTCCTTTGCCACCATGTCTACCAGGAGTGCGACGCCCTTTCGAAGCGTTCTTGCTCATTTCAGGCTTTTCGCCACACCCTTCAGGAAGGTCGGGCTTAGGAATCTCTTTCTCGATGAGGCGTTCTATTTTAATCAAGTGTTGCCAATCTTTAGGAGTGACGAGCGTGATGGCTTGTCCATCACGATTGGCACGTGCGGTTCGTCCTATGCGATGCACATAATCCTCAGGATCACGTGGCACATCGTAGTTGATGACCATCTGTATGTCGTCAATATCAATGCCTCGACTCACGATGTCTGTGGCTATGAGGATGCTGATGCGACGGTTTTTGAACGCCAACATGATTTCCTCGCGCTCTCGTTGCACCAAGTCGCTGTGCATGGCGCCCACATTGAAACCTTTACGTTTAAGCATGATGTTCAACTCCTTGACTTTCATCTTGGAAGAGGCAAAGAGAATGACACGGTCAAGTGTCTTGTCGCTAAGTATGGTCTCAACGATTTTATCCTTCATGCCATCATGGCAGACGTAGGCGGTTTGCTGAATTTTCTCTGCAGGTTTCGACACGGCAATCTTCACCTCCACGGGGTTGTGAAGGATGTTTTGTGCCAGCTTCTGAATGTTTTCTGGCATGGTGGCAGAGAACATGATGGTTTGGCGTTCTTCCGACAGATATGAAGCTATTTTCATGATGTCGTCATAGAAGCCCATGTCAAGCATGCGGTCAGCCTCATCCAGAATGAAGAACGACACTTTCTTCAAATCGATATGTCCACCATTCAGATGGCTGATGAGTCGTCCAGGAGTGGCGATGATGATGTCAGCACCAAGTTCCAGCCCCTTTCTTTCCTGCTCAAAACGGATACCGTCATTTCCACCATAAACTGCTACAGAAGAAACACCATCGAGGTAGTAACCAAAACCCTCCACCTGCTGGTCAATCTGTTGTGCCAATTCACGCGTGGGAGCCATGATGATGCAATTGACAGAGTCTTGCGGATAGTTGCCATGGCTCAACTCGTCGAGCACAGGCAACAAGTAAGCAGCGGTCTTTCCCGTTCCTGTCTGTGCAATGCCCATCAAGTCGTGCCCTTCAAGAATCTTGGGAATGGCTTTCTCTTGTATAGGGGTACACTCCTCGAAGTTCATCGCATCGAGAGCGTCCAGTAAATCATCAGATATGTTCAGTTCGTCAAAATACATATTTTGTAATGTCAATAATCAAATTTATAGTAAACCCTCCGCATGTCCGTCATCTTGGCGCCTTCTTATAATAGTAGAGAGCGATGGCGGCAAACACGAAGTTCGGGATCCACACCGCAAGTGCTGCAGGGAAGTTGGCATTGATGGCCATACTCGATGTCACCGTTTGGAACATGATGTAAGCGAGTGTCAAAGCCAAGCCGATACCCAATGCAATACCCATACCGTTCTTCCTTTTTCGTGCTGAAATGGACACACCAATCAAAGTCAGGATAAAGGTGGCGAAAGAGGTCGCACCACGTTTCCAGTATTCCACTTCAAACTGTTGGATGTTGGAGAACCCTCGTTCCTTCTGGCGTTCTATGTACGTGCTCAACTCTGGGGTTGTCAGCGTCATCTCCATATCGCGCGAAGCCATCAAGTCTTGTGGCTGTATGGGAATGATGGTGTCGAGTTTGTTGCCGCTCTGTACAATTTCCCGCATGCCCTGCAGGTCACGTGTCTGGTAGCTGGTGATGATCCAGTGGTAAGGCTCATAAGAGAGCGTGTCATATTGGATGGTCATTGCTTGCAGGTGCTTCACGAGTTTCTTGTCTTCAAACTTGTCAAGCGTGAAGTCAAAACCCATTTTCAGGCTTTCCTCATAACGTCCGAAGTAGGCGATGACACCGCTGTCCACTTCCAATTGCACATTGGCACTGAAATCCTGTCTTCCTCGGTTCTTGTATTTGTTTTCAAATCTCACGCGTTTCACATTTCCCTTTGGAATGATATAGGAGCCAAGCCCGTAGTTGAGAAGGGCAATGAATGCTGCAGATATCATGTAAGGTCTCACGATGCGCGCAAAACTTGTGCCTGTTGAGAGCATCGCGATGATTTCCGAGTTGTCTGCCAGCTTCGTGGTGAAGAAGATGACAGCGATGAAGACAAACAACTGGCTGAACAGATTCGAATAGAAGGGGATGAAGTTCAGATAATAGTCGAAGAAGATTTCCTCCATCGGTGCATCATGTTGCAGGAACTTGTCAATGTTCTCATTGAAGTCGAACACGACTGCGATGCTGATAATCAGAATGATGGAGAAGAAATAAGTGCCGAGAAACTTGCCGATGATGTAGCGGTCAAGACGGGAGAGAGGCAAGTGGTCAGACAGCCATTTGAACGAAGACGACCTCCTTCCCACTCTCGAACGCAGAGAGCGGTGCTGGCTCTTCTTTTTCAGTCCCTTCTTGTAGTCGAGATAGGCTTTGATGTCCTCCTCGCTTCCACGCGGAACCAGCTTTCCATTTACTTCTTCAAATATGACCACCTTCTTACCTTCTTGTTAATTATATAATAATGTGTATGCCTACAGCCTTCTTCCCAGTTCCTCCACCATCTTGGCTTTCCACACACAGAAGTCACCTGCCACGATGTGCTGACGTGCTTCACCCACCAACCACAAGTAGAAAGCGAGGTTATGGATGGATGCAATCTGCAGTGCCAAGATTTCCTGCGCCTTGAACAAATGGTGCACATAAGCCTTGGTGTACATCGTGTCCACATATGAAGTGCCTTCGGGGTCCAATGGTGAGAAGTCAAAGTCCCACTTTTGGTTGCGCAGATTGATGGTGCCATGCTTTGTGAAGATTTGGGCATTACGTCCGTTTCGTGTGGGCATCACACAGTCGAACATGTCCACACCTCTCTCAATGGCTTCCAGAATGTTGATGGGAGTGCCAACGCCCATCAGATAGCGAGGCTTCTCCTTCGGCAATATGGCATTGACCACCTCAATCATCTCATACATCACGTCTGTAGGTTCTCCCACAGCCAAACCTCCGATGGCATTGCCGTCAGCACCTTTCGATGCCACATTCTCTGCTGCCCGTTTGCGCAAGTCCTTGTAGGTGCACCCTTGCACGATAGGGAAGAGGCTCTGCTGATACCCATATTTCGGTTCTGTCTCATTGAATCGCTGAATGCAACGATCCAGCCAACGCTCCGTCAGTTCCAACGATTTCTTGGAGTAGTCAAAATCGCTGGTGCCTGGAGGACACTCATCGAATGCCATCACAATGTCGGCACCAATGGTGCGTTCTATGTCCATCACCTTTTCCGGTGTGAAGAAATGCTTGCTCCCGTCGATATGGCTTCGGAACTCCACACCTTCCTCCTTAATCTTACGGATGCCTGCCAACGAAAACACTTGAAAGCCACCGCTGTCAGTCAGCATGGGACGGTCAAATCCGTTGAACTTGTGCAGACCTCCTGCCTTCTCCAGCACTTCAAGTCCTGGCCGCAAATAGAGGTGATAGGTGTTTCCCAAGATGATTTGCGCCTTGATGTCATCCTTCAGTTCGTGCAGATGCACCGCCTTCACCGAGGCTTGCGTGCCCACTGGCATGAAGATGGGTGTCTGAATGTCGCCATGATCTGTATGAATCACACCGGCACGCGCATTCGTCTTGGAGTCGTTATGTTCGAGGGTAAACTTCATATCAGCGCAAAATCTAACACATCCTTGACGTTCTCCACATAGTGGAACTTGACGCCCTTCACATACTTGGCTGGAATGTCCTCAATGTTCTTCTTGTTCTCGTGACAGATGAGGATGTCCGTAATGCCGGCACGCTTGGCTGCCAAAATCTTCTCCTTGATGCCGCCTACAGGGAGCACCTTGCCGCGCAGGGTGATTTCGCCTGTCATGGCGATGTTCTTGCGCACCTTTCTCTTCGTGATGGCACTTGCCAACGAAGTGGCAATCGTGATACCTGCCGATGGACCATCCTTTGGTGTTGCACCTTCCGGCACATGGATGTGGATGTTGTGAGTCTCGAAGAATTCGGGTGTGATGCCGATGAGGTCGCAGTGCTCTTTCAGATACTGCAAAGCAATCGTTGCCGACTCCTTCATCACATCGCCCAAATTGCCGGTCAAACCGAGCTTCTCGCCCTTTCCATTGTTGATGGAAGTCTCGATGAAGAGGATTTCTCCTCCCACGCTTGTCCATGCCAAACCTGTCACCACGCCATAGTAGTCATTGCCTTGATACTTGTCGCGGCTATAGGGTTCAGTGCCGAGATATTCCTTGATGTCCTCCACTTTCAGTTCACCCTTAGGCAGCACACCTTCCTTGGCATACTTGAGCGTCACCTTGCGGAGCACCTTGTTGATTTTCTTGTCCAGTTCACGCACGCCCGATTCGCGTGTGTAGTCCTCAATCATCTTCTCGATGGCAGCCTTCGAAATCTTCACACCACTGTCCTTCATACCGAGGTTGTCCAGTTCTTTAGGTACCAGATGACGCTTGGCAATCTCAATCTTCTCCTCTGTCAGATAGCCACTCACCTCAATCAGCTCCATACGGTCAAGAAGTGGGGCAGGGATGGTCGAGATGTTATTGGCAGTGGCGATGAACATCACCTTGGAGAGGTCATAATCCGTGTCGAGATAGTTGTCGTGGAATGCCACGTTCTGTTCAGGATCAAGCACCTCGAGCAAGGCAGATGCAGGGTCGCCATGATTTGTCTGCTGTGTCACTTTGTCAATCTCGTCGAGAATGAACACGGGGTTGCTTGAGCCAGCCTTCTTGATGTTCTTGATGATTTGTCCAGCCATGGCTCCCACATAAGTGCGGCGATGACCACGGATTTCAGCCTCATCATGCAAACCACCTAACGACATTCTCACATACGTCCTCTTCATCGCCTTGGCAATGCTCTTTCCCAACGAAGTCTTTCCCACTCCTGGAGGGCCATACAGACAAAGGATGGGGCTCTTGAAGTCGCCTCTCATCTTCAGCACCGCCAAGTGCTCAATGATGCGTTCCTTCACCTTCTCCATGCCGTAGTGATCCTTGTTCAGCACCTTTTCGGCATTGTTCAGGTTGAGGTTGTCCTTGGTCACTTCTCCCCATGGCAGTTCCAGCATTGTCTGTGCCCATGAATATTCTGTCTGATAGTCGGGGGTGTGGCTACTCATGTGCGACATCTTGTCGAGCGTGTCTTCAAACACCTTGGCAGTCTCTTTACTCCAATTCTTCTTCTTGCCCTGCTCGCGCATCTGGCTAATCTCGTCTTCACCCTTTTCGCCCAGCTCTTCCTGAATGGTTTCCATCTCCTGGCGCAAGAAGTACTCCTTGTGCTGCTTGTCAAGCTCTTCGCGGGTGCGCATTTGGAGATCCATCTTCAGGGTTACATATTGGTACTCGCGTTGCAAGATGCCCAACAGACGATAGGCACGGTCAAACAGGTCATTCTCCTCCAACAGGACGATGCGCTCCTTGTTGCTGATGTTCAGGTTGCAGCAGATGAAGTTGATGATGAGCGTGCGGTCAGCAATGTTGTTGAGCGCAAATGCCGAACCGATGGTTTGTTCGCTGCTGCGCATCAGTTTGATAGCTGTCTCGCGGCATGCATCCACCACTGCCATGTATTCGCGGTTGCCTCGTGCAGGCACCGTCTCGGGATAGTTGTCCACGCGTCCCATATTGTAGGCACCGTTCCATTCCATCTCTATCAGCTTCACACGGGTGTAGCCCTGAATGAGGGCAGTGCGGCTACCGTCAGGCAGTTTGATGATTTTCTGCACCTTGCCAATCACTCCTGTATGATATAGCTGGTCATAATCGGGTTCATCTGTCGAGTCATCCACTTGTGTGAACACAGCAATCGCCATATCCTTTTTCTGCGCCTCTTTCAGCAACTTCAGCGATGAATCCCTTCCAATGGAAATCGGAACCATCGTTTCAGGGAACAGCATCACGCCACGCAAGGGCAGAACGGGGATGAGGTTGTCTGGCGACACCTCTTGCTCTATGTTTCCCTTGATGGGGTTGTCAATGCTTGTGATGAAACTGATTTTGCCTTCCACTGGCCCTTCGTCAATTATCTCGTCAAAATTGAAATCCATCTTAATCCTTCTTGTTGTTTTTTTCTCTTAATCTATTATCCTCTATTAAAACGGGTGCAAAGTTACGAATTTTTTTTCACACCTCTATTATTTATAATGTGAAACATTCAAAAAAAAGTATTGCACATGTCACTTCATCCCTTTCCATAAATGATTCCTCCTGTTCTCCATTTTCAGACACACTTCCTCCTCGTTGTGATGTTCACACCCACAAAAAGATGATGCCCACACCCATTTTATCATGACGCTCATACTCGTTTTGTTGTGACGCTCACTTCCGTTATGTTTTCAAAGTTGCAAAAAATATTTTCAAAGTTTGAAAAATATTTTTGAAACTTGCAAAATTTTTTTTGAAACTTTGAAAATATTATAGAAACGTAAGGCTAATTCAAATGAATATGCTATCTTTGCAGTTGTGAATGTGAAAGTCATTATCAATTAAAACAAGAATAAGCATGGATTATGTAATGGAAAAGTTGCCAGACCTCCATAAGACTGGCGAAACGAAGTATTATCCCAAGGTGAAGCATGAGAATTGCATCAACCACAGTACGATTGTGAGCCTTTTCAGGGATGTGTCAACGATGAGTCGCAGTGCCATTGAAGGCGTACTGAAGGAACTTCCCGGTGTGTTGAACATGTACCTGACGTATGGGCATTCAGTGAAACTCGAAGGCTTCGGCACCTTCAATGTGATTTTGGGACGCCTGACGGAAAAAGAAATGGCGGATAGAAAAAAGGTGAGGAAGGTGCAGGCAAACAGAAGTGGGGTGTACATCAAGAAAATCAATTTCCAACCCGACCCTGAATGGCTGCTTGAATTGCGTGGCATGACAGAACTGAATGATGGAAAGAATCCTACAGATCCGTTTTGGAAGACGCTGACAAAAGAGGAACGATTAGAGATTGCATTGGAGCATATAGATAAACATGGCAGTATGAGTGTGAGAGATTATATGGTCAGAACAGGGTTGGGACGTGTGAAGGCGGAACGAGATTTGAAGGAGTTCAGCGCAAACTCTAAGAATGGGATTGGCACCATCGAGGGTGCAAACAATAGCAAATTGTACGTGAAGGTGTCATAATAATTTTGAAAAGTGCCATTTTTATGCAATAGTGTAAGAAAATCGAGGTGTTTTTCTTACACTTTGCAATTATTTTTGCCAAAAAATTTGTTATATTATTAAAAATAGTCGTATCTTTGCACCGCTTTTAGGCAAAAAGGCAGTCTTGGGCAATTTTCTAAATCGGTACAAAACAAAAAAGATATGAGCAAACTTATTAAAGTCGAGGGTTACCGACAGCTGCTAGACCCCATTCAGACGGAGCTGGGCATCAAGCAGATAAAGGATTTCTTTCAGGCTAACCTCTCGACGGCACTTCGTCTGCGTCGTGTGACGGCACCCTTGTTTGTGCTGCGCGGATTAGGTCTTAACGACGACCTGAATGGCGTGGAACGTCCCGTTTCATTCCCCATCATGGACATGAACGACCAAGTGGCAGAGGTGGTGCACTCCCTCGCCAAGTGGAAACGTGTGATGTTGGCAGAATACGGCATTCAGCCAGGCTATGGGCTATACACAGACATGAACGCCATTCGTGGTGACGAGGAGTTGGACAACACACACTCCCTCTACGTGGATCAGTGGGATTGGTGTCGTACCATTCGAAAGGAAGACCGCACATTGGCTTTCCTGAAGAAAATCGTGAAAAACATCTACGCAGCCATCATGCGTACGGAATACTTGGTGTGCGAATCCTATCCGCAAATCAAGCCCTTCCTTCCTGAGGAAATCCACTTCATCCATTCCGAAGAACTTCTGCAACTTTATCCTGACTTGACTCCCAAGGAGCGCGAGGATGCCATCTGCAAGAAGTACGGCGCTGTGTTCATCATGGGCATTGGTGGCAAACTTTCCAATGGCGAGAAGCATGACGGACGTGCACCTGACTATGATGACTGGAGCACTCCAAACGAGGAAGGATACAAAGGTCTTAACGGTGACATCCTCATTTGGTATCCTGTGCTCGAACGTAGCATAGAACTTAGCTCAATGGGCATCCGTGTGGACAAGGAAGCGCTTCTTCGCCAACTTAAATTAGAAAATAAGGAAGAACGCCTTAACCTTTACTTCCACAAGAAGTTAATGAATGACGAAATTCCACTATCTGTAGGTGGCGGAATTGGTCAGAGCCGACTCTGCATGGTGCTCCTTCACAAGGCTCACGTTGGAGAAATACAAGCCTCTATTTGGCCTGACGAGATGCGTGAAGAATGTGCCAAGGCAGGCATGCCGCTCATCTAAAAAAGTGCCATTTCACCATGCAACCTTTGGCTGAAAGATTGCGCCCACAAACGCTTGACGATTACATAGGACAGAAGCACCTGGTGGGTGAGGGAGCAGTGATACGCCGTATGATTGAACAGAAGCGTGTCGCCTCTTTCATCTTGTGGGGTCCTCCAGGGGTTGGAAAGACAACGTTGGCGAACATTATCGCCAAAACACTGGAGGTGCCGTTCTTTACGTTGAGCGCTGTGACATCGGGCGTGAAGGATGTGCGAGATGTGATTGAGAAGGCGAAGGCTTCGTCGTTTTTCGGCAATGTGAGGGGTGGGGTGTCACCCATCCTTTTCATCGATGAAATCCATCGTTTTTCGAAATCACAGCAAGACAGTCTTTTGGGTGCAGTGGAACAAGGAGTGGTGACACTGATAGGTGCTACAACGGAAAATCCGTCTTTTGAAGTCATTCGTCCACTTCTGAGTCGCTGTCAGGTATATGTGCTGAAGAGTCTCGAAAAGGAGGATTTGCTGGGATTGCTTGATCACGCATTGAGGACGGATGTGTTCTTAAAAGAGAAGAAGATTGACGTGCAGGAAACGACTGCCATGATGCGTTACAGTGGTGGTGATGCACGAAAGTTCTTGAATATTCTTGAATTGGTAACTGAAACGTCTTCAGTCATCAACGATGATATTGTTACAGAGACGCTTCAGCAGAATCCTTTAGCATATGATAAGGATGGAGAGATGCACTATGACATCATCTCCGCTTTCATCAAGAGCATCAGAGGAAGTGATCCTGATGCCGCCATCTACTATCTGGCTCGTATGATTGAAGGTGGCGAAGATCCTCTTTTCATTGCCCGCAGATTGGTCATCTCTGCCAGCGAGGACATAGGACTTGCTAATCCCAATGCTCTTTTGTTGGCGAATGCAGCTTTTGACGCTGTCAACAAAATTGGTCTTCCAGAAGGACGCATTCCTCTTGCAGAAGCGACTGTCTATCTTGCCACATCACCTAAGAGCAATTCTGCGTATATGGCTATCAATGATGCCTTGCAATATGTCGGTGAAACGGGCAATTTGCCTGTTCCTCTTCATCTGCGCAATGCACCCACCAAACTGATGTCGCAACTTGGCTATGGAAAAGACTACAAATACGCCCATGCTTACGAAGGAAATTTCGTAGAGCAGCAATTCTTGCCCGATGGTGCTACCGATGCCCGCTTTTGGCATCCACAGGAGAATGCATCAGAGAACAAGCTGCACGAGCGCATGAAACAGCTGTGGGGAGAACGATTTGAGGAATGAATTGAAAATCTGCCTTTTAAAAGGAGACGAAAGTGTTAAAAAACGAATGACTTGCCAATAAATTCGCTATTTCTCTTGGAGAAGTGGCGTTTTTTGTCATATATTTGCAAAAATAGTAATCACAAACAGTATTCACGTTAATATTATCAATGATGAGAAAATTCTATCTCTTTTTTGCCACGGTTTTGATGGCATTGGCATTTGCTGCTTGTGGCAGCGATGATGAAGATGTTCAAGCAGGTAATGGTGGTGGTCAGAACAAGCCTGACGAGATTGTTCCATCTAAACAGGTGGAGATAAAA
>ONDH01000029.1 GCA_900316505.1 uncultured Prevotellaceae bacterium
GATAAAAGACAAGTAGGTGGACAAAAATAAATTTTAACGGCTACTTAATGCATAATGTTGAACGCTTGCACCCCGCATGGCAACTCCTAACTCCTAATTGACTCCGTCGAGCTGAAGGTTCCTAACTCCTAACTTAATTGTACCGTGAGCTTTGCCGAAGTTAGGATGCGCCTCAACAATAAAAATGAAAAAATTTATTCTTTCATTTTGTATTGTCTTCGGCTTTCACTAACGTTGGCTTTGCCGAAGTTACTCACGCTCGACAATAAAAATAAAAGCAGTTTTATTTTGTATTGTCCTCGCTTAATCGTAACTTTGTACCCGTATTTACAAAGAAAATCTTTTACAAACCTATTTGATATGAATACTACATTACAAAGAAGTCTTTTTATGCGGGCAATCATGGTGATGCTCGTGATGTTGGCGTCGGTGACGGCAGGAGCACAGGAAATGGCATCGTGGGTACTCTGGGATAAGAATGCAAAAACATTGTATTTTGTCAGGGACAATGTGGCACGTAAGAAAGGTGACGTTCACAATGGAATTCCTATCATCGCAGCGTGGAGGATTGCGGATAAGGCAGATCCTCAAGGTGCAAAAACAACAGGCACAAAGGCTTCATGGAAGTCTACAGCGAAAGGATGCACCAAGGTGGTGTTTGAGGACTCATTCAGCGCTGCCCGTCCCATTTACTGCATTGATTGGTTTAACGGGTTTAAAAAACTGACAAGCATCGAAGGCATTAAAAACCTGAAAACCGATGAAGTCACGTCCATGAAACAAATGTTCAAGGATTGCAGCGCTCTGAATTCCGATTCCCTTGATTTGAGCGGTTTCATCACTTCAAAGGTGACGGATATGAGTGGCATGTTCTGGGGGTGCATCGCTCTAACAACTCTTGATTTGAGCAATTTCGACACTTCACAGGTGACTGATATGAATTCCATGTTCTACAAGTGCAGCGCGCTAACAACTCTTGATTTGAGCAATTTCGACACTTCACAGGTGACGAATATGAAGAATATGTTCTTCAAGTGCAGTGCGCTGACCGAACTTGATGTGAGTAATTTTAATGCGACAAGCGTGACTGACATTTCTTCCATGTTTGAAGGCTGCGGCACCCTGAAGACTCTCAAGATGAGCGAATTTGAAGCAACGAATTTGAGGGGGATAGGCTCTTTGTTCAAAGGCTGTACTAAACTCGAAGAAATCGATATGAGTGGATTCAATACAGGGAATGTGTCAAGCCTTGCCAGTTTCTTCTCCGACAAAAACAGCCCTCTAACAACGATTGACCTGAGTGGGATGAAGGCTCCGAAAGTGACAAACATGAGTAAGATGTTTTATCATTGTCCTTCTTTGAAAACAGTTAACCTAAGTGGTCTGGACGCTCCGAAGTTGACAACTATGAATAGTATGTTTTCTAAATGTACTTCTTTGGAAACAGCAGACCTAAGTGGCATCAACGCGGCGAAGTTGAAAGACATGAGTAATTTGTTTGGTGGTAAAAAAATAAGTAGTTCCTTGAAAACAGCAGACCTGAGTGGCATCAACGCTCCGGGGTTGGATAAAATGAATAGCATGTTTCAGGAATGCAAAGCGCTGACCTCTCTTAACTTGATTGGGCTGAATGCCCCGAACGTGACAAACATGACGAATATGTTCCAGGATTGCAGTGCGCTGACCACTCTTGACTTGAGAGATTTATATAACACCTACAATAATGGAAAAAAAACAGTCGCCACGAAGGACATGTTTAATGGCTGTACCAATTTGGTGTCCATCTTCGTAGATAATACGAAATGGAGCAAAAAAGAAAAGGGAGGAAATAACATGTTTAAGGATTGCAATAGCCTTGTGGGAGAGGATGGTGAGACGACAATAGCCAAAATAGACGAACAGAATAAAAAGAATTTGGAAAATAATGGTATGGCGTATGCTCACACGAATGAAGGTGGACTTCTGAAGAAATGCGATAATGTCTATGTGCTGACAGGTAATTATGTGAACTTCTATCTGGAGGGAAACAGAGTCTACTCAGCGATGAAAGGAAACATCATCACGATGAAGGTGAATGTACCAGAAGGGAACATATTGGAAACGGTGACGGCCATGTGCGGCGAGAATCCAGTGGATGATCTTTCATATGACAATGTCAATGATGTTTACACGTTCACGATGCCCGCGGGTGCTGTGACGGTGGGAACCATTTTCAATAAATTCTACAACTTGACAGGTGTGGGCGTAACACTCAGCGTCGGAGAAGAGGAGATCAAACAGGCAAAAGCAGGAACAACAATTTCCTATACACCCACCATTCCCACAGGGAAGGAATTGGAGGAGGTGACAGTGATGCAGGGTGAGACTTTTGTTCGGAGCATACAATATGAGGATGGTACGGGTCTATTCACGATGCCTGCAGGCGATGTGACCGTGACTGTCACTTACGTGAATATCCCTGTGGAACCTGTAAAGTACACGCTGACGGGTGAGGACAACATGTCATTCTATTATGTGGATGGAGGAAAGGCTGAGGAAGATGAAACAGGCATCATCAAGGTGTGGGCAGGAAACGACATCATCGTGAAAGTGGATGAATCTGAAGAACATGAAGGACAGGCGGTGGATGTGCTGACTGTGAAGCAAGGAGAGACTTCATTGGAGGTGAAGACGAACGAAGAGGGCGACCTTTACTTCACGATGCCTGCAGGCGATGTGACTGTGACGGCTACGTATATGGATCCATTCAATTTGCTGAGTGGCGAGTTGGTGGATGCTGAAAGCGGAGAACGGGTGAACGATTATGTGGATTTCTTCAACGACAAACCCAATCTGATTAGCGAGGCATTCAGAGGACAAAAGGTATGGGTGGACGTGAATCCTGATGTCATTCCTGCCAACATGTACTTCACGGGTGAGTTCACTTCTACGGATGTGACCATTGTGGAGGAAGATGAATATAATCATTACTTCATCATGCCTGCCAAGAAAGTGACAGTGGATGCTGTGATGGCATCACAAGAGACACTCGTACTGAACCTGTTGACCAATGACGCCACGGAAACCATCGACAATAGAGAATTGGCAAGCTTGATGATGCAATGGGAGGGGTATCTGGTTGGTTCCGAGAAGGAACAAGACAACCCATCGGAGTCTTATCCTTATACCTGCCACTGGTATTTTGACCTTGACGGAAATGGTGTCAGAGATGTGGTGTTGACGGAAAGATGCATCAACGAAAGCACAGAGTCCACCTATACGATTCAACGGCTTGAAGGAGCTACATCCTTAGGTGAGAACTACTGCCTGACATTGCGCAGCCCTGGCCTCCCTCTTAAGTACAAGGATGCGCTGTTCAATTTTGGAAAGTCAGAAACCATCACGTGCGTCTTCTTCTTTGAAGAGCTGTCGAACAAACACACGCTGGCAAATTACGACGGGAAGACGGTGAATGTTTCGTTCCCTGAACGTATCTTGTACAAGGATGGCGATTGGAACACCATCTGCCTGCCGTTCGACGTGACAGTGGCTGGCAGTCCTTTGGATGGTGATGGCGTGACGGTGAAGACACTGAAGGGAGCCTCGCTGGAGAATGGCACTTTGGCACTGACCTTCACGGAGGGTAGCGAGACGGAGCTGAAGGCGGGTGTGCCTTACCTAATTAAGTGGACAAAACCTGATGGTTACGTGCCTTTCAACTACAATCCCGAAGAGCCCTGCTACGATCTGTATGCACCAACCTTCAAAAACGTGACGCTCGACATCATCTTGAAGCCAGTGGTGGTCACAGACCTCATCGCTTTCGATGGTACATACACGTCGTGGGAATACAAACAGGATTCGCCCAGTGTATTGCTCATGGGTGCGGAGAACAATCTTTATTATCCAAAGTACTACTCATACCTCAATTGTTTCCGTGCTTACTTCCAACTCTTGGGCGGCATCAAAGCTATTGACCCAGGTTTGGGCGGAAGCATCAAGAGCATGGTGATAGACTTCGGAGAGGAGGAAACAGACATAGAAGAACTGAAGGACGGAGAAACGGGAGATGTGAAGAATGAAGGTTGGTACACGCTGAGCGGTGTGAAACTCGCAGGCAAGCCCAGTGTTTCAGGCATCTATTTGTTTAACGGTAAAAAAGTGGCAGTACAATGAACAAGACATATATAACTCCTCGAATGGAGGTGATGGAAATGAAAATGCAAGGTGTCCTTGTAGGCAGTTCTGTGACTAAAATTACAGGTGGCACTGGCTATACAGGTGGTGGAACAGGTGGTGGACGAGCACCTTTCCGAGATGATTTCGGCGAAGATGACCTTGCTGAACTGCTTGACTTCAACTGGTAATCGGGACTTCCGTGGCTCTCATCTGCTTCGGTAACTGAAATTTTTCACTTTTCACATAGATAGAATAACGTGAGTTCGGTATAAGGAATCGCTTCGCGAGAAATCACACAAATCGTCCCAAATCTTACAAATATGAATGAGATTTTGAGAGATTTTGAATAGATTTGTATAATTTGACTACGTCGAGCTAAAGGTTCTGCCTCGCAGAGGCACTAAAAAACAAATTTAGTTATATCGAACTCACGTTAAAATTGTTATTTATTTTGTATTGTCCTCGCTTAATCGTACGTTGGCTTCGCCGAAGTTACTCACGCTCGACAATAAAAATAAAGGTATTTTATTTTGTATTGTCCTCGCTTAATCGTAACTTTGCCCCCACAAAACTTATATGTTATGAGAAAAAGAGCTGATTATATCCAGAGCATAGAGATTAAGGCGCTGTGGAAAGGTGGCAGGCACGTGGTGTGGAACCTCCAACCTGACGTGAACATCCTCAGTGGCATCAATGGTGTGGGCAAGAGCACCATCATCAACCATTCGGCAAGGACATTGGCGGAGATTGACCGTGACGAGATTGTGCCAAAGGATGCACCACAAGGGGTGACCATCAAACTGATGCCGGAAGATGCAACCTACATCAAGTTTGACGTCATCCGCTCGTTTGACCGCCCTCTGCTGCACAGCGACTTGCTGGAGAAACTGTCGGATTCGCGTGTGAAGACGGAACTGGATTGGCAGATATACCGACTGCAGAAGCGATTCCTTGACTATCAGGTGAACATCGGCAACCGCATCATCGAACTGCTCACCAGCGGTGATCCGGAGGACCAGCTGAAGGCCGCAGAGGTGAGTGCGCCAAAGAAGCAGTTTCAAGACATGATTGACGAGTTGTTTGCCGACACAAACAAGAAGATTGACCGGAAAAGCAATGAGATTCAGTTTGTGCAGACGAATGGTAACGGGAGCACTGAGATGATTACACCCTATCAGCTTTCGAGCGGTGAGAAGCAGATGCTTGCCATCCTCCTGACAGTGCTGGTGGAGAACCGTGAACCGTATGCCCTGCTAATGGATGAGCCTGAGATTTCCCTGCACATCGATTGGCAGCAGCGCTTGATTGACCTGATTCGCCAACTGAACCCGAATGCACAGATTATCCTCTCCACACACTCCCCTGCCCTGATTATGGACGGATGGATGAGCAATGTGACAGAAGTGGGAGATATCAGCAATTGAACTTTCTAAAGTAGTTAAGTAGTCAGTAGTTAAGTAGTTAAGCCGATACCAAGTCAACTGTTGAAGTGAAAAGTGAAAAGTGAAAAATCTAAGTAACCTTGCCACGAGAAGGACACCAGCATATCATTCGGCTTTAACTCCTAAGCGTAGCGATAACTCCTTTAACTCCTGCTTGCGAAACTTTAGCTCAACGAAGTCAAACTTATAATTCATAATTATGTCTCGTCATCTGCTTTCCAACATCAGTTCTGCCTATATAGAGGCTGCGAACCGTTTGCGTCCGAAGAACCGCAAGCGGAAGATTGTGGTGTATGTGGAGAGTTATGACGACATTTTCTTCTGGCGGAGTGTGCTGAGCGAATTTGAAGATGAGAACACGGCGTTTGAGGTGATGCTGCCTTCACGCACTAACCTGAACAGGGGCAAGAAGACGGCGCTGATGAACAAATTGGGCGAGTCGCTGGGTGGCTATATGATTGCCTGTGTGGATGCCGACCTTGATTACCTGCTGCAACGCCACACGCCTTCGTCGCAAAGGATGCTGGACAATCCTTACGTCATCCACACCTATGCCTACTCCATCGAGAATTATCAGTGTTACGCGCCTTCGCTACACAATGTGTGTGTGATGGCAACGCTGAATGACCGCGACATCTTCAACTTTGAGGAATATCTGCGTCAATATTCTGAAATCATCTACGAACTGTTCATCTGGATGGTGTGGCTGCACCGACGTGGACGCTACAACGATTTCCCGTTGAACAACTTCAACAACATCGTGGCAGTGGAGCAACTGAATGTGTTCAAGCCCATCGATGCATTGGAACGGGTGCGCAAGCAGGTGAACCGCAAATTGGCATGGCTGCAGCAGCACGTGAAGGATGCCAAGGGGAAACTCACCCCGCTGAAGCAGGAACTGGAGGGTTTGGGCTTAAGAAAGGATAACACGTACCTCTTCATGCAAGGGCATCACCTGATGGAGAACGTGGTGGATGCGGCTCTCACGCCTGTATGCACCATCTTGCGCCGCGAACGGGAGAAGGACATCAAGATGCTGGCACGTGGCAACAGTCAGCAGATGAACAATGAACTTGCCTGCTATTCACACAGCCAGTTCCAACCTGTACAGATGCTGCGCCGCAACACCCAATTCAAGGATTGCGACATGTATCAGTTGCTGCGAAGCCGTATCGCAGATTTTCTCAAGACTTATAATAAAGGAAACTTGGTGCGTCAAGACACGCCCAACAGTTGAGCACTATTTGTTGGGAATTTCGAGAATGAAGCGCGCACCTTCCGTATAGGTGGGGTCGAGCGTGAGGTTTCCACCCAACAGGTGTGCATTCTGAAGGGACAAGCCAAGGCCGAGACCTAAACCCTCGCTGAAACTGTCCAGCTTGACGAATGGCACAAACACATGGGAACGTTCTTCCTCCATGATTCCTTCGCCCTTATCTTCGACGACAAAACGAACCCAATCGTCTTCCGCTTTCACAGAGAAGTTGACCACTCTCTCTGTAGAAAACTTCTTAGCATTAATCAGCAATTCGCGCACTATCCTGAGCAAATAGAGACGATTGGTATGGATGGTGAAATCGTCTGACAGCGTGGTCGTAAAGTTCAAAGTCACCTGCTCAGGCGTCGTTATCTCCGCAAAAGTCCGCATAGCATCCCTCACCAAAGGAAGCACCTCCACCTCCTTGGTCAAGTCAAGTTTCTGCTGAGCATCCATTCTCGACACGTCAAAGATCATGTTGGACATACGCTGAATGGAGTCGGTATTCTCCCTCATCGTTTTTGCGCAACTAACTATCTCCTCTTTCGGCAATATGGAGAATGTCTCACGCAGCACCTGCATGAAGCCTACGATGATGTTGAGCGGTGTTCGAATCTGAAGCGACACATCATGGATGAACGCCACTTTCCGTCTATCTGCTTCCTCAATCAACTTGTTGGCAGTGACGAGTTCATTGTTACGCTTCGCCATCTCGTCATTCACCTGTTGAATGTCGGTGATATGCTCGTTAATGGAATTTTGCATGGAGATGAAGCTGTTCTGCAAATTGCCCACCACATCCTCACGGGTGCTCTCCGGAAGCTTCTTGTCGAAATGACCTGCAGCAATGTAGTGTGACTGCTGAGCCAGCTGTTTTAATGGACGGATGAAGTGATTGATGATTTTCCAGCACACCACCAACATCAGTATAAAGCCGATGATGAGCAGCGGAATAAGAATGTAACCCATACGGGTGTAACTGTCGGATATCTCGTCTTCAGGACAGACAAGAGCTATGCTCCAAGAAGTGTCTCCTACAGGCTGATAGAACACGAGGGAAGGCTTTCCGGCAATATTGACACGCATATTGCCCTTCTTGCCTGAAATCATTTCGTGGCCCAATGTGATGATGTCGGGATGCTGCTTTGCATCCGCAACAGAGAAGATGCTCTCCTTGACCAGTTTCATGCGATCGGGATGTACGAAATAATTTCCATCCTCGCCCAGCATCAGGAAATAAGCACCAGGATAAGGCTTTTCTGCCGAGACGGTCTTGGAAAGCCATTCGATGGAGAGATCTGTAGCAATGACTCCAATGAAATTGTCAGACTCGTCTTTCAGCTGTTTGCAATAGGAGGCAATCATGACAGGCGAGGAAAGGGTGCCTTCGTTGAAGTCATTATAGGGGTCCACCCAACATGTTTCAGATTTCTCACGGGGTGTCTTATACCATACCTTGTCGTAGTAATTATAAGGAGCTTCGAAGACAGATTCAATCGAATCATGGTCTCTCAGCGAATAGACAGAGAAGTTACGTCCATACTGAGGGAAGAAATTGGGCTCCATCGTGATGGAGCATCCATTGACATTAGGATTGAGTTCCACCACCCTACGGGAGTAGTTCAGGAGTGAATCGGGTTGCAAATTCTCCAGCACCAGCCATTCGATATTATTGGTGGCTGTCTCCACCTCGTCAAGATAGCTTGTCACACGCAAGGAGATGTTCTGAAGCACATGTTCGGCATGCAGCATCGCCTCCTGCTTCACCATCTGTCGCGAACGCAGATAAAGAAAGCCCAAGCTGAGTGTGAACACGATGACCACACAAAACAGGAGGCTGAGGCAAAGCTTCAGCGCCAAAGAGCGGTTGATATGATAGAACAGGCTTTTCATGAGGTCTTATTCTTTTTCTTCTTGGGTATTTCCGGCATTTGCTCTAACAAGTCAGTAATCGCTTTAGCATGACTCATCATTTGCTCCGACAGCGTCTGAGTTTCTTCTTTCGTGATATTCTCATAATTCTCTTCCAAATGTGCCACACCACCATCGATACCCTTGATAGGCATAATCATCTTGTCGGCAATCTTATGAATGAAGTACATCTTCAAATTGTCAGCCTCTCGCACCTTTGCATGAATGGCTCCCAGTTCTTCATTGCGCTCCTTGAGCGTTTCAGACAGGTCATTCATCTGCTGTATGTTGAGTGACAACGAGGTGTGCATCTCACCAAAATTGTTTTGCAACATGCCCACCTCATCTTTCCTTCTGGTGGAAGGGATATGAATGGAATAGTCTCCCTGTGAGATGCGCTGTGCCGACTGAGACAACAACTCCAGCGGCTTCAGATGTCCGCGCACGATAAAGAAGCAGAAGGCTACAATCAGCACAATACTCAACAGCATGATGACAAACATATAGGACTGCTGACGTTTGCTGACAGCAAAGATGTCATCCTCCGGACACACCATGCAGACATTCCAATGTCCATTGTTCATGGCTTTATAAAGCACATAACAATCCTTTCCTCTCACATGGACGGAACGACAGCCTGACTCTCCCGCCAAAATCGACCTCACCAATTCCTTCACCCTCGGATCTGGCTCTTTCGCCATCTCCTTGGGCATCATCTTATGGTAGAGGAACGTGCTGTCACGATGGATGATATAAGTGCCTGGTCCTGCCAGAACAGTTGTATAAGAGTTCGGGAAGGGATGGGAACTAAGAATCATGTTTGACAACCATTCCACAGACACATCGGCTGCCATCACACCCACGGGATTACCCTTCTTGTCATGGATAGGCATACAGCACGACACAATGGTCGAGTTGATGGTGTCATTAGGAGCATGAGGCCTCACCCAGCAGGTCGTGTTCTCTTCCATCGGAATCGTGTACCAGTTCACCCCCACATAGGGTGTTTCAGCAAAGAGATCGGGCTGAATGATGTGAGGGTCATGTGTTATGATGACAACGTCACTATCCTCGTCTTCCGGATGATAAGCGTAAGTAAGGAACAATTCTCCTTTCTCCTTGTAGTAATTGGGCTTAAAGACGATGGCACACCCGACAATGTTCGGATTGTTTCTGGTCATCTGACTGCAGTAGGTCTCCATCATGTCTGGTTCATGCAGCTTTTGCTCCACATTCCATCTCATGTTCCTGGTCGCCACTTCGACAGCGTGCAAGTGATTCTCGATGTACTGCACCTTCTCGTTCAGCATCTGTTCTGCTTTCGCCAAGGATTCCTGCTCAATCGCATTATGGGAATAACGGAACATCACCGAAAGGGCGGCTACCAACAAGACAGTCACCGACAGCAACACGCACAGACATATTCGTGCAGAGAGCGTTCTACGGAAATATTGAGTGATTCGAGTCAAAGTTTCTAGTATTTCAAATACCTGTCAAGGTTAATGTTATGAGTGCAAATATACGTCTTTCTCATCAACTTACAAATAAAAATAGCAAAAAAATGAGAAATGTCACAAAAAAAATGCACAACTGACTCACAAGCCAATTGTGCATTCTTTCTTTTGATCCTGTTTTTACTTCACTTTCAGACGAATCACATTAGCAGAGTAAGGTGCCACGGAGATCGTCATCTTCTTGGCAATCTTGACGTCTTTCGTCTGAGGAGCAACGGGTTGGGCATCGAAATTGTTTTCAGCATCGATGGATTCGTTGCTGATGGTCGTCATTGGAGCTACAGCAGGGAAACCTTTGAACTTGCTCAGGTCGATGGTCGCATTCTTTGCCTCGCCAGCTGCATTGATGAGCTTGATGTACAGTTCGCCCTTCTCGGTGTTGAGCACGGCAGAGGTGCCCTGGTACTTGTCACCGCCTTCGAATTTAGCCACATCACCGTAGTAGTAGTCACCGGCAGTGGTACCGAACATCTGCTGCACATAGTAGCTGCAAGTGTAGATGACTTTCTCGTTGTCGAAGTAGATGAGGTCGGGGTTCCAGCTCTCATGGTTCTTCTTGGCGAAGAGAGGTGCATAACTTGTCATAGTCACCACATCGCCGTTGCGCTCGACACCAAGAAGATAGAGACCTTCGTAGAGGGCATCAGCCAACTTCTTGTCCTTGGCTGCATACTCACCCAAATAGACCTTCGTCTTGCGATCGCGTGGATAGTTGTCATAGTTGGCCTGATTGTCAAGGAAATAGTTACGTGGCTCGTAGTAGTGCTCATCCAAGATGTCCACACCTGTCTCTTCAGCAATTCTCCAACCGTTTTCGAAGTCGGGGTTGCCCTTGTGAGAGCCAGGACCCGCCGTGCCGACAATCACAATGTCAGGATATTTCGCACGTATGCGCTCATATATATACTTAAAGCGTTCTTCAAACTCCTTCGTAATCTTCTCTTCGTTACCAAGACCCAGATACTTTAAGTTGAAAGGCTTGGGGTGACCAGCTTCTGCACGTATCTTACCCCACTTGGTGTTCACGTCGCCATTTGCCCACTCAATGAGGTCAAGTGCTTCGTTCACCCACTCGTCCATCTCGCTCATAGGCACGAAATCCTGAGCCTGTGTGCGCATGCTCCAACCACCATTCGTACCCTGACAGTTCACACCGCAAGGAAGAATTGGAAGTGGTTCCATGCCGAGATCTTCGCAGAATTGGAAGTATTCATAGTAACCAAGACCCATGGACTGATGATAGCCCCAAGTGTTCTTCAAACCACGACGCTGCTCCTTTGGACCTACTGTGGTCTTCCAACGGTAAGTGTCCCAGAAACCGTCGCCGCCACCGTGCACCACGCAACCACCGGGGAAACGCATGAACTTAGGCTCCAAGCCTGCCAATGCCTCAGCCAAGTCTTTACGCAAGCCATGACCTTTATAAGTGTCTTGTGGCATCAAAGAAACCATATCGATGTCCAAGTCTCCCTGAGTCAGCACCAATATCTGCAGGCTGGCATTCGTGCAGTCTTCAGATGATGTGAGTGTAGCTTCATACTTCTTCCAGGAAGTGTCGCTCACATTGAGAGTGGTCTCTGCCAATACTGAAGGCTGAGCGCCCCATCCCTGTCCGGGCTTTGTCAGCACCACGCGCACCTGCTTGGCAGCACCAATATTGCGGAAAAACACCGAGAAATCATATTTCGCACCAGCCTTCACACTGATGCCGTCGAAACCATCATTCTCCAAACCAAAACCTTTCCAGCCCGCATAGTCATAATATTCTTTCACACGCTCAGTGTGCAGACGCATGTAGGTGGGGTTGTTCGGATGAATGGGGTTGTCCATACGTACCTGAAGCATGCCCAGTGAGTGACCGGGACGTGCTGTCTTCCATGATGTGCCAGGTCCCCAACCGTCACGTTCGTTGGGGTTGTACTCGAATGAGCCATTCTCTATCAACTCTGCATAGAGACCACCATCAGCTGAGTAACTGATGTCCTCGAAGAAGATGCCAATGAGTTCCTTACTGATTTTCTTACCTCCTGCAGGAGCCTTCACTTTCTGAGCAGAAGCGGTCAGAGGTGCTCCCAAAAATGCCGCAAGCGCTGCGGCTTGCATGATGTTTCTAAATGACATAGGTTATTAAGTTTTTTGTATTAAAGATGAAAATTTGGGGACAAAGATACAAAAAAGTTGAAAGTTGAGAGTTGAGAGTTGAGAGTTTTTTTTATTTGATGTCCTTTTTTCTTGAAAAAACAACAATTCCTTACCCTTTTTTCTTTTTTCATTTTCTCATTCTTTCTTTTTTTCATTTTTTTCCCTACCTTTGCACCCCAAAACATAAAAACTTAAAACTCAACATAATGAAAGATTTCGTACAAGAACTCACATGGCGTGGGATGATACACCAAATGATGCCCGGTACAGACGAACTGCTCAAAAAAGAGCAAGTCACTGCATACCTCGGCATTGATCCCACTGCCGACTCTCTCCACATCGGACACCTCTGCGGTGTGATGATGCTCCGCCACTTCCAGCGTTGCGGCCACAAGCCCCTTGCCCTCATCGGAGGTGCAACAGGCATGATTGGCGACCCATCGGGCAAGAGTCAGGAGCGCAATCTCCTCGACGAGGAAACTTTGCGCCACAATGTTGCCTGCATAAAGAAACAGCTCTCCCATTTCCTCGACTTTGACAGCGATGCACCTAACCGTGCGGAACTCGTCAACAACTACGATTGGATGAAGGACTTCAAGTTCCTTGATTTTGTGCGCGACATCGGCAAACACATCACCGTCAACTACATGATGGCAAAGGAGTCTGTGCAGAAGCGTCTGAACGGAGAGGCACGTGACGGTTTGAGTTTCACGGAGTTCACCTATCAACTGCTGCAGGGGTACGATTTCTACTACCTCAACGAGCACAAGGGCTGCAAACTCCAGCTCGGCGGTGCTGACCAATGGGGCAACATCACCACAGGTTCTGAACTCATCCGCCGCATGAACGGAAACGAGTGCTTCGCCCTCACCTGTCCTCTCGTTACCAAGAGCGACGGACGCAAATTCGGCAAAACCGAAAGTGGTAACGTATGGCTCGACCGCACCCGCACCTCACCTTACCAGTTCTACCAGTTCTGGCTCAACGTGCCTGATGAGGATGCCAAGCGCTACATCAAGATATTCACTTCGCTGGAGAAAGAGGAGATTGACGCCATCATCGCCGAGCAAGATGCCGACCCTGGTCGCCGTGTGCTCCAAAAGCGTCTTGCCGAGGAAGTGACCGTCATGGTACATTCTCGCGAAGACTACGACATGGCAGTCGAGGCATCCAACATCCTCTTTGGCAAATCCACCAAGGAGAGCCTCCTTAAACTTGACGAGCAAACCCTGCTCGATGTCTTTGCTGGTGTACCCCGTTTCGAAGTGGAGAAGAGCCTTTTCGATGCAGGGGTGAAACTTGCTGACTTGACTGTTGACCACGCACAGGTCTTCCCCAGCAAGGGCGAAGTGAAGACACTCGTCAAGGGTGGCGGCGTAAGCATCAACAAGGACAAGGCATCCGCACCTGACCAAATGCTCACCACTGCAGACCTGCTCGATGGCAAGTACATCCTCGTGCAACAGGGCAAAAAGAAGTATAGCCTCATCATTGCAAAATAAACAAGATAGAAGTTATGGCAAAATTCAAGCGTATATTGCTGAAACTCTCGGGTGAGAGTCTGGCAGGAGAACAGAAACAGGGCATCAATGTGGAGCGACTGAACCAGTATGCCCAGCAGATTAAGGAGATTGCAGAGATGGGGGTGCAGATTGGCATCGTCATCGGTGGCGGCAACATTTTCCGTGGTCTTAGCGGAGCGGGCAAGGGCTTCGACCGTGTGAAAGGAGACCAGATGGGAATGTGCGCCACGGTCATCAATTCACTGGCTTTGTCGAGCGCGCTTGGAGCAATAGGTCAGAAGAACCGTGTCTTGACAGCTATCCGAATGGAGCCCATCGGTGAGTTTTACAATAAGTGGAAGGCCATCGAAGCTATGGAACAGGGCGAAGTTGTCATCATGGGGGCTGGTACAGGTTCTCCATATTTCACCACTGACACGGGTTCGTCCCTGCGTGGTGTGGAAATTGAGGCAGACGTGATGCTGAAAGGCACCCGTGTGGATGGTGTCTATACGGCAGACCCAGAGAAAGACCCCACGGCTACAAAATATCACGACATCACTTATGCAGAGGTGATTGCCCAAAACCTCAAGGTGATGGACATCTCAGCCACTGCCATGTGTATGGAAAACAACCTTCCTATCTATGTGTTCAACATGGACATCGTAGGCAACTTGAAGAAAGTGATGGAAGGTGAGGACATCGGTACGTTGGTACACAATTAAATACATAATTTGACCATTTACAATTTACATTTGATAGGCTCATGCAATGTGGGCAAACCAACCACACACTGCACAGCAAATTGTACATTGTAAATGGTCAAATTGTCAATAGAATTATTTCCCTATCAGTTTCTGTAAGGCTATAGCAGTTTTGTCACCTTCGGCAACATCTTCTTTCAGTTTTTCCTTTGCTTTGTCATTTTTCATGGCTTTGAGCATCCATGCCTTTGCCTTGGCAGAGTCTTTGGCAGTACCCTTGCCTTTCATGTAGCATTTGGCTAATTGGTATTGGGATTTACCATGCCCTTGCTGGGCACCTTTCAGATACCACTGATAGGCTTTCTGATTGTCTTCGGTTACACCGTGACCCTTGTCGTAGCAACGCCCAACACGATATTGCGCCTTCTTGTTACCCTTCTGGGCTGCAGGCAGCAGTTTCTTGAAAGCCTGCTCGTACTTCTTGGCATCATATAGTTTCTTGCCCTCGTCGTAGAGAGCGTCTGCACTTTGGCTTCTTGCCACGATGCTGAGCAAAAACATCAGCATGAAAAGAATCTGTCTTGTCATAGGTTTTGTGTGATTGTGGTGTTGTTTATAATTTCCGGTGCAAATGTACTATTTTAAATTGATTATTGACAAATGACAATGAATAATTCGACATTCGGGGCATTTTTTTGTGTCGAGAACACACTGGACAGCAAAAATATCAATTATCAATTGTCAATTGTCAATTAAAATCCGTACCTTTGCACAAAATTTCACGAAAATACATTTTTTGCAGATGAAAAAGCAATTGAAGAAGGTGCTTGTCTTGGGCTCTGGAGCCTTGAAGATTGGACAGGCAGGTGAGTTTGACTACTCAGGTAGTCAGGCACTCAAGGCACTTCGCGAGGAAGGCATCCGGTCAGTACTCGTGAATCCTAACGTAGCAACCATTCAGACGAGTGAAGGTATTGCAGACAAGGTTTATTTCTTGCCCGTCAATACCTTTTTTGTTACTGAAATCATCAAGAAGGAACGTCCAGACGGCATTCTGTTAGCATTTGGTGGTCAAACAGCACTGAACTGCGGCACAGAATTGTTCCAAAAAGGTATCCTGAAGGAGTATGGCGTAGAGGTGCTGGGCACCAGCGTCGAGGCCATCATGAATACAGAAGACCGCGACCTCTTCGTCAAGGAGTTGAACAAGGTGAACCTGAAAGTGCCTGTAAGCCAAGCTTGCGAGACAATGGACGAGGCGGTTGCCACTGCACGCCGAATCGGCTACCCCATCATGATTCGTTCTGCTTATGCATTGGGCGGTCTTGGTTCTGGCGTGTGTCCTGACGAGGATACCTTCATCAAAATTGCAGAATCAGCTTTCACGTTTGCCCCACAGGTGCTCGTGGAGGAGAGTTTGAAGGGTTGGAAGGAGATTGAGTTTGAGTGTATCCGTGATGCTAACGACCACTGCTTCACAGTGGCTTCAATGGAGAATTTCGACCCACTCGGCATCCACACAGGTGAAAGTATCGTGGTGGCTCCAACTTGCTCACTCACAGAGGAACAGGTGAAGATGTTGCAGGACATCACCATCAAGTGTGTGCGTCACTTGAACATTGTGGGTGAGTGCAACATTCAGTTTGCCTTCAACGCTTTCACCAACGACTACCGCATCATCGAAATCAATGCGCGTCTCAGCCGTTCGTCTGCTTTGGCTTCGAAGGCTACAGGTTATCCTCTCGCTTTCGTGGCTGCCAAGATTGCGTTGGGCTACACGCTCGACCAGATTGGCGAGATGGGCACAACAAACTCTGCGTATGTGGCTCCTTCTCTCGACTACCTCATCTGCAAGATTCCACGTTGGGACTTGACGAAGTTTGTGGGTGTGAGTCGCAAGATTGGCTCAAGCATGAAGTCTGTGGGCGAAATCATGTCTATTGGCCGCACCTTCGAGGAGCTTATCCAGAAGGGACTCCGCATGATTGGTCAGGGCATGCACGGCTTTGTGGGCAACGACCACACGAAATTCGACAACCTTGACGAAGAACTCGCCAATCCAACCGATCTGCGCATCTTTGCTATTGCTCAAGCTTTGGAAGAGGGCTATACCATTGACCGCATCTATGAGTTGACCAAGATTGATCCTTGGTTCATCGAAAAGCTGAAGAATATCGTTGACTATAAGCATAAGCTGGAAACCTACAATGCAGTGGAAGACATCCCTGCTGACGTAATGCGTCAGGCAAAGATCTGGGGCTTCTCCGACTTCCAAATTGCCCGTTTCGTGTTGAAGAACGCCGCCGGCAACATGGAGAAGGAAAACCTCGCCGTGCGTGCTTACCGCAAGAAGTTGGGCATCCTGCCAGCCGTGAAACGCATCCCAACCGTAGCAAGCGAGCATCCAGACTTGACCAACTACCTCTATATGACTTATGCGGTGGAAGGTTACGATGTCAACTATTATAATAATGAGAAATCTGTGGTAGTGCTTGGCTCGGGCGCTTACCGCATTGGCTCTTCTGTGGAGTTTGACTGGTGTTCCGTGAATGCCATCACCACTGCCCGCAAGCTCGGTTATAAGAGCATCATGATCAACTACAACCCAGAGACGGTGTCAACAGACTATGATATGTGTGACCGTCTTTATTTCGACGAGCTTTCCTTTGAACGCGTGCTCGATGTGATTGACCTTGAGAATCCACGTGGTGTGATTGTCTCTGTGGGTGGTCAGATACCTAACAACTTGGCCATGAAGCTCTATCGTCAGAGTGTGCCAATCCTCGGTACCAGTCCTGTCAGCATTGACCGTGCGGAGAATCGTAATAAGTTCTCAGCCATGCTCGACCAACTGGGCATTGACCAGCCTCAGTGGAGCGCATTGACCAGCATGGATGACGTGAAGGCATTTGTAGAGCGCGTAGGCTTCCCTGTCCTGGTGCGTCCTTCTTATGTACTGTCAGGAGCTGCCATGAATGTCTGCTATGACTACGAAGAGCTCGAGCGTTTCCTCCAGATGGCAAGCGAAGTGAGCAAAGAATATCCTGTTGTCATCTCCCAATTCATGCAGGAGACCAATGAAGTGGAATTCGATGCTGTGGCACAGAATGGTGAAGTGGTTGAATACGCCATTTCCGAGCACGTTGAGTTTGCTGGTGTACACTCAGGTGATGCCACGATGGTGTTCCCTGCTCAGCAAATCAGCTTTGCCACTATCCGTCAGATCAAGAAGATCAGTCGCGCCATTGCGAAGGAACTTAACATCTCTGGTCCATTTAACATCCAATATCTCGCTAAGGGTCGTGATGTGAAGGTGATTGAGTGTAACCTCCGTGCTTCACGTTCGTTCCCATTCGTCAGCAAGGTGCTCAAGCGCAATTTCATCGACACAGCCACTCGCATCATGCTTGATGCTCCTTACACCAAGCCTGACAAGAGCGAGTTTGACATTGACCGCATGGGCGTGAAAGCCAGCCAGTTCTCTTTCGCCCGTCTGCAGAATGCTGACCCTGTGCTGGGTGTGGACATGAGCAGTACCGGTGAGGTGGGTTGCATGGGCGACACTTACGAAGAAGCACTCCTCAATGCGATGATTGCTACTGGTTACAAGATTCCTTCCAAGGATAAGGCCATCATGATTTCATCGGGTGGTACAAAAGAGAAGGTTGCGATGCTCGATGCTGCACGCGCCCTTGTCAAGAGCGGCTATACCATCTGCGCCAGCGAAGGCACAGCCAAGTTCCTCAACGACAACAACGTGCAGGCTACCGCTGTAGCATGGCCTGATGAGGAAGGCACTGACCAACCGAACGTGATGAAGATGATTGCCGACCACAAGTTCGACCTCATCGTCAACATTCCAAAGAACCACTCTAAGCGCGAGTTGACCAACGGCTACCGCATCCGTCGTGGTGCGATTGACCACAACATCCCGCTCATCACCAATGCCCGCCTCGCTTCTGCCTTCATCGAAGCTTTCTGCGAAAAAGGCATGGAGGACTTGCAAATCAAGTCTTGGCAGGAGTATGACGCTTGAACACAAACAGGCACCAACTTCGCTGGAGAAATGATGATTTTCAGCCACTAAAGGCAAAAAAACATCGTTTTATTTGGCAGTGTACTAATTATGACGTATCTTTGCAGCGAAAATGAATGAGGGGACTGAAAAGTTCCCTCTTCTTATTGTATAAATGATATTCGTATGATTGATAAAAACAAAGTGAAGGATTTGGCTCTCGAATGGTTGGAGGGCAAGGAGTATTTCTTGGTGGATGCCACAGTGGATGAGCAAAACAAAATCACTGTAGAGATTGACCACAAGGACGGTGTGTGGATTGAGGATTGCTGTGAACTGAGCCGTTTCATCGAGGAGCACTTCGACCGCGATGTGGAGGATTTTGAGTTGGAAGTGGGGTCAGCAGGCATCGGGCAGCCGTTCAAGGTACTACAGCAATACATCAACTCCATAGGCTATGACGTGGAGTTGCTGACAGCTGACGGAAAGAAGATGGAGGGTGCCATGAAGAGTGCGGACGAACAGGGCTTTGTGGTGACGGTGATGGAGAAACAACGAATTGAGGGTAAGAAACGTCCTCAAATGGTGGAGGTGGACAAGTCCTTTGGTTATGGTGACGTGAAGTGGGTGAAGAATATCATTGATTTCAAATAGACGGACATTGAAACAACTAAAAAAACAATTATAATGGCTACAAAAAAATTGACAGAACGTGTCAACTTGATAGACACTTTCAAGGACTTCAAGGAGACCAAGAACATTGACAGAACCACTTTGGTAAGTGTGATTGAGGATAGTTTCCGCAGCGTATTGCAGAAGACTTACGGTTCGGACGAGAACTTTGACGTGATCGTAAACCCTGACAAGGGTGACTTTGAGATTTACCGTAACCGTGTTGTGGTGGAAGATGGTGAGGTGCAAAACGAGAATGCGGAAATCAGCCTGTCAGAAGCTCAGCAGATTGACAAGGATTTCGAAGTGGGCGAAGAAGTGAGTGAGAAAGTGGAATTCGCCAAGTTTGGACGCCGCGCCATCCTAACTCTGCGCCAAACAATGGCAAGCAAGATTCTTGACCTCGAACATGATAACCTCTATAACAAATACGTGGACAAGGTGGGTCAGATTGTGAGCGGTGAAGTGTACCAAATTTGGAAGCGCGAGATGCTGTTGCTGGATGACGAGGGCAACGAGTTGCTTCTTCCAAAGAGTGAACAGATTCCAGGTGACTTCTTCCGCAAGGGTGAAACGGCTCGCGCCGTAGTGCTCCGTGTGGACAACCTGAACAACAACCCCAAGATTATCCTTTCCCGCACAGCGCCCGAGTTCCTACGCCGTCTGCTGGAACAAGAAGTGCCTGAAATCAACGATGGTCTCATCACCGTACAGCGCATTGCTCGCATTCCTGGTGAACGTGCAAAGATTGCAGTAGAAAGCTACAACGAACGCATTGACCCCGTAGGTGCCTGTGTGGGTGTGAAGGGTAGCCGCATTCATGGTATCGTACGTGAGTTGCACAACGAGAATATTGACGTCATTAACTATACAAGCAACATCAAATTGTTCATCCAGCGTGCGCTCAGCCCAGCATCGGTGTCTTCCATCTCTCTTGACGAAGAGAAGAAGAAGGCTGAGGTGTACTTGCAGCCTGACCAAGTGAGTCTTGCCATCGGTAAGAACGGTGACAACATCAAACTGGCAAGTATGTTAACTGGTTATACGATTGACGTGTTCCGCGAACTGAATGGCGAAGAGCCTGACGAAGAAGATATTTATCTGGATGAGTTCAAGGATGAAATTGAGCCTTGGATTATTGATGCCATCAAGAGCATTGGTCTGGACACTGCAAAGGCTGTGCTGGGCGCCCCACGTGCTATGCTCGTTGAGAAAGCAGACCTTGAGGAGGACACAGTGGACGAGGTGATCCGCATCTTGAAGGCAGAATTTGAAGAATAATTGCACATAAAATTATCATTAAGTCTATATGGCAGTAAGACTGAACAAAGCATTAAAGGAACTGAATGTAGGAATCAACACCGTAGCTGAATTCCTGCAGAAGAAGGGTTTGGCGCTACAAGATGCAACGCCAAACGCTAAAATCACGGACGAGCAGTACACCTTGCTCCAAAAGGAGTTTGGTGAAGACATGAAGCAGAATGCTGAAACGAAACAGAAGATTCAGAACCAGAAAGTGAAGGAACAGCAGGAGAAGAAGGAACGTCAGCAGGCTGCCCGTGTTGAAAAAGAACGTCTAGAGAAGGAACGACTTGAAAAGGAAAAGGCAGCAAAAAAGCCTCAACTGAAGATTGTCGGCAACATCAATGACCTAAAGAAGGAAGAGCCCAAGATGGAAGTGAAGGCTGAGCCCCAACCCGCTGTTCCCTCTTCAGAGGAAAAAGCTGCGCCAAAGGTGGAAAAGGAGCAAGAGGCCGAACAGGTTTCGGTTTCACCTACAGAACAGCCCTCTTCCCCCGTGGAGGAAGAGGCGGCAAAGAAAGAACCTACTGCAAAGAAAAAAGGCAAGCAGTCTCCTGCTGACCGCTTAGAACAAGACGAAAACGGTGTATACCATCTGACTGCACCAGTTGAGTCTGGCGTGCAGTTTAAACAGGTAGGTTTCATTGATCTGTCCAGTTTGAACAGCAAAACACGTCCTGACCGAAAGAGCAAGGCAGAACGTCGCAAGGAACGTCTGCAGGCTCAGGGTGGAGACACTCAAGGCCAGAATGGTCAGGGCGCTGGTCAGAAGAAGAAGCGTAACCGCATCAACAGCAACAAGATTGACATAGACGCTGCTGCCAAACAGGCTAATGGCCAGAACCAGCAAGGTCAGGGCAAGAAGCAAGGTGGAAAGCAGGGCCAGAACAATGCCCTGCTGCAGAAGAGCCAACAAGTTCAGCAGCAAGGTCAAGGCAAGAAGAAGAACAAAAAGAAGCAGCCACCAAAGCCAGTAGAACTGACAGAGGAAGAGGTTGCAAAGCAGGTGAAAGAGACGTTGGCACGTCTCACCGCCAAGCAGGAGAAGAAAGGCGTGAAGTACCGTAAGGACAAGCGTCAGGCCATCCATGAGCGCATGGCGGAAGAGGAAATGGCTGAAAATGCAGAAAGCAAGGTGCTGAAGATTACAGAGTTCGTAACTGCCAACGAACTTGCCACGATGATGGACATTTCTGTTAATCAGGTCATTGCCACTTGTATGTCAATCGGCATGATGGTAAGCATCAACCAGCGTCTGGATGCAGAAACCATCAACATCGTGGCGGAGGAGTTCGGTTTCACCACACAGTACGTGTCTGGTGAGGTGTCTAATGCCATCGAAGAGGAAGAGGACAAGGAGGAAGACCTCGAGAGACGCGCCCCTATCATCACTGTGATGGGTCACGTTGACCATGGTAAGACTTCGCTCCTCGACTATATCCGCAACACGAACGTGATTGCCGGTGAGGCTGGTGGCATCACTCAGCACATCGGTGCCTACAAAGTAAAGTTGAAGGATGGCCGAAAAATCACCTTCCTCGACACCCCTGGTCACGAGGCGTTTACGGCCATGCGTGCCCGTGGTGCACAGGTGACAGATATTGCCATCATCATTATTGCTGCCGACGACGACGTGATGCCTCAGACAAAGGAGGCTATCGCCCATGCTCAGGCAGCTGGTGTTCCAATGGTTTTTGCCATCAACAAGATTGATAAGCCAGGCGCCAATCCTGACAAAATCAAGGAACAGCTTTCTGCCATGAATCTCCTTGTGGAGGAATGGGGCGGCAAGTATCAGAGTCAAGACATCAGTGCCAAGAAGGGCATCGGTGTAGAGGAACTCATGGACAAGGTGCTGTTGGAGGCAGAGATGCTTGACCTGAAGGCGAACCCTAACCGAAAAGCAACTGGCTCCATCATTGAGTCAACGCTAGACAAGGGACGTGGTTATGTGGCTACCGTTCTTGTGCAGAATGGTACGCTCCATCAGGGCGATATCGTACTAGCAGGTACGCACTACGGCCGAATTAGAGCCATGTTCAACGAGCGTGGTCAGCGCATTGAACAGGCACTTCCTGCCGAACCAGCCGTAATCCTTGGGCTGAATGGTGCACCGACTGCAGGTGACACCTTCCACGTGATGGACACTGAGCAGGAGGCTCGTGAAATCTGTAACAAGCGTGAACAGTTGAAACGTGAGCAAGGTCTTCGCACCCAGACACGTCTGACATTGGATGAACTGGGACGCCGCATTGCCTTGGGAGACTTCAAGGAACTCAACTTGGTGGTGAAGGGTGACGTGGACGGTTCTATCGAAGCACTTTCCGACTCACTCATCAAACTCTCCACAGAGAAGATTCAGGTGAATGTCATCCACAAGGCTGTGGGTCAAATCAGTGAGAACGATGTGGAGTTGGCACATGCTTCCGAAAACGTCATCATCATTGGTTTCCAGGTACGTCCGTCAGCTGCTGCCCGTCGTTTGGCAGAGCAATATGGCGTGGACATCCGTCTCTACTCCATCATCTATGATGCCATCGAGGAGGTGAAGGATGCCATGGAAGGTATGCTGGCTCCGACTCTCAAGGAGGAAGTTACGGCTCAGGTGGATGTACGTCAGGTATATCATATCACGAAGGTTGGCACTGTGGCTGGTTGTTGGGTGACCGAAGGAAAGGTGCACCGCAACGACAAGGTGCGCGTGGTGCGCGACGGCATTGTGGTGCATACTGGCGAAATCCTTGCCCTCAAGCGTTTTAAGGACGATGTGAAGGAGGTGGGACGTGACTTCGAGTGCGGCATATCCATCGTCAACTACAACGACATCCGCGAGGGTGATGTGCTTGAGACCTACACTGAGGTAGAGGTGAAGGCAAAACTTTGAATATTTTAGACTTGAAAGTTAGAATTCAGGTATGGATATACTCATCTATATCGTACTGATTGTTGGTGCTGTCATAGGTTGGAAACAAGGCGCCTTCAAGCAAGTGGCACACTTTCTGGGTGTGGCGGTCGGTTTGCTCATCGCCGCCACGCTCTACCATCAGTTTGGTGACTTCTTGGCAGACAAGACAGGTGCCAGCATCGGGTTCGGACGCCTGATTGCCTTTGTGCTCATCGTCATCATCGTACCGCTTGTCTTAGGATGGCTTGCCGCCTTCTTCACAGAGTTCTTCAAGAAGCTGAAACTCAACTTCCTCAACCGCATACTGGGTGCCTTGGTGGGAGTGGTCTGCTATGCCTTGATGCTCAGTGTGGCACTCAACCTTTTCGACTTCATTGCAAGCAATGCAGGGTTCAAAACGCAAAAGTTGGAGGCACGTTCAGACCTGTTCTATCAGGTGAAGCATGCCACGCAGGTGATTATCCCCGACATCCTTTTGGTGACTGATCAAACCGAGATTGCCAATGGCTGTGAACCCAAGTACGGTTTCAAACCAGTGGTGGACAAATTGAAGCCCACCAAGAACGAGGGAATGAAAGAATGAGAGAGAAAGGCAAAGAGGAGAAGAATGAATTTGTGCGCAGTGTGGCGGAGAAGAAATACGAATTTGGCTTCACCACCGAAGTACATACTGAAATCATAGAGAAAGGCTTGAACGAGGAGGTTGTTCGTCTCATTTCAGAGAAGAAAGGCGAACCCGGCTGGTTATTACAATTCCGTCTGGAAGCCTACCGTTATTGGCTCACACAGGTTCAGCCCACATGGGGGCACGTGCATCTTCCAGAGATTGACTACCAAGCCATCTCCTACTATGCTGACCCGACCGCAAAAAGCAAGAAAGGTTCTCTGTCTGTAGAGGAGATTGACCCCGAACTGATGAAGACTTTCGACAAGCTTGGCATCCCCCTCGAAGAGAGGTTGGCGCTGTCGGGCACAGCGGTGGACGCAGTGATGGATTCGGTGTCTATAAAGACCACTTTCAAGGAGAAACTTTCAGAGAAGGGTATTATCTTTTGTTCTATTAGCGAAGCAGTGAAGAATCACCCTGATTTAGTCAGACAATATCTGGGTAGTGTGGTGCCATACCGCGACAACTATTTTGCAGCACTCAACAGCGCCGTGTTCTCTGATGGTTCGTTCGTCTATATTCCCAAAAACACCCGTTGTCCCATGGAGCTCTCCACCTATTTCCGCATCAATGCACGCAACACCGGGCAGTTTGAGCGCACCCTCATCATATGCGACGAAAGCTCCTACGTATCCTATCTGGAGGGATGCACCGCGCCTATGCGTGACGAAAACCAGCTGCATGCCGCCATAGTCGAGATTGTGGTGATGGATAACGCGGAGGTGAAGTACTCGACCGTGCAGAACTGGTATCCTGGCGATGCTGAAGGCAAGGGCGGTGTGCTCAATCTCGTTACCAAGCGCGGTGATCTGCGGGGCGTAAATAGCAAGCTCTCTTGGACACAAGTCGAGACAGGTTCTGCCATCACGTGGAAATACCCCTCCTGTGTGCTCCGTGGCGACAACAGTGTGGCAGAGTTCTATTCAGTGGCAGTCACCAACAACCATCAAGAGGCAGACACTGGCACAAAGATGATACATATAGGCAAGAACACCCGCTCCACCATCATCTCCAAGGGCATCTCGGCAGGCAAGTCACAAAACTCCTACCGTGGACTCGTCAGAGTGGGCAAGCAAGCAGACAACGCTCGCAACTATTCCTCATGCGATTCCCTGCTGCTAGGCAGCCAGTGCGGAGCCCACACCTTCCCCTATATGGACATCCACAACAACACAGCCACCGTAGAGCACGAGGCCACCACCTCCAAAATCAATGAAGACCAGCTCTTCTATTGCAACCAGCGTGGCATCTCCACCGAAGAGGCAGTCGGTCTCATCGTGAACGGCTATGCCAAGGATGTGCTCAATAAACTCCCCATGGAGTTCGCCGTCGAGGCACAGAAACTTTTATCCGTATCACTTGAAGGAACAGTGGGATGAATTAAGAATGAGGGAATGAAGAGTTGCTCTAAACCATCACCTGTCAACAATAAACAAAACATGTTAGAAATCAAGAATCTCCACGCCAAAGTTGGCGATAAAGAAATACTCAAGGGGGTGAACCTCACCATCCGCGATGGTGAGACACATGCACTCATGGGCACCAACGGTGCAGGCAAATCCACACTCAGCAACGTCATCGTGGGCAACCCCTCCTACGAGGTGACAGAAGGCAGCATCACCTTCAACGGCAAAGACCTCCTTACCATGAACACCGAAGAACGCGCCCATGCAGGCATCTTCATGTCCTTTCAGGCACCCATCGAGATACCAGGTGTCAGCATGACAAATTTCATGCGTGCGGCAGTCAATGCACGGCGTGAAGCACAGGGCAAAGAACCGCTCAAATCCACCGATTTCCTCAAAATCATGCGTGAAAAGCGCAAATTGGTGGAGATAGACCAGAAACTGATGAACCGTTCTGTCAACGAGGGCTTTTCGGGAGGCGAACGCAAGCGCAACGAAATCTTCCAGATGGCCATGCTCGAACCCACCTTCTGCATTCTCGACGAGACTGACTCTGGACTTGACGTTGATGCACTCCGCATCGTGGCAGAAGGGTTCAACAAGCTGCGTACGGCAGAAACCTCAGCCATCGTCATCACCCACTACCAACGGTTGCTCGACTACATCCGCCCCGATGTCGTGCACGTGCTCATCGACGGCAAAATTGTGAAGACTGGCACAGCAGCGCTGGCACAGCAGATTGAAGAACAAGGATTTGACTGGATAAAGGAAGAACTGGCATGAGGAGTGAACTGCAGTACATAGAACTTTACCAGGAGGTGTCCGACCTTATTAAGAGTAGGAGCTGTAACGTGATGAATGCTGTACGTGACGAAGCCTTTGAGACCTTCCGACGCATGGGCTTCCCTACCAGAAAGGTAGAACGGTACAAGTACACCGACGTCGATGATGCCTTCGCCCCCAACTATGGCATATCCCTTTCTCCGCTCACAATCAAGCCCTCCGCGTACATATATAATTTAAAGAACGCCCCCATCGACGTCTCCCCCTACTATCATCAGATAGCAGACCCCCTCGATGCCATCACTGCACTCAACACCGCGCTGGTGCACGATGCCCTCTTAGTCCATGTGCCCAAGAATCAGCAGGTGGCAGACCCCATTGTGGTGGACAACTGGCTCCGTGGTACAGCCGCCACCATGATGAACCGCCGCATACTCATTGTGATGGAACAAGGTGCAGAAGCCACCATCATCATAGGCGACCACGCAGCCGACAAACAACGGTTCCTCACCACACAGGTCATCGAAGTGTATTGCCACACTGGCGCCCATCTCGACCTCTATGAGACCGAAGAGACCACCCCCCTGTGTTCACGCTTCAGCAACGTGTACATCCATGTAGGGCGTGACTGCTCCGTCAAGCACAACAGCATCACCCTTTTCAATGGTCAGACACGCAACCTCTGCAATGTCTATCTGCGAGGCGAGCACAGCGAAGTGACGCTCAACGGATGTGCCATAGGCGGAGGAACGCAACGCATAGACAACAACACCCTGATACGTCACGAGATGCCCCACTGCACCTCCACCCAGCTCTACAAATACGTGGTGGACGACAAGGCTGTCGGGGCATTTGCCGGCAAAATCCTTGTGGAGAAAGATGCCCAGAAGACCACGTCGCAAGAGACCAACGCCAATCTGTGCGCATCCTCCGATGCCCGCGTCTACACCCAACCCATGTTGGAGATATATGCCGACGATGTCAAGTGTGCCCACGGCTCGACAGTGGGTGTGATGGACGAAGCAGCTCTCTTCTACATGCGACAACGAGGCATCCCTGAGACGGAAGCGCGCACCTTGCTCAAAAATGCCTTCATGGGACAGGTGATCAATCAAATCAAATTTGAGCCCCTGCGCCAAAAACTCTATGTAAAGGTGGAAAAACGGTTCCGTGGCGAATTGGACAAGTGTGATGATTGCCGACTCTGTAAATGAATGCTATGCAATTGCAGGGTTGAGTGTTGAAAGTTAGAAGTTAGAGGAGCTGACGCGTTGGTCATTATGAAATATGCATTAAATCAAATAATTAAAAAGCCATGTGTGGCAACAATTGGTACCTTCGATGGTGTACATCGGGGGCATCAGTATGTGGTGCGGCAGGTGGTGAGTCAAGCACGCCAACGGGGATTGGAGTCCGTTGTTCTGACCTTCCCCAACCACCCCCTGCAGGTGTTGCAAGATGGTTTTCAACCACAGATGTTGACCTTGCCCCAAGAAAAAGAGAGGCATCTTCTCCTCACAGGCATCGACCAGGTGGAGATGATGCCATTCACCCAAGCACTGGCACAGATGAAAGCCTACGACTTCATGCGCGACGTGTTAAAAGAGCATCTGCACGTTCAAGTGCTGATGATGGGCTATGACAACCATTTCGGTCACGACAGCCATGGATTTGCCGATTATGTGCACTATGGGGAAAAATTAGACATGGAAGTTGTAGGGTGTGAAGAACTCGTCTCCGAACAGCGCATATCCTCCACTGCCATACGCCATGCACTGCTCCATGGAGCAGTGGAAGATGCCCATCGCCTGTTGGGCTATCATTATGAGCTGGAAGGTGAGGTGGTTCAAGGCTTTCAGAATGGTCGCAAGTTCGGCTATCCCACAGCCAATCTACAAGTGGCATCCTGCAAACTCATACCCGAAAACGGCGCCTATCTGGTGGCAACCACCCATGGGTATGGCATGCTCAATGTGGGCACCCGTCCCACCCTTCACAATGGCCAGCAACGAAGCATCGAGGTACACATCTTCGACTATGAAGGCGACCTCTATGGTCAGACCTTGACCGTAAAACTGCTGCGGCACCTTCGTCAAGAACGAGAGTTCGACACCATCGAATCCTTACATCGGCAACTCATTGCAGACGAAGCTCAATGCCGTCAAATCATCCACTCCATCCTATAAACCAACATGCTTGAAATACTCAACACACTCGTTTCGCTCGACCTCTTCAAGGTATTCTTCTGTTGCGACCTACAGAAATGTCATGGAGCGTGTTGCATAGAAGGCGACGCTGGTGCACCCGTTACGACAGACGAGGTGGCACTCCTTGAACAAGCCTATGAAGAGCTGCATGACGACCTCTCACCCGAATCCCAACGCCAAATTGAAATGAAAGGGGTTGTCTATCCAGATAGGGATGGCGAACTTGTCACACAGATTATTCGTGGAAAAGACTGCGTGTTCGTAAAAAACGAGAAAGATTGTGCCCTCTGTGCCATTGACTCAGCCTATCGCAGTGGTCGTTTTCGTTGGCAAAAGCCCATCTCATGCGCTCTCTACCCCGTTCGCCTTTCTCAGGTGGGTGGCGTGACAGCTGTCAATGTACACAAATGGGACATCTGTCAACCTGCACGTGATTTAGGCAAGCAACTGCAGTTGCCAGTCTATCAATTCCTTAAAGAGCCACTCGTCCGTCGATTCGGACAAGCATGGTGGGATGAGTGCAATTTGGCAGCCAAGGAACTCAAGAAAGCAGGGTATTTGGACTAAACATCCTTCATAATGCACTGAAAAATGACAAAAAACAACATTTTTCAAAAAAAAAAGTGCCGAAAATGTTTTTTTAGAAAAATTTATTATAAATTTGCAACTTAACTGATGCACCCCATGCGAAAACAGAGCAGGGGATGAAGTGTGGAATAAAGACTATAATAACAATCAAGTCGTACAAAGCGTATGATAACTATCCAAAATAATGACGGTGACAGACGGGTACTCGTCCTTGACAACCCTTTTGCTCTTGATGAGAGCCCAGATTTCCCTGAATACCTCTTCGATGTTGTGTTCATCACCAATGATTCTGCTGAGGAGACAAAGACAATCCTCAACAGCATCAACCCTGTCACTTCCACCAAATGCTGTTACAAGCCGTTGTTCGTTTCCGCCTCTCTTAAAGGGAAAATGGGCAGCTACGATGAAATCATCGACGGCTATTCAGACAATTGGAATGACATGGAAGTGCTCACTGCCGTCGAGAATATTATCAACTACAACACTTTGATTGGTCTTGCAGCCACCGAAGACCCTATTATGTCTTCCAATCAGTTCTTCATTCGTTTGACTCGCTATCTGATTTCACGAAAGAAGACAATTCTTGAGCCGAAACTTGATGTCACAGCCTCCACTGGCTATGTCATTCCAGTGTTCGACCTTTTCTACAGACTGGGGCAATACGAACTCTCCGACTACTTTGTGTTCCTTCAGTCTATGGCAGAAAAAGGACTCTTCCGTTCCACCAAGTTCGTTAACAAAGTGTTCCTGTGCCCCAAATGTCTTCACTCACATCTGCTCTACATCAAGACTTGTCCAAAATGCGGTCAGTCTTCCGTGCAGACAGAGGAGGTCATTCACCACTTTCGTTGTGCAAACGTTTCACCCGAGCACACCTACAATTTCGGTGGTCAGTTGCGTTGTCCCAAGTGCCACAAGATACTTCGTCATATTGGCATGGACTACGACCGTCCCGCGGTCATCCACACATGCAGTACGTGCGGGAACACATTCATTGAGCCGAGGACACAAAGTCTCTGCACCAGCTGTCACGAACTGCACGACGTTGAAGAACTCATCCCGCAAGACGTCAACGTTTATGAGATTACATCCGAAGGAAAGCAGAGCATCATTTCGCCCAACATCGGATTCACCATCTACACAGAGTTTTACGACAACTACATCGAATTCAACCGTTTCGTTAGCCGCATCCGTCTTTTGGCAGAGCAGAAATTCTCTGGCAACATCGAAGGCGACCTGCTCGTTGGCAAGATATGGATACTTAACGAAGAAGGCGAGACCATGCCAATACGCCCCGAGGAAATCGAACTTGTTTGCCTTTACTTCCCCAACAACAAAGTATCAGCAGCCAACAACATCACCTACGTGGGTTCTGTCATCCGCGAGCACAAGGGCATTGACACAGAAGAAGAAATCATCAATTTCCAAGTGATGATGTCAGAGACACTCCGCGCTTCCGTATCCATCCTTAAGCCAGGCGAGACCATCTGCTACAGCTACATGAAGCTACAAGGCAACCAGTCCACCATCGACGATTTCATCAAGGAGATGGAATACATCTCTCCAACCCCCGATGACACAGCCAGCAACGAAGTGGGTACTTCACAGGCTGCGCCATCCGTCGCCGACGAAATAGAGGAAATGTGAGAAAACATCACACGAAACAATAAAACTTAAAAAACATACCGATATGAACAACTACATCACACCAGGAATCGACGTTGAAAGTCTATCCGTCCTTGTAGTGGATGACGTTCCGTTGAACATCCTTCTTATCAAGAAGATGCTCTCTCAGTACACGTTTGAAATCCGTACAGCCAATGGTGGTCAAGCTGCTCTTGATGCCATTGCCCAGAAAAAACCAAACCTTGTGCTGCTAGACCTTATGATGCCAGGTATTGATGGTTTTGAAGTGATTCGCCGTCTCCGTGCAGACGATGCTACGAAAGACCTGCCCATCATCATTCTTTCGGCACTCAATTCCGAACAGGACATCTCCAAAGGCTTCCAGCTGGGAGCCAACGACTTCATCAACAAGCCCATCATCATGGAGAAGCTCCTCAGCAGCGTCACCACACAGATAAACCTTCAGGCTGCTAAGGCACAGACTGGGGGATAGGAGAAAGTGCGAGATAAAGGCACAAAGAAAAGACCACGGACGAGAAGCATCTTCCCTCCGTGGTCTTCTTTTTATGCACACTATCGAATGCTTGTTATTTCCTTAATTCCTCAACCAGCTCCTCCACCGTCACCAGTTTCTGCTCACCCGTCGTCATGTTCTTCAAGTTAATCTTACCCTCCCTCATCTCACTCTCACCAGCAAGCGCCACAAACGGAATCCCCTTGACATTTGCATAGCTCATCTGCTTTTTCATCTTCACAGCGTCAGGGAATATCTCGCCACTGATGCCGGCCTCGCGCACCCTTGTCAACATGGGCAGACAGTAGGTTGCTTCCACCTCGCCAAAATTGACGAACAGCACCTTTGTGGCACCCACAGCCTCCTTCGGATAGAGGTCCAATTGGTTCAGCACATCAAAGATTCTGTCCGCACCAAATGAGATGCCCACGCCACTCAGTCCAGGCATACCAAAAATGCCCGTTAGATTATCATAGCGTCCGCCCCCCGTGATAGAACCAATTTCCACATCCAACGCCTTCACCTCAAAGATGGCACCCGTATAGTAATTCAATCCTCTCGCCAGCGTCAAATCAAGCTCCACCTCATTCTTTGTTTCCAGTTTGCCGAAAATGTACTCCATTTCCTCCACACCCTTCAATCCTGTTTCCGAATCCTTCAGCACACTCCTCATCGTCGTCAATTTTTCCGCTGTCGAACCTTTCAATTGAATGATAGGTTGCAACTGCTCTATCGCGTCTGCAGGGATGCCAGCCTCAGCCAACTCAGCATTCACAGCAGCCAAACCTATCTTATCCAACTTGTCCATCGCCACCGTTATCTCCACAATCTTGTCTGCCTGACCAATCAACTCTGCGATACCCGTCAGAATCTTACGGTTGTTCATCTTAATGCACACCCTCACACCAAAGCGGGTAAACACCGTATCGACGATCTGCATCAACTCCACCTCGTTCAACAATGAATCACTGCCCACGACATCTGCGTCACACTGATAAAACTCCCTGTATCTACCCTTCTGTGGACGGTCAGCACGCCACACTGGCTGAATCTGGTATCGTTTGAAAGGCAACGTCAGTTCCTCCCTGTGTTGTACCACATAGCGGGCGAATGGCACCGTCAAATCATATCGCAAACCCTTCTCACAAAACCTTGCCGCCAACCTTCCCGTACTAGTCGTCGCCACCTCCTCGGCTGTCATCCCATGCAGGAAATCGCCCGAGTTGAGAATCTTGAAGAGCAGTTTGTCACCCTCTTCACCATACTTACCCATCAATGTCGGGAGATTCTCCATAGCAGGTGTTTCAATCTGCTGAAAGCCATACAATGCATACACCTCCTTGATGGTGTTGAAAATATAATTTCGCTTCGCCATCTCCACTGGCGAAAAGTCACGTGTTCCCTTTGGAATGCTTGGTTTTTGTGCCATAATCTTCTGTCGAGTTATAATTTGAATGCAAAGGTAGGGAAGAATTAGGAATTAGGAATGAGGAATGAGGAATTATTTGCCATTCGGGGTGGTTTTTCGTTGAAAAAGTATAAATTCCTAATTCCTGATTCCTAATTCCCAATTAAAAATGACTACCTTTGCAAAAACTTTCAATAGTCAACTGTAAGCAATGTTTAATGTAAACAAAGTACGCGCGGACTTCCCTATTCTTTCCAGAGAAGTGTATGGAAAGCCCTTAGTGTATTTAGACAATGGCGCAACAACGCAGAAACCCCGTCAGGTGGTGGAGGCGATGGTGGATGAATACTACAACGTGAATGCCAACGTACATCGTGGGGTGCATTTTCTCTCCCAACAGGCGACCGACCTTCACGAAGCAAGCCGTGAGGTGGTGAGGGCATTCATCCACGCACGCAGCACCAACGAAATCATCTTCACACGCGGCACAACCGAAAGCATCAACCTGCTCGCCTTCTCATTGGGCGAAGCCATGGTGAGGGAAGGCGACGAGGTGGTGGTTAGTGCCATGGAGCACCACTCCAACATCGTGCCCTGGCAGATGATGTGTGAGAGGAAGGGCGCACAGTTGCGGGTGATACCCATGACCGACGAAGGCGATTTGGAGTTGGAAACCCTCGAAGAACTCCTCACAAAGCGCACACGCATTATATGCTGCACCCAAGTGAGCAATGTGCTGGGCACGGTGAATCCCATCAAGGAAATGGTGCGGATAGCACACGACAAAGGCATTCCCGTGCTCGTGGATGGTGCTCAGTCAGTGCCCCACATGCAGGTGGACATGCAGGATTTGGATTGCGACTTTTTCGCCTTCTCAGGGCACAAGGTCTATGGACCCACAGGCGTGGGGGTGCTCTATGGGAAAGAAGCCTGGCTGGAGAAACTTCCGCCCTATCAGGGAGGTGGAGAAATGATAAAGAACGTGACCTTTCAGAAAACCACCTACAACACCCTTCCCTACAAATTTGAAGCAGGCACTCCCGACTATGTGGCAACCCATGCTTTGGCTACGGCACTCAACTACGTGAATGGCTTAGGCATGGAGAATATTGAGGCGCACGAACGGGAACTGACACGCTACGCTCTGGAACAGCTGCAGCGCATCGAAGGCATACGGATAATGGGGCGCGCCCAACAACGCGATGCTGTCATCAGTTTCTTGGTAGGCGACATCCATCATCTGGACATGGGCACCCTGCTCGACCGTTTGGGCATTGCCGTCCGCACCGGTCATCATTGCGCCGAGCCTCTGATGAGGCGGCTGGGGATTGAAGGCACAGTCCGGGCATCATTTGCATTGTACAATACGAAAGAAGAGGTGGATGTTCTTGTGGACGGTATTGAACGTATCAGGAAAATGTTCTGAAGAAAGTGGTCTTTATATGGACGATGAACGATGTACGATGAATCTTTCAGAATGAGGAATGAGGAATTGAATCTCTAAACCCTAAACTCTAAACTCTAAACTGTCAACTGTCAATTTTCAACTCCCATGACCTGTCAGAAATTACGCCATTATAGCCGATACATGTGGGGCTTGCTGATAGTGGCTTTGTGTTGTTGGTGCGCGAGACGTTGGAACGTATGGTTTGAGAACCCAGAAGAGGATGCATACGAACCATCGGACGTGCCGGCAAGGATACTGCTGTCTTTTGGTGATGAGGACGGAGAGTGCAACCGCAACATTAGCTGGACATGTGGCACAGAAGTGAAGGAATCTTTTGTAGAGTTGTCAACTCTCAACTGTCAACTCTCAACTGTCAATTGTCAATTGTCACCTGCCATTGGCGAGGTGTTTGCTTCTCGTCATGGGAAGGCTGCTTATTATGTAGCAAGACTAAGAGACTTGAAAGCGGGGCACACGTATCGGTATCGGGTGTGTACAGGGGGAAAGAAATCCGATTGGCACGAGTTTCATCTGCCTCAAGCCCATGAGTCCGAGACCACGTTTTTATATATGGGCGACATACAAGACTCTATCGGGGGCATTGCCAACCATCTGTTACGGGAGGCATTCAGGCAAAATCCCGACACGGAATTCCTCGTATGTGGTGGCGACTTGACAGAACGCCCCACCGATGCCTATTGGGGTGAGACATTCGAAACCCTCGACAGTGTGGGGCAGTCGGTGCCAGTACTGACCATCACTGGCAACCACGACTACCTGAAAGGCATAGTCTGTCAACTGGAACGTCGTTTTTCCCTCATTCATTCCTACTTCCTCGACTCGATGGTGGGTGAGAATCAGGTGTTCACCGTGCGGTATAAGAATGTACAGCTTTTTTGTCTGGACAGCAATCGGGAGTTTTTCTATCTGTGGACACAGCGTCGGTGGTTGGAGGAACAATTGGAAAAGAGTCGGGCGAAATGGAAGATTGTGGTGCTGCACCATCCTCTTTACTCCATTCGCAGCAGCATGAACAACCTCATCCAAAGATGGATGTTCAACGACATCATCTGTGAACATGAAGTGGATGTGGTGCTGCAAGGACACGAACATGCCTATGCCCGCATGACCACCAGCTCTCAGCCCTCAACCCTCAACTCTAAACTCTCAACTCTAAACTCTAAACTCTCACCCCCCATCTACACCGTCAGCCACTGCTCTCCCAAGAGTTACCGCATCGAATTTGACGAGATGGTTGACAAATTCGGAACAGGAAGCAGATACTATCAGATGGTGCGTACACGGGGCGACACACTCTTTCTCACGGCATGGGATGCCAACGAGGGGACACTCTACGACTCGCTCTACATCGTGAAACGGGGTGCCAACACACAGGTGGTGGATGCAGGCAAGGACATACCCGAGAAACTCACTTTCACCCCCGACCCCCACAACAAAAAAGACGTTGCCTTTGCAGAACGCATCAAAGCATACAAGCGAAGAAAACATCTTTGATATTTACAATTTGACCATTTACATTGTACAATTTACGTCAGTTCAGTATAAGGAATCGCTTCGCGAAAACAAATTGGGTTATATCGAACTCACATTAAAACTGTCAACAGAACAACAATGATACACATCGAACTAAAGAAATCCTTCATTTCCAGCCCCATCGCCTTCGTCGTCAATCTGGCGCTGGTGTATTTCGCCTATGGTTTGTGCCGATTGACTTACCTATTCGAAAACTGGTCGGTGCTGTCAGAAGGCTTCGACACGCTCTCGTTCTGGGATGCACTGAAGGGATGCTGGATGTTTGACACCTCCGCCATCCTATACACCAATATCCTTTATGCCATTCTGATGCTGGTACCGTTGCATTGGAAGGAGACAGACGGGTGGCAGATGGTGGCGAAATGGGTGTTTGTGCTGGTCAATTCGTTGGGCATCATCGCCAATCTGGCTGATGCCGTGTATTTCCAATATACGGGGCGACGCACCACCTCTTCGGTCTTTCAAGAGTTCAGCAACGAGGGGAATATTGGCGATGTGATTGGCATCGAGCTGTGGCGACACTGGTATTTGGCACTTGTGGGCATGGTGCTGATGGCAGGACTGTGGATGCTGTATGTGAAGCCTCATGGCAAGCTGAACCTGCGCATGCCGAAGAGGAAACTCACCTATTACGCCATCCAAACATTATGTTTCGGACTCTACATCCCCATCACCATTGCGGGTATGCGTGGGGGAGCCACTACGGCTGTGCGCCCCATCACCATCAGCAATGCCAATCAGTATGTGAACCGACCAGCCGAGGCTGCGCTGATTCTGAACACCCCTTTCTCGATGATTCGCACCATCAACAAGAATGTGTTCTCCGACCCCAAGTTCTTTTCCCGAAACGAGCTGGACATGATTTACAGTCCTGTCCATTTCCCTACCGACAGCGGCGCGATGAAGCGGAAGAACGTGGTGGTGTTCATCATGGAGAGTTATGGCAAGGAATATATTGGGGCACTCAACGATAACCTTAACCCTAACTCTCAGCCCTCAGCCCTCAGCCCTCAGCCCTCAACTCTAAACTCTAAACCCTCAACCCTCACCCCCTTCACTGATTCGCTGATCAGGAAGTCACTGACGTTCGACCTCACCATTGCCAATGGACGAAAGAGCATTGACGGCATGCCTTCGATTCTTTCCAGCATTCCTCGTTTCATCGAGCCGTTTTTTCTCACCCCCGCATCGCTGAATGAGGTAAGCGGTCTGGCTGGAGAATTGGGCAAGGTGGGTTATGAGTCAGCCTTTTTCCATGGTGCGGAAAACGGGTCGATGGGGTTTGAGGCATTTGCCAAAACTACAGGGTATCGGCACTATCTGGGCAGGACTGAATACAATCAAGACAAGCGGTTCGGCGGCGACAAGGACTTCGACGGCATGTGGGCTATCTGGGACGAGGAGTTCCTGCAGTTCTTTGCCCTGAAGATGACGGAGATGAAGGAACCGTTCATCACCTCGGTGTTCACTGCCAGTTCGCACCACCCTTATGCCGTGCCAGAACGGTATAAGGACATCTACAAGGATGAGCCAGGCGATGCCAACGTCATGCACAAGTGCATCCGCTATGTGGACCATGCACTGCGCCTCTTCTTCCAGACGGCAGAGAAACAGCCATGGTACAAGAACACCATCTTTGTGCTTACAGCCGACCACACCAACAAGAATTCAGACCCTCGGTATCAGACAGAACTGGGCGTGTGCAGCGTGCCCATCCTCATTTTCGACCCCTCGGGCGACATCAAGCCCGAACGTCGCCACTGCATTGCCCAACAGATTGACATCATGCCGACAGTGCTGAATTATCTGGGCTATGACAAGCCTTATGTGGCATTCGGACAAGACCTGCTGAACACTCCCGACCAAGACACGTGGGCGGTGACCAACAACAACGGGATGTACCACTATGTGAAGGGCGACTACGTGCTGCTTTTCACCGAAAGTGGGCAAGCCAAGGCACTCTACAACTACAAGCAGGACTGGTACATGAAGCAGAATCTGCTGGGCAGGACCGGGGAGACGGAACAGCAGATGGAACGTGAAGTGAAAGCACTTATCCAGTCCTACATGGAGCGGATGACCGAAGACCGTCTGACATGGAAGGAAAAATAGAGCATCCACGCATGAAAACGCGCAACCACGCATTCGACCTCCTGTGCGGACTCTGCATTCTGCGCATGATTCTGCTGCACGTCATGGGTATGTGCGGCTATCGTGGTGAGTTCTGGTTCACGAAGGTAATGGCATGGTCGTTCTTTTTCATGTCTTTCTTCTTTTTCAAGGCAGGATATTTCAACAAGGGAGTCTCCACCCCCACATGGACATATCTGAAAGACCGCGTGAAGCGGTTGCTGGTGCCCTATGCCGCATGGGGCATCATCGGCAGCATCGTGTTCTTTGGTTTCCTGCTGGTGTTCCCCGACAATTTCCAGAGATATTATAAGATTCTGCGCTGGTCACACCTTTGGGAAGACAGTCATGTGTGGGGCAACCCACCGCTGTGGTTCCTTTTCTCTTTCTTCATGTCCTATGTGCTGGTGCATTTCCTCAACAAAGTGAAGCACCTGCGTTGGGTGGCTGTCGCCTTTCCCTTTGTCAGTTACTACCTGTGGACACAGCACAACCCCTTGTTGATGAGCCTTGACAACCTGTTTGCCGGTGTGTTCTTCTTCTATCTCGGTAGGGGATGGCGATGGCTGCAGAGCCGCGTGCCGAGGGGGTGGCTCATTATCCTGAGCCTATTGCTCATAGCCGAGTTTGTGGTGGGCAACCGCATGTGGCACGGAGAATATGACATGAGTCTCAACAAGTTCGTGCAGAACCCATGGGGAGCAGGCATCAACACCCTCTGCGCCTTGGTGGGGATATCGGGACTCCTCTTGGCACTGCCCCTGAAGCGCACGCCGTTTGTTGGCTTCATCGGAGAGCACTCCATGGTGTTTTTCGTTGCGCACTACCCCCTCCTTTTCCTCTATGCTTTCACCCACATCGCCTTCCATCATTCCGTAGCCAACCATTGGGAGGATGTCATCCTGATGATGCTGTTTGTGCTCGTCAGTTGTGCTTGGCTCACGCCCTATGTGGAGAAAGTTCCGTGGCTGAGTGGACGATGGAAGAAAAAGAATTAGGTATACTTTTTCTTGCATCGGGGGATGGAAGTAGCATTCTGCGAGGCAAGGAAACGAAGCCGACGCAAAATGCGAACGGACATCGGGGGAGGATGGAAGAAAAAAGCGAGTGAGGCTGCAACAAAAGCGGTGGTAACTTAAATTTTTCACTTTTCAAGCACGCTTGAAAAACATTTTCCACCTTTTTGTCATTTTGTCATTTTGTCATTTTCTCATTTTTCCCTACCTTTGCATCCATGAAAGAACGCAACCATACATTTGACTTTCTGTGCGGCATCTGCATCATCCGCATGATACTGCTGCACATCATTACTTTCTGCGGTCACAAGGATGATGACTGGTGGACAGAAGTGATGGCTTGGTCGTTCTTCTTCATGTGCTTCTTCTTTTTCAAGGCAGGCTACTTCAACAAGACCGTTTCTGGCGACACTGGGGCATACATCAAGGACAAAGCCAAGCGGCTACTCATCCCCTATGTATCATGGGGCTTGATTGGATGGGTGGTGTATGCCTTCTATCTTCCCTTCGAAATCAAACGCTACCACCACCCCATCGAGCCTATGGAATGGAGCCACCTATGGAAGACCAGTGCCGTATGGGGCAACGAACCCATGTGGTTCCTATTCTCCTTCTTTGCCTCCTATGTATTAGTACACTTCATCAAGAAAATACACATCGTCAAGCCCATATCCGTGTTCCAGACGGTTGTTGTGCTCGCCTGCCCCCTGCTCAGCTACTGGATGTGGAAACTGGACAATCCGCTGCCGATGAGTCTCAGCAACGTATTCATGGGTGTATTCTTTTTCAACATGGGGCGCACATGGCGGTGGTTGATAGAACGGATGGGACGGAACTTCACGCTTGTCGTGTCGTCTGTGCTGATTGCAGCATTTATCGTGCTAAACATCGTGTGGCACGGAGAATACATCATGCACTCCAACCGTTTCAACGGCAACGAACTGGCAGCCTTTGTCAACACCATCATCATCCTGCTGGGGCTCTCTGGTTTCCTGCTGAAATGGCCATTGCCACGAGTGCCTGGCATCAACTACATCGGACAGCACTCCATGGTCTTTTTCGTGGCGCACTACCCCATTCTCCAGTTCTACCGATTCACCCACATCGTCTTCGGACACAGCATTTACGGTCACTGGGACGACATCATCGTCCTCCTGTTCTTCGTCTTCGCCATCTGCACTTGGCTCGTCCCCTACGTCGAGAAAGTGCCATGGCTGTCAGGACGATGGAAGTAGCATTCTGCAAAGAAACGAAGCCGACGTAAAATGCGAACGAACATCGGGGGGGACAATAGGCGAAGCAAACAATGAAAAGAATGAGGAATTGAATCTGTCAACTGTCAACTATCATGTCTATAGCCTACCTCATATCAGCCCACACTGATGCGCCTCAACTCAAGAGGCTCATCGATGCCCTGCATAGCGACGCGCAGTTCTTTGTGCATGTGGACAGGAAATCTGACATCAGAGCCTTCACCACTCTCTTGCAAGGGGAAAACATCCACTTTGTGGACAACCGCATCGATGTCATTTGGGGCACCATCCGACAGGTGGAAGACCAGATGGCACTCATGCAGGCTGTGCTCAACTACCCAATGAAGTTCGACCGCATCTTCTTCCTCTCAGGGCTGGACTATCCCTTGTGGAGCAACGACCACATCACTTCATGGTTGGAAGCACATCCTGACCAAGAATTCATGGCTGGCTACTGCATGGACACCGATGTCCTCCCCAACGACCAACGGCAACTCTACCAAGTGGCACGTCCCTTCTGCCACATCCATTGGCTGAACCGTCGGTGGAATGAGCGTCTACGTGTCTTGTGCCGCAAGATAAAGAAATGGACTGGAGTCCGAAAGCCCCTCTTCTTCACCGTGAATGGCGAGCGCTGGCATCTCTATAAAGGAGCCGACTGGTGGTGCGTGTCGCAAGGGCTGCTCAACCACATCTACGAAGTCTATACGCGCACCCCCGAAGTGCGCCGCTACTTTGCCGACTCCTTCGCCCCCTCCGAGACCCTGCCCCAAACCATCGCCTTCAACAGTCCCCGATGGGCATCCAAGTGCATCCTCCATCAGGGCAGTTATCCTGGACTCACCACCCTCACCCCTCTCCATTGCATCGTCTATGACCCCGTCATCAAGGTGATGGACGAAACCGACTACCCCATGCTGATGGCAAGCGGCAAGATGTTCGCCCGCAAGTTCGTCAGCGGAAAAAGTGACCAACTCATTCAAATGCTCCATGCAAGAAACTAAAACACCAAGACTCCAATGGCTCGACGCCATGCGAGGCTTCACCATGATACTCGTCGTCGCCTACCACGTAGCGCAGACAGGGTTCGCAGAGTCGGAAAAGCTCTCCGCCTCCCTTCCCTTCCTCGTGCTCTTCCGTATGCCCCTCTTCTTCTTCGTCAGCGGCTTTTTGGCATATAAGGCATCATGGCTCTGGACACCCCAGAGCTTCGCCACCCTCACATGGAAGAAAATCAAGGTGCAGGTGCTCCCCACCCTCGTGTTCCTCGGCATCTTCCTTGTGCTCCGCACCAACTATCCCTTCGACGAAGGCTTCATGCGCGCCATGCAGACACCCACCAAATTCGGCTATTGGTTCACATGGGTACTCCTCCAGATGTTCCTCATCTACTACCTTGTCGCAGCCATCTTCCAGCGCTTCGGCAAACGCGCCGAGCACACCGCCATCATCCTCTTGTGGGTCATCAGCCTTGCCGCCTCCGTCACCCTCTACATGCCACAGACCTTGGGCAAGTGGTACAAGACCGACTTCATGATGTACAGTTCCTTCTACGAGACACTCAAATTCATGCACTTCTTCCTGCTTGGCAACATCGCCCACCGCTATTGGCAGAGCGTCCAGCGCCTTTTCGACGCCAAGGGCTTCTTCCTCATCACTGTCCTGCTCGCCTTCTTCTGCTGTGCCGACATCTTCAAGTGGCACTTCATCAAGCACGAATGGACTATCATGCCCAAGACACTCGCCATGTACACCCTCATGCTCATCGTTGTCATGTATTTCCGCAACCACCAAGACCGCTTCACCCGACAGACCAGAATCGGGCGCGGACTGCAATATGTCGGCACCCGCACCCTCGACGTCTATCTCCTCCATTTCATACTCCTTCCCCAACTCCCCGAAGTGGGCAAGTGGCTCGACGCCCACCATCCCAACTTCGTTCTCGACATAGTCCTCGCCGTCGGCACCGCACTCGTCATCATCGCCTTCTGCCTCCTCATCTCAGAAATCCTCCGCATGAGCCCCTTCCTCAAGAAATATTTGTTCGGGCGATAACTCTAAACCCTCAACTCTAAACCCTCAACTCTAAACTCTAAACCCTCAACTCTAAACTAAAAATGCCCCCTTCCAACATCGACGTATCTGTCCTCATCCTATTCTTCAACCGTCCCGACTTTCTCCAAAAAGTCTTCGACGAAGTCAAGAAAGCACGTCCAGCACGCCTGTTCCTCTATCAGGACGGACCACGTGGACCGCACGACATGGAGCGTATCCTCCAATGCCGTCAAGTTGTTGCCGACATTGACTGGGAATGCGAAGTCCACCAACTATACCAAGAAAAGAACTATGGGTGCGACCCCTCCGAATACCTCTCCCAGAAATGGGCATTCTCCATCACCGACCGTTGCATCGTACTCGAAGACGATGACGTGCCTTCCCAGTCCTTCTTCCCCTTCTGCAAGGAACTGCTCGACCGCTATGCCGATGACGAGCGCATCGGCATGATAGCAGGTTTCAACAGCGACGAGGTCACCCCCGACGTGCCCGACGACTACTTCTTCACCACCGTTTTCAGCATCTGGGGATGGGCAAGCTGGCGACGCGTCATCGACCAATGGGATAGCCACTACACATTCCTCGACGACTCTTACGCCATGCGCCAAGTGAACGACCTGTGGAAACTGCGCCGCTATCGCCCCCATCTGCTCGACATGTGCCGCCACCACCGCGACTCTGGAAAAGAATACTACGAGACCATCTTCCTCATGAGCCTCGTGCTCAACCACCAGCTCGCCATCATGCCCACACGCAACCTTGTCAACAACCTTGGCGCCACGCCCGACAGCACCCACTATGCCGCCAACCTCAACACCATCCCAGCCCGTCTGCGCCGCATGTACACCATGCAGCGTCACGACCTCCAGTTTCCCTTACGCCATCCAACCCACGTGGTTGAAAACATCTCCTTCAAGGAGCACGTCTATCGCACCAACGCATGGGGACACCCTTGGCTGAAGGTGGGGCGCTCACTGGAAGAGCTTTTCAACAATCTCCGCTACGGAAACTTCAAACAGATTGGACAAGCCATGCGCAACCGCTGGCACATCCTCTCAGGCACGAACCGGTACAAATAAAAGCCAGCAGCACAACCGATTTTAAACACAGATAAAAGTGGCTGTCAGAGGGGGAAAAAGGGGGTGAAAAACATGCAAGTGATGAGGCTTGCGGAGGTGTTTTTGCTGGCGACGAACTAAAATCTCAAAATCACCAGCAACGCGGATTAGTGAAATAAGAACTACATCGCTGAAGTGCCGTTTATACAAATTTACTTGGTTAATATGAACTTTATCATATTAACAAATGTTTGAGTTAAATAATATAGACTTCTTCAACTTGTTTATGCTTCCTCGCGCGTACATTTATTTTATTTAAAGGGCGGGGACGACAGCCCCTGACCGAATCCCCGAAAGACCCATTTAAGCACCCCTTTAAGGTCTATTGGTGAGACCCAACGCGGAGAATGGGTAAGACCCAACGCGGTGTGTTGGTGAGACCCGACCCGGTGTATGGGTGAGACCCTTTGCGGTGTATGGGTGAGACCCTTACACCTGTATTGGTGAAACCCCGTGAGGCTGCTGAAATATTATCCAAAGAGGCTCAGAAATGGATAATATTATCCAAAACGGAGACGAGTTGGATAATTTTATCCGAAATGAAGCCCAAATGGATAATATTATCCAAAATGGAGCGGATTTGGATATCCAGTTATTATCAACAACTCAATTCATTCAAGAACTATGGCAACTAAAATGAGAAAGAGAGCCGTAGTGATACGACTCTCCTTTGTTATAGGTAAAAAGGTAATTTTAGTAAATGGTAATTTTAGTGAATTTAGGGTTCACTTGGCGGCAGGTTCTGATAAGGGCATCAAGAAGGGTGCAGGTGAGGTGGCTGTTTGTCATTTCGGTATTTTTGGATATTTGCAGTAAGAACATTTCGGTATTTTTGGATATTTTCGGCAAAAACATTTGCGTAAGTTGAAGAAATAGATTAGATTTGCACCGAAATCAAATCAGTTATTTTAGATGATGGAGAAAATATTCAAGCGTAAATTGTATGACAGACTTCTCGAATGGAAGCGTGTTCAGAATGGCAAGACGGCTATTCTGGTGGAAGGTGCTCGTCGTGTTGGCAAATCAACTCTTGTCGAATTGTTTGCAAAAAACGAGTACGAGTCATACATACTCATTGATTTTAATGAGGCTTCTGCTGAAGTAAAGTCGTTGTTCAACGACCTGATGGACATGGATTTCATCTTTCTGCAACTTCAAACCATTTATAAGGTAGTTCTGAAAAAGCGTAAATCGGTGATCATTTTCGATGAGGTGCAGAATTGTCCCCTTGCCCGTCAAGCCATCAAATATCTGGTTAAAGACGGTCGCTATGATTATATAGAGACTGGTTCGCTCATCAGCATCAAAAAGAACACAAAGAATATTACACTTCCCAGTGAAGAAGAACGTGTCACACTTTATCCGATGGATTATGAGGAGTTCCGATGGGCTATGGGTGATGATGCCACAGCCCCCTTGCTTCGCACTTTCTACGAGAAGAGAATGCCCCTTGTTCAAGCGCACCGTCATGCGATGCGCGATTTCCGGCTTTATATGCTGGTGGGAGGGATGCCACAGGCTGTCAATGCTTATCTTGAGACGAATAATTTCAGCATGGTTGATTTGGCAAAACGTGGTATCATTCAGATTTATTTGGATGACTTCCAGAAACTTGACCCGACAGGACGTTTGGAAACGCTCTTCAAGGAGATTCCTTCCCAGTTGAGCCAGACAAATAATCGGTATAAACCGTATGCGGTGCTGGGTGATGTGGATGAAGACAAGTTGATGGAGTTGATGAAAAATCTTGAGGACAGCAAGACGACGCTTTTTTCCTATCATACAAATGACCCCAATGTGGGCATGTCGCTGACAAAAGACATTGGCAAGTACAAAATCTTTTGTGCAGATACAGGGCTGTTTGTTACATTAGCCTTTTGGGATAAAGACCGCACGGAGAATGTGATCTATCAGAAACTGCTGAATGACAAACTAAGCACTAATCTTGGTTATGTGTATGAGAACATGATAGCACAGATGCTTACGGCATCAGGTAACAAACTCTTCTATTACACATGGCCAAAGGATGAGACCCACAACTACGAGATTGACTTCTTGCTCTCACGTGGTGCCAAACTTCACCCCATAGAAGTGAAGTCATCTGGATACAACACCCATAAGTCGCTTGATGCGTTCTGCGAAAAGTTCTCTCATATCGTGGAAAGACGTTATTTGATTTATACAAAGGATTTGAAAAAAGACAAAGAAACGCTTCTTCTTCCAGTTTATATGACACAATTTCTGTAAGTCTGGGGTGCCCCACTTGCATATCGATTAAAACATGAAAAACCCCCACAAGCGGTAGGCTTGCAGGGGTCTGTACTACTATATTCATTCGGTTGCCAAACTCCCTTGTTTTATTTCCTTATCAAGATAGCCATAGATGTAGGCAGGACTTTGGAAATACAGCCCTGTCTTGGGGTCTTTCAGTTTGGCGTATGTCTCCGAATTGTAGAGAATGTCCATCGCCTCGGAAGGGGCAATCTGGTATTCCTCAGACAGCATGACAATGAGGTCTCTTGCTGTGCATTCGTTCATATAATCAATCTCGCTCATATCTGTCGTAGTAATTTAATGGCTTTTTCCGTTGCAAAGAAATATTGGAAGGTGATGCCTTTCATATATTGGAGGCGTTCCAGGAATGTGTCCATGTCAATGTTGTGTTCCAAGACATTTCTTATCTGCACTCCAACTTTGTCATTTGCAATGGGACCATAAACGATATCAAATGCATGAATATTCTCCCTTGTGCGATTGTTTCTGTTTGCAAAGATGAAATTTGCCCATTCCCGAGTATATGAGTCGAATGCCTTAAAGGAGATGTCTTGATCGTGAAGCATAGTCTCATCAAACTCATAAGTGAGAATTGTTGGAACTCCACCAAGAAGATTGGTCTTGAATTCAGCCAACTCTTGGGCTTGTTCTTTGCTGGCAGAAAGATAGAAGCCGCATCCGAAATCTTTTCCCACCTGTGATTTGCTTATCTCTATCTTTGTGAAGGATTGGTTTGTTCCGTGATAAAGTTTCATGACAAGGCTCCTCCATATCGCTGGCAATATCCAGACATCGCATCCACCATGTCATCAAAACTCTGGGTGTGAGCCACGTTGTACTCTTTCTCCAGAAAGTCGATAGCCTTGAATCGCTTCAGATAACGATAAGCCTGAATGTCTGTGAGTTGATAGCGTTTTGCAAACTCGTTGACAAACATCACCAGGTATTCTGCTTTGTCTTTGACACTTACCATAGTTTCTCTCTATTAACTAATAAATTCCGATTGCAAAGATACGACTTTCTCCACCACTCCTCCAAATTTTTGGGCAAAAAAAGTAATTTTCGTAAATGGTAATTTTCGTCATTTTCACCCCTTTTCGCCCCCTTTTTCCCCTTCTGACAGCCACTTTTTTGCATTTTCTGTGAATTTGAGAGACATTATCTATGAATATTAGAATATTTTCTATGAATTTGAGAGAGATGTTTCTCTTTTTTATGCTTATCTTTGCAACAATAATAAGATTCTAACCTAAATCAGAAGAAGAGACTATGGTATATTGCGGAAATTGCGGACACCCGAATCCCGATAGCGGTTCTTTTTGCACCGCTTGCGGCTCTCCCCTGGTAAAGCCAGAGGATGTGACTCCTGCCCCTGTGGAGGAAGAACCAGTAATGGAGGAAGAACCAGTTGTAGAGAGTGAACCAGTTGATGTGGCTCCTGTGGAGAGCGAGCCAGTTGCCCCTGAGACTGACAGTCAGAGCATGGCGACTCCTGGACGTATAAGCATACCGTTGCGCAGGAAAAGTACACCACCTCCCCCTGTGGGTTCTGCACCCGTGGAGAGTGAGCCAACGCCTGCACCAGTGGGGAGCGCACCTGCGCCACCACCTCCTCCAGCACAACCGGTGGTGGAGAGTGCTCCCGTGGAGAGTGCACCAACGCCTCCTCCTGCTGCTCCTGCCGCTGTGGAGAGTGCACCAACACCTCCTCCCCCTGCACAACCTGCGGCACCTGCACCGAAGAAGGGTGGTGGTGGGAAGAAGTCGTGCCTGATTATCGCCATCATCCTTTTCGTGGTGATGTTGGTGGTGGGTGGCGCGATCACCTACTTCGTGGTGAACTGGGCAAAGAAGGCTGGACTGATTGAGGCTGATGCACAGATGGAGAAAGTTGATGTGGATGATGAGGACGAGGAGGATGAGGATGACTACGGGACGTATGTGGCTGATAAGGAGTTTGAGGAGATGATTCCTGCGGCATCGGAAGAGGTGGATGATGAGGTGGAGCCTGAGCCAGTGGAGGATATGGTGAGAGAGGAGAAGCCTGTGACTGCCGCGAAGGAGTCCACACCGTCGAATGGTGGCAAGAAGGACGACGACAAGATTTATGAGGTGGCAGAGGAGCAGCCTGCCTTCCCGAGTGGTATCTCTGGCTTGTCCAAATTCCTTAACGAGAATGTTAGCCCATCTGTCCTGGAGAAGGGTTTGCATGGCAGAGTGATTGCCTCGTTTGTGGTGGAGAAGGACGGTTCGCTGAGTGACTTCAAAATCGTCAAACCTGTTGACCCCGACCTTGACAAAGAGACATTGCGCCTTCTCAAGAGTATGCCCCGCTGGAGCCCTGGCACCATCAACGGGGAACCCGTCCGTGTGAGGTACACCGTGCCGGTGACATACTAACTTTCATCACTAAAAACTTGATCAACTATGAACACCAAACACAAATTGCTAACCTTCCTGACGGCATTGGCTATGCTGATGCCGATAAGTGCTGTGGCAGATGGATACCAGCAAACATTAACAGTCGGATATAATTTTAATCCTCGCACAGAAACAATCTCTCTTACAAATGCTCCAAATAGTCATGGAACATGTAGGGCCAGTTTTAATGTGTCAGGCGTCAGTGATATTGTAGAAGAGCATTTCAAAGATGGCACACTATACCTTAGAGGTCGTGCAACAATTTCAGATGTGATTAATGCCTCATTTACAATTACATCGCTTTCGGAAACGGAGGGTGTTGGTTGGGATATGATATCTCTTACGATGGGATTAGAAGGAGATGAGTATTCTAGTCGAAAGGAGGCCAAGGCGAAGCAATTAGTGAAAAGTGGGCTGCCAGGTGTTTCACTGAGTGCAAGTGTGAAAGAACTAGAACGTGGATGTAGGCAGAAAACTAATCACACAGTGATATTAACAGTGGGTGGAAGTACGGTGGATTCAAAGGAAACAGGTGTGGGAATGCCTAGTACCAGTGATTTCGCGTTCAAGGTCTTTATGACGATAGATATTGATGACTATGAGGGCAAGGATGATAAGGCTGAAAATGAAGATGAGGCTGAAAATGAATATCCTGCCATCCATGAGGAGGACAACGAGGCATCGGAAGAGAGTGGCACGATGAAGTTCCTGATTCCGATTGCTGTGGCAGTGGCGGTCGGTGGCGCTGTGGCAGGTGCAGCCGCAGGTGGTGTGGCAGCCTATCGCAGGAGGGCGAGGAAGAAGAAGGAGCGTGAGAGTCAGAGTCAGGAGGATGAGAACAGCGAGGAGGAGCAGGAGGAGGAGAAGGAGCCGGACGACCTGCGCATGGACTTGTACAAGGACTTTGGCGACACGCTGGTGGTGGGTGACGCTGCCCAGCAGGTGTGTGCCTGCATTGTCAGGATGCCCAAGAATGGCGCTGAGTTCACAGACGAGGGGCTGACCCGACAAATCCAAATCACCAGCGGGGACGACTATCTGGTGGTGGAGGATGGCGAGATTGTGAATGGCTGGAAGACGAGTTATGTCTATGCCCCCGAGATGGACTCCCCACCGGAGGAGGGCATCGTGAAATTCACCATCGCCAGTGCCGAAGGCTCCTACACGAACAAGATACACTTCAAGATTCAGCCAGCAGGGATTATATTTGACCCCAGACATGATAACGTGACCATTCCTGCCCGATATGACAAGGTGGTGAAAGTGCCTTTCCTGGTGATGGGTATGGAAGTGGAGGAGATACAGGATCTGGATGTCCGCATCACAGACATGGATGGAAACCCTGCCAAGGAGTATGACGTGCAGGTGGAGTATAGCCTGAAGAAGGAGGACAGGCCTTTCCATGCCCTCATCACAGACTTGTTGCGTGACGAGAAGAAGGACATCGGCATTGCGGGTAAGCACATGAACTTCCTGCTGAAGGTGGAAGCCCGCAACAAGGAAGGGTTCACCATCAGGGGAGAACTCCCGTTGTTCCGCTTCTACATGGGACTGGCGTTCGAGGTGTCGAGTGATGTGGGCTGCTACCTGGAGAAGTATGACCGCGTGAAGCACCAGAAAACAACCATTGTGACAGTGGATGACAAGAAGTTTGTCCGTGCGCAGAACTGGTGCAAGGTGCGTTTCTATGACCATCATCTGGAGGAGGGCAACCACAAGATTGACATCACAGAGCCAGACCCGAAGGAACTGTCGTTGACGTTGAAAGCCAGCACCGACCCCAGCGCACAGGGGATTATCGACAAGTTGAATCTGCAGGTGGAGGGCATGAAGCGTTATGAAGGCGGTTACTACTATATGCTCCAATGCCAAAGTGCGGCACTGAGTGTGCCCAACCGCTTCGATGCGGATGCCACGCTGACGTGGACGCATGGTGGGAAGACCTACGCTGCTGCAGAACGCAGGCTTCACCTGCTGTCACAGCCCCGACGCTGTCTGGGCACTCCTGAGGAAGGTCAGCTTGCCAAGGAGCAGGATGAGAAGTTGGAGAGGGTGCTTAACCATCTGGATGGTCACCTCCGTGTGACAGATCCATCGGGAGAGATGTTCCCCATCGCTCTTGCCATTCAGACGATGAAGAGGGGGTATAAGGTGGAGTTTGGCTACGACGAGGATACCATCAGGAAGATTGTGCAGTCGCATCAGAAGGTGGCGACTTATCAAATGGAACTGGACAACTATGAGGCGTCACTCCTTGACAAGGAGCCCACTTTCTTGGAGAACACTTACTATCTGAAGAAAGACTTGGATCAGTTGCCGTTCTATAAGCGCATCGGCGTGGGGCTCATCACCTTTGGAGCCATAGATTATTTTGCGGCAATAGGTGCCATGCAGGAGAAGGCAATGGAAGTGGGTGAACCGGGCAAGGACGTGTCGTGGTATGAAGTGTTCTATGTGGGAGCGGAGAGTGTGACGATTGACTATCTGTATGAGCAAGGCATGCGGCTTGGTTTTGGTACGTTGTCATATGTGGGAAAGGCTGGTCAGGCTGTATGGGACAAGGGACTGCTGAAAGCGATGAAGGAGGGCTGTTCGTGGGATAACTTTAAGAGCATTGGGAACGAATTGTGGGATGCTGTGAAGGGAGAACTGAACAGCGTGGTCAACTGGAAGAGTGCCTTCCGCTTGTGGAATGATAACCCATTCAAGGGTGCGAAAGCTGCTGAGGGTGCCAAGGAAAGCTTGAAGGAGGCTGATGTCCTGCTGAAACAAGGTTTCAAGAGTTCTTCATTGGACAAGCCTCTGGCTCTGGCTCGTAAAGAGGCAAAGCAAAAGGTGAAAGACCTTCAGAAAGTCATAGAAGCGGTGAAGCGTTATAATGATAAGTCGCAGACGAGTGAGATGTACAGGCTGATTCTGGAGGTGCAGTCGGACAAGTTTGCGATGAGTTATCTGAACAGGCTGGGTGATGACTTCATCCCGACACGTGCCTACTTCAATGACGCATTGAACTCCATGTATAAGTCGGTGGACGGCAATATAAAGTCATACATTGCACGTAAGTATCACATATCGCCGGACAAGATTCAGATGCCTACTGCCACATCGAGCAACATGCTTGACTTGCTGATGGGCAAGAAAGTGACCTTTGACCGCGATGTCACCTACTTCTGGGTGAATTCGAAGGGCGAGTGTGTCTATATGGGTGAGGAAGCAGTGAATTTGATGTACAAGAGGCTGTTCTATGATGAATACCAGAAGAGGATTGGTGCAGTACTGCCAGATATCTCTAAGATGAGTCCTGAAGAACTGCTTAAATATGAGAGACTGCGCGACATTGAAGCCTTGAAGTTCGGTAAAGAGGCAGACCAGACGGTGATTCAGGACGTCCTGAAGAACAAAGAGAGTTATGGTGTCGATTTGAATAAGATGGTGTCGAAAGACTTGCACCATCTGCCCCTTGACAATCCAGCCAAGGTGGCTGATGCCATTGCCCACAAGGGTATTGAGCGATTCAAAGAATTCCGTAGCCTGATGGATGCGGCAGGTAAGGCTGCTACAGAGCAGGAAGCAAGACAACTGAGCAGTAAGGCATTGGGTGAGCTGGTGGAAGGCTGCCGTCAGGAGGTGAAGACGTTTGACATCATGCTGTCGAGAAACGCTGCCCGATTCCCCATCAACAAGAAGGACATGATACCTGCCAACCTGCATAAGGCGATTGAAGTGCTCAGGAAATTGACGACAGGTGAAGCCACACTTGACCAGACAGAGATAACGCTTGACCTGATTGGCTATACCTACGACAGTTTGGCTGCTTCGGTGGGTAAACTGGCTATTGACATTGGATAAAGTCAAAAAGGTAATTTTAGTAAATGGTAATTTTCGTAAATTTGTACTTCACTTGCATAATTCTGTGTGTGGATTTGAATAAATCCTATAAATCTGCTGAATCAGCATTCTATGTTAAATTCCTAATAAATTTCTCGTTTTAACTATAAATTTAACACTTTGACCTTCATGCCACCTTGAGTGCTGCATAATAGTCGT
>ONDH01000056.1 GCA_900316505.1 uncultured Prevotellaceae bacterium
CGCCGTTGGCGCCGAAAGAAAAATAGATAAAAACAAATAAAAATAGATAAATAGATCATGTTTTTTTATATTTTCACCTGTTTTTTTATATTTTTCTTTCGGCGGCTTGCCGCAATAAAGCATTTTCTTTTATACCGAACTGACGTTATTTTACGTCAGTTTTTTGAACTGCTCCACGAAGGGGTCAATCTCCTCATCCGTGTATTTGTACCCCTGTGTTTCATTCACCCAGTTGCTGTAACTGTTGCGTGACAGGTTCGTGCCCATGAGCCTGTTGAACGTGCTGTAATCCCAGCGAGGAACCGCTGAGATGGAGAGAGCCGCTTTATATGGCATGAGTACCTGCTTAGGCTTTGATGCATCTGCCTCGCTCACCAATCGACGTAGCAACTCGATGTTAGGTGACTGCTCATCACTCTCACCTGCCGCAGGTGGCAAAGGCTGCAGAGTCACGGTAGAGCCGGGCATTGCAAACACACATCCCGTCACATTGCCATTGAACACCTGACAATTGCTGTCCTTCTCGAAGTGGTTCACCACTCCTCCATGTCGTTTCTCCTCTTCCATATCATGCATTGTTTTCAAATTGACCACTCACCTTATCATTGAACACTTGGCAATTGCTTCCGGCAGCAAAATGGTTGTGTGTCTCGCCCGTTGCTGGCTTCGTCTCCATCTGCTCGTCATCAAGGCTGTCTAACGCTGCTGCCAAATCCTCAGGAAACACCATGCTGTTCGCATTGCCAAGTTCCAGCACCATTTCCTTCACGGCAATACGCTTCTCCAGTTTCTTCCGCTTCGACTTGTTCACAAACACCCTCAACGCCTTCAGCAACTCATCCTGCGAAGCCTTGCCAGCCACACTTGCCGACAACTTGCTCATCTCCTTCAGTTGCATCTCCACCTTCTCACGCTGCTCCTTCTCCTCCTTCAACTGACCACGCAACATCTCCACCTCCTTCATCAGATTTCCATTTTCGGAAATCACCGCTTCCATTTCATCCACTGCACGAAGCAAATCGCTCACACGCTCCACATTCGCCATCATTTTACTGCGCTCATCTTCGAATGTCTGACGCATTCCCTGCATCATCTCCTTCATGTCATTCTTTTGTACCATCATAACATCTCCTCGGTATGAATTTTTTGTTAGTAAATAATAATTATATCCTCAAGAATGGGAACTGCAAAGGTACGTAATTCCCCCTCAAATCACCAAGCAAAAGCGTACTTATTTTCAAGAAAAATTCAAGAAAAATGCCCCCCAAAAATCATATTCATGATAATCAGCCACATACAAAAAAACGAGCAAAACACCACCAAAAATACCGTGAAAAATGGGTGAAATGCCCATTGCTTCACGGTGTACGTAAGTATAAAAAGAGATGGAGTGTAAAATGGGAGATTACAAATGAGGAACTTTTATATTACATAGCCAATACAGCCCTCATCGTCGTATCCGTAAACGTATGCCATATTTCTAAAGTGATTGGCTTGTAATCATCAAACAACTGTTTCACAAATTCTATCTCGAACACCAAACGGAAATCATTCGGGTCATTGTCTGGTTGACCTTCCTTGCGAGTGCCCACACGCGCTATCTTAATCAAGTACAAATCTCGTATTCCCTTATTCTTTACATATGGCATGAAGTAGTATAGTTTGTTGAGTGCCACCGTTGCAGGGAATCGCTTGCCTGTATAATACACTTTTGCAGTGCGGTCAAGGTATTGCTCGATGTTGTCGTTCTTCACCAGAGAAATCAATACATTCTTGTCCTTCCTCAATGATGTGTATTCAACATCTTGGCTTTCAGCAACAATAGAATTATTGACGATTTCATCGGGATATTGTTCCAGCAACTTGAAAAAGTCAAGTTGTTGGACACGTGGAGCAGCAACTTTCTTTATCTTGCTGCGTTCTTCCAATCGTATGCCATGCGCCTCCAATGTCCTTCTTATCTGCATGGCAACATGGTAGGCGAGATTGACAGGCACCGCATTCCCAATCATCTTATAGCCATCGTTAACATCGTCATATATGAATTGGAAATCATCGGGGAATGTTTGTATTCTTGCCACTTCACGCACTGTCATTCTTCTGTAAAGATGCTCTTGCCCTGGAACAAAGATATGGTGTTCCGAATCAATCTTTTGCATCTTCGGTGCTTGTGGATGCAACTGACATTGCCTACCGCTTGCTTGTACGGTGAAGCCTTGTTCATCCCAACTGCGCACACGGTTGCGAGACATAAAGATAGAAGAATAACCACTTACATAATACTCATGATTAGGCACAGCACAAGCTTTCCCGTTTGTGTGGTTATGTGCTCGTGCAGGGATGGCAGAATCCTGCAAATCAGCTATTGCATCACGCAAAGTGAGCCTTGGTTCCACAGGAGCGGGGTATTTGAAATCATGGATGTTCAAATCCTTTCGGAATCCAATGAAGAAAATGCGGTCTCTGTCCTCTGGCACTTCGTAATCACGAGCATTCAGCATTTTCAAATTGACATCATAGCCAGCCTCCTCAAACGAGGACAAAAAAGCCTCCACTGCATTTTTATGACGAGGTGCCAACATGCCAGACACGTTTTCCGCTACAAAGAATAATGGACGGACTCTCTTTAAGATGCGGATATACTCATTGAACAACTGACCACGAGGGTCTTCAATGCCACGTTTAGCGCCTCCTTCGCTCCACGATTGGCAAGGTGGTCCTCCGATGATTCCCTCGACATTTTCAGGAAACACCTCAGTTCTGATTTTTCGGATATCACCTTCTATCAAATGCACATCAGGAAAATTAGCTCGATACGTAGGGCATATATGCGGGTCATATTCATTCGCCACAGCTGTGACAAACCCCGCATTATGAAAGCCACGGTCAAGTCCTCCCGCTCCACTAAACAAACTGATGAGTGCCATATTGTCTATTGAAAGAGATGTTGAGTGAATAAAACAGGGGGATTGCCAAGCAGCTTGATGTCGAACTTTAATGACCGCTCCACCATCGTACTTGCGTTATGCAATCTGAACGAGATTTCCCATCCACCATCCAAAATCATATTAAGTGTTGTGTCCGAGTCTTGTTTCATCTCGAACTCAACGATTCTTGTAGGCAAATTAATCTTTGGTGTCGTGTATCGAGCCTTCACACCATTCACAGTCTTGTTCAATTCACCATTGATGTTAAAGGCTTTCACCACCACCAGATGGTGGGCATCATCCTTGATAATCTTGTAAAAGGGGTGATTACCTATCAGATATTCCACCAACCGGGCAGGAACGGAAGCATCCCCCTCTGCTAATCTCAGCATCTCGACACGGAACGCCTGCAACAATGGAATGTATACTTTTTCACGCTTGGCACTTCCCAAATCGTCCCATTTCAGATTTTGGGAAACACACTCCTCAATATATTCAAAGACAGGTTTTATGCTGTCCCAATAGCCCTGTGAACAAGGGACATCCAGCCACACCTTTCCGAAATCCAAAGTCCTACCCAATCTGGAATGCTTCACTGCATCATTGTTATTCTTTGCAGAAAACCCAATTTCCCATTGAGGACGCACACGACTGAACACCACATCACGCACATCACCATTCTCCCCCTCTTGATCTTTCTGCAAATAGATGCTCAGCACATCCGAGTCGTTCTTCTGTGCCATCAGCCCTGGCTCAATCTTCGTCATCGTGTCAATCGTCTCGCTGGCAGCCCTGTCGAATTTTTGTCTTTCTTTTTCATCAAAGCCCTCATAATACCCTCTCGCCTGCACACACGCCTCATTCTCAACCAGCACGGCATTTACCCCCTGCTGATTGATGTGCTCGCAATACACCTTGGCGATAGCGTATTCAAAAGCCTTTCCATTCTTAACTTGATTCCCTTGCGCCATACATGTTTCAGGTTTTGATATCGCAAAGGTACAACATTCTCCTCTTTCCACAAAATAAACCCCTGAAAAAATTTGTGTGGTGTGAAATTGTGAAATGTGAAATTGTGAAAAATTGGTTGGGTTGGGGGATTACTAATAGGGGGAGTACTGTAAAT
>ONDH01000043.1 GCA_900316505.1 uncultured Prevotellaceae bacterium
TTTTTATTCCTTTCCCACACTTCATTCATTGCCACATCGTCAAAACACGCTATAATTTGTAGCTGAAATGTTTAAAAAACGCCCTTTCCCTAAAAAAGTGGCTCCTTTGATTATACATTTTCCGAAAAAAGGGGAATAGAGAGATAGAAAAGCAAAAAAAATCAATAAAAAACTTCTTTTTTTGTTTAACTTTGCCTCTCTTATTCGTTATATAAATAGAAACAACCCATGAAGCGTTGGTTACACATATTATTCCTTGTGCTTCTCGCCCTGCCTCTCCATGCGCAGAGTGAGGAGACGTCACGCATCCTGTCGTACATCCAGAAGGCGATGAACTTCAACAAGGTGGTGCCGCAGGAGAAGGTCTATCTGCACTTCGACAACATGGGCTATTTCGAGAACGAGACATTGTGGTTCAAGGCGTATGTGACAAGGACAGACAACGGGCACTTATCTGACCTGAGCAAGGTGCTGTACGTGGAGTTGCTCAACCCCAGCGGCGACATCATCAAGACGCGCAAATATGCCATTGATTCTTTGGGCGTTTCACATGGGGAGCTACAATTGGATTCTCTGCTTGGATCGGGCTTCTATGAAGTGCGTGCCTACACGCGCTACATGACGAACTGGGGCACTAACGCCGTCTTCTCACGGGTCTTCCCTGTGTTCAAGAAGCCTAAGACCGAGGGTGATTACTCCGATTTAAACATCAATAACGGACTTTACAAATTTAGAGAACCGAACAACCGAGATAGAGGGGACTCACTCTACGTGAACACGATGGACAACGGTATTGACATCCGCAACCTGATGAAGACCATCAGCGTGCAGTTCTATCCCGAGGGGGGCGACATGATTGCCGGGAAACGATGCCGGGTGGCGATGATGGCGGTGGATGACAACGGAAGACCTTATGAGAGCGACGGCTTCGTGATGAACGGGAAAGGAGACATTCTTGCAGCCGTTGAGACGGACTCACTCGGGAGGGGACTGTTTGAGATTGTGCCCGATACGAGCGGATTGACTTTTCAAATGCAGAATCTCAGACCTGCGAACAGAAAGGGAATTCCAAAACGAAAAGGGGTGCAGTTCTTTCCGATGCCACAAGTGAAGAGAGAAGGGTGTGCCCTTCATATAGATGTAGTGAGTGAGCAGATGCTTGCCACCCTCCAATGCAGCGACGGCATCTGTGGCAGTATGCTTGGATACGTCATCATGAACAACGGCAACATCCTTCGTTGCGACACACTTACAGCCGCCCCTCTGATAGAGATGGAACTGGACAGGCAAGCGATGCCTGAAGGGGTGAACCAGATGACAGTGTTTGACAGCAGGGGTGCCATCATGGCGGAGAGGCTGTTTTTCTTGTGCCCGAAACCTGACAAATCAGACAGCATACGTGTCACAGCCGTCACACAGAAACTGAAACCTTGCGGCAAGGTGGAGTTGGAACTGCAAACGAAACCCAACGCCAACCTGTCCTTCTCTGCGATGGATGCTCATACGATGACCAACGGGAAGCAGGGAAACATGAAGACATGGATGCTGCTGTCTTCAGAAGTGAAAGGATTTATCCCAAACATCAGTTATTATTTCGAGGCAGACGATGCGGAACACCGAAAGAATGCCGACCTGCTGATGATGACACAAGGATGGCGCAGATATGACTGGCGGCTGATGTCGGAGAGATATATCTTCCGAAAGGCACAACCGATAGAAGACCAATTCTATCTGAACGGACAACTGAGAGCGTATAGAAAACGCAATCCCGTTGGTGGCGTTCACTTGCAAGCCATTCTTTACAACAAAGAGGGGCAAAGTCTGATTGGCGATACCAAGACGGATTCCTTAGGCAACTACGCTTTTAAGATGCCATTTGTGGAGGGTGAATGGAGGATGTGCATTTATACAGCACGTGACACGAAGAAAAAGACGGACCAGTTAAAGACCTACTATGTGGGCATTGACCGCCAGTTCTCGCCCACAGCGAGGTTCATCACACCCACAGAGGCGGACATCTTGCATCCGCTTGCACCCAACACTTTCGTGAAGAATCCTTTCGAGGAACTGAATGAAGAAGATGTATTTGTTCCTATCACCCAGAAAGAGCATGTGTTGCAGAACGTGACGGTGAAGGCGAAGAAGCGGTATTTCACCAATGATGACTGGAGATGGAAGAACGAGGCGTATGGTCGTCAGTATGCAACGCTATACTACGATGCTGACAGGGAATTGGATAATATCCTCGATAGGGGGGAAGACACTCCCTATCTGTTCAGTTTCATCAAACAGAAGAATTCACTTTTTCAGTATTATGAGAATACTACATTACCACTTCGATATGATGGAAGGCATATTTTATGGGTTGTGGATAATGGAGACAGGAATTCGTCCCTTGATCCGTCAGAGATGTGGTTGGATGACGTGAAATCCATCTACATTGTTCCTGGTGACCCTCGCGATATGGAAAATAACGTAATTATTTATCTCTATGAACACATTAAATATTACTCAGATGGCAACAAGGGACTCCGCCGCACCTACTTCCAAGGCTTCAACCAAGCCTCCACGTTCAAGACGGAGGACTATAGCGTGATACCTCCAATGGCGGACTTCCGCCGCACCATCTGGTGGCAGCCGGACATCACCACCGATGCCGAGGGCAAAGCCAAAGTGGAGTTCTTCAACAACTCCACGTGCGAGGAGATGTACATCAGTGTGGAGGGAATGACGCAGGACGGAAAGGTGCTGGTGAATGAGTAAGATGATGCGATATCGGAAGTGACGAGGTTTAAGAAGTGAACTGTCGTAAAAAAAATGAGGGCACGTCAAAGTATGACGTACCCTCATTATATATATAATAGGTGTAATCTATATGGTGAAAGGGGAGAAATCAGATTTCAGTGGTGATTTCTTCCATCGGTTTGCGAGTCGTGGGTCGCGGTGCAGCATCGGCAGCAAGGTGTCCGATAGGGATGAGGACGGCTGCCTCTTCTTCTGCGGGAAGGTTGAGCAACTGGTGACAGAGTGACGCATCGAAGTTGCACACCCAGCAAGTGCCAAGTCCCTGCTCAGCTGCTGCAAGGCAGATGTGCTCGGTGGCGATGGCTATGTCGATGTCGCCATGGTCCTTCTGGTCAGTGGGACGGTGCCATGACTGGTCGTGACGGATGCAACCGACAATGACAATGGGTGCGGTGGCGAACCAGTCGCGTGGATAAGTCTGACGAACCTTCTCCAAAGCCTCATCGGTGCGGGCAATGTAGAAATGCCAGGGTTGGAAGTTTACAGCTGATGGGGCGATGCGGGCGCACTCAAGGACGTAGTTGAGCTGCTCGTCACTGACGGGCTGGTCGCTGTATGAGCGTACGGAATATCGTTTTTGTGCTAATTGTTGAAATGTCATAAGATTATCTCTTTGTGGTTGTTGTCTTTTTTGTGGTGGTGGCAGACTTTTTGGCTGCTGTCGTTGTGGTTTTGGCTTTAGCAGATGTGGTGGTCTTTCTGGTCGTAGTGCGACGACGTTTCTTCACAGGTTCTGGACGGCGGTGCAGTTTAGTGTGTATTCGCCATCCGAAGAAGGCACGTGCCTGCCATTGTGTGTCGCGCAGGGCGAAGTCGCTGTCCTTGCCGCTCTTGGAGTGTTGAACGACAGAGGTGAGACCGATGAAATAGCGGTCCCATGAATAAATGGCGCCAAGACGACCGACAAGAAAGAAGTTGAGAGGTCCACTGTCCATCTTGTTCACTTCTTCGTTACCTTCTTTGTCTGTGGTGTGGAGCTTGTAGTTTTGCCATATCATCAGACTAGGCTGTACAGTACCATGAACAAGCCAATGCTTACCTGCCACGAGGTTGTATCCGTAACCTGCACCGATGGTGAAAGAGTTGATGTCGATGCGGTTGAGCGAGGAGGCGAAATCATGGTCGGGGTCAAGGTTGTCGCCAATCTTGATGCGTCCGGTATTGAAGCCTGCCTGCACAAGGAAGCTGCCCGCCGAGCGTTTCTGCACCCATGTGCTGTTGAACACAGCTGGCAATGAGAATTTCTTGCCATTGAACACATAATAACCTGCCAATGCGAAGAGTCGCATGTTCGTGTTGGCAAGTTTGTGCGTGTTTGAGGTCAAACTAGTACGTCCACGGAATGCATCGACCTTCTCAAAGGTGAAGTCTATGCCGAAGGTGTTGCTGTAGTAATTGATTGCGGACATCATGTCGGAGATGTCGCTGAGCATCTTGCTGGGTGATAAGGAAAAAGACGCGGAGATGCCTCGGTAGTTTGCCATAATGCCAAGGGTCACCTTTGGGTCGGCATTGAGGTAATAGTTACCTTTATTTCCGCCCATATCAACCGCACGGATGTGCATCATGTCGCCAAACACGTCTGTCTTGGCACGGAACGTCCACGTCTCTTGGGGACGCGCCACATAGAAGGTGTCGGTGGTGATTTTGGCATTGCGCACGTCGAGGATGCTGTCCGCCTTGATCATCGCCTCCTCAGCCTTGGGCTTGAGTGAGTCAATCTTCTCCTGAATGTTTTGGACAATCTGCTCTTTCTTCTCTTGAAGACGTTGCAGCAGCGTTGTCTTTGTGGTGTCGTTCTTGGTTGTGTCGGCGGCGATGGAGTCAGTGGCGGTTTGATAGAGAATCACAGTTCTACCCTCTGCCATGACCGACGCAGTCAACGCAAGCAAGAGGCATGCGAGTGTCTTCTTCATAGGCTTATGAGCGAGTTTTGTATTCCTTGATGATTTTGTCCACCTTCTTGGCACCGCTCTCATCGAGGCGCATGTCGCGGTAGTGGTGCTCCATGAACTCGTGGATGGCTGTGAAGATGACCTCTTTGTAGTCGTAATTCTGGAAAGTCTTGATGAGGCGCAGCTGCAGTTCTGTCTCGTCATCAATATAGACGAGTTTGGCGAGCTTCTTGCTCAACAGCGACTGCTTCTTTGCAGGACGTCCGACAGACGGGTAGGGCACATTGCGGACTTGGGTGGGCGCAACATCATAATAGGGTGCTGCGGGCTGTTGTATTGCAGCCTCTGGTTCAGGGTCAGGTGCGCTGGTGCGCTGAGTAGTGGTCTGATCGGCTTTCACTTCATCAAGAAACGTGCCGATGCCTAAGTCTTTACGTTTATTGGTCGCCATATGGTTTTGGTTTTGCTTGTTCTCTATTCTTCGTTGTTCTCTTCTTCAGCCTTGATGGCTTTCTTCTTCCAGTCCTTTGGACGCTTTTCGCCTGTCAGCTCTTCTGCCAATCGCATGTAGTCCTCAGCACCGTTGCTCTCAGGCGCATATTCGAAAATGGTCTGATGTCCCAACGGACTCTCGTCAAACTTCACGCATTTACGGATTTTGGTCTTCAGCGTGGGAACATCGCTTTGCTTCTCGAAGTAGCGGCTCACCTCCTTAGCAATCTTTGTCTGCTTGTCATACTTGACCAATAAGTACCCTTCAATCTGCAAGTTAGGCTTAATCTCCTGCTGTATCTCTTTAATGGACATCAACAAGTTCTGCATACCTTGCAAAGAGAATCCGCTGCACTCTGTGGGAATGATGATGGAGTCGGATGCCGACATGGCATTGTCGTTCAGCACTGAATTGCCAGGAGCACAATCGATGACCACATAGTCATACTCTGCCTTCACCTGTTCCAACTTCCGTGCGAGGATGGTTTCGCGGCTCCGTTTGTTGAGCAGTTCTGCCTCCATGTTGCGCAGCGCCTTCGAGGCGGGGATGTACTCCAATCCGTCATACCTTATATATATAGGTGCAGGCACAGGCTCTTTCAGCCATTCACTCAGGGTGGGGTCACCCTCCTTCTGTGAAAAGCCCAACACACCCGACAAATTGCACTGTTGGTCAGTGTCAATGATGAGCACCTTCTTGCCCATAATCCACAAAGCCGTAGCTAAATTGGCGCACGTGGTCGTCTTTGCCACGCCGCCCTTATGGTTCAGAAAACTGATGATTTTCGTCATAAACGTTTCTTTTTCAATTAGAATCGTTGCAAAGTTAATGCTTTTTCTGATAACAACAAAACATTTAGACAAAATTATTTTATTACGTTATTATTTTTTCTTCCTCCTCTTTTTCCCTCCTTTTCTTTGCTCTTTCCACGGAAAAGCCGTAACTTTGCAACGAATTACAGCATAGTTGATACTAACTATTTACCTATCTTCATGAAATTATCGGTTATCGTTCCTGTCTATAACGTGGAAAAGTTCCTTCCCCGCTGCCTCGACTCCCTCCTACGTCAAGGGCTGGAAGTGGGGGAGTATGAGGTCATCTGCGTGAATGATGGCTCACCCGACAACTGTGCCCAGATTCTGGCAGAGTACGAACAAAAATACCCCGGCATCTTCCGTGTCATAACACAGGAAAACTGGGGATTGGGCGAAGCGCGCAATACAGGCATGAAAGCGGCGCAGGGAGAATATATCACTTTCGTAGATAGCGATGACTATGTTGTGGATGGCGCCTATCGCTACCTGCTCGACCATTTTTGTACCGAACAGAAGCCTGACGTGCTTCACTTTCAGTATCGGATGGTCTTTACCGATGGTTCCACCTTTACTGATCCCGAGACCAAGCCCGACGGAAAGGTCACTTTTGATGGTGACGGGGTGGAAGCCTATAATAAGTTTATACATCCCGCTGTATGGAACAAATTCTTCCGTCATCAATTCTTACTGGAGCATAACCTTAAGTTTGAGAAAATATTTTATGAAGATAATTTGTTCAATTTCTGTCTTTTTCGATGTCATCCCTGGCTGGTTATAGTTAGCTGCAACATAATACGATACGAACAAGGAAATGCCGATTCCATTATACACACTTTGAATAAGGAGCACGTTTTTAAGGAGTTCAAAGACCTTCAATATCTTATCAATCTCATGAAGCACAGCCTAGAAGATGTTCCAGAATTGGCTCCTGCAATCAGGCTGAATCTCAAGAGTTGTTATAACACGTACAACAAGAAGTTATTTCGTATTAATCTCTCATACGATGAGTGGTCGCATTACACACGTATACTTCGCCATGAAAGCGCAGTTTTGCAAAACTATAAGAAAGAGACCACAACATTGGGGCGTATCATCAAGTGGTTGAAGTCCCATTCTCTCCGTTCATATTTCATCTATTGTATCTTCTATGTTATTATGATTCTTTGGCATAATGTTGGTTTGAAAAAAATATTCATCCATTATTAGAAAGGCATTATGATGGAACCCAGAAGGTACTGCAACCTTTCTGATGAGAAAGATGAATGCTTCCGTCGCATATACTCAAAAGGCGACTATCCTGTCAGGGTAGCCGCCTTTTGTATGAGATTATGAGGTTTTATGCTGTAATTACTCTGCCAAGCACATGTCCAACATTTCCTTGAGGTAGGTTTTCATGTCCTTGTCCATGTGTTGGCCGATGAAGACGAGTTTTTGCATGCGGTCGCCATAGGTGGGGTCCCAGTCTTGTTTCAGTTTGGGTTCGGCTGCCAGGAGACGGTCGAGTTGGTCTTGGGGCATGGTGGCGTACCACTGTCCGCAGTTTTTCAGTGAGAATTGCTTGCCTGCTTGTTCGAAGAGGTAGCAGATGTCTTCTTCGCCTTTGAACCAGCAGATGCCTTTGGCGCGGATGATGTTCTTGGGCCATAGACGTGCCACGAAATCGTCGAACATGCCGAGTTTCATGGGACGGCGGGCACAGTAAACGTAGGTGCCGATGCCGTATTCTTCTGCTTCGCCTTCATCGTGGTGATGCTCGTGGTGATGGCCATGGTTTTCATGGGCATGATGGGCATCGTGGGAGTGCTCCTCTTCATCGTCGTCATCATCATCATGGTCGTGATGGTGATGATGCGCTTCTTCCTCGTGATGATGTTCTTCTTCTTCATCGTCATCCTCGTCGTGATGTTCGCCTTCCACTGCTTCAATCCAGGCAGCGGAGGTTGCCACTTTGTCAAAGTCGAACATGCCCGTGTTCAGGATCTTGTCGAAGTCCACGTCGCCGTAGTTACATTCGATGATGTCCGCCTTGGGTTGGATGGCGCGGACAATCTGTTTGATGCGTGCCAGCTCTTGCGGTTCCACTTCGGCAGCCTTGTTGAGCAGGACGATGTTGCAGAACTCGATTTGTTGGATGACCAGGTTCTCGATATCCTCTTCTGCAATGTTGGGCTTCTGAAGCGATGTACCTGAGCCGAATTCATCCTTCATGCGGAGCGCATCCACCACGGTGACGATGCAGTCGAGACGAGCCAGTCCGTTCATCCAGTATTTGGGTTCCATGGTCGGGATGGAGCAGATGGTCTGGGCGATGGGGGCAGGTTCGCAGATGCCTGATGCCTCTATGACGATGTAGTCAAACTGTCCCATCTTCACGAGATCGGTGAGTTGTTCCACGAGGTCCATCTTCAGGGTGCAGCAGATGCAACCGTTCTGCAGGGCGACGAGCGAATCATCCTTCTGGTCCACGATGCCGCCCTGTTGGATGAGGTCTGCATCGATGTTCACCTCACCGATGTCGTTGACGATGACGGCAAACTTAATGCCCTTGCGGTTGGAGAGTATGCGGTTGAGCAGCGTTGTCTTTCCACTGCCCAGATAGCCTGTCAATAACAGGACTGGTATTTCTTTCATTGCCATATTATTATATAGTTTTATTTTACTTTCACTTCCACAGTTCCATTGCGTTTCTTCGCTGTCAGTTTCACGTCACGCAATGTGTTTTTCTTGTGGTCGAAAATGAGTTCACTGTCGAATGCCTGACCGCCAATGCGAGTCTCGAAATGGACATGCTCGGTCGTGGCGTTGCCCGTCTTTCCCTCCAGTGCCACCACGTCGCCAGCCTTCACTTTCTCTCCCTTCTTGGCAATGTTCTTCGAGTTGTGGGCATAGCGTGTTTCCAGTCCGCTGGGGTGACTGACAAAAACCACGTTGCCGTAGCCGCTCATTACGCCGGCGAATGTGACTGTGCCATCGAATGCTGCCTTCACCTTGTCCTTCGCCTTGGTCTTGATGTCCGTGCCCTTATGGTTGGGGCGCTTGCCACCAAAGGGACTGATGACCTTTGCGCCCTCCAACGGGTAGTGCCAGTCTTTCCCCTTGAGTTTCTTGAAGTTGATGGTCACCTCATCCGTCTTGGCAAACGGATCTTCCGTTGTCAGCACCGTATTGCCGTCCTTCGTTCCCTTGCGCGACGAGAAGCAGCCAACCAGCAGCAATGTCGCTGCCGTTAGTGCCATGAGCGTAAAAAGTCTTGTTTTCATTCGTCATGAATCCTTTCCGCCTGCAAAGTTACGAAAATATTTTCTCATTTGTTGAAAAACTCCTAACTTTGCGCCCAATTTATAGGTACAATCTAAAAAACAAATGAAATGAACAGATTGATTATGACAATGGCTGTGCTCTTCGCCGCACTGACGATGAGTGCACAGGACGATGTATTTGAGAAGTACAGCGCCATGGGTGACATGAACACCACGTATGTGACGAAGAACATGCTTGAGCGTGTGCCGCTCGACCAGTTCGACGTGCCAGGTCTTGCTCAGATGGTGGAGCGTATTGAGAACATGAAGATTCTTGTCTCACGCGGCGATAAGGCTGGCAAGAAGTTGGGCACAAAGTTGCCCGCACAGCTTTCTGGCAAAGGATTCAAGACCGTGCTTTCCACCAAAGATGACGGTCGCGATGTCACAGTGATGCAGTCAAAGAAAGACCCCTCCCGTGTGGTGATGGTGGTTTATAAGAAGCCACAAGCCATTGCGGTCAGCTTGAAGGGAGACTTCAGCGACTTGGAAGAAACTTTGGAAAATCTGAAATAAGGTATTTAACTTCCAAAACTGATATTAGAAGTAATACTTCACGCCACCAGACAGCTTGATGAGGATGTCAAAAGGTTCGTCGTACTTGATACCCTCAAACTTATCGTCAGTGACAGTGGTTATCAATTCGAGACCTGCTGACATCTTCTGACTGAAGCGGTAGTCGAACATCAAGCCGAGACGTCCGGCAATGCCGACGTGCGTGCCAGTGTCTGTAAGTCCTTCAAAACTTTTTTGGGATGTTTTGCCATCCACAATGTAGTGATGCTCTTCATTCTGTGGAAGATTATCCAGCGTGTCAGCATCCTTCAGGCTTTTGTTGCCAGACATCATCATGCCCACACCCATAATGACATGAACGTGGAGGGGATAGAATTTATTGGTCAGAGCCACACCCGTCACGTCAAACATGGCATCAGCGTATAGTTCCATTGCAGCAAAGCGGAAGAATCCATTGCCATTATAGAGATTGACTCCCTCGGCATTCTTCATTGTCTTCCAACCATCTTCAACTATCTCACGGTCCATGCGGTTCTTGACATTATGTATGCCTAATCCTGCGCGTACGCCAAACTTTCTGTCAAAATATCTACCGCCAAACACTTCCAGCCCCAGTCCCATAGCATCGCCGAAATAGCGGAAGGGTGGGTGGTCGGTGATGTTATCGCCCACACAAAGGTTGGCAGAGAGGTTGCCACCCACGAACCACTTGCGTGGCCATGTGTGCAGCTTGATTTGGTTCTTCACCCATCGGAGCGAGTCGGTGGCAGTTCTGCCGATTTTTCCTTGCCGCTTCTCTTGCGCCTTCTCCTTCATGCGCTGCTGCTCTTCCACAATGCGCATGAAATCCTCCGTCGGCATGGTGCTGACACCCGTTCTGTTTCTTGCCTCCTTGCCGGCTTTCTTTCTTGCCTCTTCCACTCTCTTAGCAGCCTCTTCGGCATTCTTTCTTGCCTCCTCAGCCCTTTGTTCTGCTTTTCGTGCCTCTTCGGCAGCTTTCTGCACGGCTTCCAGGTCTTGTGCCTGGAGTGGCGTCAGGACAGTTGCCAAAAGTGCGAGTATAATTATCTTTTTCATCTGGTTAGATAATGTTTAGTTTATTGTTTTTCTTTGTTTGCTTGTTTTGTTTTTCTCTCCAAAGCGATACAAAGGTACGCATTTTCTTTAGTTAAAAAAACAAAATGGACAAAAAAGGATAAAAAGTTTCTCAATAACATAAAAAAACACGCATTTTTTGTTAATTATTTATTAAAATGTTTGTATCTTTGCATCGAAATCGTATAAATGCATCGAAAAACAGATGAGATGAAAGCGGCAGGATGTAATAATAGGTGATTTCCGAGTCGCAGAAATACGAAATCCAAGTAATGTGCGTCCAAGTAAGTATGGTGACATACAGCACAAAATCAGTTGAGTACTAATCAAATTTGAATTTTATTAATAACAATATATAATAATGAATGTTATGAACATTAAGCATTATCTTTCAGCAATGGCCGCCCTTGCAATGTTGGCAGCTTGTAGTGATTATGACCCAGGCATGTCCGAAAATGCTATCAATCTTAACGAAGCAGAGGAACAACTCATTAATGAGTACACTGCCAACTTCGTTCAACGTTACGGCGAAATAGACCCTAACCATACTTGGGGCTTCGGCGAAATCGGTAGTGAGGATGAGATGGGGACACGTCATGTGGACACTCAGCGTAATCAATGGACAACTCTAATCACAGAAAATGGCGAAATAAAAGCAGTGAGCAAGCCAAATTCATGGAATGAGAATTATGAGGGTTATTTTGATAACACGGATGAAAGTAAAATAGGATGGAAAGTTCCAGGTTTTCCTTCCGATGTAGATGGTTATTATTATACCGATGAGGGTGTATTTCATTCTGAATCAGAAATGACAGCAAGGAGACAGCAAGGAGAAGTTCATCCCATTGGTGACGTAACAGATGAGGAAATCCAATATGTATCCGAGTGGTTCCGTACTAATCAAAATCCACCTTCACAAGTGCCTGAGTTCACAGAATTCTACATCCAAGACATCTCACAAGACTACGACCGCGAAACCTATCCTAATGGCAGCGCTATTAATATGAAGTTGAATGTGTACGAGGGTGGTACACGTGACGAGGATGGTTATTTTACGGGTGGTACACTTAACGGCACAGATGAAGTCTCTTTCGGCATGGACTACTTTGCTGTGCATACTACCGATAATGCAGAAAATGGTGGTTGGGAACACGAGAGTAACTTTAATGCTCAAAAAGCCAATCATATTAACGGTACAGTTCCTAATAACCAAACAACTTTCCCCGAACGTACGCTGAAATATTGGCTTACCAACGGTGGTTATACCGATAGTTTTATGTATTATAATTCTAACCAATCCCAGAAATACGAAAACTACGTACTCGTTCACCTTTCATTCGACGGTCCACGCACAGGCAGGCACTATGAGGGATATTACCTTGCATTTGACTACCAATATCAGAAGATTCATAGTCAAAGTACTGATGGTGACGGGAACACTGTTTACAAATATTCACAGCGTAAGCCTGATGGTTACTATAGCAACTGGATTGTGAAGCTCTCTCCAGCAGATCCTCAATGGTCAGACCACGATTGGCATCGCATCATGTGCGAAGACTTGGGCAACACTTACGACTTCGACTTCAACGACCTTGTTTACGATGTTTACTACACAGGCGAATCAGGTAACTACACTGCCCACATCAAAGTACAGGCTGCAGGTGGCACGTTGCCTATCTATTTGGGCAGCGATACCCGTGAGGTACACCAATTGTTTGGTCAGCAGCCACAGGCCAATGGGAATTATCTTCCAGTTAACGTAGGTACTAGTTCGACTAAAACCCCTGTTGAATTCACGATTGAAAATCTTCCCAATACCAACCCTGACAACATAGCCATTTATGTTAAAAACAAAAATGCAACTACAACGGCACAAGATGGAAACAGAATTACATTACTTCCACCGGTTGGCCAAAGTGTGAGCTTGGCTCCTCAGAAGATTTGTATCCCTAACAATACGACTAAGTGGACTAAGGAAAGCCAGCAGATTGAATGGGCTTATTTGAATTTCGATCAATGGGTACAAGTTCAGAATGGCGAATATGGTTTCGAAGGAGCCAAACCTTGGAACAAGAAGGTAGAGGGTGAAAATAATATAGACGAGACCAAACTTTTTTAAGCCAATGATTTAACATCATATACAAACGCTAAAAGCGGACCCGACATCACATCGGGTCCGCTTTTTGTGTTCGCGTTGGCTACTCCTTCACATCCAGGTCTTCACTGGCAGAGGTGATGCTGAGTTCATCGAGCATGTCCTTGAATGCCTTGCCGGGGTAGAACTGGATTTTCTTCACCTTGATGGTCTTGATGGCTTCGTCGCCGTCGAGGTCATCCAGCACCTTCACGGTCTTGGAGTTGAAGGTGGGCTTGAAAGAGCCGAAGTCGCCCATCTTGACACCGTGACCGATGGCCATGTAGTGGACGAGGCGGTTGACGAGTGCGTCAATGACCGCCTTCGTCTGTGACGGATTGACGCTGCAGGAGTTGGCACACTCTGCCACAAGCTGCGAAGTGGTCACAGCGGGGTAGGTGAGCTGACGGAGTTTGTACACTTGTGGCTTCTCTTCACGGAAGTTGAGTGTCATCTTTGTTTTACGATACTGAAGTCCCATAATTACAATTGGTTTTAGAAAGTTAGGAATTAGGAGTTAGGAGTTGCCATGCGGGGTGTAAGCATCTCGTTAGCCTAACTGTCAATTGTCAATTCTCAATTAACGTCAGTTCGGTATAAAAGAAAATGCTTTATTGCGGCAAGCCGCCGAAAGAAAAATATAAAAAAACAGGTGAAAATATAAAAAAACATGACTCGACTTTCGCAAGTATGCGAAAACGGTGATATTCAGTCGCCTACGGCGAGAAATCATTCAAATCGGTACAAATCAAACAAATATATTTTGAAAGATTTGAAAAGATTTGTGAGATTTCTGTCACATAGTGACACTCATTATTAGATGTTTAGTACATGCGAAACTTGAAAAACATGATCTTTTTTATCTATTTTTATTTGTTTTTATCTATTTTTCTTTCGGCGCCAACGGCGCAACTTCTTATACCGAACTCACGTTCAATTATGCATTAAACTAACTTCCAGCGTGATGGGTTCGCCCATTGCGTAAGCCTCATACACGTGTTGTGTGAAGGCATCGAAAGCCTCTTGCTGGCGAGTGAGTTCCTGTTCCTCGGGGGGCAGGGTAGGGTCAGCGTGACCAAGCAGAATCACGCCGACCTGCCACTGACGGTTGGCATCCCAGCCGAACATCATGACAGCTTTGCCTCGCTGACGGCACACCTTCAAGGTCATCGGTGAGAGAACAGAGGCAAAGCATTTACACCGATATGTGCCCGCGGACAATTGATTGTTTGAACGCAGGCTGCTTCCTTGTTCGTGGGCATGACAGAAGGGTGTGCCGTTCACCATGAGCTGGCTGTGGATGCCTTGTGAAGATTGATGATAACGGATAAGTTGGATGTTCATTATTAATATTCGTACTTCGTAGAGTCTTGGAAAGAATATTTTATTTAACGTGAATGCGGTATAGGAGGTTGCGCCGTTGGCGCCGAAGAAAAAATATGAAAATACAAATAAAAAAAGATAAAAAAAGATCATGTTTTTTTATATTTTCACCTGTTTTTTTTATTTTTCTTTTTAATGCAGTTCTTGGGAGCTTTGCCCCAAGCACCTTCGGCGGTTTGCCGCAATAAAGCGACTATCTTTTATGCCGAACTTACGTTAATCAGAGCTTATTCAGTGGTTTTATCTGTTCAGCAGGCGAGCAGATATGCCCGTTTCACCAGTCCCACGTCGATGTCGGTCATGCGGCTTTCCACGAATGCCATGGCACAGACGATGGCGACGAGTGCCGCCTCGTTGTCCCAATCGAGCAGTTCGAACGGGCGGATGCCGCTGCGTTCGCTCACGGTGTTGATGTACGTGAGGGTGTTGTTGCCGTCCTCAGGCGGTGCCCAGCGGTAGATGATGTCCTTGAGCGTGTGGAGGTGATGCAGTTTGATGTACGTGTGCAGGATGCGGAAGGCGGCGCGGAGTCCGAAGAGATCGCTTTGGAACTGTACGAACTCACGGTCGCGTTGCTGTTTCAGTTGTCCCAGCCATCGGGTGCGGTCACTCCTCCGGATGTTCAGTGGGTTGTGATTGCGTTGTCCTCGTGTCATAGTAGTTAATGATAAATTTAAGGATGGTGATTAAGATTTCGATCAATTTCCAGATGTCTTTGTTCATAGTGTCATGTGTGTTTTTGTTAAAGCGATGCAAAGGTACAACATCTTGCAGCGCCGGTTGTGCGATGTGATACGTTCATGTACCTTCATGCACAATCATCTCATTATTTTGGGGATACTGATGGCCGATGTCCGAAAAAAAACGTATATTTGCAGGAAAAAGTTAGGAATTGCCATCCGGTAAGTGCGCACACCGCGTCAGCCTAACTGTCAACTGTCAACTGACTAAAAATGTCAACTTAACATGAACGCAGTCATTATCATCATCGCCATCTTGTCGGGTGCGCTGGTCGGCGCACTCATCACCGCACTCGTCCTGCAGGGGCGTAACGGAAAAGTCGCAGCACAAGTGCATGTGCTGGAGTCACAGCTGAACACGGAGAAGGAGAAAGCCTCATCGCTGATGCAGGAGAGAGAACGCGCCCACCAGAATGCGCTGCAGGAGAAAGACAGGAATTTCCAGCAGACGCTTGAAGAGAAGGATAGGGTGCATCAGGAGGCACTTCGTGCACAGCAACGGCAGTTTGACGAAACGATGGAGAAGGTCTCCGCCCAGATGAAAGTGGCTACTGACGAGATGCTGAAACAGCGGCAGAAGGAATTTGCCGATGCCAGCAACCAGAACCTCGGACAGATTGTCAACCCTCTGCGCGAAACCATCGACCAGATGAAGCAGGTGATGGCGGAGAACACAGAGAAGCAGACGCAGATGGGCGGTGAGATGAAGGCGAATATCGAGAATATGATGCGGCAGAGTGAGGCGGCAATGAAGAGTGCCGACGAACTGAACCGCACGTTCCGACTCGGCAACCGCGTGCAGGGCGATTGGGGCGAGACCATCCTCGACGAGCTCTTGGAGAGTCAAGGACTGAAACGCGGCATCCACTACGACACGCAACCGTACATCCGCGATGCAGCGGGCAACATCGTGCGCAACGAGCATGGTTCCACGCTCCGTCCCGATGTCATCCTGCACCTTGATCAGCGCAGGGAGGTCATCATCGACTCGAAGGTGTCACTCACTGCCTTCATGGACTATTCCAACGCCACCACCGAAGAAGAGCGCAAGCGGCACCTGAAGGCACACATCGACAGTCTGAAGGCACATGTACGCGAACTTTCCACCAAGGATTATTCCACCTATATCCAGCCTCCCAAGGCACGCATGGACTATGTCATCATGTTTGTGCCGCATTCGGCTGCCCTGTGGACAGCCCTCAACGCACAACCTGACCTCTGGCGCAACGCCATGGCACAGAATGTGTTCATTGCCGACGAACAGACACTCTTTGCCGCCTTGCGCATCATCAACCTCACATGGACACAAATCGCCCAGGCACAGAACCACGAGAAAGTCTATGCCCTTGCCAACGAACTGCTCGACCGCGTGGGACAGTTCATGAAGAAGTACGAGGACATCGGCAACGCACTCGAACGTGCCGCCAAGGCATACGAGGATGGCGGACGAAAATTGGCACCCACAGGACAAAGCATCCTCACCACCTGTGCGAAACTGCAGAAGTTAGGGGCAAAGCAGAGCGACAAGAACCCACTTCCGCAGATTGTGGACATCGATGATGTGCCACAGTTGGAAGTTGACTCGTCACGTTAAACTTATTTTTTTCACTAGTGCGCACCGTGCGCGTGTCATTTCACGCACCCAGCGCATAATATTTCGTTCTTCCAGCGCATGTTATTTCGCGCTGTAAGGCGGTAATTGACACTCAACGAGTTAGGTGTTTTATATGTATGGAACAACTGTTATGTTAAATAACTCAAAGATATAACGAAAGATCATAGTTCATTCTTTCATTTCTTCATTTTTTCATTTCAGCGAAGCGCAAAGCTAAAATGGATGGAGGCACCGCTGGGAATCAGCAGTGCCTCCATCATTATTGTTTGTTCCTTGGAATTAGAACATGTTCTTGTAGTCCTCGCAAGGTTTGAAGTAAGGAATCTTGTGCGCTGGCACAACGACTGACTTGTTCTCCTTGATGAGGCGACCCACCTTTGCAGCACGGGTCTTTGTGGTGAATGTACCGAAACCACGGAGGAAAATGTCCTCGCCACCGGCAGTCTGATCCTTAACAATAGTCATCAGGGCTTCTACCACTTTGAGAGACTTTTCTCTCTCCACTCCTGTCATCTTGCTGATTTCAGCAACAATTTCTGCTTTAGTCATAATTCTTATTGATTTTTATTGTTGATTGTCTATATATATATAATGTGTAATATAATGTGTAATGTTGTCAAAGGTCATTGAAACCCCGAAAACGAATGCAAAGTTAAGACAAATAGACTAAAATACAAAAAGATAGCAAGATTTTTTTTGTCGTTTTCAACACTTTTTATTGTTTGCGACATGATTTTCTGCGTTTTTGAGCATGAAGAACGGAAAAAACAAGTCAAGAATGCTTAAGATAGCGTGTCCATGCCATCAGACGGCGCTCATGGAGGTATTCCATGTTGCGTTCGTTGGCATACGCCTCCCTTTCGAAACTGATGTTGTAATAAGCCTTCTCAGCTCGGAATCCGTACTGAACCAGCCGCACCAGGAACTCAACCACATACCACAGATAGAAAAGCACATAGGTCATTTCCCATTGCTGACAGGTGTGGATGAACTCATGGTTCAGCTCGTACGGTTCCATCTTTCCCCACCGGCGCTGAACAAAAACAATGCCGAAAAGGTTGAGGCCGTGGTAAGTGCCAAAAGGAATGAAACGGTTGTAGATGACTTTCATGGTGGCAAAGTTAGTGATTTTTTTCCAATAATGGGTGTTTTTTTAAGATGTCTGTCAGATGAATCAAGATTTTTATGTATCTTTGCAAAAGAAATCGATGACACGTACTTAAAAAAAGTAAGGACGGGTATGGACTATACAAAATACTTCAAGAAAGGCGGATGGGCAGCCGCAGGCCGCTATTACGCCATGCATCCGAGCAAGCTCAAGGAGCTGTTCACGTCGGCAAAAAAATATGCCACAAAGGATGGACTCAAGGCAGTGAAAGACGAGTTTCTCTTCATCTGTCAGTACATTCGTGACGTCTTCACCGGCAACTACAAGGAGTACAACTTCCTCAACCTCACGGTCATAGTGGGTGCGCTTGTCTATGTGGTCACACCTGCCGACGTCATGCCCGACTTCATGCCAGCCATCGGACTGATTGACGATGCTGCCATCCTCGTGTGGGCAACCCACGAATTTGCTGACGAACTGGATCGCTACCGTTTCTTCCTGAGTCGTCGTCAACGCGAAGAGGATGCCAAGGCTGCCGAAGCAAAGGCGCTGGAGATTGAAGACATCGATTTTGAGGAGATTCCTCCCTCTCAAATTGGCTAAAACACATCAGAAATAGAGAAATTGACATGAGCGAACCCATCAAACTCGCCATCTTCGTGACTGGAGGCGGCACAAACTGCGAAAACATCATCCGCTACTTCCAGAACAAACCTGACGAAGTACAGATTCCCATTGTTGTGAGCAGCCGTGCTGATGCCTATGCACTTGTACGTGCCGAAAAACTTGGCGTGCCCACTACAGTCATCACCCGACAGCAATTCATCGACGAACCACGACTCGTCATCCAGACCGTGCGCGGTTGCGATTATATCATTCTCGCAGGTTTCCTCCCTAAGATACCTACCTACCTGATTGACCAGTTCCCAAACAGGATCATCAACATCCACCCTGCCCTCCTTCCCAAATTTGGTGGCAAGGGCATGTGGGGACATCATGTTCATGAGGCGGTGAAAGCTGCAGGCGAAACTGTCAGTGGCATCACCATCCACTTCGTCAACCCCGAACTAGATGCAGGAGAACACATCGCGCAGTTCTCTGTCAAGCTCGATCCCAACGACACGCCTGATGACATAGCAGAAAAAGTACACGAACTGGAGATGAAGCATTTCCCCATCGTGATTGAACAAGTCATCAAAAACAACATAGTCTGAACATTATTCAAAAAAGATAATATGAACTGCTGGCGATTCGTCAGCAGTTTTTTTATTATAACGAGAGTCGGCATAAAAGAATGTGCTTTATTGCGGCAATGTTCCCAAGAACTTCATTAAAAAAATAGGCGAAAATATAAGAAACTCAACTTTCGGAAGTAATAAAACCACAGATTGGTTTTCCTGAAACTAATTTGAATAATTAGAATAATTATGTCACTAATTTCTATAATTAAATCATCAAAATTTGTGGATAAAATTATTTTAATTATGGTAACAATCCGAGTAATGGCTTACCCATAAGCGAAAATCTGTTTAATTCGCTCAATCTGTGGTTAAAAATTAAAATCTCCGCTCAATCCGCTCAATCGTTCCGCAGGAACTTGTTTTTATAAAGACATATCCCTCCGGGATGATTAAGCTGATTCAGCAGATTTATAGGATTAATTCAAATCCATACAGAGGATTGTACAAGTGTTCCTCTTTTTTATCTATTATTATTTGTTTTTTCATATTGTTCTTTCGGCGCCCACGGCGCAACCTCATAATATTACTTCCGAAATGTCTTGTTATGTTTACATATGATAATGAGTGAGTTAGCTATAATTAGGAAACATTTTGTACCCTTGTTATGATTCATAAAAGGAAACATAATGTACCCTATATGTATCCCTATATTATATATAATAGTATAGAATTGTACATCAAAGTGGCGATAATTGGCGGTGATTCATGATTAATTCCTGTTATGTTTCCGCTTTTTGATTCATAACACCGCTTTTTATCACACTAAAATTATCAAAAACGGATATATTGTGTACTTTTACTTGCGAAATTGCAACTTTTTTACTTTTTCATGATATTTTTTGTATTTTTTATTTGGTAGTAGGAAACATAATCGGTAACTTTGCAATGTCAAAAACAAAAAATGTTGACAAAACAAAAAAAACAAAACCAATTAAACCAACAAAAATCGCTTCAACCTAAGAGGCTAATTAAACAACATATCAAACCAAATCAATAACTACTTAAAAGAAAGGGCATAGTTATGAAGAAGTTCATCTTAACAGTTTTAGCATTCTTGTCATTCGGTGCTTACAACAGCATCATGGCACAGAGCCAGGACGACGCTGCACAGCGCAATCCAGATCTGAACAATTCTGGTAAGTACACTGGCAACAAGAAGGACGGTAAAATGCACGGTAAAGGCGTGTATGAGTGGAAAAACGGCGACCGCTTCGAAGGTAACTTCGTGAATGGCCAGATTGACGGCTACGGACGTTACTCATGGGTGGATGGCGACATCTATCAGGGTGACTTCAAGGACGGCAAGCAGGACGGCTTCGGCAGCGCATTCTATGCAGAGCGTTGCAACACTTACGAGGGTGAGTGGAAGAACGGTAAGCGCAATGGTCATGGTAAGCTCACATGGGCAAACGGCGACACATACGAAGGTGAGTGGGTAGATGATGTACGTGTAGGCGAAGGCATCTTCACAGCTGCTAACGGTGACAAGTATGTAGGTCACTACGAGAACAACCAGCGCAACGGCTACGGCACATACTATCACAACAACGGTGACGTGTATGCAGGTCAGTGGGTAAACGGTGAGAAGGAAGGTCTCGGCAAGTACACCTATGCAAACGGTAACGTCTATGAAGGCCAGTTCTGCAACTCCTACATTGAAGGTCAGGGCACATTCGTTTGGGCTTCAGGCGCAACTTATACAGGACAATTCAAAGAGGATATGCGTAACGGCGTCGGTACTTACACGACAGCAACCGGTAAGGTCATCGCAGGTAACTGGAAGGACAACCGATTCTCAGGAGACGATAATGCAAATGTTCTCGCATCCAGATAAATAAATCCGGACCATTTTAGCACTAAATCATATATATTGAAATTCACAAAAAACCTGTAAATTGTTCCAAAAAAACAATAGGAAATTTCGATACGGGCTTACTCCGATTATTTTGCCCAAATCTTTGTAAAACAGTAGTAAATAGTAATTCATAACATCCCCAGAGGATAAGTCCTAACGATATCGGAATAGTTTTTAATGGAAATAGGTAGACTCCCGAACCTTCAAGGGATTAGTGATAACCTCTTGCTGGAACGGGAGTCAAAGTTTAACAGAAGGCTCCACTGAGACGGAGCAACGGAGAACTGAATCTCCCACACTAAAGACAGAGCTGGTTAATATATAATACAGGTACAGGAAATACATCGGTCGCCAGCGGGCGAAGATGCACAGAAGTAAAGTTAAAGGAAATGGTTAGTAAAAAGTAAAAAATGTTTTTATCCTATCAGTAGAATTTTGGTTTTTATCAATAGTTTGAGTAAAAAGGTTTTGGTTAGGATTGCTTTCCTTCATGGAAGTAGAAGCAAGAGAGGGAGCGAAGGAAAAAGAAAGGGATTTGACGGTGATGTCAAATCCCTTTTCTTATTTAGATAATGGTTAAATTATAATGCATAATGAGGAATTGACAGTTGACAATTAGACTAACGCAATGCTTGCATCCCGCATGGCAACTCCTAACTCCTAATTCCTAACTCCTAACTTAAAAATACTCCTAACTAAAACGTACACTCTCATCTTCCCCTCTTCTTCACCACCATGTCATACACATAATCCCTGCCAAGGGCACCCGTCAGGATGTATGCCACACAGGTGTCGCCTTGATACACACGGTTGTAAAACGCATAGGGAGTGTCGTGGCTGATGGTATGTTCGGTGGCGTGCTCTCCCTCATCGAGGAAGCGGAACCTCACTTCATATTTGTCTGTTGTCTCCGTACGCTCGCTCACATATTCTTTCTCGTTGCCGAACACATCCTTCCCCACCCGACTGTCTCGGTGCACACTCGTGGACACGTTGTGGTTGTGGTGCGTGATGACACACGGACGTTCCACTGGAGTCTTGTCCTTTGCCAACGCATAGTTCAGGTTGTTGTAAGCGTGGTCGAGGCACACAGCCGCCAGGAACAGCAACAACACAAACGACGCGATGATGACCATGGGGAAACGCCACTTCTTGATGAAGATGCACAGAAGACCAGGACAGCAGAGGATGCCACAGATGGTGCCTGCTATCGTGGCGATGGTGTCACCTGCATCATCGAGTGTCACAATCGAATCAGGTGGTGCAGGCGTGAACACAAATGCTGCCACACTCACACCAAGCACAATCAGAAGACCGACCAACCAGTTCTTCAACGATCCTTCTACAATTCTTTCTATATCCATAGTTCTTTTATTTTAGTTAGGAGTTAGGAATTAGGAGTTTGCCATGCGAGATGCAAGCATCGCGTCAGCCTAACTGTCAATTGTCAATTATCAACTGTCAATTCCTCATTATGAATTATGCATTATCTAAATCCGCTGCCGCCACCGCCAGAGTGACCGCCACCACCAGAATAGCTGCTATGTCCGCTGCCACCGCTGCTGGAGGAGTAACTGCGTGAACTGCTGCTGCCACCGCTGCTGCTCGAGTATGAACGGTGTTGTTCACGCTCGTAGGCTGTTTCGTAGACATACGCCGCATAGAGTGAGGTGTTCAGTGCCGTGGTGATTGGCTTGAAGTCCTCCACCACCTGATGTGGCGGGATGAGTTCGTCGAGTTTGGTCGTGTCGGGCGCCACCTTCTTCATGTCTCGGCGCACCTGATCGGCAATGCCGTAGAAAGAAGCAAAGACAAGGTACTCCTTCCAAAGATTCACCTCCTCGATGTGGCGTTCCTGCACCAGCGAGAAGTCCTTGAGGTAATGGACAAAGCCCACCACCTGCTGCACCTCCTCCGCCCGAAGAGCATTGTCGTCCTTGCGAAGCTCGATGACATTGTAGAGCACATCCGCCATCGGACGCAGCTGCTCGATGTTCTTCTTCACATACGCCCTCAGTTCGTCAGGCTGCAGAAGATGGTCATCATTCGCCGCCTTGTAAAGGAGGTCGTGCAACAGATACTGGATGCCCTCGTCGCGAATCAAACCCTGATAGAGTTCCTGTGCCACTCGACGACGGGAACCATAAAGGGAGAAAGAAGATTCTGCATTTTTCGTCACATCCAGTTCCGGTTTCTTCGCGGGTTTCACAGGTTCATGGATGCGGAAGAGTTGCCGGTTCTTGCCATGCTTGTCTGTATCGTAGTCGAGGGTGATGCCACCTTGATAGAACATACGGAGGATAAATGCCTCGTACAGATGCTGCACCGTGAAATCAATGCCCTTGATGGGGTTGTTCTTCGACAATCTCAGAATATGCATCACGGTAGCCAGTACGGCACTCGAACTGAGCAGGTTGCCCTGCTTCGGAAGCTCACGCCAGTAAGGCAGTTCGTCCCATTTCTTACCGCCCATCAGTTTGGTCAGGTCGGCAAAACGCTGCTTCTGTCGTTTCTTGAAGGCAATGTCTGAGGCAATCGTGCCTTTGGCTGCCCAACCGATGAGTCCAAGGATGAGCAGGAAACCGCCAATGAGTCCCCAGTTGAAGCCGCCGCCATCTTCCTCCTGATTGAATGAATAACTGTGTACGGGACTTCCTTCGTGTCCTGAACCGACTTGACCACCCATCAGCGAACTGCGCAGGGTGCCATCCTCCAGGGTGTCGCCCAACGCCACTTCAATATCGTATTCACTACCCTCCAGGGCAGGACGTTTCACTAGTTCCTTGAACGTACCCTCCTTTTTGACGGTCGGGTGCAGGAGCCCCTTTTTGATTTCCATAAGCATGATGACGGCATCACCATTGCGCATGGGAGCATCCTCCTCTGTACGAGCCCACACATAGTTGCTGCAATGTCCTTTCCAACCGTCATAGCCGAAAGTCCAAAGACGGGCATCCTTCTTCGAGAGCGAGTCCACATCCATAATGACATTCACCATGGCAAATGCGGCAGGCGAGTTGGCTGCTTCGTAGAATGAATGGCAGAAACCGTCAAAGTCGTCGTAGGACTTCACCAGGTTCGTCAGCGTGTAGAAAATGTAGTATCGGCGCTTTCCAGCCTTGCCGATGCCCCAGCAAACTTCCACGCCTTCGGAGGTGCGGTGATAACCACAACGTCTCGTTTTCTCCTCACGGCTGCGATTCACGTCCCATTCCTCCTCCACTGCATAATCCACACCCTCCTCGTCGAACACCTGCAGGTCCTTCAACTCGATGTCACCCATGTTGTTGAACGTGATGTAACCCTCCGTACCCTGCTCACTCATCTGACAGTCACGGCGTTCCCTCACACGGGCACTACCGTCATCCATCAGATTCACCAGGATAAACACGGAGTCTATCTGATGCTGGGCAAAGGCTGGAAGACCTGCGATGCCCAACAGACACAAGATTCCTGCAATCAGTAGCTTTTTCATTCGGCTCCAAACAATTCCGGCATGTCCTTCTTGCCCTTGTTGTCCACAGTCAGGTAGTCTCTTGCCACAAAGTGCAGCTGTCCTGCCACCATGCTCGATGGCCATTGGCGCACGTAACGGTTGAAGCGTGTGGTCGTGTCGTTGTAGATCATACGTGCCATGCGTACGTTGTCCTCATACGAATTGATGCTGCTCATCGTCTTCTCATACAGACCTGAAGCCTTCAGTTCCGGATAAGCCTCGTTCACAGCCATCAGTCGGCTCAGCACTTCTGAGAAAGCGTCCTGCTGCTCGTTCACGTCGGCAGCCGTACGGATTTCCACACCACGACGTGCAGCGATGGTGGCAGCCAAGGTCTCTGCCTCATGCTGGGCATAGGAAGTGGCAGCCTTTGCCAACGACATCAGCGCATCCCAACGTGAGTTGAGTTGCACCTCAATCTGACTCAATGCGTTCTTGCACTTCTCGTCCAGGTTCACCAGCTCACGCTGTGTCTTGATGTAGCCGAAGATGCCCCCAATCACGAGAACGAGTACGACCACCATGACAATCAATCCAATTGTATCCATAATCTTTTAATCTAAGTTAAGATTGTTAATTATCTGATTATATTGTTATTAAGGAATGTCACACCATCAGCGTCTTGGCGATGTAAAGACAATAGATGGTCAGTAAGATAGCACCTTCATAGCGCACAATCTTGTTGTGTGTCTTCAGGAACATCCACAACAACAGTCCCAAACCGAACATCACCGCATAGTCGATGGCAAAAGGTCCCCACGCATTCTGAATCGGCATGATGGTGCTTGCCACACCCACCACCGAGAGGATGTTGAAGGAAATCGAGCCGATGATATTGCCCACCGCCATGTCGGTCTCCCCTTTCCGTGCCGCCATCACCGAAGCAAACAGTTCAGGCAACGACGTGCCCACAGCCACCACGGTCAGACCGATAATGCGTTCCATCTCCTCCTTCCCCACTCCGAAGTATTCGCCCAGTTCCATGGCAATGGCGCTGGAACCGTCAATCAGCAGGTCAGCTCCCCACACCATCGCAGCCAGCGATGCCACCACATACAGGATGGCACGCCACAGCGGCATCGAGGGCTTCACTTCTTCTTCCAGCTCCTGTTTCATCGTCTTGCGCGAATCCCTCACTTCCCATGTGATGAAACCCACGAGCAGCAGCACCATCAGGATGCCCATCCACCGGTCTATCGCTCCAGTAAAGGAGAAACCAATGAACAGCAACATGGCAAACAGCATGAAAGGAAGGTCAATCCTCATCATCTTGCGTTGCGAAGGCAAGGGACAAATCAGTGCCGTCACACCGAGGATGAGAGCGACATTGGCGATGTTTGAGCCCGCCACATTGCCGATGGCAAGTCCTGAAGACCCAATCCACGCCGCCTGTGTCGATACCAGCAACTCCGGCATCGACGTGCCGAAACCCACCACGGTGATGCCAATGACCATCGCGCTCAGCTTTGCCCGCTGTGCAATAGCCACTGCCCCGTCAATCAAGAAGTCGCCTCCCTTCATCAGGAGAACGAAACCGAGAATGATGTATAAGATGTTAAGCCACATAATCTTTGTAAATCGTTTGCAAAGTTACGACTAAGTGAGAGAAAAACCAAATATATTTGAGTTTTTCCGAACGAGAGTACCTACGAGCGTGGCCATTTTACATATCGTTCTTACTGAGTGAGCCAATGTGAATGGTCATCTTACGCAATTCTGGAGTCTGAGCTACCATCGTATCAACTTTTTCCTTGAAGGAAGCCTCATGATAGCGACTTTCGTCTTTTTTCAGCTCATATACCCAAGCTTCCTTGCCAACAGGGTCGACCACCACGAGGTCTATCTCATCAAATCCTTTTCTGTCCCACCATTTGCCGACAATATATTTCCCTTCTTCTTGGAACTTGCGGATAAAGTACCGTTCCATCATCAACCCCGACACGCCATTGTAGTCTCTCTTGATGATGTCACCGAGAGCTTTCAGAGCCTTATTCTCCACCAGTGCCTGATACTTGAAGAAGAAGCGGAACCACATAATCAAGAAACAATCATCCAATTCGTATCGCACTTTCTTGCTGTTTTCCTTGGCAAAGATGGGCTGATGTTTGCTGATTAAGCCATAGTAGTCCTCCAGACGTGATAAATAGCTGCTGATATTGTCGATTCCCAGTTCATTCTTGATTTCCGCACTGGTCTTCATGCCACTGGCAATACAGGTCAGGATGGAAAAATAGATCACATAGTCCGTACCGAACTCCTCTATCAGAATGTTCTTCCCCTCATTGATGAAGGGAGAGTTCTCTTCCGTCAACGCAGCCAGCATCTTGTTCTTACGAATCTTCCCACGGTCAAGCAACAGGGTGACATACCAAGCCACACCACCCGTAATGCTGAACAACGCCAGCAAGTCCTCTGGGGTGTAGTCGGGATTGAAATCATGGAGGATTTCCTTCATCACATCAGTCTTGAATGGCTGAAGTGTCAACTTTTCATCGGCACGTCCGAAAAGCGGCTCTTCATAATCCTCGAAAATCTTCTTCATCAGCGTAAATACAGAACCGCTGACAATCAAGTTCAGGTGACTTTTGCGTTTCCACAAATCCCAATCACGCTGCATATCGCTGAACACCGTCGGATTTATCTTCTGGAAGTTTTGGAATTCATCGATAATCAATGTAAATGGTCTGGTTTCTGAAAGTTGTAAAACATACCTGAAAATCTCAGAAAAGGAGCCGACCTGACCCAAAACAGGGACTCCAAGCTTATGGGTTATCTCGGCAATGAAGTCCTTGCACAACAGAGACTCCGCTTTCTTTCCAACGAAAAAATAGAGGATGGTCTCGTCCCCACATCTCTGCGAAAGCTCAGTCTTACCAATACGCCTACGACCCATGATGACGGTCATACGCGCCTCACGCTTACTTTGGGCTAACACCTCTCTGAGCAACTGCTGCTCCGACTCTCTGTCATAGAACTTCATAACTTCAAAATAATAATGGGCATTATAATAATGACGGTTATTATTTTGCAAAGTTACGGATTAATTCCAAATAAAGAAACAAAACAGAGAAAAAAAACAAAAATAACGGAGGGAAAGTTGATTCCCTTATATCTAATCAGCGTTATTTTGACAAGTTCCTGCGGAACGATTCAACGAATGGAGCGGATTTCTCTCTAATGAAGAAAAAATCGAGGCGACCCCAACAAGGTCGCCTCACTTGATATCATACGAAAGAATTCAAAAGATTTATTTAATAGTAAGTGTCAAAGGATTATTGTCACATGTAACAAGAAGCTTCTTTACCTGAGTCATCAGCACTTCCAAGTTAGCCTTAGTAACAATTGCTTTTCCATTTGCATCTCCACTTGCATAATCGAATGTTCTCCACGGAGAGCAAATATGCAGCCTACCTCCATTAGCATCATAACCTGACCACTGCATGGTTACAGATGTCACATGAGACTTAATCTCTTTTGAACCATATAGAATATTATATGTTCCATCGCTTTCATTGTACTCTATATCAAAGAAATAATCATTAGAATTCTGGATGGTCATTGTCGTTTCTCCATCATTCACATCATCACCCTCATCCGTTTCTGTATCTCCACCATTGATGGTGCTCTCCTCGGAGATGTTCAGTTCCTGATTGTTCGGGTCATTCACATATTCGATTTCATCCTCTGTCATGTCAACAGGTTGTGAGCCTGCCAAGCCGGCTGTTGATACAACATATTTCGAATTTGGATATGCATACCAATTCTGATTGTTCGCAACATCTTGCGTCCATCTTTCAAACTCTGTGTATGCATCGGTAATGTGGATACCTTCGCCTGGCCATCCCCAAACTGTTGTGGTTTTCTTCCCTTCTTGTGGCACGTTGGCAAGTGTGTAGGAATATGGCACACAGATGATGAAAGGAGCCTCTCCCCTACGTGGTGAATTCACGTCTGTTGCATCGTTGAAAATAGTATTATTATAATCCAGAGCAGGACCTTTCGCTTCTGTACCAGCAGGCAAGACGCGGATGGTGAAGCCACCCATGTTGTCATCCTTGCTAATATCCTCCGAAAGACTCCAATCACTATCCACGTCCACATATTTAGGTTCTGCCTGTCTCAAAGATCCTTTCAGATTGATAGGGGAATAACCACCACTGCGTGCTGGAGAAGCGCCCAACATCTGGTGGATTTCACCGATACAAGTCGTACCAAAGAAAAGATAAGAAGCCAATGTACCGCCTGCAGCCAGAGGAGTCACCTTCACTTTGTTCTCGCCAGCCACACGTTCCACTTTCACCACTACGTCGTTATAGTCGATGTCGAAGCCGCCGCCAAGGTCCTCACCTGCCAGAATCCAAGCTGCAGGCTGTGCCGTTTCGAGTCTCTTCACAGGAATGATGCTGTTTTCAGCATTTGAAACCTTAATAATCCAGTCATCAAACTTCCAGTCACGCTCCACGTCCATATTCTTGTTGGCTGAATAAATGTCCGTGCCATGCGCATAGAAATCAAAACCGAGATAGTAGTTGCCATCAATCTCAAGCATGATATACTCTGCATGGTACTTAGAATCAGTGCTGTTGTGATACAAGAACTGCTGCACCCAGTCAACACCGTCTCTCACATGCACCGTCGGGCAATCCGTCGGGTCAAGGTTGTAGAGGAAGGTCATGCCCATGATTTCCTCATAACTGGCGTTTTGTTTACCCGTATTAAAATCGTTCACGTGCTCCCAGTGGCTGTTGCCAAAACCGCCCATAGCAGGAGTGTTAAAAACGTTATTGCCTTTCTTATTATAAATCTGGAGGTGATTCATGTGGTCACTGCCCAAACCGATGCTGGCACCATTACCATCCACATAGACACCTCCACCCTTATGCACCTGCTGCACAAACATGCGTGTCCAATCAATCTTCACGGTGTTGTAGGCACCTTCACGTACTTTACTGAATTCTGCCACCACCTTCTCCTCTTCTTCTTGCGTTACATTAGCAGGAATCACGTAACGCGTTTCCCATTCGTTTCGGTTCACGTCGTGTGTACGTGTCTCCAACACTTCGCCCTTCACCGAGGTCATGTCATCGAAATTGACAGTACCGCCAACTACAGCACGGAGTGCCACGTCACCGTCGCTCACCACAAGCTTCTTTGTTTGTTCAATCACGTCAAACTCCAACTTACGTGTGCCTGACACATTCTTGAACGCACCCACCTGCACATACGTACCATCTTTCTCGGTATAGACATTGATGTCCTTCATCTCCGAAGTGGTCACGGTCACATTGGAACGCTCGGCGAGGTTCCAGTCCTGTGTCTTGTCGAACGAACCGAACTCGTGATTAAAATCTGAATGGAATTGGATTTGTTTCTCGGTAAATCCGTTGTCATAATCACTACATCCCGCAAGGATCATTGCTGCCACTGCCAGTGGCATCATGAATGAAAGATTTCTTTGAGTTTTCATAATCTTTATGGTTAATAGGTTGATTACTCTGTATTAAGGTTAACGCGCATATACGCGTACTTATAATATGCAAATATAGGAACTTCTTGAAAAACAAACAAGAAAAGTGAGAAAAAAACACAGAAAAAATTGAAAATAATGCTGCTTTTTACAAAGAAGACCTCAGATTGACCGCATCAGAACACAGAAAGAACGCCATTCACATCCGCTCAATCTTCTCAATCGTTCCGTTGGAACTTGTCTTTATTAACGTCAGTTCGGTATAAAAGAAAGTGCTTTATTGCGGCACGCCGCCGAAGAAAAATATGAAAAAATAGGTGAAAATATAAAAAACAAGTTCTTTTTTATCTATTTTTATTTGTTTTTATCTATTTTTTCTTCGGCGCCAACGGCGCAACCTCTTACACCGAATTCACGTTAATCTGAAAAATCTTCCCAATCTTCTCAATCGACCGCTTGCGGTCTAGTTTTATATATAACTAATCCGCGTTGCGGATGATTTGGAAGATTTAGAAGATAAATCCGTTCAATCCGCTCAATCATCGCGAAGCGGTATGTTGTATAAAGACAAGTTCCTGCGGAACGATTGAGCGGATTGAGCGGATTTTTGTGCGGTTCCCGCAGGAAATGATTGTCACACGGATGACACAGATGTCACAGAATTTTTTATGCCATGCCAACCGAACTGAACTTCATTCATTCATTTTTTCATTCTTTTATTTCAGCGAAGCGCATGCGGTGAGGGGGGGGAGGATAAGGTTAAGAGAAGAACAGAAAAAGCGGGGTGAACGTGTGGTCACCCCGCTTCCTTTATTCTTCTGTTATCAATCACATAGTTGAATGATTACTTACGTGTTTTTGCGTATGCCTGTGCATCTGACTGTGTCCAGTTGATAGGTGTGGAAGCATTTCCATCAACTAACTGTTCTGCCCCAATCGCGTTACTACCAAGATATCGTTGTTGTTTACCATAACATTCAATCGTGCCGTCATCATTAATCACAAATTTTGACCAGTCATTAGGTGTATCAACAAAAATAGCTTTATACGAATTATTCATGTCAAGCGACAGGTACTTCTTTGCTCCAACGTTGTAAAGATACACATAGTCATCGCCGCCAGCATCTTGCACTTCCCATACTTGTTGAGCTTGACCACCCTTATACTTCATCTTCAAATCGCCATCCACATATTCCAAGGCAAACCAATTGTAATTAGAATATACCGCAAAACTACTTGTTGCGAGAACTGTAGGTGCAGTCTGTACCACAAATGTGAATGAAGTTGTTGCCTCTGCATAGTTGTTATCTGCTGCACGAGTAACAGTTATGGTGCGACGGCCTTCATTATATGGCGTCCACGAGGCTGGGTTAGTTATTGTACCACTGCCCATCTCACCTGAATAGGTGAAAGTGTAGGTGCCATCAATATAGTTTATCAAGTTAGCAAAGAGGTTGACCTCAGTTCCTGGTTTAACCGTGATAGATCCGTTATTTCCAAGTTGCAAAGTCTGCAAACCACCCTGCTGTATATCTTCCGACTTCAAAAGCAGTTCCTCTACGGTAAGGGCATTTACATTTCTGTTTTTGTACCATTCAACATTCTTACTGTGGTCGCGCACCCATTCGCCGAATTCACGGTATGCACCACCATTGCTGCCGCTGTACTTGTCATTCTGATCATATACTGCAGAGCAGATAGTGCAAAGTTCTTGTGGCCATGCCCACACATAGGTGTTAAGTTTGTTACCCACCGGCTTGGTGTAGGTGTAAGGCAGACAGAGGATATAAGGTGCAGCACCCTTATCAGGAGCAGCGATGACTGATGCAGTAGATGAGCTATTGAACACCCCAGTGTTGGCATTGACATTAACACCTGGGTCAGGAGTACCTGACTTCAATGTACGTATCTGGAAACCACCCATGTTAACATTTTCGCCATAGTTGCCAACAGATCCCTGATGGAACTGATCAGCCTGATAATATGCCAAAGTCCAGTTCTCACCCACATCGATAGAAACCGTGTTTCCACCCTTCTCATATCGAGTAGTGGCATTGATTGGCGCATATTCGCCACTACTTTCTGGAGCGACACCAAACATCTGGTGGATTTCACCAACCACTTGGTCTTGAGCATTCTGAGTGGTCGGGTCACGGAAGAAGATGTAAGAAGCCAATGTACCACCTGCAGCCATTGCAGTCACTTTTGCTGTGGGCTGTCCACTCACATGATCAACCTTGAAAATAACGTCGTTGTAGTCGGTATCGAACGAACCACCCAAGTCCTCGCATACGAGCAACCATGAATTTTCCGTTGGATCCTCGTTGATGACAGTTGGGTCGAAACCTGAGATGGCAAGCACCACATCATTCAAGTCCATATCACCATTTGTTGGATTACGCCAGTCTTCAAATCCAAAGAACATCTGACCATCCACATTGAAAGTGGAAGCATAGCATGGATACAAATCCGCATCTTTCTCCCAATTGGCCTTGTCGGTAATAACACCAGAACCCTTGTACTTCACACCATAACCATACATTTCATCCTCAGGTTTACCATCAGGGGATGCTGTATTGAGTTCTGCCTGCGAATAATAAGTAATTTCCTCACCAGCTATATTAACAGAGTGAAGGTACATACCAAACTGAGTGCCTTTGGGAATATCCACATAGATACCCTGTCCACGTGTGATTCCATTGAAAAATTCCTTGCCATTTGTAGATGTCCACTCATGCTTTTCCTTCATGTGAAAAATCTTGAGATCCTTGAAGGTAAGCCAGTTGCCCAAACGGTCGTCTGCTATATCAAAACCAACAGTAACGGCACCATTCTCATCTGCCACAAATTCCAACGAATAGGTGCCATAAACCAGTGGTGTTTCTTCATAATATGTCACCGTTTTATTTGCTGAGAGATCTACAGAGTTTGAGTTAGCATCATTAAGAAAGAATTTGACGCCTTTAGGATCGCCATTCTTATTTCCATTCCACAGACGAGCCTTGATTTCCACTCTATACCTTTCTCCAGGAGTGAAATTGTTGAATACACGAGTAATCTGACCTGGTTGCAATGTTTGACTCTGACTCGCAGGGAACCAATACTCAGTAAAAGGTTGGGTCATACCAGACTCGCTTGATTTGGTGTCAGAAGTATTACCCTTGAAGTTACCACCACCAGGATTAACACCATTATTAGTTTGCCAGTTTGGTGTGGATGGATATCCTTCAGAACTATTGTCCCACACTTGACCATCATCTTCATAAAACAACTCATAACTTATCAACTCAGGTTCCTCACCATCGTTGTTTCCTTTGGTGGTATAGATGGGCACTTCTTGAAGTTCTCCATTGTTGTCATAATAATAAACTCCAACAGTGTTGGTGGAACTTGTGTACCAATAATAAGGATAAATGATGAAAGGACCATTAGAGACATAGGAGAAGTTGTTGATCACCCTACTCAAATTCACTTTACCTTGTTCCACCGTTTCCTTCGTCACTTTCTTGTATTCCGTCTCTGTGTTATAGCGATACTTTTCATAAGTTTTTCCATCCTCAAGAGTAACCGGACCTTCCAGTTTATGAACCTTGACATAACCCTCGGACGCATGAGTTGTACGTGTGTCACCAAAAGCCACCACGCCACCTGGCACAGTCTTCTCTGCAGTCACGCCATCGGTCACCATGATGCTGTTGGTGCCCTCAACCATGTCGAAGCCCAACATCTTAGTGCCTTTCACTCCTTCGTAGTCACCGACGAGGACGTATTCATTGCCACGGAGTGCATAGATTTTCACTTCCGACTCCTTCATGGTGGAGACGGTCACGGTGCCACGCTCGGCGAGGTTCCAGTCCTGCTCGGGGTCAATGTCGCCATACGCCTTGCGGAACTCTTCATTGAACTTAATCGCGTTCGAGTCATAGCCGTTGTCATAATCGCTACAACCTGCCACCATCAGCGATATCATCGCTGCAGGCACGAAGAATGAAAGTAAGCTCTTCATTTTCATTGTATTCTTCATATTTTTTATTAATAATTTGTTTTGTCTTTACTCGTTTTTGTTAATCATTGAGTGTTCACTTTGCATTATATATTAACTGCTCCATGAAGGGTTGTCTCTCTGCACTTACGCACACGCGCCTGTGCTTAATAATTGACAAAGGTATCGTTTTTTCATGTGGCAACGTGAATATTTCTTAAAAAATGACACATAAAGGCATAGGTTTTTTCTCGTTGAGGCTATTTTGCAATCTCGACTTTGCAATATGGCGCTTCGCGACGCGGCGCTAAATGACAAATGATAAATGATAAAGAAGGGTACACAAAAATGAAACAATGAGGAAATGAAAACGTAAGGGGAGGGAGAAGCGGTATGTTTTTATAAACAAGTTCCTGCGGAACGATTGAGCGGATTGAGCGGAAATCACGCCTCGCGCGGCGTGTGGGGGAGTGCCCTGCGGGCGAAATCGTACAAATCTTTT
>ONDH01000017.1 GCA_900316505.1 uncultured Prevotellaceae bacterium
CAGAGAATATTCTCTATCTTGCAACTCGTTTGTGGGCAAGACTTACGTTCGTTTGTTAGCAAGACTTACGTTCGTTTGTGGGGAACACTTAATGATGGCTGTGAGGGGCACTTGTGTTTAGAGTTTAGGGTTTAGAGTTTAGGGTTTAGAGGAGTGAATCGAAAAGGTAAAATGGTAAAATGGTAAAATGGTAAAATTTCATTTTTCACAGATTGAAGAGAGCTGTAATAATAATAATATAATTATTATAATAATAATTTAAATTTAAAAACCCTCCTATATTCCCCCCTATAAACTATCCCCCAAACCTCAATTCGTGGATTTAACCTTTTAACCATTTAACCATCAATCACCTTTCTTGTTGATTCACAACACCTTGTAGGAGTTGAACCCTAAAAAGGCGTGTCACAAAGCAATTCCAAAAAAGCCTCAGTTTTCATGTTTCACACCCCATTTTTTGACTCAAAATTATCATTTTTCATTTAGCGCGGCGCCTTCATTCTTTCATTCCTTCATTTTTTCATTCTTAAAACATACCCCTTTGGGATGATTAAGCAGATTCATCGGATTGAAAGGAGTCGCTTCGCGAGAAATCACACAAATCGCCCCAATCTTACAAATTTGAATGATTTTGAATAGATTTGTTCGATTTCTTGCCCGTAGGGCACTCCCTTCTCACGCCTCGCAAGGCGTTCCATCCGTGTCATCCGTGCTATCCGTGTGAGCTTTTTTATTTCTCACAGATTTCACAGATTCCACAGATTTGAAGTCCCTGGGGCTTTTGAGAAATCCGCCAAATCCGCTCAATCGTTCCGTAGGAACTTGTTTATATATAGACATACCCCTCCGGGATGATTAAGCAGATTCATCGGATTGAAAGGAGTCGCTTCGCGAGAAATCACACAAATCGCCCCAAATCTTACAAATTTGAATGATTTTGAATAGATTTGTTCGATTTCTTGCCCGTAGGGCACTCCCTTCTCACGCCGCGCGAGGCGTTCCATCCGTGTCATCCGTGCTATCTGTGTGAGCTTTTTTATTTCTCACAGATTCCACAGATTTCTTTCATTTTTTTTAATCCTGTACCGCAGTTTGGAACAACATCCCCCTAACTTTGCATCGGAAATCAAAAAAACTAACACTTAAAACCGAACAAAAATATGGGAACAATTAGAAACATCATCATCGATGCAGCTCTTGGAGCCTTAGTGGTTGCGTTCATCCTTTTCTGGGTATTTGCCGGCATGGGCATGCAGGAAATTTCCCTCTGCACCGCCTTCCTCGTCTATGTCTTCGCTGTTGTCTTCCTTTTTGTGGGGAGGCAGGAAAAACAATCGGGAAAGGCTGTTGGATGTCTGGGGTAAGACTGTTTACGCGGAATGATGGGGCCAAATTGCTCTTTTGTAGGTCATTTTTCGACTGAATTCTTGCCAAAAATCTCAAAAAGGTGTAAAATTTGCCAGTGAAAAATCTCAAAAAGGTGTAAAATATGATGGAACAAAAATCTCAAAAAGGTGCAGACGGCATCATTATGAAGCGTAAAATCCCCCCTAACTTTGCATCGGAAATCAAATAAAACTAACACTTAATACCGAACAAAAATATGGGAACAATTAGAAACATCATCATCAATGCAGCTCTTGGAGCCTTAGTGGTAGCGTTCATCCTCTTCTGGGTATTTGCCGGCATGGGCATGCAGGAAATCTCCCTCTGCACCGCCTTCCTCGTCTATGTCTTCGCTGTTGTCTTCTTGTTTGTGGGGAGGCAGGAAAAACAATCGGGAAAGGTGGTGGAATGTTTGAGATGAGAAAATGAGAGGGTGGGGTGATTCATCCATAAAAAAACATCACAATCATTGTATGGTATAAAAGAAAATTGTACCTTTGCAAATGAAAAACTAATCACAATACCAAGACTCCAGAGCTTTATATGAAGACCGAAAAACAAATGGCTGTCGCTGCTGCTGAATTTGCAGAGCGGTGGAAAGGTAGAGGATATGAAAGAGGTGAATCGCAACCTTTTTGGATTGATTTACTCTCGAATGTGTTTGGCGTAGAGACACCTTCCGATGGCTTTATTTCTTTTGAAGACCATCGAATGGTGGATGCCTCTAATTTCATTGATGGTCGCATCCTTTCTACACGTGTGCTGATTGAGCAAAAGTCTTTGGGTAAAGATTTGAGAGCTGGTATTCGTCAAAGCGATGGTTCACTTCTTAATCCATTTCAGCAAGCTCGTCGCTATGTAGTAAGTCTTCCTGTATCAGAACATCCCCGATGGATTGTAACATGCAATTTCTCCGAGTTCCTTGTTTATGATATGGAGCAACCCAATGGGGAGCCAGAGCAAATTCTGCTTGAAAATCTTGGTAAGGAATACTATCGTCTGATGTTCCTTGTTGATGCTAAGAATGAGCATCTGAGCAAAGAGATGCAAGTGTCAATGCAGGCTGGTGAGATAGTTGCCAGAATCTATGATGCTTTGCTGAAACAATATAATGATGACAGCCCTGAAGCTCAACGTTGGTTGAATATCCTTTGTGTTCGAATAGTGTTCTGTCTATATGCGGAAGATGCAGGAGTCTTTACACATGATCAGTTCCACGACTTCCTTGTGACTTATGAAGCAAAGGATTTGCGTAGAGCCTTGCGTGACCTCTTCGATGTGCTTAATACCCCAACAGAAAAGCGCAGCAAGTATCTGCAAGACGATTTGCAGGCTTTTCCTTATACAAATGGAGGTTTGTTTGAAGAGGAAATAGAGATACCACAATTTACAGAAGAACTGAAAGAAACATTGCTGCAAAATGCAAGTCTTGACTTCGACTGGAGTGAAATATCTCCAACCATCTTTGGTGCAGTGTTTGAAAGCACTCTCAACCCAGAAACGCGCAGAAGTGGTGGTATGCACTATACCAGTATTGAGAATATCCACAAGGTTATAGACCCTCTATTCTTGAATGATTTGCGCAGAGAACTGGACGAAATTCTTGAGGAAAAGGTTGAAAAACAACGCATTAAAAAACTCGATGCCTATCAGGAACGTTTGACATCTCTTACCTTCCTCGACCCAGCCTGTGGCTCAGGAAACTTCCTTACAGAAACATATCTGTCACTTCGCCGATTGGAGAATGAAGCCATCCGTGAACGTTATCATGGACAGACTATGATGGGTGCTTTTGTAAATCCTATCAAGGTAAGCATTCAGCAGTTCTATGGTATAGAGATAAATGACTTTGCAGTAACTGTTGCCACCACAGCCCTTTGGATAAGTGAGGCACAGATGTTAGCTGAAACAGAAAAAATCATCAAACAAGATATAGATTTCCTTCCATTAAAAGCATATCACAATATTCGAGAAGGTAATGCTTTGAGAATGGATTGGAATTTCATTCCGTACAAAGATGGTTTACCTTCTCCATTGCCAATAAAATCCTTACCGTCAAGAAGGACAGTTCCAGGGTATCAACCTGTCGTAATAGAACGTAAGGAAATACGTCCGAAAGTTTGGGAATTAATATACGAAGAAGAACCAAAAGAAGAGGGTCTTATCATGATGTACGATTACATTATAGGCAATCCTCCTTTTGTTGGTGCTCGTCAGATGAATGCAAGTCAGAAAGACGATGTTATCAGTATATTTGGTGAAAAATGGAAGAATGTAGGTAATCTCGATTATGTCTGCTGTTGGTATATGAAAGCTTTTCAATCAACGAGAATTGGACATCCTCGTATTGCATTCGTATCAACCAATAGCATTTGTCAAGGCGAACAAGTTGCCAATCTGTGGCAACCGCTCATGGAAAATGGACTTCGCATCGACTTTGCTCATCGTACTTTCCGTTGGGATAGCGAAGCTTCGTTGAAGGCACATGTTCATTGTGTGATAGTTGGTTTTAGTGACAAGAATGAGCCTGAGAAAGAACACTTACTTTTCGATAATGATAAAGTAAGTAAGGTAGGTCACATCAATGCTTACTTGATGGATGCGCCTGATGTGTTTATCGGAAGCAGGCAGACACCTCTTTGTGTTGTTCCTAATATTGGTATCGGCAATAAACCTATTGATGGAGGAAATTATCTTTTCACAAAAGAAGAGAAAGAAGAGTTTGTAAGGATAGAACCAAAAGCGGAAGAATACTTTAGATTGTGGTATGGCTCAGAAGAGTTTATACACCAAAAACCACGTTATTGCTTATGGCTTGGTTATTGTTCTCCTTCAGAACTAAGGCAGATGCCACATTGCCTAAAACGTATAGAGAATGTAAGGAACCTCAGATTAGCAAGTAAAAGTGCAGGAACACGCAAGATTGCAGACAGGCCAACACGTTTCCATGTAGAGAATATGCCTGATACTAACTTTATTATTGTTCCATCTGTATCCTCAGAAAAACGTCGATATGTACCGATGGGCTTTATGCCTCCAGAGGTTTTGGCAAGCAATCTTGTTCTTATCATCCCGGATGCCACTCTTTATCATTTTGGTATCCTTGAAAGCAATGTCCACATGGCATGGATGCGTGCTGTTTGTGGAAGATTAAAAAGTGACTATCGATACTCCAAGGATATTGTTTACAATAACTTCCCTTGGCCTAATCCAACAGAAGAACAGAAGGCAAAGATAGAGCAGACTGCACAAGCCATTCTTGATGCTCGTGCAAAATATCCAGATTCTTCTCTGGCAGACCTGTATGATGAACTGACAATGCCTGTAGAGTTGCGAAAAGCACATCAAGAAAATGATAGAGCAGTTATGCAAGCATACGGATTCCCTGTGAAATCAACCTTTACAGAAAGCCTGTGCGTGGCAGAGTTGTTCAAACTTTATCAGAAATTGACAACATAATATCGTAAGAAATGAGGCTCTGGACAATACAAGGAATCGCTATCTATGAGCAGTTGCAACGCGAGGGTGTGGCATATTGCACCAAACCTGTAATGGGGGATGAGCCCATTTTTGTGCGTGCCTATCATTGGATGGCAGAGCAGATGAGAAAGCGGATTGGAGAGCCACCCATCAAAGGCATAGAATACCCCATGTGGGCATGGTATCAATACAACTCTGCCAAAGACAACAAACCACCAAGAAGTCCGAAGGATATGCAAGAGGGCGTGAATGTTTATATGGAGATAGAGATTCCCGATAACGAGGTGCTTTTATCAGACCTTGGTTCATGGTACGCTCCATTAAACGAATGTCCCCTTGATAATTGGAAAGAAATAGATAAGGAAACAGACAAACTAGACAAGGAGGCTGGGCGTATATTGACATTTGACGAGTATCCACTCCACATTCAGAAAATGATAGAGAAGAGTTGGGAAGCTGTGTTCGACATCAATCGCCGCGACAAGACGGTTGGACGTACTCATAGACGTAATCGTAGCATTCAAGCTACATTCTGGGTGTTGAAGCCCGAGCACATCATATCCGTTGAGTTTCTGGAGAAGAAAGGTGACGTGGTGAAAAGGATTGATTATTGTATTCGTAACATTTGACTCTCAACGACGAGCATTCATTACATAATAATAGATGTTGAGTGCCCGTAATATGATGCACAAAGTGTGTAAGAGGTTTTTTTACATATTATCAAAAAAAGTTCAAACCTGTACCGTGATTTGGAACAACATACCCGTAACTTTGCATCGTGAAATCAAAAAAACATGTTTAACCGTCAAAAATGCAAGAAGCGATGAAAGCAAGCAGCACTTCCAGCCTTGACATTGCACCTGATGACCTTGTAATGGGCGATGATGTGAGTGTGACTTGGGAATTGAAGAGTCTTTGAATTTGTTAATCAGAAAGGAGGAACAACTGTATGTTAGGAGCGATTATAGGTGATATAGCTGGTAGCAGATACGAATTCAATCCTACCAACGACTACAATTTCGAGATGTTCTCGAAAGAAGCAGGTTATACAGATGACACCATCTGTACTTGCGCTATTGCAGATGCATTGTTGAATGACAAGGATTATGGTGATGCTCTTCACGAATGGTGTCGCAAATATCCTCATCCAATGGGAGGCTATGGAGGACGATTTGCACAATGGGTGAGGAGCGAGAATCCTCAGCCATACGGGAGCTATGGCAATGGCTCTGCTATGCGGGTTAGTCCTGTGGGGTGGTTCTGCAAAAGACGTCAAGATGTGTTGGAGGAAGCCAAAAAGACGGCACTCTGTACTCATGACCATCCCGAAGGTGTCAAAGGGGCTCAAACTGTTGCACTGGCTATCTATGTGGCTAATCAGCATCGTAGGTGTCATGAACAGACAAAGGATGTCATCAAAAGTGTGATGGATGCATGTGTCGATTTTTCTGGTTATGACATCGATATACGTAAGGAAGATGTTGAGAACAGATTCGACGAAACCTGTCAAGGCACAGTCCCTGTTGCCTTGTGGGTGATTAACCAAAGCACCGGTTTTGAAGATGCTATTCGACGTGCCGTTTCTCTTGGCGCAGATGCTGATACTCTTGGCGCCATTGTCGGCAGTATAGCAGAAGCCATCTGGGGAATCCCTGAGGATATGAAAGCCGCTGCACTTTCCTACATGGACGATAGAATGAAGAAAGTGTTGACCCGTTGGAAAGAAAGCGTGATTGCAGAGGATGATTAGAATCTCCCTTTGTCTATCAAATTCCAATTAAAACTTTCCAAATTCTAAAGAAGATTGTCGTTTCCACAGAACTTTCGGGTTTTCTTTTTTCCTACTCTTTATCATCTTGTTTATACATTCATAACTAAAAAACTGTTTTTTATTTGTCATGTGACAAATGTTTGTTATCTTTGCAAAAAATATCATAGTATGGAATACGATTTCGACAAAAATGAGGAACTTTCACAGGTGAATGAACCTGCTTTGGCGTATGAGGGAAGCTGCTCTTCTGTGGAGGAACGTGTTGCCTATATGAAGAAGAATCTGCATCCTGCAACTGTGGAGTTTCTTGAACAACATGACTTCATGGTGGACAAACCATTCCCTTACGATGAGGTTGATGAGCGTTGGTTTGATGAAGCAGGCCACGAGAATCCTGCTGTATCGAACGACATCGTCTTGCATGATAAGGAGGTATGGCTGCACGCATAATCATCATTCATGAGAAAGCGGAGAATTCTTTCCGAAAGAAAGCCGCGTGGTACTACATTCATCGCGGAACAGATTTTGTCGTTTCTTTCACGAAAGACCTCTGGAATACCTATGAAACACTTGCACAAATGCCTTCTGTCTTCCTTCCGTGATTTTGTGGCTCAATATTATTCTGCTCAGTATTGGGGAACAGGAGCCACTCCCATTATCAACACGGATGTCCTGCTCTTTTGACTTGTGTGATGGTGTGGTGAGTTTCTTTTACAACCAACTCAATTTCTAACTCTAATGCTTAAAAAGAATGGAGAAAAGAGGCTTGAAAAGGCAATTTTGGGGGTGTGATGATGCTTTTTTGACTTCTGATGCCCTTTTTTCTGCCCCAAAGTTTGTCTGTTACAAATAAAAGCACTAATTTTGTAGCACGAGAACCCGCCAAGCCTCTTTACAATGCTTAAATCGGCGGGTCGTTTTATTTCATAATGCCACATTATACCAAAACATATTCAGCACCAAGCCAACTAGTAACCTTGTTGCAATCGCGTGGTCTCCATGTTGAAAATGTGGTGCGAGCGGAAAACTATCTCCGCCACATTGGGTACTACAGATTCAGTGCATATCTCTATCCTCTTCTTACTACACCAAAGGAGAACCATGTGTTCAAATCTGGTGCTGTCTTTAATCAGGCTTTGGATATGTATCGTTTTGATAGACATCTACGACTGCTGATGTTCAATGAGATTGAAAAGATTGAGATTGCCGTCCGTAGTGCCATAGTCAATATCACAAGCCGTGAGACTGGAAACCCATTTTGGATGACTGACCCGTCGTACTTTTATGATGTCAGTACCTTTGCGAAGACAAAACAACTGATCGACGCCGAGTTGTCAAAGTCGCGTGAGGATTTTATTGAGCATTTCCGTACAGCCTATTCAGACCCGTATCCTCCTGCATGGATGTTGGCAGAGATTCTCCCCTTGGGTGTACTGACTAAGATATACGACAACATAAAGAGTAATCAAATTCGAAAGAAGATAGCACAAGAGTTTTCCTTGGGGATACCAGTCTTTAATTCTTGGATGACGATTATTACGGTTGCCAGAAACAATTGTGGTCATCATGCTCGAGTATGGAACCGTACGTTTGCTTTGAGGGTTTTGACTCAGCGACGTATGATGCGTCCTTGGATATCAATCCCAATCAATCAGAGAAAAGCCTATTTCAGCCTTTGTATCATCAAGTTTTTTCTTGACATCATTTCACCCAATAACGATATGAAGGCCAAGATAGATGCCTTGTTTTCAGCCTACCCGTCCATCGATATAAATGCAATGGGCTTCCCGTATGGATGGGAGAATGAACCGCTATGGCAACAGACATCTAAGAATTGATGGAAACGGAAGTAAACTCTATTTTGCGGATTGCTTTTTTAGCATGGAGAAAAAAGCTTGTTGTGAAATGCATTCGTCAGTTTCTTTTGATAACTTGGTAAAAAAGTTCAAACCTGTACCGTGATTTGGAACAGCATGGCCGTAACTTTGTATCGCGAACCGTAAAAACATCATTCATTCTTAAAATTTGACACTATGAACAAGAAGATTGACATGAACGAGAACGCCATTCACCTTGAGGCGGGTGGAGAGGTGATTGACAAAGTGCGTACTGGCGAGGCGAAATTTATTGCTCTGGACATCAATGAGGATAACCAGAACATCCTGCTGCTGAATATTGGTGGAAACTTGATTTTGGTGACTGACGATACGCCAACGACTTTTCATGGCTGCTATTTCTATAATGACGGGAAGTTCCCGTACGCCATCAAGGATACGCTGGAATATCTGGTGCTGACTGATGGCGAAAAGGAGTGTGTGGCGAGAATCATCGGCAAAGAGACAGAGCCGGGTGTGCGTTTCAACTACCAAGGTGAGGGTAAGCCTATTGAGGAGAACCCTGATGGCGACAGCTGTGTGTGGAGGGTGGTATTTGAGGTGGTGTCCGTGCCAGAGGATGCGAAGACCTATCTGTTGAGGTGGAACCCCGCCATCAGTTCGTTTGAGGAGGAGGATTATAAGTATTGTGTGGCGAACATGAAGGGGGGTATGTTTCGCATGAATTGGAGCATCTATGAATGGGAAGAGGCTCGGAGAGGCGATTACTTCTACATGATGCGTGTGGGTGACGATAAGGCAGGCATCGTGTTTGCAGGACAGTTCCTTTCAGACCCCTATCCTGGAGATGACTGGGCAGGCTCGACGAAGCGAAGGATGTATGTGGATATCGTTTGCGTGAATCCTGTGAAGCCAGAAACCCAACCTTCCCTTTCTCTCGAAAAACTGCAACAAACCATCCCCACCTACGAATGGGCGAAAGGACACTCTGGTGCCTTGCTGCCTAACGAAGTGGTGACAGAATTGGATGCAGGATGGGAAATTTGAAAGGGGAAATGGCGTTGCGGAAGAAGAAAGGTGCTTATGAAAAAAACACTCTTCAAAAAACTTGGAGGAGTGTTTTTTTATTTGTAACTTTGTAGTCGAAATAGAATAAGAAATGGCACAAAGAGAAGGACTGAACTTATGAATACTCCAACTTTGTTTAAGGAATATATCTGGCTGGTGAATACGATTTACCATGCAGGAAGGATTTCGTTGGTGGACATCAACAAGCGATGGGTGCGGACGGATATGAGTGGGGGTGTGTCGCTGTCGCGCACGACGTTTAACCGCCATAAGGATGCGATAGAGGATATCTTTGGCATCTATATTGATTGTGACAGGAGGGATGGCTACCGTTATTACATCGGCAATGAGGAGGTGCTGCGGGAGGATTCTGTGCAGAACTGGATGCTCTCGACACTGACGGTCAACAATCTGGTGGGGGAGAGCATGAGCCTGCAACACCGCATCTTGTTGGAGAATATCCCTTCGGATGGGGATAATCTGGAAGTGGTGGTGAAGGCGATGAAAGAGAGCAAGAGGGTGACTGTCTGCTACAGGCGCTATCAGGCTACAGAGGCGAAGACGTTCACCTTGTCGCCTTACTGCATCAAGCTGTTCCGCCAACGCTGGTACCTGTTGGGAAAGTTTGATGATGGTGGTTTTGCCATCTTCTCGTTTGACAGAATGGAGGACATTAGCATGACGGATGAGTCTTTCAAGATGGACAAGGATTTCAGTGCCACAGACTTTTTCAGTGAGTGTTATGGCGTGGTGATTGGTGATGGCACGCAGGCGGAAAGGATTGTCATCAGGGCGTATGGCAGGGAGAAGTATTATCTGCGCGACTTGCCCATGCATCACACGCAGAAGGAACTGGTGTCACTGAATACTTCTGGGGGGAATGATTATACAGACTTCGAATTTTTCATGCGACCCACTGCTGACGTGAAAGCCCAAATCATGTCGAGAGGGGCTTGGCAGAAGGTGCTGCAACCGGCATGGCTGGCTGACGAGATCAGGGAGTGGCATGAGCAGGCGATAAAGAATTACAATTGACGTTTCGCATGTGCTTAACTCCAACGGGATAAAGATGTGGAACTGAAATGCAACTTAAAATGAATTGGTGATTATGAGGAAAGCATTGTGTGTGATGTGGGTGATGCTGTGCAGTGTGGCGGCATCGGCTCAGAATGTGACGATACAGGTGAGGGTGACCAACAGCTGGAAGGAAGACAGGGCTGACGAACCTGTGGCGGTGAAGTTTGGCGACATGAAGAAGGTGGACTTTGAGGTGAAGAGTGCCACTGTGAAGTGCAAGGGCAAGGATGTGCCGTGCCAGTTGGACGATATGGATGGAGACCTTCTTCCCGACGAGGTGTTCTTCCTTGCCGACATCAAAGGGAAAGACTCCAAGACGTATGAGGTGAAGCTGTCTGCCAAGGATGAGAAATCGAAGAGGGTGGTGGAGCCCCGCATCTATACGGCTTTGCAGTTCAGAGACAGGAAGGACTTGCATCCTGATGTGCTGCGTGTGGAGGCTCCTGGCACAACAGACCTCTTCAACGACATCTACATGCACGGCGTCACCATCGAGTCGGATATGGTGGGATACCGCATCTATTTTGACAAACGCCAGAACATTGACCTCTACGGCAAGAAGCATCGCCGCATTGAGTTGCCGCAAACGCAGTTCTACACGTCGGAGAGCCAATTGAAAGATGGCTATGGTGTGGATGTGCTATGGGCTGGCGATGCCATCGGATGTGGCACATTCAAGGATTGGCAGAAGGGAGAGCCTGTGAACTGGACAGACGTGGGTGTGAGAGGGCAGCGCGTGGTGACCACAGGAGCGTTGCGCACAGTGGTGGAACTATATGACCTTGGTGTGAGAGGCGAGGATGAACTTATGTACGACATGCGCCAGCGCTATTCGCTCTATGCCGGTCATCGTGACTTGAAGGTTGATGTGACGTTCAGACCTCTTCTGGGCAAGAAGCCTTTTGGAAAGAAACTGTTTTGCACGGGTGTGCAGAAAGTGGGTGTGACAGCTGACGAAAAGGCCCGCAAGGGACACAAGCCGCAAGGATTCGTGAAGAAGGAGGGACTGGCTGCTTCGTGGGGTTGTGATTATCCCGACATGGGCAAGAAGGAGATGTGGGCACCGGAAGCTGTCGGACTGGCTGTGTATGTGCCAAAGGAGTATGTTTCAGACACGAAGGAGGATGACTTGAACTATCTCTTGGTGGTGAAGCCCGATGAGGAATCGTCGCTCCAGTATTTCGTCACGTTTTGTGCTGACAAGGAAGAGAATGGCTATCATTCTGCCAAGGAGTGGTTTGCCTCGCTGGAGGACTGGCAAGAGAATGTGAGTCGCCCTGTAGAGGTGAAGGTGGAGTGAATTTGAGGATGTGAAAAATGAAAACGGGGGTGTCAGAGGTGATTTTATCATCTGTAAGCCATCTTTTTTCTCGGTTTCATTTCTCTTTTTTCATTTTTAATCCTTATCTTTGTGGCAGAAATTTGTTATTCCATCTTTTTGAATGAAGTGAGTGCCTTATGCGAAACAGTATCAAGCAATGGTTTTTTAAGCTGAAATATGTGATTGCCTTGCTGGTTTTCATCGTGGCAATTGGTTTTGTGGGTGAAAGCAGCATCGTGAACCGTATTGGTCAGCAACGAGAGATTTCCCGCCTGAAAGGGGAAATTGACGAGTACAACCGTAAATTCGAGAAGGACAGACAAACGCTCCATGCGTTGAAGAATGATGTTGAAGCCATCAAGGAGGTGGCTCGCAGTCGCTATTTCATGAAGACGGATAAGGAGGACATCTTTATTGTAGAAGAGGACGAGTGAAGTTGACAATTGACAGTTGACAATTGACAATTGAGAGTTTTAGGTAAAAAGAAAAGAGATGCAGAAGATTTTGGGTATCATAGAAGTGGTGGGATTGGCGCTGGTGGTTGTGGCAGCGGCTCTTTGGGCATTCCCGATGGAGAACTTGCGTTCACTGTCTTTGTGGGGCATGTCGTTAGGCACTGTGGCACTGGTTGTCGGAAGGTTCATGCAGACTCCTTTCTACTTGAAATATCCTGTGACTGACCCTCGTGAATTGACGTTGCGACGCTTGTATCACCAAAGGGTATTCGGTATTGTTGCCTTGATTTTGGCAACAGTGATGATGTGGCTTCCTGTGGGTTTTTATGCTGGGATGTATTTGGGAAAAACTTCGTGGCTGATACCGTTTGTTTTCTTTGTCGTGGTGGAGGTGTACACCGTATTTCGCATTTCGGCAGTGGAAAAGGGTTAAAAATAAAAAAAATGGGGCGGAAAGATGAAGTTTCTGCCTCTTGTATATATATATTGGTAAAAAAGCCGTATCTTTGCAGTGTTAAAGTTGTAAAAGCAAAGACAACAAATTGATTGTATAGATTATTCGGATATTTTTTATTTAGAAGATAGAAGATTAGGATAAGCGTCTCGGTGACGCATATTAAAAACAAAACAGTAGAAAGCAACAGATATGGAACTGAATGCACTCACGGCTGTCTCGCCTATTGACGGTCGTTACAGAAGCAAGACTCAGGACTTGGCTTCCTATTTCTCAGAATACGCATTGATCAAGTATCGTGTACGTGTTGAAATCGAATATTTCATCACACTTTGTGAGTTGCCCCTTCCGCAACTGAAAGGTTTTGACCACTCTCTTTTTGAACGTCTGCGTGACATCTACCGTAATTTCTCAGAGGCAGATGCACAGCGTGTGAAGGACATCGAGAAGGTGACCAATCACGACGTGAAGGCTGTGGAGTACTTCATCAAGGAAGAACTGGACAAGATTGGCAACTTCGAGGATTACAAGGAATTCATTCATTTTGGCTTGACCAGCCAGGACATCAACAATACGTCCGTGCCGCTCACCATCAAGGATGCCCTCAATGAGGTGTATTATCCACAGGTGGAGGAGCTGATTGCACAGCTGCAGGAATATGCTGACGAGTGGAAGGACATCCCCATGTTGGCAAAGACTCACGGACAGCCTGCTTCACCAACCCGTCTGGGCAAGGAGGTGATGGTGTATGTGTATCGCCTCACCGAGCAGCTGAACCAGCTGAAGGCTTGCAAGATTACAGCTAAGTTTGGTGGTGCTACGGGCAACTACAATGCGCACCATATCGCTTATCCTGAATATGACTGGAAGGCATTTGGCAACAAGTTTGTGAGCGAGAAGTTGGGTTTGGAGCGTGAGCAGTGGACAACGCAGATCAGCAACTATGACAACATGGGTGCCATCTTCGATGCCATGAAGCGCATCAACACCATCATCATCGACCTTGACAGGGACTTCTGGATGTATGTGTCGATGGAATATTTCAAGCAGAAAATCAAGGCTGGCGAAGTGGGTTCTTCAGCAATGCCTCACAAGGTGAACCCGATTGACTTTGAGAATTCGGAGGGCAACCTTGGCATGGCAAATGCCATCCTCGCTTTCTTGAGCCAGAAACTGCCTGTGAGCCGTCTGCAGCGCGATTTGACCGACTCTACCGTGCTCCGCAATGTGGGTGTGCCAATGGGTCACATGGTCATCTCCATCCAATCTACTTTGAAGGGCTTGCGCAAGCTGTTGCTCAATCAGGATGCCATCAACCGCGACCTTGACAATTGCTGGGCTGTGTGTGCAGAGGGCATTCAGACGATTCTCCGTCGTGAGGCTTATCCACACCCTTATGAGGCTCTGAAAGCACTGACACGCACGAATGCAGCCATCACAGCTGAAAGCATCAGAGGCTTCATCGATGGTCTGGAGGTGTCGGAGAGCGTAAAGGAGGAGTTGAGGGCTATCACTCCTCACACATACACTGGTTTGTAAAAAAAAGATTGTTAAACCTATATTTATGCAATCGCAAAATAATAGTAAAAGAAAGCATTAATTTGTAAAATTGAAAACTGGATTATGTCTGAATTAGAAGAATGGCAGGGCAATGCGCCTGCATCAGACGAAAAGTCTGAAAATGGCGGTGACCGTGAGGGCTTCCGTCCATCTTACAACCGTGAAGGTAATTTTGGTGGTCGTCCACAGTTCAATCGTGGTGACCGTCCTCAGCGCCCTCGTTTCAATCGTAACGAGCGTGCGGCTTACAGTTCAAATGGCGTACAGAATGAGCGCGGTTTCCGTCCCGCTGGCTTTGGTGGTTCCTCTTCTTCTGAAGGAAATGAGAATGAGGGTGGCTATCAGTCACATGGCTATCAGCAGCGTGGTGGTTATCAGCAGCGATCTTATAATAATGGTGGTTACCAGCGTGGTGGTTATCAGCAGCGCGGTGGTTATCAGCAGCGTGGCGGTTATCAGCAGCGTGGTGGCGGCTACAATCGTGGCTATCAGCAGCAGAATGGTGAGGAGGGCAACTTCGAACAGCAGGGTGGTTATCAGCCACGTCAGGGCGGTTACCAGCAGCGTGGTGGCTACCAACAGCGTGGTGGCTACCAACAGCGTGGTGGTTATCAGCAGCGTGGCGGTTATCAGCAGCGTGGCGGTTATCAGCAGGGTGGTCGTGGCGGCTATCAGCAGGGTGGTCGTGGCGGCTATCGTCCACACTCTTCTGACTACAACCCGAATGCGAAGTACAGCATGAAGAAGCAGATTGAGTATAAGGAGTATCTTGAAGATCCTGATGCACCAATCCGCTTGAACAAGTTCTTGGCAAATGCTGGTGTATGCTCTCGTCGTGAGGCTGACCAGTTCATCCAGGCAGGTGTTGTGTCTGTGAACGGACAGGTGGTGACGGAATTGGGTACCAAGGTGCAGCGTACTGACCAGGTGCATTTCCACGACCAGCTCGTGAGCATCGAGAAGAAGGTGTATGTCATCCTTAACAAACCAAAGGATTACGTGACCACTTCGGATGATCCTCAGCAGCGTAAGACGGTGATGGACCTTGTGAAGAACTGCTGCCGCGAACGCATCTATCCTGTAGGTCGTCTTGACCGCAACACAACGGGTGTGCTGCTCTTCACTAACGATGGCGACTTGGCTTCGAAGCTCACGCATCCTAAGTTCTTGAAGAAGAAGATTTATCACGTACACCTTGACAAGAACCTCACTGCTGCAGACATGAAGCAGATTGCAGAGGGCATTACGCTCGAAGATGGTGACATCAAGGCAGATGCTATCAGCTACGCTTCAGAGACTGACCGCAAGCAGGTGGGCATCGAGATTCACTCTGGTAAGAACCGCATCGTGCGCCGTATCTTCGAGAGCCTTGGCTACAGGGTTTGCAAGCTCGACCGCGTGATGTTCGCAGGTCTCACCAAGAAGGGTATCAAGCGTGGTGACTGGCGCTTCCTCACCGAGCAGGAAGTGGCTATGCTGCACACGGGACATTATGAATAATCAGTTAGGAGTGAGAAGTTAGGAGTTAGGATTTGCCATGCGGATTACGTGCATCGCGTCAGCCTAACTCCTAACTTCTAACTCCTAAATCCTAACATCAAAAGATATGAAACGAGTTAAAATCATAGACCTCTTGCAACGCACCGATTTTGGTGCAGAGGTCACCGTGATGGGTTGGGTGCGCACGAAGCGTGGCAGCAAGGCTGTCAACTTCATTGCCCTCAATGACGGTTCCACCATCAAGAACGTGCAGATTGTTGCTGATGTGGAGAAGTTTGACCCAGAGATGATGAAGCTCATCACTACGGGTGCCTGCCTTTCAGTGACAGGTACGATGGTGGAGAGCATCGGTTCTGGTCAGGCTGTGGAAGTACAAGCAACCAACATCAAGGTGTTTGGTGAGTGTCCTGCCGACTATCCCATGCAGAAGAAGGGACAATCATTTGAGTACATGCGCCAATATGCCCACATGCGTCTGCGCACCAACACGTTCGGTGCAGTGATGCGCATTCGTCACAACATGGCAATGGCCATTCACACATACTTCCATCAGCATGGTTATTTCTACTTCCATACGCCTATCATCACAGCTTCTGACTGTGAGGGTGCTGGTCAGATGTTCCAGGTGACCACGAAGAACCTCTACGACCTGAAGAAGGATGAGAATGGCAGCATCATCTACGACGATGATTTCTTCGGCAAGCAGACTTCCCTCACCGTGTCTGGTCAGCTGGAAGGTGAGTTGGGAGCCACGGCATTGGGTGCCATCTACACCTTTGGTCCTACTTTCCGTGCAGAAAACTCCAACACACCCCGCCACTTGGCAGAGTTCTGGATGATTGAACCAGAGATTGCTTTCATGGATCTCGATGACCTTATGGATTTGGAAGAGGATTTCATCAAGTATTGTGTGCGTTGGGCACTTGACAACTGCAAGGATGACCTTGAGTTCCTCAACAAGATGATTGACAAGGGACTCATTGAACGTCTTGAGGGTGTGCTTCGTGAGGACTTCGTGCGTCTCGACTATACAGAGGGTATCCGCATTCTTCAGCAGGCCATCAAGGACGGCAGAAAGTTTGAGTTCCCTTGCAACTGGGGTGATGACCTTGCTTCTGAGCATGAGCGCTATCTGGTGGAGGAATACTTCAAGAAGCCTGTCATCATGACGCACTATCCAAAGGCCATCAAGGCTTTCTACATGAAGATAGACGAGAAGAACCCTGTGCTTGACGGCAAGGAGATGGAGCAGACGGTGCAAGGTACTGATGTGCTCTTCCCTCAGATTGGCGAGATTATCGGTGGTTCTGTCCGTGAGGAGGATTATGGCAAACTGATGGGTGAAATCGAGGAGCGCAATATCCCGATGAAGGATATGTGGTGGTATCTTGACACCCGCAAGTTTGGTTCTTGTCCACACGCAGGTTTCGGTCTTGGCTTCGAACGTCTTATTCTCTTCGTTACGGGCATGCAGAACATTCGCGACGTGATTCCGTTCCCACGTACTCCAAAGACTGCCGAGTTCTAACGGCTGTACTTCATCAGATTACACATTATTATATATAAAGGCACAGAGTTATCTTGACTTTGTGCCTCTATTTTGTCATTTCCGCTCACATCATTCATTCTCCATTCTCCATCCCATATTCCACCTTGCACATCTTTCGTGATGGTGCACCTTCTTTTCGTGATGGTGAATGATGTGTTTACATGGTGTTGGGAAAAATGTCTATCTTTGTAATGAAATATCTCAAAACCATAATAGAAAACTGATAATAAAACAAGACGATGAAAGATTTTATCGGTGAGTTGATGGGGACATTTGTTCTCACTCTCTTGGGTTGCTGTAGTGTGGCAGTGGCAGTGCTTTTTGGCGAGTATAACAGCATCTTCCAGATTGGTCTGGTATGGGGCTTGGGTGTGACGCTTGCCATATTCCTGACACGTAACATCTGTTGTGCCCATCTGAACCCGGCAGTGTCGGTGGCGATGGTGCTGGCAGGTCGCATGAAGGCAAAGAGATTGCCGCTCTATCTGGTGGCGCAACTGGTGGGTGCTGTGTTGGCTGGTTGGGCGCTCTTTGCTTTGTTTGGAGCATCTATCGAGCATTATGAAACAGCCCATGAGATTGTGCGAGGCACAGCCGCTTCGGTGGACACCGCCCGTATGTTTGGTGAGTTTTATCCTAATCCAGGCGATGCAACAGTCTCCGTCGTATCGATGCCCCTTGCCATGTGTGCAGAGGGTTTTGGCACCTTTCTGCTGGCATTGTTCATCTTTGCCTTGACGGAAGACTGCAACGTGGGGCGCCCTTCGTCAGACCTGCAACCTGTGTTCATCGGACTGACCGTGAGCAGCATCATCTTCTTCATTGCTCCACTCACTCAGGCGGGACTGAATCCTGCCCGTGATTTAGGTCCTCGCATCGTGGCATATCTGGCAGGGTGGGGCGATGCCGCTTTGCCTGATGCCTCAGGTGGTTGGTTCTGGGTGTATGTGCTTGCTCCCATCATCGGTTCCAGCCTTGCAGCCCTCTTCTTCAAGTATGTGCTTGAACCTATCAACGAGAAGAAGAACCGTTCGTGCGGATGCGGAGGCTGAAAGTTGAGCACTTACGAAAGTTGAATAATAGAATCAAAAAATATGAATCAGACAAGACTTATTCTTTGTGGTGGTTTCCTCGGAGCAGGTAAGACCACCCTGATTTGGGATGTTGCACAGCGACTCATGGCACAGGGTAAACGTGTGGGATTGGTCACTAACGACCAAGCTCCGGAACTGGTGGATAGCCGATTGCTGCAACAAGCCAATCTGCAAGTGGCTGAGGTGGCAGGCAGTTGTTTCTGCTGCAATTTCAATGGTTTCGTCGATGCCATCCATTCCTTGCGACGCGAGGTGGAAGCTGATGTCATCTTGGCAGAGCCCGTGGGCAGTTGTGCCGACCTCACTGCCACCATTGTTCGTCCGCTGAAGAAGTATCACAACACCGAGGTGATTGTGTCGCCACTCACCGTGTTGGGCGACCCCACCCGTCTGAAATCCATCCTCTATGGAGGTGATGGAGGTCTGCACGAAGATGCTGCCTACATCTATCGTAAGCAGTTGGAGGAGAGCGAGGTGATTCTAATTACAAAGACCGACCTTCTGAGCGAAGAGGAGTTGGAGAAACTGGTCAAGGACACTCAGGCTTGCTTCCACCACACCAAGGTGATGGCTGCCAGCACGATGAACGGTTCTGGCATCAGAGAGTGGTTCCAGTATGTGGCGAACCGTCAGGGAGAAGGCACGAAGATTCTCGACATCGACTACGACAAATATGCGCATGGAGAGGCTGTGCTGGGATGGCTCAACGGCACTGTTGCCCTGACAGGAAAGAATGCCTATTGGGACACCCTGCTCAAGGACATCATGACAGGCATTTGCAAGGCTGTGAAGAAAGAAAAACTGCGTGTGGGGCACATCAAGGTGATTGCCGAGAATGGCAAGCAGTATGCCGTTGGCAACATCACTGGCGATGTATCAACGCTTCAGCTGCGAGGCACGGCTGGCACCAGCGACCATGCTAAGCTCATCATCAACGCTCGTGTGGAGACATCCCCTGAACATTTGGATGAAATTGTCCGTTCCGTGCTGCTCGATGCCATTGGCGACCAATACACCGACGAGGTGCTCGCATGGCGCTATTTGCAACCTGGGCGTCCCAACCCCACTCATCGCATGGTGTGACACACTCTCCACACACACTCTCTCTCTCTGACACCCTCCCCCACAAGGAGGGTTTCTTTTTGGGGGCATGAAATCGGCATGACGGGCACATTTTACGTTTTTATGCGCTTCCGTTAGGAGGCAAAAAGAATTTTTGTTAACTTTGTAGCCTCAAAAAGGTCTTCAATCTACCATCAGCCTCCGATGAAATACGACAAAACCTTCAACAAGATTCTGCTGGCAAGCCTCGTGTGCACCCTCTTTGTCAGCTATCCCAACCTGCTCTTCTTCAGTTGGGACTGGAGCTATGTACCAGTTGAAGGGCGTGCCTGTTACATCGACAACATGCTCATACGCTTCCTCCTCTTTTGGGCAATCTCCGTGGGCATGCTCCTGTTCAACCAGCGATGGCTGAAGACCGAATCGCTTGCCCGTCGCATTCTGCCCAACGTGGTGCTCACCATCGTGGCATACGGCATCTACAAGGGCATCACCCTGCTCATCTGCACAGGCTTCGACGGTTGCCGTCCCATCATTCTCACCTTCCAGTTCTTCGTCATGGGCATGATGGGGCTGCTCCTTGGCTTCACCAATCACTTGAGCATCATCCATCAGAAGAAGGAAGAAGAGTTGCAACAGCTCCGCATCGAGAGCTTGGAGAGCCGTTGCACCGCCCTGACCAACCAAATCAACCCCCACTTCTTCTTCAACTCGTTGGGTGGCATCAGCAGTCTGGTCAGGAAGAAAGACGACAAACTCACCATCTGCTACATCGACCATCTCTCCGACATCTTCCGCTACATCCTTCAGAGCGAGCGCAAGCAGCTTGTCACCCTCGAAGAAGAACTCGAATTTGCCCGTTCCTTCAGCGAAGTCATGCAGGTGAGATATGCTGGCAAACTCGACATCCACATCGATGTGCCAGCCGACCACCTCAACCTCTCCATACCCGTTCTCGCACTCCTGCCCCTCATTGAGAATGTGACCGTCCACAACATGATAGACAGCGAACACCGCATGCGGGTGGACATTGTGATGAACAACGACAAAGAACTGATGGTCATCAATCCCCTCTACCCCAAGCAATACAAGCCCGAGACGCACGGCACTGGGCTGAGCAATCTCGACAAACGCTTCACCCTGCTCATGAACAGGCAGATAAGGGTGGAACAGACTGCCAACGAATACAAAGTCATCTTGCCATTAGGATAGCATGAAAGTATTGATAATAGAAGACGAAACAGCCGCCAGCGAGAATCTCATCGCCATGTTGCAGGAGATAGACCCCGAAATAGAGGTCTTGAAGGTGTTGGAGAGCGTTCAGCAGACCGTCAGGTGGCTCAGCAGCAACCCCTCGCCCGACCTCATCTTCATGGACATCCATCTGAGCGATGGTTCAGCCTTCACCCTCTTTCAGGAGATGGAGGTCACCGTACCCATCGTGTTCACTACCGCCTATGACCAATATGCCCTTGATGCCTTCACCGTCAACAGCGTGGACTATCTGCTCAAGCCCATCAAGACCTCCGAACTGACTCGTGCTCTCGACAAGTTCCGCCGATGGACACACAGCGACGTGATGGACTATCTGCAACGCATGATGAAGATGTGTCCTGAGAGTGCTTCCACAGGTTACACCACCTCGCTGCTCGTGCCGGTCAAAGACAAGCTCGTGCCAGTCAGCATGGACGAAGTGGCATGCATTTACAGCACCGACCGCAAAACTCAACTCTACCTGAAATCGGGACAGATGCTGCTCTACAACCGTTCGCTCGACTCCATCATCGTCAGTCTTGACCCCTCTCGCTTCTTCCGAGCCAACAAGCAGTACATCGTGGCACGTGACAGTGTGAAGGAGATTGTCGTCTGGTTCGACAACCGCCTTTTGGTGAGCATGCCCATCCAGCTGCCCGAACCCCTCTTCGTCAGCAAGAACAAGGCATCCGAATTCAAAAACTGGATGACGGGGAGTTGAGGGGTGAGGGTTGAGAGTTTAGAGTTTAGGGTTTAGAGTTTAGGGTTTAGAGTTTAGGGTTTAGAGTTGAAAATTGAATATTGAAACTTCGAGATAATGAAAATAACAATCTGCGCTTGTTCCTCACGCACCTTCATCGACCGAACAGAAGTGGCGAAGTTGGCAGCCTCAGCCAAGCAGGCAGGCATGGAGGTGACGCTGGTCAATGACCTTTGCGAATTGTGCGAAAACCAGTCAGAAGCTGTGCATGACATAGCAGCCACAACCATAGTGGCATGTCATCCCCGAGCTGTCAAGAGCCTGATGGCTTTTGCAGGAGTAGGTGATGTGCAGTCCTTCAACCTCCGCACCCGCTCTGCCGACGAAGTGTTGGAGGCATTAGGCGTGCCATCCCCCGCTGTCAGTTCTGCTGCCACCGCAGAGTGGATGCAGCAGCTGGAGGCGATGCCACGCAAGTTGGGTGAAGACGCCTGGTATCCCGCGCTCGACAAAGACGTGTGTGCCGAATGCGGAAAATGCCTCGAGTTCTGTCCCTTTGGTGTTTATGAGATGGTTGACGACCGCATCCGTGTCGTTCATCCCCAGCACTGCAAAAACAACTGTCCAGCCTGTGCCCGCACCTGTCCAGCCAGCGCCATCATTTTTCCCAAGTACGACCGCAGCCCCATCAATGGAGGCGAAGAGCAGCAGGAGAGTGCAGTCCGATTAGATGCCAAAGAACTCTATGCCCAAACCCTTCGGGAAAAACTTGCCACCAGAAAACTCAAACTCATTCACTAATTATGCATTAAGAATTATGCATTATGAATTAAATTAACCTCTCATGTCCGAATACACCTCATTGCTGAAAATCTGTTGGAGAGTGTTCCGCCAAACCCCTCTCAGGCTCCTGTGGAAGTTCTGTTGGAACTTCTGCTGGCCCAATCTGTGGAATATGCGCCACTTTGAACAGCGACAGCAACGAGGCGAACCCTTCTTCCCTGCCTTCAACATGATTTCCGTCACCGAAGCCTGCAACCTTGCCTGCAGCGGCTGTTGGGTCAGTCAGGGCGGACACAAGCACCTCACCACAGCACAGATTGACGGCATCATCCGCGAGAGCAAACGTCACGGCTCCCGATTCTTCGGCATATTAGGAGGCGAACCCCTTCTCTACAAGGGACTCATTGACCTTTTCCTGCACCACAGCGACTGCTACTTCCAACTCTTCACCAATGGCACCCTCCTCACCGACGATGTTGCCCAACAACTCCGTCGGGCAGGTAATGTCACTCCCCTCATCAGCATAGAAGGTTTGGAAGAAGAGAGCGACCGCCGCCGTCAGGGCAACGAAGTCTATCAGCGCACCCTCCGAGGCGTACGTGCCTGCCGCAAAGCAGGACTCATCTTCGGGGTGGCAGCCAGCATCTGCAAGGGAAATTACGACGAGCTCGTCACCCGTCAGCACATCGAGCGGGTGGCACGTGAAGGAGCCGCCTATCTTTGGTACTACATCTATCGTCCCGTGGGGGAAACCCCTCATCCCGAACAGGCGCTCACAGCCGAGCAGATACGTGGATTGCGTCAGTTCCTTGTCCACGAGCGTCTCAATGCCCCTGTAGCCCTCATCGATGTCTATTGGGACGACGAAGGTCAAGCCATCTGTCCAGGCGCAACAGGCATGAGCCATCATGTGTCGCCCTCGGGAGCACTCGAATTTTGTCCAGCCATCCAGATGGCCACCGACTTCCTCAATGCCGATGCCAGCAACATGACGCAGCTCTACGCCCACTCTCAATTCCTTGCAGGCATGCGCCATCAGATAGCCCAAGCCACACGTGGTTGCATCATCATGGAGAATCCGCAACTCATGGCGAAAATCATACAGGGATACGAAGCACGTGAAACCACCACTCGAGGCACTGCAATGGAAGAATACCACAAAATGACAAAAATTCCAGGCCACAACATGAACACAAACCTCATTCCAGAGCAGAGCCGCCCCTACCGATGGCTGAAAAAGCATTACTTCTTCGGATTCGGAGCGTATGGGTAGGAATTTAATGCATAATTCATAATGCATAATTGGGAGAGTTGACAATTAAGAATGAGTAAACAGTATATCATACCACCGACGCTGGAACAGCGGACACATCTGCGCAAGGCACTGAAAGCATTTGTGCAGACGCAGCATCTGTGTCCCCCTGTCTCGCTCAAGCAGTTGGAACAGTTGGCAGATGCCTTCTGCAGTGGGCATGAAGAGTGTGTGGATATGCGTCCGTGGCTGATGGTGGAAATTCATAACCAGATCTGGCTGCCCATCGTAGCAGGCGTTCCTCACGAGCGGCGACTCCTTATGTTGCCCCAATGCTTGAGTAGATATGGGCAGTGTCAGGCTGAATATGATGAATACGGACTGCTTTGCCATCGTTGCGGTCGGTGTCACATTCCCAACCTGCAGGATAAGGCAGAGCAGCTGGGAGGTCTCAGCATCGTGGCAGAGGGCTTCACACAGGTCATCGAACTCATTGAGAACCGTGTGGTCGATGCCGTCATCGGTGTGAGTTGTCTCGATTCTCTCGAAAAAGCCTTCCCCCTGCTTGTGCGCCATGCAGTGCCCGGGTTGGCAATAGCCCTCAACGACTCAGGTTGTCGCGACACCCATGTCGATACCGACTATGTGGAAGAAATGCTGTCCCTGCTGAGCGATGAGGTCACCCCCACTTTCCTCGACCACGATGCCATCCATCAACAGGTCAGCCGTTGGTTCACACGCCCCGAACTGGAGCAGCTCATGCAACCAGCCTCCGACCCCACACAGCAGATATGCCTCGACTGGATGAGTGGCGAAGGCAAGCGTTGGCGTCCCTTCCTCCTCTCAGCCGTGTGGCAGGCACTCACAGGCAAGACCACCATGCCGAACGATGTGCACCGTGCAGCAGTGGCAGTGGAGTGTTTCCACAAAGCCTCGCTCATTCACGACGATGTGGAAGACAGCGACCGCACGCGCTACGGACAGCCCACCATCAATGCCCTCTATGGCGACGCCTTTGCCATCAATGTGGGCGATGCCCTCTTAGGTCAGGGCTACCGTATATTGGCACAGAGCAACAATGCCGAACTCCAGCGCCTCATAGCCGATGCCCATGTCAAGCTATGCCGTGGGCAAGGCGAAGAACTCATGTGGAACAACACCCCCGTCACCATGGACTATGTGATGGACATCTTCCGCCACAAGACAGTGCCCGCCTTCGAAGTGTCGCTCATGCTTGGACTGAGCTGCACAGGCAACTTCATCCACCTCCGTCCCATACTCCAGACCTATTCAGACGCACTCGGCATTGCCTACCAATTGAAAGACGACCTCGAAGACTTTGTGCAGGACAAGAGACAACCCTCAACCCTCAACTCTCAACCCTCAACTCTCAATTGTCAATTGTCAACTGTCACCTCTCAACGCCCCACCGCCGTGCTGGCATTGCAGACCGAGCACCCCACATGGAGCGATGAAGACGTGCTGGCAGAACTGCAACGGCTCACCGACTTGCACCATCAGCAAGCCCTCGACGCCCTCAACGGGTTGGATCAACTGGAACTCAAACGCCTACTCTATCAGGTGACGGAGAAAATTATGCAGAATTAGGGTTAAGTTTAAAGAATGGAGCAGACATGAAGACGCCACTACTATATCAAGTATATCAAGCGTTGCGCAGAGGCTGGCGACGCATCACACCCGAGGCACGGCAGGCAGTTCGGGCATTCGTCGCATCGCAAAACACGGCACGCGGCTACATCAATGCTGGAGGACACCCCGATGCCTACTATCAGCAGTTTGGCGAAGTGTTGGAGGCAGTGTTCACACCCTCCCGACTGCTCACCATGCAGCCTCGCCTCACCGTGCAAGAGAGTCAGGGGAAAGACACCGTCTATGGACAATTCTTCCGATTCTTAGAGGGGGGTGAGGAGTTAGGAGTTAGGAGTGAGGAGTTAGGAGTTAGGAGTGACACCACGACCAATGCGTTGTGTTGCCTTCTTGCCATGCAGCATCAGACTGGCACGTTGCTCGATGTCACCCAAGTCCACACGCTTCAGCAGCGTCAAGACGACACTGGCGGATTCCGAGCCACCGAACAGGCACCCATTCCCGACCTGCTGAGCACCGCCGTAGCCCTTTTCACCCTTCGCCTCGTAGGGGCAAAAGCCAGCGATGCCACCCCCTTTGTCCAAGCCCATTGGTTGGACAATGGCGGTTTCGCCCCCACACTCTACGATGACTACAGCGATGTGGAATATGTGTTTTATGGATTATTAGCCTTGGGCTCCACCGAGCCAAGACGAAAAGTTGAATACTTATGACGATAGACCAGTTGATGGAAATGCAGATGGACGCTGAGGAGCGGTTGATGAAGAGCCGTTCCGCAGACGGTATGTGGAGAGGTTCGCTTTCGAGCAGTGCCATTTCCACAGCAGTCAGTGTGTTTGCTCTCTGGCGCATCGATTCAGAAAAATATGCTGCTTACGTTCAGGCTGGCGTGCGTTGGTTGCATGAGACCATGAAGACTGATGGTTCGTGGGGAGACAGTGTCGAGAGCCCTTCCAACATGACAGCCACGCTGCTCACCTATGTTTCTCTTTACGCCGTGGGAGAAGCACCCACACAATCCCACCAATACCTCCATCAGCAATTGGGCGGTGACACAGAGGAAGCACTCACTCTGGGTGTGCTCCGTTACTATGGTCGCGACCTCACCTTTTCCGTGCCCATTCTCATGATGTGTGCCTTGGCTGGAGTGGTGACCGACTGGAAGAAGATTCCCCCATTCCCTTTCGAACTTGCCACCCTGCCACAGCGTCTCTTCCGCTATCTCAACCTGCCAGTGGTGAGTTATGCCATACCAGCCCTGATAGCCATCGGCATTTGTCAGTTACACAAACGTGGTGGTGTTCTGTCGCCTGTTCGCCGACTCTTCATTCCCAAAGCCATGCGTGTGTTGCTGAGCATGCAGCCTGCCGATGGTGGTTTCCTTGAAGCAGCACCCCTCACAGCTTTTGTGGGCATGTGTTTGGCTGATGGCGGTTTCCGTCAGCACGATGCAACACAGCGTTGCGCCCGTTTCCTTATAGACACCGTCCGTCCCGACGGCTCATGGCCCATCGACACCAATCTCTCCATGTGGCTGACAAGTTTGGCAGCCAAGCTCCTCACCTCCGACTCTCAACTCTCAACTCTCAACTCTCAACTCTCCACCCTCCTCCTTCGTGCCGCCACCACCACTGTGCATCCTTTCACGGCAGCAGCTCCTGGTGGATGGGGGTGGAGCGACCTCAGCGGTTCGGTGCCCGATGGCGATGACACCAGCGGTGCACTGGTTGCCCTCCATCATCTCACCCAAGGCAAGACCAGTCTTGAGATTGAGAAGGGACTCAGATGGCTGATGGGGCTGCAGAACAGTGACGGTGGCATGCCCACTTTCTGCAAGGGATGGGGCAGACTTCCCTTCGACCGCAGCACCCCCGACATCACCGCCCACGCCATCCTCGCCATGGGACTCTGGCTGCCCTCGTTGGACGGAAGATTGAAAGTCGATGTGCAGAAGGCTCTTGACCGCATGCTCACATGGATGGAGAAGACGCAGGCATCCTCTCTCCACCACGGATGGACTCCCCTATGGTTTGGCGACCAAGACGCAACCGACGAGAAAGCCCCCGTCTATGGCACAGCCACAGCCATCGACTATTTGATGTCCTCCCGTCATCCACGGGCAATGGAATTGGCACAGCCACAAGTGGAATTCATCATTCAAACCCAAAACGCAGACGGAGGATGGGGTGGAAACAAAGGAGTGAAATCCAAGGTCACCTACACCAGTCGTGCGCTTGCAGCCCTCGCCCATTTTCCCGACCAATATGAAACCGAGAAACATCGAGGTTGGGACTATCTCTACCTGCGCTTCAAGGCAGGCACCCTCTACGACCGCGAACCCATCGGACTCTATTTCTCCCGACTCTGGTATTCCGAGGAACTCTACAACATCCTTTTTCTGTTGAACGCAATAAAAAGAATGACCGAATGAACAAACAGAAACTCACATACCTCACCATAGGTGTCATAGTCTTTTACATATGCCTGCTCGTCGCATGGCATCTCTACGACCCTACAGCCCACTTCACGGAGTTGCAGCCGGGAGCCGACCATCGTCCTGCAGGTCATGTCCGTAAAGCTGACGATGTGCTGATAGGTGAGTTCTTCATGCAGGACAGTTCTCACCCCTCAACTCTAAACTCTAAGCCCTCAGCCCTCAAAGGCGAATGGTCATGTTTTCGCAATATCCATCGTGACAATCAGACCACCCTTACACCTGCCATGAAATGGGTGGAGGGTGACATGAAGGAAATGTGGTCGGTGGAGACAGGAGAAGGTCATGCAGCCCCCGTCATCTCAGAAGGGAGAGTCTATGTGCTCGACTATGATGAGCAGTTGAACTCTGATGCCCTGCGGTGTTTTGACCTCCAGACAGGCAAACAGCTGTGGCGACGCTGGTACCGTGTGCCTATGAAACGCAACCATGGTTTCTCACGCACCATCCCTGCGGTTAGCCAAGGTTTGGTTGTCACCATAGGTCCCGAAGGACACGTCATGTGCTGTGACAAGACCACAGGCGAGATGCGATGGAGCATTGACATGAAGAAACGGTTCGGCACAGAGATACCTTTCTGGTACACAGGACAGTGTCCCCTCATCCAAGGCGACGAGTTGGTGCTTGCCCCTGCAGGCAAAGACACCCTCATGGTCGGCATCGATCTCCAGACGGGTAGCACACTGTGGGGTACACCCAACACGGTTGGCTTCAAGATGTCTCATTCCTCCGTCATGCCCATGATCTTAGGAGGTGTGCAAACCTATGTCTATATAGGCGTAGGTGGTGTGTGTGGTGTATCTGCAGAAGGCGGCAATCGGGGACAGCTGCTTTGGAACGCCACTGCCTGGCAACCCTCCGTCGTGGCACCCTCCCCATTGCAGATTTCCTCCAATCAGATATTCCTTGTAGCAGGTTATGGAGCTGGGGGAGCATTGCTGCAAGTGGACAGGCAGGGGACGACGTGGACAGCCAGCATACGTGACAGTTACAAAGCCAGTGAGGGAATGTCGAGCGAACAGCAGACTCCCATCAACTATCAAGGCTCCCTCATCACCATCCTTCCGAAAGACGGTGGTGGCATGCGTGAACGTCTTGCCATGTACCGTCCAGACGACTTGCACCATCCTGTATGGACATCAGCCGCCGACGAACGTTTCGGACTGGGTCCCTACTTGGTGATTGACGACCGTCTCTTTGCCTTCAAGGAGGACGGTGAACTGTATGTCTATCAGCTGCACCCATCTTCCATGATCTTGCTCCACAAGCAGAGGGTGATGGAGGAAGGTGTGGACGCGTGGGGACCTATGGCATATGCCGATGGCATGTTGCTGCTGAGAGATTCCAAAACCATCAAATGTTTGAAAATAGCAACAAATAATTAAAAGATATGGACAGGCGTAACTTTTTGAAAATATCTGGTTCATTGGTTGTGGGGGGAGTGATACTCTCCGTGGTGGGACGTGGCATGTGGAACATGTTCAAACGACCCGACAAACTCTTCTACGACTCCAAGCGGGCAAAGGGGACAGAACTGCTGAAGGAAGATGCCGATTTTGTGTCACCCTATCGTCGTGTGTATGGTTTTCTTGCACCCGATGAGATTTGTGCCATGGAGGTGGAAGGAGGCAGCATATACATTGCTACGCCAAATAATATCTATGTGTATGGGCTGAGTGGAGAACTGCAGACGAACTTTTCCACCCCCAGCGACGTTCGCGACATGGCTGTGCACGACGGACATGTTTATGCGCTGTTTCCTACGCGCATTGAAGTGTATGACCGTCAGGGCGACATGACACAGGCGTGGGATGCATGCAGTGAGGATTCTGACTACTGTTCGTTGGCAGTGTGTGGTGAGGGTGTGTTTGTGACTGATGCAGCCAACAAGCACATCTGCCAGTACCGTCTTGACGGCACCATGGCACGTTTCATCGAAAGTCCCCAAGGGTTCATCGTGCCCAGCTATTGTTTTGGCATCACCTATATGGATGGCATCATCTATTGTTCCAATCCGGGACGCCATCGGGTGGAGAGTTACAGCACCGAAGGTGAGTATCTGGCTGCGTTTGGCAAGTCGGGCGCACAGGCAGGTGCATTCAGCGGATGTTGCAACCCAGCTATTCTGACGCCCTCGAACAATGGGGAACTGTTGACGTCGGAGAAAGGCATTCCACGCATCAGTTGCTACAGTACAGATGGAGCGTTCCGCAGTGTGTTGCTGGACAGCAAGGCTTTAGGTCGTGGACATGCAGCCTACGATGTGCGTGTGATGAAAGACAAGCTGATTGTGACGGGTGGAGACAAGGTGTCGGTGTATCAGTACGACAAGCGTCTGAGTCAGCAGACGGAGTGTGGACGCTGTGAGGTGGATTGTCCGCTGAAAATTGAAAGTTAAAAATTAAAAACTAAACTTTAGGAAGTGACGAAGTTAACGACGATATCTAGCAGTGAGAAAACCATCAGCATGACAAACGTCGATAACTTCGAGCGAAGCGATAGCTTCTATAACTTCGATAACTTCAAAGAAGTTGAGCACTTGCGAAACTTTTAACTTTTAACTCTTAACTCTTAAAAATGATGGATAAGGGAAAAATGAAAAGTCCAATGGATCGCAGGGATTTCCTGCGCACGTGCAGCGCAGTGGTGGCTGGTGGTGTGGCATTGGCATCAGGCGGGTTGCTTGCAGCAAGGGCGAGCACAAAAGAAGGGGAGGTCTTTTGGCAGATTGACCCATACAAGTGCACCCAGTGTGGCCGTTGTGAGACAGATTGCGTGTTGACGGTCTCTGCTGTCAAGTGTTTCCATGCCAACAAGGTGTGTGGCTACTGTGACCTCTGTGGCGGCTACTACCGTCCAAATGTGAAGGAACTGAACACTGCCGCAGAAAACATGATGTGCCCCACGGGTGCCATCAGCCGTGAATTTGTGGAGGAGCCTTATTTCGAATATACTATCGACGAGGTACTTTGCACGGGATGTGGCAAATGTGTGAAGGGATGCACGTCGTTTGGTAACGGCTCTCTTTTCCTGCAGATAGACCAAGAGAGGTGCCAGCAGTGTAATGAGTGTGCCATTGCAAGAGTGTGTCCTTCTGATGCCATTCAGCGTGTGTCGGATGATAATGCTTACAAACTGAAAGACCATGCGTAAGTTTTTTGCTATATTCTTGGGAACCTTGTGCTGTGGCAAGTCTTTGGCTGTGGCACGGTTCCCCAAGCCTGATTTCACGTCGGGTTATCAATATCCTGACATCGTGCATGGTGCTCCCTATGAGTTGCTGTGGAATGTGCTCGATGTGGTGCTGCTTTGCGGCATGATGATGCTGGTGGTTTGGGCTGCCTACAGGAAACGCAGACGTGCTGTCATCTGGTCGATGTCGGCGGTGTCAGTCCTGTACTTTGGCTTTTTCCGCAGTGGTTGTGTATGCAGCGTGGGGTCTATCCAGAATGTGGTGACGGCAGCCGTCGATTCGAATTATCATTTGCCTTGGTATGTGCTTTTAGTATTTCTCCTGCCCATCGTGTTTGCCTTGCTTTTTGGCAGGGTGTTCTGTGCGGGTGTGTGTCCGTTGGGAGCATTGCAGGAGTTGGTGAATGTGAGGAACTTCCGTCTGTCACGTGCTGTATCTGCTACGTTGTCAGTGATTCCTTGGATTTATCTGGCGTTCACCATTCTCTATGCTGCCACTCGCAGTCAGTTCCTTGTCTGCCGCTTAGACCCCTTTATCGGCATTTTCCGACTGGGGGGCGACTTGGGTGTGATGAGTTTTGGCATCGTGCTATTGGTCATGTCAGTCTTTGTGGGTCGTCCGTTCTGTCAGTTCCTATGTCCTTACGGTGCCCTGCTGAGTGTGTTCAGCGCTTTGTCGTGGAAGAAATTGGAAATAACAAAGAAAGGGTGCATCAATTGTGCACTCTGTGGAGTGTCGTGTCCGGTCGATGCCATTCGTCCCCCTCAACGGAGCAAGACAAAGGAAATGCGTAGGAAGGGGGTGAACCGTGTGATTTTGTTTACTGTGCTGCTGCCTGTGCTGACTGTGGCAGGGGGCTGGCTGGTGAGTGGTCAGAGTGACGCTCTGAGCCTTGCACACAAGGATGTGTATCTGTATGAGCAGCTCCTTCGACAAGAGGCTAATCCCGACATGGAGGAGCCGCTGGAGGTGGAGACTTTCCATGCCCTGGGTGGCAATATGGAGGAACTGAAGGAAAAAGTGGAGGGGATACGTGAGGAATACAAGACCTACGCTTGGCTGGCTGGTGCACTGATTGGGTTTGTGATTGGATTCAAACTGCTGAAACTGTCGCTCAAGCGTGGTCGTAAGACGTATGAAATCGACATGGCACGCTGCACGGTGTGTGGAAAGTGCTTTAATTATTGTCCTCAAAATCTTAAGAAAGATGAGAAAACTATATCGTAACATTTCTGTGGTCACGACCGTCTTCATGCTGGTGCTGGCGGTCATGTTGGGTGTGAGTTATTATCAGATGCAGCAGGTGTCGCCGCTGGAGACGGGGGTGATGGAAACCTTGAAGGAACTGAATGAAACCAATGGCGACAATGAGTTGTTGGGGCAGCAGATTCGAGAATTGGATTTGCTTTCTCGCAAGGCTTATTTCGTGAAGGAAGGTCAACTGAAGGTAGGGCTTTATCTGCTGCTGGGCATGGCGGCGGTGCTGGCAGTGTGTCTGAACCTCTATTTCAAAGAGACTAAAAACTTACCTGAGAAGGAATTTGACCCCATCGATGAGTGGATGATCAAGAGCCGTGCACGGAAATACATCGCTTGGGCTGCTGTGGTTGCCCTGCTGGTGGGCATTGGTTTTGTGGGATTTCAGCATGTGGATTTTAAAGGATTGTTGGCACGATCTTCTGGAGAGCTAGGAAGTGCATCAGACACATTGGCTGCACAGGATTCCCTCATTCCCCAACTGTCAACTGTCAACTCTCAACTGTCAACTGACAGTGTGAAGGGGGAAGAGGTGGATTCTGCTGAGGTGGATGACGGCATGCCTGAACTCAAGATTGCTTCGAGGGCTTTCAGAGGCAACAATTCCAGTGCCACCTCGTCAGCAAGAGGCATTGCCACTTCATGGAATCTGTCTGCCAAGAAAAACATCCTCTGGCAGTCTTCCATTCCGAAACATGGCTATAACTCTCCAGTCATCACGGGCAGGAATGTCTTCATCACGGGAGCGGACGCGAAGGCGCGTGAACTCTATTGCTATGATGTGTGGACGGGTGAACTGAAATGGACGGTGAAGGCTGACGGCATAGCTGGGTCGCCAGGCAGTATGCCTAAGGTGAATGCCGACACAGGACTGGCTGCGAGCACGGTGGCGACCAATGGCGAGGTGGTGTGTGCCATCTTTGCCACAGGCGATGTGATTGGTGCCGACATGGAGGGTAAGCGTCTGTGGGCGAAGAACATCGGGCTGCCCGACAACCATTATGGCTATGCCTCGTCGCCAGTGATGTATGGCAACACGCTCATCATTCAGTACCAGAACAATTCCAATGCGCAGATTCTTGCACTCAATGCAAAGACAGGTGCTACCGTGTGGAGCAAGAAGGGAAATGACAAGATTGCATGGAGCTCACCCATCATTGCCACCTTGGGCGGCAAGTCGGCGCTGGTGGTGATGGGCAATCCTGCCATCACTGCCTATAACCCTAACAATGGTGCGGAAATGTGGAGAGTGGAGTGCATGAGCGGAGAAGTAGGATCAAGTCCGGCAAGTGCTGGAGGCGTGGTGTTTGGTGCCAGCGAATATGCCAAGTGTGTTGCCATTGACGGAGCCACTGGTGAGACATTGTGGGAGGCGAGTGATTACCTGCCTGAATGCTCCAGTCTGGCTGCCACGAAAGACCTTGTGTTCTGTGCCACCAGCTACGGCATGGTATGTGCTTACGACACAAAGACTGGGGAGGTGAAGAAAGAGCATGACCTGACGACTCCCTTCTATTCATCACCAGTGGTGGTGGACGGGAAGGTGTATCTGTTCAGCAACAGCGGTAAGGTGTATATCTTCTCGGCAAGCACGTTCGACCTGATTACAGCTTTTGAAACGGGAGAGAAGACGTTTGCCACGCCTGCCTTCACCGATGGCATGATGATTGTGAGAACGGACAAGTCACTTTATTGTGTGAAAAAGAATTAACCAGTTCACGCTTTAGGACGATAGATATAAGATATATGGAAAAAGAGGTGATGCAACGAAATACAGATGCCATCATTGACAGAATTGGCACTGGACGAGAACAAATCATCCCATTGCTGCAAGCTATTCAACAGGAGTTCAATTACCTGCCTTCCGATGCGCTCAACCGGCTGTATGAGCGTACGGAGATTGACCGCGCACAGCTCATCAGTGTGGCTACATTCTACTCGCAGCTGAGAATGGTGCCTTATGGCAAGCACATCATCAAGGTGTGCATCGGCACGGCATGTCATGTGAAGGGGGCAGGCAACGTGTATGATGCCTTCAGACGTGAATTGCAGTTAGAGGGTGACGACATCACCACTGCCGACGGACGCTATTCCATTGAGAAGGTGGCATGTCTGGGATGTTGTGCGTTGGCTCCTGTGGTGCAGATTGACGAAAAGATATTCGGACATGTGCAGCCGGGGCGTGTGCGTGAAGTGCTGGATGAGTTTGAGCAGATGGTGGCGAGCGGTGAACAGGAGAATGCCTGCGATGAAGAGGGCAAAGCGCAGGGAGAAGTGAGGCTGGGCATGGAGAACTGTTGCCAAGCCAGCGGTACCGCTGAGGTGTATGATGCAGTGGTGGCAGCATGCAAGGAGTTGGGCATTAAGGTGAGAATCAAGCCTGTGTCGTGTGTGGGCACGTGCAATCAGGTACCTTTGATTGATGTGGCAACTTCTGAGGGTGACATTGTGCGCTATCCGAATATCAAGCCTGATGAGGTGAAAGAGATATTGCTCCATCATTTTCGTCCTTCGAGCCGTTGGCGCAGGTGGCGCAATACGGTACTAAACCAGATTGACACGTTCCACACAGACCAGACCTGGGATAATATTCTTTTCGTACCAGAGAAGGAACGCACACAGAGCATCAACACGTTTTTGGGAGGACAGTTCCGCATCTCCACTGAAGGGTATGGCCGCCTGAATCCGTTGGACTTGGAGGAATATATCTCCATGGGGGGATTTGAGGCACTGAAGAAAACTGTGACGGAGATGTCGCCTCAGCAGGTGATTGATGAGGTGTTGAAGAGCGGCATCCGTGGAAGGGGCGGTGGTGGTTTCCTCACTGGCAGGAAATGGAAACTGGTGGCAGAGAGTTCTCAACTGTCAACTGCCAACTGTCAACTCTCCACTCCCATCGTGATTTGTAACGGCGATGAGGGCGACCCGGGTGCGTTCATGGACCGCATTCTGTTGGAGTCTTATCCACTGCGAGTAATTGAGGGTATGATGGTGGCTGGATATGCCGTGGGAGCGAAAGAGGGTGTGTTCTACATCCGTGCGGAATATCCTCAGGCAGTCATCCGCATTCGGAAGGCACTGGACATGTGCCGACGAAAGGGATTGTTGGGAGAACATATTTTAGGTACAGAGTTTTCGTTTGACATCCGTGTGTTTGAGGGTGCTGGTGCCTTTGTCTGCGGAGAGGAGACAGCGCTTATCGCTTCAATGGAGGGCAAGCGCGGTTTCCCTCATCTGCGTCCGCCTTATCCTGCTCAACAGGGGTTGAACGGCAGACCTACGCTGATCAACAATGTGGAGACGCTGAGTCAGTTGGCTTACATCATCCGACATGGGGCTGAGAAGTATGCAGAGGTGGGTACGCAAGGCAGTCGTGGCACAAAGGTGTTTGCCTTGGCTGGCAAGGTGAATCATGGGGGACTGATTGAGGTGCCGATGGGCACGACACTGCGTCAGATTGTGGAGGAGATAGGTGGCGGCGTTGAAGGTGGTGAAGCGTTGAAGGCTGTGCAGATAGGTGGTCCTTCAGGAGGTTGCATTCCTGCTGATCTATGTGATGCTGAGGTGGATTTTGATGCCTTGAACCAGATGGGTGCCATCATGGGATCAGGTGGACTGGTGGTGCTGGGCGAGAGCAGTTGCATGGTGGATGTGGCCCGTTACTTCACTGCTTTCACTTGTGCAGAGTCGTGCGGAAAGTGTACGTTTTGCCGTGTGGGCATCCGTCGAATGCTGGACATCCTCGACCGCCTCACAATGGGACAGGCAAAAATGGAGGATATTGACCAGCTGGAAGAACTGGCAAAGAGCATCAAACGGGCAGCTATGTGTGGACTGGGAAAGACTGCTCCTAATCCTGTACTTTCAACTCTGCGCTATTTCCGTCAGGAGTATGAGGAGCATGTGCAGGGGGTGTGCAGGACGGGGTCTTGCAAGCAGATGGTAAAACTGGAGATTACCGACCAGTGTGTGGGTTGCACCAAGTGTGCCCGCACTTGTCCGAGCGAAGCCATCGCCTATACGCCCTACGAGAGGCATGTCATCGACACGGAGAAGTGTACACAATGCGGACTGTGTGTGGGTGAGTGTAATTATGAGGCAATAGTGAAAGTTGGGATTAATGCATAACTCAACTTTCGGAAGTGACGAAGTTAATGGAGTTAACGAAGTTAACGACGATACCTGGCAGTGAGAAAAACATCAGCATGACAAACGTCGATAACTTCGAGCGAAGCGATAACTTCTATAACTCCTTAACTCCAAAAAAGTTGAGCACTTGCGAAACTTTAGTATTATTAGTTTTCAAGATATAGGAAATGAAGATTATAGTGAATGGTCGGGAACTGGAGGTCAGTGGTAGGCGCAGGCTCATTGAGGAACTGCGTGAGGCTGGGTGTGACGTGCCCTCGCTGTGTTATGCCCCTGATGCCAAGCATGAACCTTCGTGCATGGTGTGTATGGTGAGAAATGAGGTGAATGGGGAGATGCTGCCGAGTTGTGGTGTCTATCCATCGGAAGGAATGCGCATTGACACGGAATCGGATGAGGTGAAGGAGTTGAGGCGCATGGCGGTGGAACTGCTGCTAAGTGAACATCGGGCTCGCTGTGGCGGGTGTGAGAGCAAGGAGAAGTGCAAATTGAGGGAACTGGCTCTGCAGATGAAGGCGAAATGGAACCGGTTCGGTGCCCTGCTTCCTGTGGAACCTGTGGTGCAGGAGCATGTGACGGGACGTTTGTATTTCGAACCTGCCAAGTGTGTGCGCTGTGGCTTGTGTGTGTACAATTCGCAGGATGGCTTCACATTCCAGCGCCGAGGATACAACATGCAGGTGGTCATTCCTGAGGAGAGCAAGGGACATGTGGAGGAAAGTCTGGCAGAACTGTGCCCGACGGGTGCGCTGTTTTTGCGCTGCGATAAATGAGAAATCATCAATGAAAAGGATTGCATACATAGTGTTGGTGGGGATGCTGATGGCTTGTGTGGGCTCTCAGGGCTTGCTGAATGAGCGTGCTGGGGTGCAGGACTGGACTGTGTTTCGTGGCAGTCCGTCGCTTTGTGGCTATACGGACTGTGCCTTACCAGATGCTCCCCAACTGTTGTGGAGCGTGACGACGCAGACGCGCACGGTGGCTGCACCCATCGTCTTCAACTCGGTGGTGTATATGCTCAGCCGCAGGGGAGAACTGAGGGGCTACACGGCAGAGGGTGACTCGTGCTTTTACCATCACCTCAACACACCTGTGGAGGCATCGTTCATTGCCAAGGACTCGACGCTCTATGTCGGTCGCATTGACGGGAAAGTGACGGCACTGAGCATGGACGGAAAAGGGAAAGGTGCAAACGTGTTGTGGGAGTATGAGACGTTGGGACAGATTTCTGGCTCACCCAATCTGGTGGGCAACCAGCTGCTGGTGGGAAGTTATGATGGGAGCATGTACACCTTCCAGACGAAGACGGGCAGAAAGACGGGACAATGGGAGACGGGCTACTATATCAACGGCACAGCGGCAGTGTGGAAGCACTGGATGATGTTTGGCGGGTGTGACTCGTGGGTACGCGTGGTGGATACATCCACAGGCAGAATGACGGACTCGCTGGAACTGGACACTTATGTGCCTGCCTCTCCAGCCATTCTAGACGGTGTGGCATGTGCGTGTGATTACAACGGCAACATGTATGAGATGGTGTTGGAAGAGGGTAAGATTGTGAATCATCGCAAACTGTTGGCATCGTCGGCTGACAACGATGGTCAGGAGGGCGGTGTGGTGTCCATGCCTACGATGACCCGTAAGGATGTGTATGTTCTGTCGGGTGACCGCTATATCAGTTGTGTGAGCAGAGAGTCGGGAAAGGTGCGCTGGAGGAAGATGCTGCGCGGCGTCACAGGGGAGTGCTCTCCGTTGGTGGCACAAGATAAGGTGCTGGTCTGCACGAAGGATGGGCATGTGTCCATTTTGGACAGTGAGGATGGTGCGGAGTTGTGGCATTACGAGATAGGTGAGCCCATCATTGCCTCACCAGCCATCTGTGGTGACCGTTTTTTCATATTGACAAGTAGAGGAACATTACTATGCTTTGTTTAGAAAACATTACGAAAAGATTTGCTGACGGACAGCGTTCACTGACGGTGCTCGACCACCTCTCCCTGCAGGTGGAGAAGGGTGAGTTTATTGCCATCACTGGCGAGTCGGGAGCAGGAAAGACAACGCTGCTGAACATTCTGGGCACATTGCTGACTGCAGATGAGGGAGAATATGTGTGGAACGTGAAGGACAACGCTCAGCCCTCAACTCTCAGCCCTCAACTGCGCAATCAGGAAATAGGATTTGTGTATCAGGATCATCGTCTGCTGCCTCAGTTCACAGTGTGGCAAAACATCCTTTTGCCAACCCTTGCCACAAAATCAGCTTCGACGGAGGAGGAAGAACGGCGTGCCTTGGAACTGCTGGAATTTGTGGGCATCGCATCGTTGAAAGATAGCCCTGTGACGCATCTTTCTGGGGGTGAACAGACCCGTGTCGCCATTTGCCGTGCCCTCATCAACCAGCCATCCCTCTTGTTGGCAGACGAACCTACAGGACAGTTGGATGCTGCTAATGCACAGATGATTGCCACGCTTTTCCAGCAAGTGAATGCTCAACTGCATACGACCATCATCATGGCGACTCACTCTGCAGAGATGGCTAAAGTCGCCCAAAAGACCTATGTGCTGAAAGACGGAAAACTTATATAATTCATAATGCATAATTCATAATGCATAATTCATAATTCATAATGTGTAATTCATAATGTGTAATGAGGATTTGAATCTCATAGCTTAAAACCCTAAACTGTCAACTTTCCAACCATGTCAACTGTCAATTGTCAACTGTCAACGAAACAAAGCCGTAGATACTACCGACGTTACTATCGTCTGGTCACCGCTGCTGTCATTCTGATGATGGCGGTGCTGACGGGTAGTTTGTTGTTGGGCGACTCGGTGAGGGGCACGCTGGTGCAACGTGTCAGTGAACGGTTGGGCAGGACGGAGACGGTCATCACCAGTGGTACGGGTTTCATGAACGAGACTTTGTTGCAGCATCCACTGATGAAGAATGCGAGAGGATGGCTGTTGATGGATGGCTATGTGTCGGTGGGTGACAAATTGCTGCCTGTTTATGTGTGGGGAACCGATGCCGATACGTTGCAGGCGGGTGAAGTGATGGTCAACGAACCGCTCCGTGCTCAGTTGGGCAATCAGGAGGACTTGGTGCTGCATCTTCCCTCACACAATCTTGTGCCTTCGGGAAGCCTTTTCGTGACGAAGAGTTATGCCACACAGATGCGTCTGCATGTGGTGGGTGTGAAAAGTGTGGAGGAAGGTGGAAACCTGTTGCTGAGGAATGAGCAAACGCTGCCATTGAACGTGTTTGTCAATCGGTGGCATCTGGCAGAGAAAATGGAGCTGGATGGCAAAATCAATATGGTGTTCTCCGATGATGTCATTGAGGAGGAACAACTGGCAGCATGCTGGACACCTGAGCAGTCTGGCATTCATCTGACAGATACCACCCTCACTTGCGATGGAGTGTTCATTCCCCAAAACATTGTGGAGAAACTCTCAGCCCTCAACTCTCAGCCCTCAACTGTCAATTGTCAATTGTCAATTGTCAACTGTCAATTGTCAATCCTCTACCTTTCCTATTTCGTAAATGACCTCATACATGATGCAGACACCATCCCTTATTCCTTTGTGACAGCTGTGAACGAGTGGCGGGGAGAGCCATTGGGGGGGCAAGACATCATTCTTTCCGATTATGCTGCAAGGCGCCTGCATGTGCAGGAAGGTGATTCTGTCTCCATGAGTTATTTCATCACCAGACAATTGAAGAACCTTGACACAAAGGCACAGATGTTGAGGGTGAAGAAGATTGTGCCACTTGCAGCTTTCATGCAGGACAGTCTGCTCATGGCAGATTTTCCGGGATTGACACGTGTGGAAAAATGCACCGATTGGGACAGTGACTTGCCCATCGACATGAATCGTGTACATAAGGAGGATGAGGACTTCTGGCACACCTATCGCCAGACACCAAAGGCTGTGGTTGCCTACGAAGCGGTGAAGACTGATTGGAGCAATGCGTTCGGCAGTGCCACAGCCATGCGTTTCACGGAACGGCCAAAGGTCAGTTTGTTGCCTCACGATGCCGATGTGCAGTTGTATCATCCTCGTGCTCAAGGACTGAAAGGAGCAACAGGAGGTGTGGACTTTGCAGGTCTGTTCCTTTCATTGGGCTTTTTCATCATTCTCTCCTCTGTATTGCTGATGAAAAACCCGTTGGTGGAAATGTTTACACAACGTCAGGGTGAGATACGGCTCTATCAGCAGTTGGGCTTCAAAGACAAAGACATTCGCAAGGGATTGTTCAAGGAAGCCTTCAGCGTGATACTGCTCGCATCTCCATTGGGTGTCTTGGCGGGATTTGCCTATTCCACTCTGACGCTCTGGCTGTTGGGAAATGTGTGGAGCGGAGCCACCCATACAGAAGGGTTTGTGCTGCATATCCAGCCATTGACACTCATCATCGGAGTGCTAATCGGTCTGCTCATTTGTGCACTGACCTTATGGTGGGTTATCCGTTCTCAACTCTCAGCCCTCAACTCTCAACCCTCAGCCCTCAACCCTCAGCCCTCAGCCCTCAGCTCTCAACTCTCAACTCTCAACCCCATCATGTTGCTCTTGACACTTTCCCTGATTGTCGTCAACTTCATCTACCTTCACAACATGGTGCTGTTCATAGTATGTGGTCTCCTTTGGATTCTTACATGGGGGCTGTTCCTACGTCATGAATTACAACGTCCCAGCTCTGCCATGTCGAAAGCATTCAATCGCATCCAACTCATACACCAATCAGTCCGTGCCTCACTGAAACAACATCTCTTAGCTTATTGGACACTCTCTTTAGGTGTGTTCACCGTCTTTGCCGTGGGGCTCAACCGCCCTGATTTCACTCAGGCACTTCAAGCAACAGGAGGCTATCAGTTCTATGTGGATAGCCGTGTGCCCATACAATATGACCTGAACAACCCCTCTGTTCGCCATAAACTGTCACTCCAGTCATTACCTGACAGCACCCGCTTCCTCGGTTTCTTGCGTCACACACAGGATGAGGCAAGCTGTCTCAACCTCAATCAAGTCAGCACACCCACCGTACTTGGAGTTAATTTGAAAGAGATGGAAACTTTCGGGCTTACCCCCGACTCTCAACTCTCAACTCTCAACTGTCAACTATACCTCGATGAGGAAGCTCTTACATGGAGTCTGATGAAGTCGGTGGGTGACACACTCTTCTATCAGAGTGAGAGGGGAGACAGTGTACCTGTCGTAATAGCCGGCACCTATCCTACAGGTATTTTCCACGGAAATGCCATCATGTCCTCTGAGGATTTCCGTCGATTGTGGCCAAAGGAAGGTGGTTGGGAAGTGCTGTTGATGAAATCTTCACGTCCCAAAGAGGCTGCTGAAATCCTCTCCATAGCCATGAACGAATATGGTCTAAATGTCCAAACAGTGGAGGAACGCATCAAAATGTTCTTCGAGGTGACGGAAACATACCTCATCATCTTCCTCACTTTAGGAGGATTGGGCTTGTTGCTGGGTGTTTTCAGCCTCATGATTATTGTGCGCAAGAACCTCACAGCACAACTTCCCACCATCCGTCAGTATCGTGCCACGGGTTTCTCTGAACCGCTCATCCGCCAGTTGTTGTTGCATGAGAACCTTTTGGTTCCGTTCTATGCTATATGTGTAGGTGCCATAGGTTCAATCATCAGCATCAGTGCCAATCCTGTCGGAGCAGGTCTGACCACATTGTTGCTGGCACTCGTTGTCCTCATGGTCATCTGCCTCTTATTATATTATGGTGTCAAATATATGGTCAATCAAACTATTAACAATATTACATCAATCTATTAACAAACAAAGCGTATGAAAAAGAAATTATTTACCGCACTCTTGGGTGCATGCATTTGCACAGCTGCATTTGCACAAGTTACGCCCTATGGTTGGCGAGGTCCTGAACACAATGGTTATTATCCAGACAAGGGACTTTTGAATGAATGGCCAGAAGAAGGACCAGAACTTGTCTTCGAGACAAGCGATGCAGGTAAGGGATACTCGTCTCCACTCGTGGTGGGCGACAAAGTGCTCCTCACTGGCATGAACGAGGATGAGAACGAAGAGGTGCTGAACTGCTACAATCTCAAAGGCGAGAAGCAGTACACCGTCTCCTATGGTCATCCTTGGAAGCAGTCATATCCTGAGACACGCACCACACCTGCTGTCGTTGATGGCAAGGCATACGTGGTCAGTGGTATGGGTGAAGTCGTCTGCATTGATATCAGCGATGGCAAGATTGTTTGGACAGTCAACGCTGGTGAGAAGTATGCTCGTCAGACAGGCATGTGGGGCACCTCAGAGTGTCCACTCGTCTATGACGATAAAGTCATCTACACTCCTTGTGGCGAACAGACCACCATGGTGGCACTCAACAAGAACACGGGTGAAGAGGTGTGGAAAAGCCGTCCTCTCAATGAGATGTCAGGCTATGTGTCACCCATCATGATTGAATACAAAGGCAAGCGTCAGATTGTTGGCTCTACAGCATTCACCGTTTTTGGTGTGAACCCCGATAATGGTGAAATTGAATGGACTTTCGATGATTGGGGTCCTCGTCACACAGGCAAGCAGAGCAACTTCCAGAACATCGTGCCAAATTCAGCTCTCTACAAGGATGGAAAGATTTTCTTCTGTCATGGTTACGACATCAACGGATTCCAGTTGCAGTTGGCAGACGACATGAAGAGCGTGACTTGTGTATGGCGCACCGAAACCCTCGACACCCATCACGGAGGCTATGTGTTGGTGAATGGCAAAGTGTATGGTTCCAACTGGGTGAACAACAACGATGGCAACTGGTGCTGCATCGATTGGGAAACGGGTGAAACCAACTACGAAGAAAAATGGACAGGTGGTGCCGGCAAGGGCTCCATCATCGCTGCCGACAACAAGCTCTTCATCTATGATGAGCGTCGTGGTTTTGTAGGTCTCGTCAATCCAACTCCTGAGAAATTCGACGTGGTGAGCAAGTTCCGCATTGCGAAGGGCAGTGGTCCTTACTGGGCACACATGCACATCGACAACGGCATTCTCTACCTCCGTCATGGCGAGTACTTCGCAGCATATAAAATCAAGTGATTTGTTCATAGACATATCTCTCGTAATGCCTCGGCTTGAAAAGTCGGGGCATTTTCTTGCTTGCAGAGGATGATGGAGTGGTGGAATAAAAATCATTAAAAAAGATTAACAGACTATTAAGAAATGCTAAATGGTTTGTGTGGTTGGGAAAGGATTTGTACTTTTGCATGCATATATCAAAAGAAATTGACGGAGATGAAACGTATTCTGCGTATAGGACTTTGTGTGTTGGCACCCATGATGGCGCTGATGGCATGCTCCACCAGTTACAACATTACAGGCACAGCGTTGCAGTCATTCTACGACGGTGACATGGTGTATCTGCGCCCGATTGGTGGTGAAGACACAAAGGCGGTTGATTCATGCAAGATATTGCATGGCGCTTTCACAATGACGGGTCCTGTGGATTCTGTGATGTGTGTGAGGATGTTCTTCGGAAAGAGTGGCGACAATATTCCGATTATTCTTGAAGAAGGCAACATCAAGGTCATTGACTTGAACAATGCCATGAAGGTGGAAGGCACTCCGTTGAATGATAAGTTCTATGCTTTCATGACACAGCGTGATTCGCTGATGTTCCTTTTGCAGGAGTTGCCACGCAAGGAGAGTACAATGATTTTGGATGGTTACGACCACGATGAGATTCTTCGCGAATTGGGCGAAGAGGAAGGTGGTTTGCGCATGGCGATAGATAAATTGGAAACAGATTTCGTCACAGCCAATTTCGACAATGTGTTAGGCTTGACTTATTTCCTGGTGCTTTGCGACAATGCCTATAATCAGTTTGGTTTTCCAACCACCACACCACAGATTGATGAAATCTATGGCAGGGCACCCGAAGCGTTCAAGGCGAACAAGGACGTGAAAGGCTATATGAGTCTTTGTGAAGGGAAATAGATGTAAATTAAAAACTAAAAGTTAAAAACTAAAAGTATAAGTTACCTTTGCAAACGGGACACCAACATCCCGAATGGTAGGTAACTTATACTTTTAGTTTTTAACTTTTAACTTACCCGTTCATGCTGATCAGGAATTCTTCGTTGTTCTTCGTGCGTTCGATTTGTTTCATCACGAAGTCCATTGCTTCCATAGAGGTCATGTCGGCAAGGTGGTTGCGGAGCACCCACATGCGGTTGAGCGTCGTCTGGTCTTGCAGCAAGTCATCACGGCGAGTAGAAGATGCCGTGAGGTTGACAGCTGGGAAGACACGCTTGTTGGCAAGACTGCGGTCAAGCTGCAGTTCCATGTTACCTGTACCCTTGAATTCCTCGAAGATGACTTCATCCATCTTGGAACCCGTGTCGATGAGGGCAGTGGCGATGATGGTCAACGAACCGCCATTCTCAATGTTGCGGGCAGCACCGAAGAAGCGCTTGGGCTTGTGGAGTGCGTTGGCATCCACACCACCTGAAAGCACCTTTCCTGATGCAGGAGATACTGTATTGTAAGCACGCGCAAGTCGGGTGATGGAGTCAAGGAAAATGACCACATCGTGTCCACTTTCCACCATGCGCTTTGCCTTTTCCAGCACGATGCCGGCAATCTTCACGTGATTCTCTGCAGGCGCATCGAAGGTGCTGGCAATCACTTCTGCATTCACCGTGCGTGCCATGTCCGTCACTTCCTCCGGACGCTCATCGATGAGGAGCATCATGAGGTAAGCCTCTGGATGGTTGGCAGCGATGGAGTTGGCAATGTCCTTCATCAGCATGGTCTTACCCGTTTTGGGTTGTGCCACGATGAGGGCACGCTGTCCTTTACCGATAGGGGAGAAGAGATCCACCACACGGGAAGACTTGCTGTCGTCATAGCCCTTGCAAAGCTTGAACTTCTCGTCGGGGAAGAGTGGGGTGAGGAACTCAAATCCCACGCGGTCACGCACACGTGCTGGGTCGCAACCGTTGATTTTCTCCACACTCACAAGTGGGAAGAAACGCTCACCCTCTTTAGGAGGACGCACGAGACCGTCCACCACATCACCTGTCTTCAAACCATAATGCTTGATTTGCTGCAACGTCACATACACATCATCGGGAGATGGCAAGTAGTTGTAATCACTGCTGCGAAGGAAACCGTAGTTGTCCACTGTTTCCAGCACACCGCTTACACGGATGATGTTGTCGAAGTCGTATGGCTTCTCCTTGACAGCTTTCTCCTTGCGGATTGGTTGTGCCATAGGAATGAAATCGTCGAAAGGAGGTTCCTCATACATGGGTTGTCTGTTATCCTCCATCTGCTGTCTGCTATCGAAACGGTCAAACACGCTCACAGCAGGGATGTATGAATTGTCCACAGGAACATCTTGCAGGATGATGAAATCGGAGTCGGCGGCAGCCTTAGCCGTTTCTTCTGCTGTAGAGAAGATGGTCTTGGGATGACTCTCAGAAGGGGTGTATGCCTCTTCGGGCACGATAGCCTCTGGCACAACAGGCATCTCCGTCATCTCCTCGACAGTTTCTTCCTGAACAGCCACAACCTCTTCTTCCTTCACCTTCGGCTTTCTTCCACGCTTCTTGGGAGCAGGAGCTTCTTCAGCTGCAGCTTCTGCCACACTCTCTTCCACCTTCACCTCTTCCACTTCTTCCTTCACCTTGGGTTTTCTTCCGCGCTTTTTAGGTTCTGGTGCTGCTTCAGCAACTGGTGCTTCCTCTGCGGGTGCCGTGGCAAGCATTGCCTTCTCATCGTCAGAAAAAGCGGCAAACAGCGACTCGTCCTTTGTCACCTTCATGGTCTTGTCAATCTTCTTTGCCTTGTCCTGATTGGCAGTATAAACGCGGTCAACACTCTTGATGCTGACACGTGAACGCTTGCGTCCGCTCTTTTCAGAGGCAGCCGCAGTGGAGGCAAAGTTAGTGGCTTGTTCGTCGATGATGGTCAAACGCAAGGTGAGATCGTCCATCTTCTCAGCATTCTTGATGCCCAGATCTTTGGCAATGCTGAGCAACTCTTCCTTCTCCTTGCGGTTAAGTTCTTCTAAATTGTACATAAGTTGTAGATTTGTCGGCAGTGCGGTTTGTGTTTGTCTGGTTGGTAGTGACAACGAAGCCATATATGACTCCATCACTGTGGTAAAACCGCAAGACCGTATAAATAGTTTAGAATGATATTTGAGATTGGTGTTTTTGAGACAATGTTTATCTTCCTAAATGTGTTCAGTTGTCTCAAAAAGATGGTGCAAAAGTAGTGATTATTTTTGAAACCGCAAATCTTTTTGCAAAAAAATGCTCAGGAAATTGCTCCTGAGCATGACTTATAGGCTTTTATTGATGTTTTCGATGTAATCCAGCAGTTCATCCTTGCCCAATTTGCTGGTGGCGCTGGTGATGAAATAGGGGGGGAGTTCCTCCCATTCCTCTCTCAGCACATCCAGGTATTTCTCTGCAGCCGGCTTCACTTTCGATGGCGCCAGTTTGTCTGCCTTGGTGAAGACGATGGCGAAGGGCACCCCGTTGCTGCCGAGGAAGTGCAGGAAAGCAAGGTCCACCTTTTGCGGGTCATGCCTGATGTCGATGAGCACGAACAGACAGGTCAGCTGTTCACGTTCCAGCACATAGCTGCTGATCATCGTCTTCAGCTTCTCCATGGCACTCTTGCCACGTTGGGCATAACCATATCCGGGCAAATCGACCAGATACCACTGCTCGTTGATGAGGAAGTGGTTGATGCACATGGTCTTTCCGGGTGTGGAAGAGGTGAGTGCAAGGTTCTTCCTGCCGGTGAGCGCATTGATGAGCGACGACTTTCCCACGTTGCTTCGTCCGATGAACGCATATTCGGGACGTCCGTCAGTGGGACATTGTGTGTGGTTGGGCTTAGAGCCGATGTAAGTGGCTGATGTGATGTTCATTGTCATGCAAATTCTGATAGTTCGAGCCAGCGCATCTCCTTCTCTTCCAGTTCCTCGGTGAGCAGGGGCAGGCGTTTGCTCATGTTCGTGATTTCGTCCACCGAGGTGGTGCCTCCGCAGAGCGCTGTCTCTATTTGTTTCTTCTCCGCTTCAAGGGCGGCGATGTCCTTTTCCAGTTGGCTGAACTCCTGTCGTTCCTTGAACGTAAGTTTTCTGGCACGGTTCTGGTTTCTTCCGTCAGGCTTCTTCTCCTCCTTGACCGGTGCTTTCTCTGCCGACAGCTGCTTCTCGTTCTGTTCCTTCCAATCGCGATATTGGCTGTAACTGCCAGGGAAATCCTGAATGTCGCCGTTGCCGTGGAACACCAGTGTGTGGTCAACCACCCTGTCCATGAAGTAGCGGTCGTGGCTTACGATGATGAGACATCCGCGGAAGTTCTTCAGATAGTCCTCGAGAATCTGCAGCGTCACGATGTCCAGGTCGTTGGTCGGCTCGTCGAGGATGAGAAAGTTCGGTGCCTTCATCAACACCGTGCAGAGATAGAGCCTGCGCTTTTCTCCACCGCTCAACTTGTAGATGTAGCTGTATTGCTCTTCAGGTGGAAAGAGGAAGTGTTGCAGGAACTGACCTGCCGAAAGCTTCTCTCCGTTTCCCATGTCCACATATTCAGCGATGTCCCTCACGGCATCAATCACCTTCTGGTCATCTTTGAATGCCATGCCCTGCTGCGAATAGTAGCCGAAACGCACCGTCTCACCGATGTCGATGGTGCCGCTGTCGTGTGGTTCCACGCCGAGCAGCATCTTCACAAATGTCGATTTACCTGTACCGTTGTTACCCACGATGCCCAGCTTCTCATAACGTGCGAAGTTATAGTTGAAGTCTTTCAGGATGACGTGCTCGCCAAAAGCCTTGCACACGTGCTTTGCCTCAAAAATCTTGTTGCCGATATAAGTGCCGCCCATTTCCAGCCGCACATTGCGCTCCTCGATGCGTTGCTTCGCCCGTTTCTCCAGTTCGTAGAACGACTCAATCCTGTAGCGAGCTTTCGAAGTGCGGGCACAAGGGGTTGAACGCATCCATTCCAGTTCCGTTCTGTACAGGTTGTTCGCACGGGCAATCTCCGCGTTCATGTTATCAATGCGCTCCTGCCGTTTCTCCAGATAGTAGGAGTAGTTTCCCTTGTAGGTGTAGATGCGCGAGTCATCCATTTCGATGATGCTCGAACAGATGCGGTCAAGGAAGTAGCGGTCATGTGTCACCATCAGGATGGCCATCGTCGAACGGCTCAGCATGTTCTCCAACCATTCAATCATTTCCAAGTCGAGGTGGTTGGTCGGCTCGTCGAGGATGAGCAGGTCAGGCTCTCCTGCCAGCACTCTCGACAGGGCGATGCGCTTGATTTGTCCACCGCTCAGTTGCGATTCCTGTCTTGCCGCTTCCTCCTCCGTTATTTTCATCTGTGTGAGGAACCGCTTGTACCTTTGCAGGTATTCCTCGCTCTTACCCTCCAGCGCCTGAGCCTCGATGGTGGGCGTCTGTTCCAGATACCCCACTTTCAAGTCATTGCGGAAAATCATCGTGCCGCCATCGTCACCCTCTTTCCCTGCGATGATGCTCAGCAGGGTGGATTTTCCCGTACCGTTCTTGGCAATGAGCCCGATGTGCTCACGCTCGTTGATGGTGAACGAGATGTCAGCAAACAGCACGCGGTGTCCGATGCGCTTGGTCAGTCCTTTGATTTCGAGATAGGGGCTTGGCATAGGGCTTTATCGGGTGGTGATTTTCTGTTCTTTGGGAGTGAGGCGGCGAAACTTCTCTGCATGGCGCACGTGTTGCTCAAAGAGCTGGATGATGCCTTCCTGCTCCATCAGAGTGCGCGTTTCAGCCGTGACCTTATATCCTGCCTGTTGCAGCTTCTTGGTCATCTCTCCACGCATGGCGCCGTTTACTTCTCCATTGAAGGGGACGAGGCGCACCTTCTTGATTTTTCCCATCTTCAGCACCTTGATGAGGTGGTCGATGGTGGGGATGCCATTTGTGGTGGCGAGCAGCCAGCTTCCGTCACTTTCGTCGCGCAGTGAGTACTCCAGCATCATGAATGAAGCGTCACCCTCATCGTCACTTGGGCACACCAGCACACTCACCTCTTTCGGCATTGTGCCGAACGTCTTGATGACGAGATCTGCCACCTCCTGATAATCTTCCACGTCGCTCAGCAATGGCTCTCCCATTCGCAGGTGCTTGAACTTTCCCTTGGCACCCTCCACCATGTGGCGCAGATACTGCACGTCAAGGTCGTTCGTGATGTCCGACGGCTGCACCAGCACATGTGTGTAACCGTCCTTCTCCAGTTGGGCGAAGAGTTCGTCGGGGTCAGGTGCCGTTGGCATCGCTCCCTGTGTGGTGCAAGCCTCACGGTAGTCGCAGTTGGGGTAGATTTCACGCAGTTTCAGCGTGAGGCGGTCAATCCCTTGTTGACCGATGCCGCTTTGGGCGTCTTTGTGTACAGCCACCACCACAGCCTTGTCATCGTCCTTCATCGACTCAAACATGTCCTGCTCCATTGTCTCCTGAGCCCAAAGGGATAGGGTGGTGGAAAGTGCGGCAAGGGTGAAAACGATAAGTCTATTCATACGGATTCATTTCAGCAGCCTCTCTGATGGCTGATATGTGATACTTCGTGATGGCAGGCACAATCATGTGCAGCAGGTGCGCCATCTTCTCCACCTTCACCGTCTCTTTTCCCTGCTCGATGAGACGGTATGTTCCATCGCCAGGTATCTTGATGACCACGTCAGTGCTGGCGTTGGTACCCTCTGCCGAATCTACAGGCTTCATGCCGTTGCGCATCAGTGCCTTGCTGCAGAGACGGTATTCGAGCGTGTCCTTCCTGCCCTCCACGATGATGTCTCTGGCGGTCTCATGCTCGATGGAGAAGGTGCACGACTCGCGGTCAAACATCATGTTCTCCTTCGCGAAATAGCGTTCAATGCTGCCGTCGATGCTCAAGTCTTCAGGCATGCCGGTGGTCAGTCCTTTCTCATGGTCGAGCAGCCACACCTGATCAGCCACCTGCAGGGCATGTTCCAAATCGTGCGTGCTCATGAAGATGGTCTTCTTCAGCGCCTTTGCCAGACGGTGCAGCAGGAGCATCATGGCGATTTTGCTGGGGTAGTCAAGATAGGCGGTCGGTTCGTCCAGCAGGATGATGGGTGTCTCCTGTGCAATCGCCTTCGCAATCATCACCTTCTGCCGTTCACCATCCGAGAGCGTCTGCATCTTTCGGGGAGCCAGTTCCTCGATGCCCACCCATCCGAGACTCTTCTTCACCATCATCTTGTCCTTCTCGCGCAGTTTGCCCCAGAATCCTGTATAGGGACTTCTTCCCATCGCCACCACCTCCTCGGCAGTCATGTTCTTGATGTCCGAATTGTCCGTCAGCACCACACTCATCAGCTGTGCCAGCTCCTTACTCTGATACTCCTTGACGTTTCGTCCCATCACCTCCACCTGACCGCTCAGTGCAGGTTGGAAAGCCGCCAGTGTGCGCAGCAGTGTCGATTTGCCCGCTCCGTTCGGTCCCAGCAGACAAGTCATCTCCCCGCTGTTCAGCTTTGCGTTCAATCCTGAGGCAATCACCTTGTCGCCTCCCTTCAACTTATATCCCGTGGATAAATCTTTCAGTTCTATCGATATGCTCATAATGAGTGCAAAGTTAGTGAAAGCCGAACACAATACAAAATAAAAAGCTCGATTTTTATTTTTATTGTTGAGGTACATCCTAAGTTCGGCGAAGCCAACGTCCGATTAAGCCGAACACAATACAAAATAAAAAGCTCGATTTTTATTTTTATTGTTGAGGCGCATCCTAAGTTCGGCGAAGCCAACGTCCGATTAAGCCGAACACAATACAACATAAAACTACGAATTAGACAAATTAGACAAATTTTTCAATAGCGGATTTTGGTGATTTTTGAAAAAAGTTATTCTTTTGTTTGGTGGGTAGAAGAAAATGTGCTTAATTTGCAACCGAATGTAATGAATTCGCAATCGCGAATCTTGAAATTGGTTTATATGGAAATTGCAATCAATAGGAAGGTTTATCAGCAGGCACAAATGTATGCTCAGGGGCAAGGGCTGAATCTTGGCTCAGTCATTGAGAACTTTCTTGTGCAGTTGATTAGTAGAAATAAAAATTCAGTTGAGAAGGAAACGGTAACACCAGATGCAGTGATGAGCTTGCTTGGTGCAGGCGATTCTGTATCCACAGACGATTTGAATGGACGCGAAGCCTATTATCATTATCTGGAAGAGAAACACCGATGAAAAAACTATTTCTTGATACAAACATTGTGATAGACTTGCTTGACAAGCGTGAACCATTTTGTTATGACGCCGTGCGTCTGTTCACGATGGCATATAACAAGAAAGTGCAATTGCTTGTCTCCCCAATGACCTATGCAACAGCATCCTTTTTGCTGCGTAAGCATGGCACGGAAGAAGTGAGGAGACTTCTTAATAATTTCCGTCTGCTTTCACGAGTTACAACTGCCAATGAGAGGACTGTTGATGAATCCCTCGTTTCTCAATTTGCCGATTTTGAAGATGCCTTGCAGTACTATTCTGCGCTGACGGCAAAGGCTGAAGCAATTATTACTCGCAATAAAAAGGATTTTGCCAATTCCAAGATACCAGTAATGACAGCAGGAGAGTATTTGGCTGCACGCATTTAATACACTTAGGGAATTCATTCTCTTCATTTTTTTCTTTTGGCGCCATCGGCGCATCTCTCGGTTTAGTTGATGATTGAGAATTATGGGTTTGAGTTGACAGGTAAAAATTGATAATTGATAATTAGGCGTTTTTGCGGTGCGCGCTTCCGCAAGGTTCTCATTGGCTTCGGTATCTTAGATTTTTCACTTTTCACTTTTCACTTTTCACTTCGGATGCCTAACTGATTTCGTTTGCAAAGTTACGGCGAGATGATGGGCTGGCAAAAAAATTCTCGAAAAATCGAAAAAAACGAGAATATTCTACATTTTTGCCCTAAAATCGAGAATATTCTACGTTTTGCAACTCGTTTGTGAGGGACACTTACGTTCGTTTACGGGCAAGACTTACGTTCGTTTGTGGGGAA